>NZ_JBFTPR010000005.1:0-607735 GCF_056398585.1 Aminobacter sp. 01T433
CTGCGGAAGCAAAAGTTAAACAAATCAAAACCCGCCCAAATCCAACCACCGCCACAGCCCAACCCACCCAACCCATTCAATCTCAACGCGAAAACCAAGGCGGCAATGGCTCGTCAGACGCGAAATGACACCAAAACAAACGGAATCGGACGAACAAAGCCGGGCGGCCACGCCCGAAATCGACCGGCAAAAATGATTCAGGGCCGATTCACGCGGGCGCTCTGGCCAGCTGACTGCGGACACCAAACAGGCTCCATCCGTGCGCCGCTATATGTAAGAAGAGTGCCCGGCAGCTTTCCGCTTTCTCTTATCGCATGGACAAAGGCCCATGCTGCTCACGAAGCCCTATTCCCGCCCCAATACGCGCAGATGTCTCGAAGCGGCCTTGGCGCGGAATGAGTCTGTACGCGCACCCTATATATAGAGAGGGGCAGGCTGACGGATCGCGGTTCGTTGACTTGGAGCGCCATGACAGGCAAATGTCTTGGCAACTAAAAGCAAGCGGGCGCAAAGCGTCGGGGATATTTACCGTACTTGATGCAGGATACGGACCAGACCATAGCCGAGCTCGGCAATGAGCCGCCGCTTATCGCGGATGGCCGCGCCGGTCCCCCGGACCGTCGCGAGGTCTCGGCACGTTGGCTGTCAGGCACTTTCCTCACCGGCGTAACGTCCTCCGTCTTGATGGGCGTGGCACTTTTTGCTGCCCTCGACGGACGCGAGCAGCTTGCGACCCCACCTGAGATCGCCGAACTCGCAACGCTTGCCGCTGGCGGCGACGCCGGCCAGAAGGCCAAGACCACGCGCCTTGCGCCGCTGCGCCAGATCGCCAAGGCCAAGGACCGACGGCGCATGGAAGTGTCGATGGTCACCAAGCAAGGTGACCGCGACGTGATCCGCACCATGCCTTTCGTGCAGATCAAGATGGCGCTGGCAGCAAGCCATCCCACCACACGTAGCTACCCCGCTTTCGATCCCCTGACGGTCTTTGCTGAAGATGGCCCCGCTCAGCCGGCGGCACCCGCGGCTGCGACCGGCCAGATCTACGGCGTCAAGGTCGAGAGCGAGATGAGCCTCAAGACCGTCGACTTCCCAGTTGAGACCGCAACCTTTGACGAGACCTCGGCCCTTTCCGCCAATGAGGTCGAAAAGGTGGTGCGCGACGCCGGCGGCGACCTCACCGAAGGCGACATCCAGGTCGCGTCCTTGCACTATATCGACCCGCAGCGTTTCGGCGACGCCTTCGCCGACCAGACGCTCGCCGGTTCCTATGGCATCAAGATCGTGCCGGAGAATGTCTCGGTCTCGTCCCGCGCCGACGTCGATCCAGAAACACTTTCTTATGCCGAAGACATCATCGCCTTCGAAAAAGACCGCAAGATCGTCGATGCGCTGGCTGACTCAGGCTATGCCGGCGAGGACGCCCAAGGCATGGCGAAAGCAATCTCGCGCCTGCTCAACGCCACGGCACTCAAAGCCGGCACCGTGCTGCGCATCGGCCTCGAGGTTCGCGGCGATGTCGGCAAGATCGTGCGCACCAGCGTCTACGACCGCGCCCAGCATATCCTGACCATCGCGCTCGACGACCGAAACCAGTTCGTACCGGGCGACGAGCCGGAGCCGAACCCGGAGATCGCCACCGCCTTCGATGACACGCCAAGGGTGTCGACGTCGCGTGGTGCGTTGCCCACGGTCTATGACGGCATCTATCGGGCGGCCTATTCCTACGGCATGTCGCAGGACATGACCAAGAAGCTGGTCAGGCTTTTGAGTTCCGACGTCGACTTCCAGTCGCGCCTCAATCCGTCCGACCGCATCGAGGTGTTCTTCTCCCAGCCCGACGGCGACGACAAGGCATCAGACGATTCCGAGCTGCTTTATGTCTCGGCGAATTTCGGCGGCAACACCCGCAACTTCTACCGTTTCCAGATGGACGACGGCGCGGTCGACTATTTCGACGAGGACGGCCGCAGCGCGCGTCAGTTCCTGCTGCGCAACCCATTGCCCAATGGCAGGTTCCGCTCCGGCTTCGGCGGCCGCAAGCACCCGATCCTCGGCTATGTCAAAATGCACACCGGTGTCGATTGGGCAGCCCCCACCGGCACGCCGATCATCGCGTCGGGCAATGGCATCGTCGAAAAGGCTGGCTGGGCCGGCGGCTACGGCAAGCAGACGATCATCCGCCATACCAATGGCTACGAGACATCCTACAATCACCAGAGCCGCATCGCAGGTGAGGTCGTTCCGGGCGCCCGCGTCCGCCAGGGCCAGGTCATCGGCTATGTCGGCACCACCGGCCTATCGACCGGCGCGCATCTGCATTACGAGCTGATCGTCAATGGCACCAAGGTCGACCCGATGCGTGTGCGCCTGCCCACCGGGCGTGCGTTGACTGGCGACGAACTGACGGCCTTCAAGCGCGAGCGCGAGCGCATCGACGATCTGCTCAAGGACGAAAACAAAGACGCACTCAAGGTCGCGAGCACCGCAAAGACCAGCGGCTAAGCTCAGCTCGCGACGCTTGCGATGCCGTCACTTGCCAGTGCGTCGTATTTGGCCCGCTTGGCGATGTACATGGCCCGGTCCGCAGCCGCGATCAGGGCTTCTGGATCGCCCCCGTCGTCGGGGAAGACCGCGATGCCGATCGTGGCGCCCACAATCAGCTGCAGCGAATCCGCTTCGATGGGCTTGGCGATGTCGCGCTGGAGCCGCTGGCTCAGGAACAGCAGCGCTTCGGGATTGCTGACATCATGCAGCACCACGCCGAACTCGTCGCCACCGAGCCGGGCAACAGTCGCCCCTTTCGGCGCCGCAGTTGCGATCCGCTGCGCCACCTCGACCAGCACCGCGTCGCCAGCGGCATGGCCGTGCCTGTCGTTGACCGGCTTGAACCCGTCCAGGTCGATATAGATCACGGCACAACCGGAAGGCGAGCCGCTGGATCGGCCGATCGAGGCGTGGATTTCCTCGCGGAAGCGGCGGCGATTGGCAAGGCCAGTGAGCGGGTCATGGCGGGCGGTATCATGAGCAAGGCGTTCGGCTGCCTCGCGCCGCGCGATCTCACGCGAGAGCTGCCGGGTGCGAATGCCGAGCATGACAAGGGCAACGATACCGGCACAAAGCAGCAGCGACAGCAATTCGTCCAGCTGCCAGTCTTCATAGGTGCGCGTTGCCTGATAGAGCTGCTCGAAAAGGTTGACCTGAGTGTCTATCGCAAACAGCACGACACATAGCAGCAGCCAGATTCCGTAGGGCATGTATCCTCGCCAGATAGCGGTTCGCCACGACGTGGCCTCGCCCAGGCCCTGGTGCCTACGCTTGTCGATTGCCGACATGATTTCCGCCTTTTTCGAAACCAAAGACATGCCTCCAAAGCCTTAACAAGGTGCTAGCGCAGCTCATACAATTGCATCAATCGGCAACTGTCTGAACAGTTGTCCCGGGCTTTTCGGCGACCCTCTTCCATGACGGCTGGGTGAACCAGGCAACCACTGCCGCAACAAAACACATTGCGGCCGAAATGGCGGCAATCACTGAAAAGGCACTGTTGGTCGCCGATACCCTGAGCGCCTCGGCGGCGGCATCGAGCGGTGACGCGACAAAGGCGCCGAACTCCGCACCGGGTGCGGCCGTTCCCAAAACCTTGGCGAAGACGACGCCGGCGACGGCACCGAGCGAAGCGACCGCCATCAGGCCGGCGGCGCGCGCAAGCGCGTTGTTGATGCCCGAGGCAAGCCCTGTGTCTTCTTCTGGCGTCGCCCGCATCACTGCCGCCGAAACCGGCGAAACCACGATCGCCATGCCTAGCCCCTTGAGCAGCAGGATCGGGAAAGTCACTTGCCACAGCATCATCAGCGGCATGGTGAGCGCGAGGCCCACATAAGAGATGCCGACGATCGCAGCGCCTATGGTCAGTGGCCAGCGCGGCCCGATCGCGTCGGACAGCCTGCCCGAATAGCTCGACAGGCCGGCGATGAACAACGACAGCGGCAAGAACAGCAGGCTCGCCTCCCATTCCTTGACGCCCCAGCCTGAGACGACGGTCATCGGCAGGAAAAATAGCACCGCGTTGAAGGCGAAAAACAGGATCAGCGTGTAGAGGTTGGCGCCGGCGAAGGCACGCGAGGCAAACAGCCCAAGCTTGACCATCGGTGCGCGCGCGCGCTTTTCCCAAGCAATGAAGCCGACGAAGATTACGCTGCCAAGCGCGATCCAGCCCCATGGCGAGACGGCCCTTGCCTCAACAGGCAGGCCGAAAGCTGTCAGCCCCCAGGCCATCAGGCCGAGGCCGGCGGTCGCAAGGGCCGCCCCTGCGATGTCGAGCTTGCGCTTGGCGGACGGCCGGTCGCGCGGCACCTTGGCAAAGATCATGGCGAGGGCGACAAGCCCGATCGGCACGTTGATGGCGAAGATCAGCCGCCACATCCATTCGGCGCCGAAAGACAGCACCATGCCGCCAACGAACGGTCCCATGGCGGTGGTCAGCGACGAGAATGCCGCCCATTGGCCGATCGCCTTGCCGCGTGTCTCAGTCGGGTAGGCTTTTGCGATGATGGCGAGGCTGCCCGGCACCATCAGTGCCGCACCTATGCCTTGGGCGGCGCGCGTGATGATCAGCATGTCGGCATCGACAGCCAGCGCGCAGGCCGCCGACGTGACCATGAACAGCAAAATGCCGGTGGCGAAGATGTTGCGCACGCCGAAGACATCGCCGGCGGCACCGCCAAGCAGAACAAGCGCCGACAAAAACAGCATGTAGCCATTGCTGATCCACTGGGCGTCGACCAGCGACGCGCCGAGGTCGGCGCGGATGATCGGCATGGCGAGCGACACCACCGTACCGTCGATGAAGCCCATGCTGGATGCAAGGATCGCCGACACCAGCACATAGCGCCGGGCCTCGGGCGGGCAAAAGACGTGGTTGTTGTTTGGCACGGTGTCTGATGTGTCCATGGAGCGAGACTATGTGCGTGAAGGTTGCGCGGGAAGTGACCAAGGGAAATGATTTCGCGGAGCCAGGCGCGGGAAAAGAGCGCGTGCCTGTTCGTCGCCACGCCCCGTTTCCGGTCTGGCCATTGTCATCCTTCGACAGGCTCAGGATGAGGAAAGTTCGGGAAGCGGGGCGCGAGGCCGTGCCTTCCTAGTTTATGTATGTGGCGCGACGTTCGCGCCCCGCTCGGTGTTCTTGCCCCGCTCAGTCGCCTCGGCTTTCACCGCCAGCCGCCGCAAGGCCCGGGCTTGGGGGCTCATCACCTGATACTGCTCGCGGCGCCGCCTACCGCCTTCAATTAGCATGATCTTAAATACAACTGGTGATACGACCGCACGGCTGTTAAACTCGGTGGCTGGACTTAGCCGTCCAATAGCCCGACCACGGCGGTTTCCCGTGCACTCATGATCGCCGAGGTCCCCTACACTCCCAACACAGGAGGAGGACGATCGTGGCAACAAATCTCATCTCGCTCGTAATGCAATCCCTGACACCCGACATGATCAGCAGGATCGCGACTGTTTTTGGCCTGGACGCCAACGCAACGCAGAAGGTCGCCGCGGCAACAGTGCCGGCGCTGTTCGGAGGGTTCGCCAAGGTGGCCGCCACGCCTGATGGTGCGCGAAAACTCTATGATACGGTGTCGCAACAGTCGCCTGGCATCCTGGACAGCTTGAACAGCGTACTCGGCGGATCGGGCCAAAAGACCCTAGAACAAAACGGACTAAACATGGTTTCATCTCTTTTCGGAGGCTCGACCACGCAAACGCTTGCCAGCACGATATCCAGATTTGCCGGCGTCGACCCCGGCGCATCCTCGTCTTTGCTCGGACTTCTCGCCCCCGTGGTTACAGGCGCACTGGCAACGCAGGCCACCGCCGGCAATCTTGATGCATCTGGCCTGGCCCGGATGTTGAGTTCGCAAAAAGCCAACATCCAGGCTGCACTTCCCGCCGGATTTGGCGACCTCCTGAAGGGATCAGGCTTGCTCGGCGATATTGCTGGCGTGGCCGGACAGACCACCCGCGCCGCAAGCCCGGCGCCGCAAACCGCAACCTATGCCCCTCAGCCGGCTTCGCGAGCAGCCGCATCCACAGCATCGTCGATGAACTGGGCATATTGGGCCATCCCGCTTGCCGTCGTTCTGGCCGCCGGATGGTGGATGTTCGGCCATAGAACGACACCGCCCGTCAGGGAACAGGCCGGAACGCAAACCCAGCCGATGGCGGCCTCCCCGGAAACGACAGCATCCGTTGCCCCAGGCGGCCTGGCAGCCAGCGCCATGCAGGCTTTGACAGTACTCAAGGGCGTGCCCGGTGGGACCGACATTGCAAACCAGACCACTTCGGCGCTCGACCTGCTGAACAACTCCTTGAATGGGGTCAGGGATGCCGCGACCGCCGAGACCGCCCTGCCCAAGCTTCAGGATGCGCAGGCGCAATTCGGCAAGATTGGCGGACTTGCCGCGCAGCTGCCGACGGCAGGGCGTGGTGCGCTCGCCACCGTCATCACGGCCTCAATGCCGACGATCAACAAGCATCTCGATCAGGTCCTGTCGATACCTGGCGTCGCAGCGATCCTGCAGCAACCTGTCGACGCGCTGCGCACCAATCTGGAGACCCTGGCCAAGGCTCCGGCTTAAGCCTCAGCACCCGGGTTTACCCTCGGTCGCTGCGTTTGGTTTCGATGACACGCCTTAGCCGGCCGTTGCCGGCGGGGGCAGCTTGTGCCGACCAAATGCCTGGCGCTGCTGCCGCGCGGCCGTTCCTTTCGGCGCGTAAAATGCACACATGCAAATGGCTCTCAACAGCAAGCAATTGTAATTGTTGACTTTTTACAACCTGCGGCTTACTTGGCTGCCTATCGGGGAGTAGCAACCGCCTGCAGGCGGGAGCGCGTCAACATGCTCGCGCAAGCCGCGTGGCGCGCTCGGTCGGTGTTTCACCGGCTCTGCAAGACCGAGGTCGATCAACCTCCAGGCGCACGACAATCGATGTCGCCGCTTGTCCGAAAAAGAGAAATTTCATGCAAAAAGACAAAGAACGGGTGGCGCTCGTTTCGATGCTGTCGAGCGCGTTTCTTGCCCTTTCGAAATTCGCAATCGGCTTTCTGACCGGCAGTATCGGTCTCATTTCGGAAGGCGTTAATTCGTCGTTGGATTTTGTCGCGACGCTTGTCACCTGGTGGGCCGTGCGCGTCAGCAACAAGCCGGCGGATGAAGTTCATCACTACGGCTACGGCAAGATGGAAAGCATGGCCGCCCTGTTCCAGGTCCTGCTGCTGTTTGGCGCTGCCGGCTGGATTGGGTTCGAGGCCATCAAACGCCTTTTCGGTGAACCACACCAGATCGAAGCCGCCCCGATCGCGATTGCGGTGCTGGTGGTGTCGATCATCGTC
This sequence comes from Aminobacter sp. 01T433, assembly GCF_056398585.1. Lineage (NCBI taxonomy): Bacteria > Pseudomonadati > Pseudomonadota > Alphaproteobacteria > Hyphomicrobiales > Phyllobacteriaceae > Aminobacter > Aminobacter sp. 01T433. The sequence continues at coordinate 7,388 of NZ_JBFTPR010000005.1, forward strand.
GATTTTTGGCGTGTCCGGGCGCTGCGCCGGGTCGCGATAGCGACAGGCAGTCCTGCGCTTGAGGCGGACGCCTTGCATTTTTTGGCTGACATGCTCTCCTCAGGTGTCGTCCTGATCGGCATCATTCTCGTCACCCTTGGCTACCTGTCGGCCGACGCCATCGCTGCGTTGATTGTCGCCTGCTTCATCGTCGTGGCTGCGGTCAAGCTTGGTCGCCGCGCCTTCGCATCGCTGGTCGATGCAGCACCGCAGGGCATGGATTCGACGATCCAAGCGGCAGTGAGCAAGGTTCCCGATGTTGTTGCAGTCATTCGCACGCGGGTGCGCATGGCAGGTGCCGCCCCCTTCGTCGAAGTGCTCGTCGCCGTCTCCCGGGCGCTGTCGCCCGAGCGCCTCGCCAGCGTCAAGGCTGACGTCGTCCGCGCCGTGCATGAGGGATTTCCGAACGCCGAAGTGACTGTCGAAACCGAAGCCCGGTCGGTTGACGACGAAAGCATCGAAACGCAGGTTCGCATCATCGCGGCGAACCGGGGCGCGGCCATCCATCGGCTGACCGTGCAGCGTGTCGGCAAGGACCTGTCGATCAGCCTGGACATTGAAGTGGACGCCGAGCTCAGCCTCGACCAGGCCCATGCGGTCGCAAGCGACCTTGAGGCCGCAATCCGCCAGGAAGTCGGCAAAGATACCGAAATAGACACCCATATCGAACCCAAGACGGCCGAATGGCTGGATGGCGGGGCGCCTTCAAACGAGGAGCATCGCGACATCGAGCGCTCCTTGGTCGCGTCCGCGGCGCAGGTAGGGGTTGTAAAAGACGTCCACAATGTTCGCATCCGCGCGACGAGTATTGGGCTGATCGTGAACTTTCATTGCAGGCTTCCGCCTGACATGCCGGTGACGGAGGCGCATGCCGCCGTCGACCAGTTGGAGCGGGAAATCAGGTCCCTGCATCCAAATGTCGGCCGCATCATAGGCCACGCCGAACCGGCGCGGCAGACATAGCCGTCGAAGCGGCGGTTTGGTGGAAGGGGCACCTTTCCAGTATGCGGCTCGGGCATTGTCCTGCATAATCAAGCCATGTGGCACCGTCCGTCGATCCGGATGTCAGGCGCACGCCTTGCAGCAGCGTTGGCGGCCTCGTTGGCGGCGAGCGGGCTCCGCGCATACGCCGGCGACGCAAAGCCCGGAATCTTTCAGGCCGGCGCCTACTCGTTTTCCGACGAACTCGGCGGCTTCCGGATCATTGCCGCTTCGGGAGCCGGAACAGCGGCCGATCCCTTCACGATCACCGAAGAACTTGATACGGCAAACCCGGTCACGCTCACCATACGCGCCATCCGGCCGGTCCAGCCGCCCGGCACTTCCGGCAACTACGCGACCGGTTTCGTCCCGCTGAGGATTGTCGCTCTCAACAACAGCGATCACGCCTGGACGGAATTTGAGTTTGAGCTGCAAAGCATTCTCAATCGGCCAAGCGATTTCGGCGATGGGCTATCGTTCGATCAGGCCCTTCGCCAGACGGACATGATCCGGTCCGACAGTTTCGCTGAGTTCCACCGTGAATTCGAACCATACGACAGATTGCTTTTCCTCAAAGGCAAAGTTGACCCGCGCGAAACGGCTTCGTTTTCGTTCCTGGTGACCAACTTCTCGCCGGCGGCGCTGTTCTATCTTGTCCAGGAGCCGCGGATCCCCTTGTCCTGAAGACGGTCGCATCTCTTCGCTGATGGGGTTCCACTGAGGATCTCGTCACGATCCTGCCACGCTGCCGGTCCTTGTTGTTTCTTGCCCATGTTGAAGGCGACGTTGCGCCTTCCGGAAGCTGGCGAAATCTCAACCCGGTCGTGTCAATTTTTGGCAAGACGTTTATGGTCGCTCACACGCTTGGGCGCGACTTGGAAAGTAATGAATGAACCTTGATGACATAACGCTGGCGATCATCGCCTTCATTCGGGAATACGAGCATTGGGGCGTTCCGCTGGTTTTTGTTTTGGCCTTTGGTGAATCGCTGGCATTCATTTCCCTGTTGCTGCCCGCAACCGTGATCTTGCTGGGTGTCGGCGTCCTCATCGGCGAAAGTGGCATCGCGTTCTGGCCGCTCTGGCTTGCGGCAGCCGCTGGAGCGGCACTGGGAGACTGGCTTTCGTTCTGGATCGGCACGAAGCTGAAGGACAGCGTCGGCAATTACTGGCCGCTTTCGCGCCACCCCGACCTCATCCCGCGCGGTCACAGGTTCTTCGAGCGGTGGGGCGTGGCGGGCGTGTTCTTCGGGCGCTTCTTTGGTCCCTTGCGCGCGTCCGTGCCGCTGGTGGCGGGCATCTGCGAGATGCCCGCTTTGAAGTTTCAGATTGCCAATGTCACCTCGGCCCTGGTGTGGGCGACCGGCATCCTGGCTCCCGGGGCGTTCGGGCTCAAATTGATGAAGGCGGCGATGTGAACGGCCCCCGGCGAGCGAGCAGCTTGTCGATGCGCTTGCCGTCCATGTCGATGATCTCGAAGCGCCAGCCCTCATAGGCAAAGGTTTCACCCGCTTCCGGAAGGTGGCCAAGCTGGAACAGGGCAAAGCCGGCGATCGTGTGAAAATCGCCTTCCGCCGAACCTGATCGGAAGCCCAGGCGCGCAAACGCGTCGTGCGCCAGCATCATGCCGTCGATCAGAAGCGAACCATCCTCGCGCACGACGATGTCTGCTTCTTCTCCTTCCACGCCAGGCAGGTCGCCGGCGATGGCTTCGAGCAGGTCGGTCTGCGTGACGATGCCTTCCAGGCTGCCATATTCGTCGATGACGATAGCCAGGCGCACCGGTGCTTTCTTGAATTGCTCAAGCACGCGGAAGATCGCCGTTCCCTCGTGAACGGTGACTGGCTGGCGGATCACAGCCATAGGATCGAGAGCCTTGCCGTCGAGCACCTGCTCGAGAAGGTCCTTCTTCAAGATCATGCCCAGCGGTTCGTCGACGTCGCCGCGGCCGACAAGAAGCTGCTCGTGGCGGCATTCGCGGATCGTGCGCAGCATCTCCTCGGGACTATCGTCGGCGTCGATCCAATTTACGTCGCGGCGCGGCGTCATGATGTCGGCGATACGCCGGTTGCCGATGTTGAAGACGCGATCAACGACCTCCTGCTGGGCTTGGTGCAACAGTCCCGCCTCCTGGCTCGCCGCAACGAGAAGCTTGAGCTCGTCGGGTGAATGCAGCGACCCCTCCCCCGTCCCCGGACGCAGACCGCAAAGGCGCAGGACGAGATTGCCAAGTCCGTTGAGCCCGATGATTGCCGGACGGAGCAAAAGCAGGAACAGGCCGAGCGGACGCACGACCCAAAGGGCAGTACTTTCGCTGCGTTGAAGGGCAAGGCTCTTGGGCGCGAGTTCACCCAGGACGATGTGCAGCGTGGTGATGATGATGAAGGAAATCGCAACCGCAAAGGCGTGAGAACCTACCGTTGCAAGCGGCCCTGGCAACGCGCTCAACAATGGTTCGATCAAATGGGCGAGTGCGGGTTCGCCGACCCAACCCAGCGCAAGCGACGATATGGTGATACCGAGCTGGGTGGCCGCGAGATTGGCGTCGAGATTGTCGACCGCGCGCTTCAAGGCGGAGGCATTGTGCCTGCCGGCATTGACCAGTTCGGTCACCCGGCTGCGGCGGACGGCTACGAGAGAAAATTCCGCCGCGACAAAAAAACCGTTGGCGGCAACGAGCAGAAGTACGGCCAGTATGCCGAGCAAATCGGACATACTGCCATCGGAACTAGACATGGTCTCCTTTTGGGCGGCAGGCCGCCACGGGCTGTGGATGGGAAACCCACCTATAGCATGGCTTTGTCGTATTGCTACGATTGCGCCCCGGGACGCCTACGATGCCGAGTGCCCGTCAGTGCCCTCCGAAGACCAGAGTCTGCATGGGCAGGAGTATGGCCTGCAAACGAAGGATCATCGCATGGACCAGGCCGACTGTGTCGATGACATGCAGGAACAACCAGCGCGGCGTGCTTATGCTTGGGTCGGCGAGCGCATCGTGATTGTTGGTATAGGCGTTGGCGATGCAGCTGCCTCCAGGCGGCACGCCTTCGAGCTGCCCGGCAAAGAGCGGCTCCAGAAAAACCGTGATCGTTCCTGGTTGCGCCATCTGTTGGACGTCGACAAGCTGATCCGTCGGGCGAACCTGGCCGGCGGCGATGACATCCTGGACCTGGGTCACCACCATTGGAATGATGGTGTAGGGCTTGCCGATGCAGGTGGCCTCGGCGATCATGCCGACCTTCAACACTTGCGCTTCGATCTGCCCGAAGCCTGCGATGAGCGCGACCTTGCCCGCCTCCGCCGGGACGAGGATGCCGGCGGGCCGCAGCAGCGGATTGACGACGTCGCCGGGCCGAAGCGTGAATTGCTGGAGCGTCCCGGCGATGCCGGCACGTATCAAGGTCTTGTCCAGCTCGACCTGCGCCTGTGCCAGCGCGGCTTCGGTGCTCGCCTTCTGGGCCGGCAGAAGCGAAGAGATCTTCGTTTCCAAGGTCAGCTTGTTGGATAGGGCGGAATCAACCGCGCCCTTGCGGCCATCGGCGGCCACCTGCAGACGCTCGATCTCGCGCACGGCGACGACATTTGGATCGCGCCGCCTCAGCTCCGTCCTGGTCTCAAGCTCGTCGAGCGATTGCTGATACGCGCCCTGTGCCTGCGCGATCACGCCGTCCGCCGCCGCCAGCTCGGTTTGCGCCACGGTCGTCTCTGCATCGATCTCGGCGATACGCCGACGCGCCGACTCGCGCGCCGCCTCCTGCTGAGAACTATCAAGCCGAAACAGCGGCTGGCCGGCCTCCACCTTCTGGTTCAAGGTGACGAACACCTCGGCAACGCGGCCGCCGGACTCGGGCAGGACCGAAACCGTGCGGAACACGGCCGTGACATTCGACGTGGAGGGATGAAAGTAGAAGATAAGGGTGATCAGCGAAATCGTCAGGATCAGGCAGGCCGTGATACCCCAGCGCAGCTCGTACCACATGGTGTAGAGCGTGATCTCATGCCTGATCCGCTTGCCCTGAACGTAGCGGCGATAGAGGTAGTCCGGAAAGATCGTGAGCATCGAGCAGAGCATCAACTCAAGCATGGCTCAGTTTCCCTCTTTCGGCGCATGCGCACCACCTGTCGAACCGGCTCGATGGGGATCGTGTTCTAGTGCCGGCCTTTCGGGCGGCTCGACGAATGCCTCAGGGGCACCGACAGGCGCAGAGCCGGTCGCCATTGCCTGCTCGATATCGCGTCTTCCAACTAGCTTTTCGAGAGAGTTGGCAATCGACTGCATCGGCGTGGAGTAATCAGGAAACTCGACCATCGCTAACAGCAGCGCTGCGATCCAGAACAGGTGATTGTGCGTGATAAGGGAAATCAGCGCCAGGACTGCCACAAGTTCCATCTGCACCTTGCTGGTGCGATGCGACATGCGCTCCGGCACAGCATGGAGCTGGAAGTACAGATTGCCGATAGCCAGGACGACCACCAGCAAGAAGACGACCATCACGTTGAAAAGGATATCCGTTTGTCCAGGCGCAGTGATGAAGAACGGCAGATGTTCGATCGCCACCGGATGCATCGGCGGCAGCTCCTGGGCAAAGGCGACGGAGCTGAAGAGCAGGCTGGGTATCCAGAGGACTGCCGCCGGAAGTGCCGAACGCATGAACGATGACATTGTCCTACTGCCTCTCTATGCAAGCCAGGCGCGGCGACCGGCTTCAATTGGAACGCTGCAGTGCTGTGGAAGAAGAGTCATGACGGTCGATATCGAAGCGGCGTGGCGAATTCCCTGTTCAGATGAGCAGTTCGTGCGTTGACGATTGCGTCGACGGCGCGATGCGGCTCCGATTTCGCCAGATTAGGCGCAAATTTTTGATGGAGCCAATAGCGAAATGCAAGCCAGGCTGAAAAACCGCTGAGAATGCAGCTGGAAGCCGCCAGCAACGCGCCAAAAGCTTTGTGGCATGGGCATTCGCCGCCACTTGTCGGTTAGTTGCCGACTGCCATCTGGCCTTGCTCTCATTGTCGTGGAGTTCAGAGGCGCCGGCGCAATGCGCCTAAAGCCGCGAGTGGAGTGGCGCGAGCTTCCATTGGCCCGGCCCGACAGAAATCTCATTTGTGATGAGTCGAGGTTGCGGACCGTAGCCCGCAACCGCGTCAGGTATGGTGCCTCTACCTGGCTGACGCACATGGGGTCGCTGATCGAGAAGGCTACGGCTTGTATGCCACTCGATCGGCGGTGCAAGCCTATCTCGCGACCGATCCGATAACGATAGCGCCCATAACTACGAAAGTGGCGATTACCGCGATCATGGTGATGGTTTGGATAACCCCGATAGTGGCACCTGCCGCTACCACTGCAACCAAGGCAGCTACCACTATCAACGCCAACAGAAGCCTTTTTCGGACGATTTCGATCATGGGACTCAATCCTTTCGCTTTCCCAGTAATCTAACCACTTGCACTTGAAATGCCCATATTGCGCACCTGCGACATGAGGACTGACTTGCAGGGATCGAGCCTCCTTCGGGATCGCATCAGCCCTTCGCGCGTTTGTGTAGCGAATGGGAGCCAGATCAATGAACGTCGCCAACCTGCAGCTCGAAGGCCTGTTGATGGCCATTGCATCGATCAATCATGTGCTTGTCCGCAAGGGCGTGCTGTCGGCCGAGGAAATCGACATCGCCTTGCGCAGGGCCGAAGCGAGCGAAACAGCCGAGGAGCGATCCGACGGCATGTCGTCGTCGAACCGCGACGCCATCAACTTCCCCATCAGACTGCTGGAACTGGCCAACCGCTGCCAGCCCGAAGCGGATATCCCCTCGTTCTCCGCCCTGGCCCGAATGGTGGGCCAGATGAAGGAACCCTACAACGACCAGCTGTGAAGTAGGGCTCCAGGGAGCCGCGTGGACACTCCGCCGGGGAACATCAGAATAACGTGATACAATGTGGGTTGCCCCCGCCATAACGGCTGGTTACGCTCCAACATAATCAGAGAGCGAGAACAACCGGCAAAAAGCGCCCCAACAAAGGCAACTCATGACCGAAATCAGCAAAGCGGCAATCGCCTACTCAGCCCTTATCCTGCTCGCCAACGTGACCTTGGTGTACGCCATCATGGGGCTCGTCACCGAGCCCTGAGCCGATTTCGGCCAGAACAGCCCTGCCCTAGAGCCTGTTCCATTCCGACCGAAGACCGGCACCCCTTTTCGGGACGACGCTGCCCTATTCGATGAACTCGACCGGCACGCCTGCCTTGACGATCTTGGCGAGTTCGCGCGCATCCCAGTTGGTCAGACGCACGCAGCCATGGCTTTCGGTCTTGCCAATCTTGGACGGATCGGGCGTGCCGTGGATGCCGTAGGTCGGCTTGTCCAAGGCGATCCAGACCGAACCGACAGGACCGTTCGGCCCCGGCGGAATGGTCAGGACCTTGTCGTTTTCGCCCTGCTTGAAATTGATCTTCGGGTTGTAGGTGTAGTTGGGATCAAGCGCGATCCGCGACACCGCATGGATGCCCGTCGGCGACGGCGTGTCGCCCGACCCGATCGTCGCCGGATAGGCCGCGACCAGCTGGCCTGCCTCATTGTAGGCGCGGACCTGTTTCAACCCCTTGTCGGCGACGATGCGCGCGACCGGCTTGTTCACCAGCTTGCCGAAATTGGCGACTTTGACGATGGTGCCGGGCCGGTTGAAATTGGCCTCCGGGTTGAGCGCCTTGAGATAGGTCTCGTCCATGTGGAAACGCTCGGCCAGCATTTCGGTGACCGAGGTGAAGGCCATGCGCTCAAGCATCGCCTTTTCGCTATAGTCGGTGGGAATCGACGCAACGTACGGTCCGGCCGCGTCTTCCGGCGTGATCGTGTAGGAGCCGAATGCGTCGCCGCCGGTCTCAAGCAGCGCCTGCTTGATACCAGCAGCGTCAGTCGATTTGAGGCTGGTGCCCGTCATTTCATTATAGGCTGCGAGCGCCTTGTCGACATTGGAGCCGAAGCGTCCGTCGATGACACCAGGCGAAGCTCCGGCACGATCAAGCAGGATCTGCAGGCCAGCGACGTCCTCGCGGCCCTTCACGCCGATGGACGGCTCGATGGACGCGCCGCCCCCCGATCGCATCGGGTTTTCGGGAAGCGCCAGCTGGTCGTCGGGATTGGGCAACGGCTCGCGCTCGACAAGCTGCTGGCCCGGCGCCTCGGGAAAGGCGTTGGGATCATTGTTGTAATAATCGTCGCCGCCGCCAAAGGGCTCCGAAGGCATGGCAGGCGCATCGTCGGAGTAACCGCCGTTCTGCACCGGGCCGAGCAACTCGTCGCCCTGGCGATAATCCTGTTGCAGCTGCTGGCGGCGCAGTTCGCGGCGCAGCGCCTGGCGATTGTATTGGGTCTCCGGCGGCTGCACGGCGATGACCTTGCCGGTATAGGGATCGACAAGCACGCGGTTACCCCGGCCATCGTAGAATATCTCGACGTCGGTGTCCTGCGCCAGGCGGATCGCCTGCGGCTCTGACGCCACGCGGCGCGGCTCGAAGCGCCCTTCAACAGGTGCAACCGCAGCCATGGCCTGAAGCACCGACAGCCCGGTCGCCACGGCAGAAAGCACAATAATCTTGCGCAGCATGGTCCCCAAATCTCTCCGAATCTCGACCGCCCCCAAGGCGATCCCGGTGGAATCATGATTATCCACCGTCATCAAATAACGATCTGCTAACCCTTCCAACATGAACGCGGCATGAAAATGACCGCATTTCTAGAGCCTGTTTCATTCCGATAGAATCGGAATGGGGCTCTATCTTCTTGGTGGAGCATGATCTTTTCCGAAAACCGGTTCCCGCCTTTCGGGCATCATGCTCTATGCGGGCAAGCCAAGCTGCTTGCGCGTTGCCTTGGGAAGTTTTGCGGCGATAAGACGATGGCTTTCGCGGAGGTAGTCCTTGAGACCTTCCCCATCCATGCTCTCGTCGTTCTGGCGCTGGATCCATGTCATGCCGCGCGAGGCGAGGTAAGGTGCGGGCCTGAGCCCGGGCTGCTCCTTGAGGATGTCAAAGGCCATTTCGGAGCATTTGAAGGTGACGGCAAGCGCTTCGCCACCGCCAAAGCCGCCGATGGCAAACACCTTGCCGCCCACCTTCCAGACATGAGCGCCGCCCCATTGCACCACATGGGTGGTGTGGGGCAGCGAGGCGCAGAAGCCGTTGTATTCGTCCAAGGTCATTCTGCGCCCCGCCAGTATTGCTACACTTAAGCTGCGGCTTCCGTCACCACGGTCGGCTTGGAGCGGAAGTTGAGCCGGTCCGAGCCCGCCGTGATCTTGACGGTCGAGCCGTCGAGGATTTCGCCGAGCAGGATCTTCTCGGCGAGCGGGTCCTGCAGCTCCTTTTGCATGACGCGCTTGAGCGGGCGTGCGCCATAGGCCGGGTCGTAGCCCTTGTTGGCGAGCCAATCGATCGCGTCCTTGTCGAGCGACAGAGTGATCTTGCGGTCGGACAACAGCTTTTCGAGCCGCTTGAGCTGGATCTCGACGATCTTGCCCATGTCCTGGCGACGCAGGCGATGGAACAGGATGATCTCGTCGACGCGGTTCAGGAACTCAGGGCGGAACGACGACTTGACCACGCCCATGACGTCGTCGCGAACCTTGTCGACATCCTCGCCCTCGCCCAGTGCCACCAGATATTCTGCACCGAGGTTGGAGGTCATGATGATCAGCGTGTTGCGGAAGTCGACGGTGCGGCCCTGACCGTCGGTCAGGCGGCCGTCGTCAAGCACCTGAAGCAGCACGTTGAAGACATCGGGATGCGCCTTTTCGATCTCGTCGAACAGGATCACCTGGTAAGGCCTGCGGCGCACGGCTTCGGTCAGCGTGCCGCCTTCCTCATAGCCGACATAGCCGGGAGGCGCGCCGATCAGCCGGGCCACGGAGTGTTTTTCCATGAACTCGGACATGTCGATGCGCACCAGCGCATGCTCGTCGTCGAACAGATAGTCGGCGAGCGCCTTGGTGAGCTCCGTCTTGCCGACGCCCGTCGGCCCCAGGAACATGAACGAGCCGATCGGCCGGTTCGGATCCTGCAGCCCAGCACGTGCGCGCCGCACCGCCTTGGACACGGCCTGCACGGCCTCGCCCTGGCCGACGACGCGAACGCCGATCTCGTCTTCCATGCGCAACAGCTTCTCGCGCTCGCCTGCCAGCATCTTGTCGACAGGGATACCGGTCCAGCGCGACACGACATGGCCGATATGCTCGGGCGTCACGGTCTCTTCGACCATGGTGCCGCGGCCTTCGAGCGCTTCGGCCTCGACGAGCTTCTTTTCGAGCTCGGGGATGCGGCCATAGGCAAGCTCGCCCGCCTTTTGGAACTCGCCCTTGCGCTGAGCGATGGCGAGTTCGTTGCGTGCTTCTTCAAGCTTGCCCTTGAGGTCGGCGGCGAGCCCGAGCTTTTCTTTTTCCGACATCCACTGGCTGGTCACCTGGGTCGACTCTTCCTCGAGCCCGGCCAGCTCCTTTTCGAGCCGTTCGAGACGATCGCGGGAGGCGTCATCCTTCTCGATCTTGAGCGCTTCGCGCTCGATCTTCAGCTGCATGATGCGGCGGTCGATCTCGTCGAGGGCCTCGGGCTTGGAATCGATCTGCATGCGCAGCCGCGAGCCTGCCTCGTCGATCAGGTCGATCGCCTTGTCGGGCAGGAAACGGTCGGTGATGTAGCGGTTGGACATCGTGGCGGCTGCGACCAGCGCCGAATCCGAGATGCGGACCTTGTGGTGCTGTTCGTATTTCTCCTTCAGCCCGCGCAGGATCGAGATGGTGTCCTCGACGGTCGGCTCCGAAACGAAGACCGGCTGGAAGCGGCGGGCAAGGGCGGCATCCTTTTCGACATGCTTGCGATACTCTTCAAGCGTGGTGGCGCCAACGCAATGCAGCTCGCCGCGCGCAAGGGCGGGCTTCAGAAGGTTGGACGCGTCCATCGCGCCATCAGCCTTGCCAGCGCCGACCAGCGTGTGCATCTCATCGATGAACAAAATGATGCCGCCGGCAGCCGCGGTGACTTCCGAAAGCACGGCCTTCAGCCGCTCCTCGAACTCGCCGCGATACTTCGCGCCAGCAATCAGCGCGCCCATGTCGAGCGCCATCAGCTGCTTGTCCTTCAGCGATTCCGGTACGTCGCCATTGACGATGCGCGAAGCAAGGCCCTCGGCGATGGCGGTCTTGCCGACGCCCGGCTCGCCGATCAGCACCGGATTGTTCTTGGTCCGGCGCGACAGGACCTGGATGGTGCGGCGGATCTCGTCGTCGCGGCCGATGACCGGATCGAGCTTGCCGGCACGGGCATCCGCCGTCAGGTCGCGGGCGTATTTCTTCAAGGCGTCGTATCCCTGCTCGGCAGTTGCCGAGTCGGCGGTACGGCCTTTACGGATTTCATTGATCGCGGCATTGAGCGCCTGCGCCGTGACGCCCGCCTTGGCGAGTATCTCGGAGGTCTTGGCCGACTTCTCGACGGCAAGCGCAGTCAGCAGACGTTCGACGGTGACAAAACTGTCGCCGGCCTTCTTGGCAAGGTCCTCTGCTGTCGAAAACACCTTGGCGAGCGGCTGGGCCATATAGAGCTGGCCGTTGCCGCCCTCGACCTTCGGCAACGCATCGAGCGCTGCCTCGACGCCAAGCTTGACGTCGCCGGCGCGGCCGCCGGCGCGTTCGATCAGCGAGGCGGCAAGGCCCTCGTCGTCGTCGACAAGGACTTTGAGGATATGTTCGGGGGTGAACTGCTGGTGGTTGCGCGAAAGCGCCATCGTCTGGGCGGACTGGATAAAGCCGCGGACGCGCTCGGAGTATTTCTCAAGATTCATTCTATGTCTCCATTCCGTACCCGGCCCGCTTGGCGGCACCGGTTAGGCTCAAGGTGACGGATCCGCCCAAAAGGGCCGGACCCAACTGAGCGTGATATGGTGAGTAGGACGATATCCCTCAAGGTGCATTGATCGAAGTCAAAAAACAAAAACGGCGAGGAATTTCTCCCCCGCCGTTTTGACGATTTCACGATGTTCCGGTTACCCGGCCAAGCTTTAGCTCTCGACGGCGGCAAGTCCGGTGTCGGCAGCGGGCGCTTCGCCCTCTACCGCAGCTTCGCCTTCGGCGCGGGCGCGTTCGCCACGGCGAGGACGGCGGCTGCGACGCGGAACTTCCACTTCGCCTTCAGCTGCCACAATCGCCTGTGCCTCGACCACCGGTGCAGCTTCAACCTGCGCTGCCTCGACCGGCGCTGCCTGAACCGCCTGCACGGCTTCAACTTCAGCCTGCTGGGGCTCTGCCTGCTGGTCAGGCTGGCGACGTTCGGGACGACGGCCCTCATTGCGGGGGCGGCGCTCGCGGCGGCCTTCACGCGGCTGGACTTCGCCGGCAGCTTCCGGATTGAGGGCGACCTCTGCCGGCGTGCCTTCGATGTCAGGCTGCGGGCCGGTGCCGTTGACAACCGGCTGCGGCTGGACATGAACCTGCTGGGCCGGAGCCTCGGCAAAGTTGTTGCCGCTCATATCGTCGTCGCGCTCGTCATCCATGTCGGAATCGAACTCGTCGCGGCTCTGTTGTTGCTGCTGGATCGGCATCTGCGCCATGGCGGCGGCAATGATGCGATTGTAATGCTCTGCGTGCTGGAGATAGTTTTCGGCCATCACCCGGTCGCCGGAGCTGTGCGCGTCTCGCGCCAGAGTGGTGTATTTTTCGGCGATCTGCTGCGCGGAGCCACGGATCTTTACATCAGGACCGTTGCTCTCATAGTTGCGCGTAAGCGGGTTGGGACCCTTGCGGTTGTTATTGTTGCCGTTGTTATTGTTATTGTTGTTATTGTTATTATTGTTATTACGACCGCGCATGCGCCTATTCTGCTGTTGTGGCCTCATCAGATTCTCTTTGTGTTGAAGTCTAACCCGAACGGGGGCACTTAGGCGGCCTGCCGTTTCGTAACTTTCCGCCGGTGATCGCCCGCAACATTCTTGCGTCGGCGCCACATGCCATCCTGTTTCGGTTTCATGTCACTTGCCGGACGATCCCCGCACGAAGCTAGAGCGTCGTCTACGCAAGAAGGCAGCTAGTTTCGAAGGAAACCGAATCGTTAACAGCACTGCCTGCTTCGTCTCATCCGGTTGCCGGAACCTAGCGGCATTCACTTTCCTTGCCAAGCGGTTTTTTGCGGTGCCGAAAGGCCATGGTCAGCGCCGGAATACGAGCACCCGGTCGTTGCCACCCAAGTCCTTGTGCTGGGCGAACAAAATGTAACCGGCCTGCTCGAATATCTCAGTCACGTCGCGCCGCTGGTCGTGCCCGATTTCGAGCCCGACAAGACCATCTTTTTCAAGATGGCGCGCGGCACCCGACGCGATTGTTCTGTATGGCTCAAGACCGTCCGGGCCGCCGTCGAGCGCGCGGCGCGGATCAAAATTGCGAACCTCGTTCTGCAAATCCTCGATCTCTAGTGAAGCTATATAGGGAGGATTTGAGACTATTAAATGGTGAAGACCATGAATCTCAGCAAACCAGTCGGATTTTTTTGCTGAAAAGCGCGCGGCAACGCCGAGCTGGGCGGCATTGGCCGCCGCGGTCGCCAGCGCATCGTCGGAAACGTCGACGCCGATCGCCACGGCTTTCGGCTCCTGGGTGACCAGCGCGAGCGCAATCGCACCGGTGCCGGTGCCGAGATCGAGAATGCGGCAGATGCCCGCGCGCGCCGCAGTCTCGTGGACGAAGGGCAAGACCGCATCGACCAGCGTCTCGGTGTCGGGGCGCGGCTCCAGCGTCTCGGCGGAGAGGTTGAGGCGCATGCCGTAGAATTCGCGATAACCCAAGATGCGGTGGACGGGTTCGCCTGCGATACGGCGATCGAGTGCTGCTTCGATCTCGGCGACCTGCCCGACGAGCCTGTCGGGCGACGAAATCGCATCGGTGCGCGTCGTGCCGGAAAAATGTTCGACGATCAGCCGTGAATCAAAGGCCGCGTCGGTTATGCCCGCGCCGGCGAGCCGCTGGCGTGCGTGGCGCAGGAGTTCGCCGAGTGGGCGCTCAGCCATCCGAGCCCATATCAGCCAGAAGCTTGGACTGATGATCGGAGATCAGCGCGTTGATGACTTCGTCGAGTTCGCCCATCATCACCCGGTCGAGCTTGTAGAGCGTCAGGTTGATGCGGTGGTCGGTCAGGCGCCCTTGCGGGAAATTGTAGGTGCGGATGCGCTCTGAGCGGTCACCAGAGCCGACCTGCGATTTGCGCGATGACGAACGTTCCTCATCGGCGCGGCTGCGCTCCATGTCGTAGAGGCGCGCGCGCAGGATCTGCATGGCGCGTGCGCGGTTCTGGTGCTGCGATTTTTCGGCCTGCACCACCATGATGCCGGTGGGCAAATGGGTGATGCGCACGGCCGAGTCGGTGGTGTTGACGTGCTGGCCACCTGAGCCCGAGGCGCGCATCGTGTCGATGCGGATGTCTTCGGGGCGGATGTCGATATCGACTTCCTCGGCTTCCGGCAAAACGGCAACCGTCGCAGCGGAGGTATGGATACGGCCACTGCCTTCGGTCGCCGGCACGCGCTGGACGCGGTGGACGCCGGACTCGAATTTCAGATGGGCAAACACGCCCTTGCCCGAGACGGTGGCGATGATTTCCTTGAAGCCACCGGCGTCGCCGTCGCTGGCGGACGCCACTTCGAAGCGCCAGCCACGCGAGGCCGCGTAGCGCTCATACATGCGGTAGAGGTCGCCGGCAAACAATGCCGCCTCGTCGCCCCCGGTGCCGGCACGGATTTCGAGGATGGCGTTGCGCTCGTCGGCTGCGTCCTTGGGCAAAAGCAGGATCTGGATTTCCTGCTGGAGGCTCTCGATGCGGTCTTTAACCTCGGGCTTGTCCATTTCGGCAAGCGCACGCATTTCGGCATCGGTGCCCTTGTCGGACAGCATCGCCTCGAGATCGGCAAGCTCCTGCTCGGCCCCGCGCAGCTCGCGGATCTTGGCGACAAGCTCCTGGATGTCGGAATATTCCGACGCGAGTTTGACATAGACGTCGGGCGCAGGCCCGGCAGCCATCTGCGCTTCGAGCATCTCGAAGTTCTTGACGACTTGGTTCATTCGGTCATGGGGCAGGCTGATCATAATGGTATGGAACGGTCGTCCGCAAAGGCCTGAAGCAGCGCGCGCATCGGCAGGCTAGCGGCAGGACCGGAAAGGTTATCGTCGAAGAAGGACTTCAACTCACCGAGAGGAAGCTCGGTCAGCATGGCCTTGACCGGCCCGATGGAGGCCGGCGACATGGAGATCGAACGGTAGCCAAGACCAAGCAGCGCCATCGCCGAGATCGGCTTGCCGGCAAGTTCGCCGCACAGCGTGACAGGCGTGTGGTTGCGCAAACCGGCATCGGCGATCTGCTTGAGCACCCTCAAGAAGGGCACCGACAGCGGGTCGAAGCGATCGGCAAGCTGCGTGTTGCCACGGTCGGCGGCCATGACGAACTGGAACAGGTCGTTGGAGCCGACCGAAACGAAATCGACCGCCTGCATGAGCTCATCGAGCTGCCACAACAGCGACGGCACTTCGACCATGGCACCGAGCTTGAGGCTCGTCGGAAGATGGTGAGCGAAGCGCGACAGGTGCCTAACCTCGCGGTCGATGATCTCGCGTGCCTGGGCGATCTCGCCAAGCTCGGTGACCATCGGCAGCATGACCTTGAGCTCGCGCCCACCGGCCGCCTTGAGCAGCGCGCGGACTTGCGTGCGCAAGAGGCCCGGACGGTCGAGCGTGAGCCTGATGGCGCGCCAGCCAAGGGCGGGGTTTTCTTCGTCCTGCCCCGAGCCCTTGAAATAGGGCAGTACCTTGTCGCCGCCGATGTCGATGGTGCGGAAGGTGACGGGACGACCGCGCGCGATGTCGAGCACGTCGCGGTAGAGCTTTTCCTGCGCTTCGGCGCGCGGGAAGGTCGAGGCGACCATGAACTGCAACTCGGTGCGGAACAGGCCGATGCCCGCGGCACCCGCCTCGGCGAGCTGCGGCAGGTCGACGGCAAGGCCGGCATTCATCAAAAGGTCGACAGCGATGCCGTCCTTGGACTGCGAAGGCTTCTTGCGCAGCTCGCGATAGAGCTCCTGCCTGCGGGCGCGGAAGCGCACTTTTTCGGCGTAGGCGGCTTCCAGGTCGGCCTGCGGGCGCAGATGGACCGTACCCTCGACGCCATCGACGATGATGGGGTCGCCGTTTTCCGCCATGGAAACGGCGCCCTTCATCTGGCCAGCGACGGGAATGCCCATGGCGCGCGCCACGATGACGACGTGGCTGGTCGGCGCACCGTCCTCCAGCACCAGGCCGCGCAGCCTGTCGCGCGGATAGTCGAGCAGTTCGGCAGCTCCCATCGAGCGCGCAACGATGATGGCGTCCTTAGGCAGAGATTCAGCGATCGTCTCGGGGCCACGGCCCATGAGCTGGCGCAAAAGGCGGTTGGCGAGATCGTCGAAATCGCTCATCCGCTCGCGCAGATAAGGATCGGTCATGTGCAGCATGCGCGCACGCATGTCGCTTTGCACTTTTTCGACGGCAGCTTCAGCCGTCAGGCCATTGCGGATCGCCTCTTCGAGCCGCCGCACCCAGCCGCGATCGTTGGCGAACATGCGATAAGCTTCGAGAACCTCGCGATGCTCGCCCTCGAAGGCGACGTCGCGGCGTTCCAGCATGTCGTCGATGGACAGGCGCAGCGAGCCGAGCGAATCCTCAAGCCGGCGCAGTTCCTCGTCGCTGTCTTCGTTAAACAGGTTGGTGACGACGATACGAGGCTCGTGCAGCACGACATGGCCAAGGCCCACACCTTCGTTGAAGGCAATGCCGGTGAAGCTCGCCGGGCGCGACATATCGAGTTCAAGGCCAGGACGGCTCAGGCGGCCGATGTCGCCGGATGCGATCATTTCGGCGATGACCATGGCGGTGGTTTCGAGCGCCTCGATCTCGTCGTCGCGGTAGTGGCGCATGGTCTTGTTCTGGACGACCAGGACGCCGAGCGTGCGCCCTGCCCTCAACACCGGAACGCCGAGGAAGGAGTGGTAGATCTCCTCGCCCGTCTCCGGCAGATAGGCGAAGGCGGGATGTTCCTGGGCGTTGGACAGGTTGAGCGCGCGCGCACTCGCCGCGATCGTACCGACCAGGCCCTGGCCCAGACGCAATTGCGCAAGGTGAACGGCGTTCGGGTTCAGACCGACGGTGGCGTAGAGCTCAAGCACCGAGTCGGCGCGCAGCACATAAAGCGAGCAGACTTCGGCCACCATGTTGGCGGCGATATCGCGCACGATCCTATCGAGCCGTTCCTGTGGCTCGAGGGGCTCCGCCATCAACTCGCGGAGCCGTTTCAGAAGTACGCGCGGCCCAGCGGCCATGTCACGTATCATTCACCGTCTCCAATGGTTTGGACCCGGCGCTGCACATGCTGCACGCCGGCAACGCGGTGACGCTCGACTCCTAATACTACTGCTTATCGAGACCGTAGACGGAATGCAAAGTGCGAACAGCAAGTTCCGTGTAGGGACCGTCGATCAGGATGGAAATCTTGATCTCGGAGGTGGTGATGGCGCGGATGTTGATACCCTTGGCCGCCAGCGCCTGGAAGGCGGTTGCGGCAACACCGGCATGGCTGCGCATGCCGATGCCGATGACCGACACCTTGGACATGCCCTCGTCGTGCTGGACCGCGTCATAGCCGATGTCGGGGCGGATCTTTTCAAGCACGGCGAGTGCCTTGTTCACGTCGCCCGAAGGCACGGTGAAGGTCATGTCGGTGAACTTGCCGTCCTCGGAGATGTTCTGGACGATCATGTCGACATTGATGTTGGCCTCGGCCAGCGGCCCGAAGATCCCGCCGGCGACACCCGGCCGGTCAGCGACACGGCGCAGCGAGACCTGAGCTTCGTCCTTGGCGTAGGCAATTCCGGTGACGACCTGCTGTTCCACGATTTCATCCTCGTCACAAATGAGAGTACCAGGCGGGTTGAGGAAATCCCCCATGCCGGGCGCATCGGGATCCTCGAAGGAAGAACGCACGAAGGTGCGGACCTTGTGCACCATGGCGAGTTCGACCGAGCGGACCTGCAGCACCTTGGCGCCGAGCGAAGCCATTTCGAGCATTTCTTCAAACGAGATGCGCGACAGGCGGCGCGCCTTGGGCTCGATGCGCGGATCGGTAGTATAGACCCCATCGACATCGGTGTAGATATCGCAACGATCGGCCTTCACCGCTGCAGCGATTGCGACAGCCGAGGTGTCGGAACCGCCACGGCCGAGCGTGGAGATGCGATTGTCCGGGCCAATGCCCTGGAAGCCGGCGACGACAGCAACCTGGCCTTCCTGGAAACGCTTGATCAGGAACGAGCCGTCAATGTCGAGGATGCGGGCCGCACCATGGGCGTTGTCGGTCTTGATCGGGATCTGCCAGCCCTGCCAGGAGCGCGCATTGACGCCGATGTTCTGCAGCGCAAGGGCCAAAAGACCGGCGGTCACCTGTTCGCCCGAGGCGACAACGGCATCATATTCGCGGGCATCGTGCATCGGCGAGGCGTCGCGGGTCCAGGCGACCAGTTCGTTGGTCTTGCCGGACATGGCCGAAACAACGACGGCAACCTCGTGGCCCGCGTCAACCTCACGTTTGACATGGCGCGCGACGTTGCGGATTCGGGCGATGTCGGCGACGGATGTCCCGCCGAATTTCATCACGATGCGCGCCATAGAAGCGAAATGCCCTTGCCATATACGCCGGCCCCAAGGGGGCCGGAAAATGAGTGAAAACACCGATGCTTGGCACGGTGCCGAATGCGCGGCCTGCATAGCCAAAACCGTCAGCTTCCGCAAGGCGCGGAAATTGTCGCCTTGACAATCCGGGCGCCAGACCCGACTTCCTTGCGCTCGAAGGAGACCACATCAATGCCAGATCCCCGCCCATCGACCATCGATGCCGGAGAAGTCGAGCGGTTCTCAGCACTCGCCGCCGAATGGTGGAACCCCAACGGCAAGTTCCGCCCGCTGCATAAGTTCAATCCCGTGCGCCTGGGCTATATCCGCGATCAGGTCGCGACACGCTTTGGCCGCGACACCCACGCCGCGCGGCCATTCGAAGGCTTGCGCATCCTCGACATCGGCTGCGGTGGCGGCCTGTTGTGCGAGCCAATGTCGCGCCTGGGCGCTGAAGTTGTCGGCGCCGACGCGTCCGCGACCAACATCGAAGTAGCGAAGATCCATGCGGCCGAAGCCGGCGTGACGGTGGATTATCGCGCCACGACAGCCGAAGACCTGGCCGATGCGGGCGAAAAATTCGACGTCATCCTCAACATGGAAGTCGTCGAGCACGTCGCCGATGTCGAGCTGTTCGTCAAGAAATGCGGCGAAATGGTCAAGCCCGGCGGCATCATGTTCGTTGCCACCATCAACCGCACCTTCAAGGCCCTCGGCCTTGCCATCGTCGGCGCTGAATATGTGCTGCGCTGGCTGCCGCGCGGCACCCACCAATACGGCAAGCTGGTACGCCCCGAAGAGCTCGACAAGGCGCTTGTGGGCGCTGGCCTCGCCACCATCGACCGCACCGGGGTGACCTACAACCCGCTCTCCGATCGCTGGCAGAAATCCCGCGACATGGACGTCAACTACATGGTGCTGGCGGAAAAGGCGGCCTGAGGCCGCCTCTCCCGTTGCAGCGAAGTTCGGGATCAGGCGTCGAGTGGCCGCTTCCTAGCCAGGCTCAGCTAGGTCCAGCTGACTTCCTTTTTCTGGCTCTTCGCCGATGCAGCCAACTGCCTGTCACAATAACGAAATTGACCAGCCACCCTAGCACGCCATTCCGCAGGAAAACCGCGCGGTAGTCTTCGCTACGTCGCCGATCAAAGCCCTCGTTACTCAGGTCCGGCAACGAATGGAGGATGGCCTCGACCCCATGGCTGTCGATCCCATCCGGAAATTTACGCGCAAACGCCAATTCTCTGCGCAGGCAGATTTGTTCGACCCGTTCCCGGACGGCCTCCTCGTAGCCAACCCCCATACGAAACAAGCGCGCGTGGGTTGCTTCGTGCACGATGACCGAGGCAATCAAATCGGGTGCTGTCGTTTCCACGAATTGCTTGTCGAGATCGCAGGTCCAGCCTAAGTGCCTGAAGCGGCCGACACTTCCGGGGATCGCCCACACCCAAATCTGCTCCAAGTCGCGGATCAGGCGGCTATAGCGAATGGGATCATGATCGCGGATAAGATTTAAGGCAGTCTCGACTCGCTCCACATTGGCCATCTCCGATGCGAGGACCTGCACGCCGTCGATACGGCGCGTGTGGTGTGACTTAGATATCAGCCACTGCAGGAACGGAAAGACGATGCTTGGACGTGCTGATTTGGGCTTGCAGGCAGCCGCTGGCTGCTGAGGTTTCAGCATTTCCCCGGCGCCTTCGGCCATGAACGTCAGTTCCGGTCGTCGGGGAATACCGGGAGCGGCATGAAGTCGATGCCGTCTTCGGCGAGGCCCTTGGCCTCGTCGATGGTCGCAGCACCGTAGATGCCTCGCGCTTCGGTCTCGCCGAAATGGATCTTGCGCGCTTCTTCGGCGAATTTGTCACCGACATTTTCGGCGTTCTCACGCACCTTTTCGGACAGCTCCTTGAGTGCCGCCATCATCTTGCGCTGCTGCTCGCCCATGGCGAGCGCAACCTTTTCCTGCTTGCGCGAGGTCGAGACGGCAGGCGCCATCAGCGCCTTTTCGATCTTCTGCGAGCCGCATTCGGGGCAAGAGACAAAACCGCGCTTGCGCTGGGTCTCGAAGTCGTCGTTGCTGCGGAACCAGCCTTCAAAGTCATGCGCATGGTCGCAATGAAGCGAAAAGCGGATCAAGATGCGGCTCCTCTGAGCGCCCCCTCGCCGGCTCGGCGAAGCGACACGGCGAATTCGCGCGCGTTCTTCAGGTTCGGGATCTTCTTGCGCGCGTCAGCAGAATGACGCGTATCAATCTCGGCTATGATGACGCCGGGCTCGTCATGCGCTGCCTCGGCGAGAATGCGGCCCCACGGATCGATGATCAGCGAGTGACCGAAGGTCTCGCGGCCGTCCTCGTGCTTGCCACCCTGGGCCGAAGCGATGACGAAGGCGCCGTTTTCGATGGCGCGCGCGCGCAACAGCACATGCCAATGGGCAAGGCCAGTCTGGCGTGTGAATGCAGCGGGAGCGGTCAACAGCTCGGCGCCAGCAAGAGCCTCGGCACGGAACAGCTGGGGGAAGCGCAAATCGTAGCAGATGGCAAAGCCGATCTTGGCAAGCGAGGTGTCGGCGACGACAGCCTCGGTGCCGGGCTCGTAGGCCGAGGATTCGCGCCAGCTCTCGCCATTGTCGAGATCGACGTCGAACATGTGGATCTTGTCGTAAACGGCGAGTGTCGAGCCATCCGGGCCAAACAGGAAGGCGCGGTTGGCGAGCTTGCCGTCGGCGCGCACGATGGCCGTCGACCCGACATGCAGGTGGATGCCGAGCTCAGCGGCGAGCTTGCGGCCGCTCGCAACGATCACGTCGCGATCTTCCGAGGTGAAGGCCGCGGCCCGCGCATCCTTGTCGCCAATGATGGCGCCAGTCATTTCGGGCGTCTGCACATAGGTGGCACCGAGGCCAGCTGCCTCGCGGACCAGTGCTTCGAAATCGCGTGCGTTACGCTCAGGCTCCTTGCCCGAACGCATCTGCACTGCTGCCGCCTTGAAAATCGCCATGGTCCGTCCTCAGTTCTATGCGCCGGTTGCCAAAAGGTCGTCGAGCCTGCCTTGCGCATCGAGCGAATGCAGGTCGTCACAACCACCGACATGGGTGTTGCCGATGAAAATCTGCGGGAACGTCGCGCGGCCATTGGCGCGCGTGATCATTTCCTGCCGAAGCTCAGGCGAGAAGCTAGCGTCATGTTCGGTGAATGCAACGCCCTTGCGTTCCAAAAGCCGCTTTGCCGCCGTGCAGTAGCTGCACATCATGCGCGTATAGATAGTCACATCGACCATGGCGAAAATCCGTTGTCCTTGGTCGACTATATAGTGTCTGCCTCGTCGGGCCGGAAGTCCCCTGGCAGCACACGCGCGAAAGTCAGCACGTCGACGGCACTCGCCCCGCTTTTCTTGAGCGCGCGGGTAACCGAAGCAACTGTGGCACCAGTGGTGTAGACGTCATCGACGACGAGCACCCGCCTGCCCCTGATGTCGATCTCGGCCTCAAGGGGCACAGCGAAGGCCGCCCGCACATTGTCTTCGCGCTCGCGCTGGCCAAGGCCGATCTGCTGGCGCGTGCGCTTGACGCGGCGCACTGTGGTCGGCGCGAAAGGCACGCCGGAGAGCGAAGCAATGGTGCGGCCAAGCTCCGCCGACTGGTTGAACTGGCGCCAGAAGAAACGGCGCCAATGCAGCGGTACCGGCACCACGACCTCCGCGTCGGCGACGAGTTCGGCACCCGCGCGCAGCATCCAGCGCGCCATCCATGGAGCCAGATCGGTGCGGTCATGGAACTTCAGGCCCTGCACCATGCGGCGGGCGACACCGGAGTAAGTGACGGCGGCCCTCGCCCTGGCAAAAGGCGGTGGATCGGCGATTGCCTCGGCGGAAAGGAAGCCTGTGCCGAAATCATGGCTGAACGGCGTGCCCATCACCTCGCACCAAGGCTTTTCAAGAAACCGCAGTTTTGGCCAGCAAGCGCCGCATAGCGCGCCTGGCTGCGTCACCTGACGGCGGCAGCCGGCGCATACCGGCGGAAACAGCATCCGCGCCGGCCAAGCGGCGACTGACAAAGCGAGGCCCTTGATCTCCGGCATCGGATCGGCCACGACAGTTCGAGGTCGGGCGACCATAACAGAAACCCGGCGAACAAGGACATCCTGACGTGCAAGCCATTTTCGACGCCAACCTCGTGATCGCCCACCGCCGGCGCGCATTGGCACAAGCAGTGGCCGGCGCCGACTTCCTGATGGCACGCGCCGCCGAAGACCTCACTGAGCGGCTTTCGACGGTCGAGCGCAAATTCGAGCGCGGTGCGGCCATTTTCTCGGTCAGCCCGGCGGCGATGGCGGTGCTCGCTGCCAGCGGCAAGGTCAAGGAACTGGTTCGCGTCGAGGCCGACAAGAGCTTTCTCGGTGGCGGGCCGGGTATCGTCTCCGATCCCGAGACCATCGCGCTGGAACCGGCCAGCATCGACCTCGCGGTGTCGCTGTTGGCGTTGCAGGAGGCCAACGACATCCCGGGCCAGCTGATCCAGATCCGCCGCGCACTGAAGCCGGACGGGCTGTTTCTTGGCGTTCTGGCCGGGGCGGGCACGCTCGTCGAGTTGCGCGAGAGCCTGCTTGCGGCGGAAACGGAAATTTTGGGCGGCGCAAGTCCGCGCGTCATTCCTTTCACCGACGTTCGCGATGCCGGCGGGCTGTTGCAACGCGCGGGATTTGCCCTGCCCGTCGCCGATGTCGATACGGTGACGGTGCGCTACGACACGATGTTCGGGCTGATGGCCGATCTCAGGGCGATGGGGGTTACCAGCTCGCTTTCCGACCGGTCGCGCAAGCCGGCGACAAGGCGGCTGTTCCAGCGTGCTGCAGAGATTTATGCCGAACGCTTTTCGGACCCTGACGGGCGCGTGCGGGCAAGCTTTTCGTTCATCTGGCTGTCGGGATGGGCGCCTGATCCGTCGCAGCAAAAGCCGCTCAAACCGGGTTCAGCACAGGTGTCGCTCACCAAGGTGCTTGGCGAGGAAGGCAAGAAGTAGCGTCAATCACTACTTGTTCAGCGCTTTTTGAAGCTCGCTGTCGTTGTCGCCCCAAAGGAATTCCAGCTGGCTTGCAAGTTGCCCAAAGCTACCAACAATGGCCACCGCGATCAGGGTTGCTATCAACCCGTATTCGATCGCCGTGGCACCCTTTTCGTCCCTCAGAAATCGCCAGATCATCGGTCGCGCCCACCCCTCTCGTTGGAGAAACCATAGCTTTGACAGATTAAGAAAGGTTAATGGCATAGGCTTAACGTGCGATGAAGCCGCCAGCGCATCGGAATCGATTTTCGAAATGCACGGTGTGCAGATTCAAAGACTTAGAGCGTCGTCAGCACTGACCGCTGCGCGCGCCGTTTTCTGAGATGACGCAAACCGATTGGGGCGATTGCTGCAGCACGCTGCGGCGCAGCGTATAGCTCGAGTTGCGGTGAATCGAGCCGGTGGGGGTGTAGTCGAGCCCATCGAACCGCACCTGCCCGACCTGCATGCGCGCCTTGCCGTCGAGATAAGGCGTAGCGATAAGCGCAAGGGCAATTGCGGCAAAGCCAAACAGCAACGCGACACGCAGGATGCCAGCACTCGCCCTGACGGCCGAAGACTGGCGCTCGGGGCGGATCAGGTCCCACTCCTTATCAGCCTGCATAGGCGAAGCCCCCCAACGCCGTGTCGATGCGCAGCCGATCACCGCCGGCTGCCATTCAATTTTTCACGATTGGATAAACTTTGCCTTAACGCTGGCTAATATGGCCGGATCACAACAGATCGATGAGGAATGGAATCAGCGGCTCGTCGGCAGGCGGCATCGGGTAGTCGCGCATCTGCTTCGGCCGCACCCACTTCAGCACCTGGCCCTCCCTCGGCTCGGGTATGCCCCAGAAGCGGCGGCAGACATAAAGCGGCATCAGCAGGTGGAAATCTTCATAGGTGTGGCTGGCAAAGGTCAACGGGGCCAGGCAAGCGGCCTTGGTCTCGATACCGATTTCTTCAAGCAGCTCGCGGACGATCGTTTGCTCGGGCGTTTCGCCCTGTTCGACCTTGCCGCCGGGGAATTCCCACAGGCCAGCCAGCGACTTGCCTTCAGGTCGCTGGGCCAAAAGCACACGGCCGTCGGCATCCACCAGCGCGCAAGCCGCCACCAGGAGCAGGCGTTTTCCCTGTTCGGTCAAATCAGGCCTCCGGCGGGCGGCGATAGTGGTAACGATAGACTTCCTTGAAGCCCATCTTGGTATAAAGGCGAATGGCGCCTTCATTGGCGGCCTCGACCTGCAACCAGGCCTGACGGGCACCCCTCAGGCGCGCCCATTTCAGCGCCGAGAGGATCAGCCGGCGGCCAAAACCCTTGCCGCGCTCGGCTTGGGTGGTGGCAATCTCGAACAGGCCGGCAAGGTCGTTGTCGTGGACGCAGATCACCGATGTTACCGGCTGCTCGTCCTGCTCCAGGACGAAAAGGCCGGCCTCCGGCTGGATCGCGCCGATGATCTCGGACAGGCCCGGCCTCAGCGACGCATCGATGCCGTGCACCGCCATGGAGGCGCTGACAAAGCGGCCAATGTCCTTGAGCGGGATCTGGTCCATCGCGTGGTCGACGAGGCCATCATCGAGCGACAGCCGCATGACCAGCGATTCCGAAAAGGTGGTCCAGTGCTCACGATCGAGATGGGCAGCGATCGCTGGCCCAGACAAAGGCGACATGCGGAAGGTGAGCGGCCGACCATAGGCCTCGAAGCGGCGGCTGGCGCGCGCGATACGGTCGGGAATGTTGCGGATGTCGGCGGGGTCGAGCGGATTGACCGAATTGAGCCGCTTGGCCGGGTGGCCCGCGGTCAGCCTGACCAGCCAGGTGCCGTCATAGTGGACAGCCGCCGCCGGCCAGGCGCGAAAACCCGCCGCTTCGTAGCGGCGGACGATTGCGAGTTCGTGCGACGGACGGTTCTGGTTCACGTGGGCTATCAGCTCCGGTAGTCGCCGTTGATGGCGACATATTCCTTGGTCAAGTCGCAGGTCCACACCGTCGCCTTGCCGCGGCCGATACCAATGTCGGCGCGGATGACGATGTCATCGCCCTTCATATAGGCAGAGGTCGCCGCTTCCGAAT
The DNA here is from genome assembly GCF_056398585.1 of Aminobacter sp. 01T433. Lineage (NCBI taxonomy): Bacteria > Pseudomonadati > Pseudomonadota > Alphaproteobacteria > Hyphomicrobiales > Phyllobacteriaceae > Aminobacter > Aminobacter sp. 01T433. The sequence continues at coordinate 33,245 of NZ_JBFTPR010000005.1, forward strand.
AGCTCGGATCGCGCTCGCCATTGTGGGCAAGGCGGTTGTCGCCGAACCAGATCGACAAGAGATCGCGGTCGGCCGGCTCGCCGGCCTTGCCGACGGCCATGACGACGCGGCCCCAATTGGCATCTTCGCCGGCCACCGCTGTCTTGACCAGCGGCGAATTGGCGATGGACAGCGCGATGCGCTTGGCCGAGCGCGCCGACTTGGCACCGGTGACAGTGACTTCGACCTGCTTGCGCGCGCCTTCGCCGTCGCGCACGACCTGAAGCGCGAGCGTCTTGAGCATCTTGTTGAGCGCACGGCGGAACGATGCGAGCCGCGCGTCCTTGGGATCGGAAATCTTCGGCGCGCCGCGCTTGGCCGCAGCACCGGTGGCAAACAGCATCAGCGTGTCGGAAGTCGAGGTGTCGCTGTCGACGGTCACCGCATTGAAGGTGCTGGCGGTGCCACGCGACAGCATGTCCTGGAGCACTTCAGCTGCAATCGGAGCGTCAGTGGCGACGAAAGACAGCATGGTCGCCATGTCGGGGGCGATCATGCCGGCACCCTTGGCGATGCCGTTGATGGTGACGTCTGTGTCGCCGAGCTTGACGGTCGCCGTCACCACCTTGGGATAGGTGTCGGTGGTCATGATGGCCTTGGCGGCCTCGGTCCACTGGTCGGGCCTTGCATCCTTGACCATGCCGGACAGCAGGTGGCTGAATTTGCCGGCGTCGAGCGGCTCGCCGATCACGCCCGTCGAGGCCAAGAAGACATCGCCTGGCGTGCAGCCGGCGGCCTTGGCCGCTGCCTGGCCGGTCAGCGTGGTAGTCTCGCGACCTTTCTTGCCGGTGAAGGCGTTGGCGTTACCCGAATTGACCACCAGGATGCGCGCCTTGCCGCCCGTAAGGTTCTCCCGGCAGAAGTCGACCGGTGCCGAGGGGCACTTGGAGCGGGTGAACACGCCTGCCGCCGCAGTACCCTCGTCGAACACCATGGCGAGCACGTCGGTGCGGCCCTTATATTTGATGCCAGCCTCGGCGGTCGCGATGCGCACGCCCTCAATGGCGGGCATCTTGGGGTATTTCTTCGGTGCGAGCGGGGAAACGGTAGTCGACATGAGGAACCTCTGCGGGCTCGGGAAACGGTGAATGCAGGCCCCGTTTGCCCGATAGCGCGAGGCTTCGCAAGGCGTTTTCACCTCACGAAGACGTGGTCCACCTCAATGCACCGCTGGATTAAGGAAGCTTCGGAACAGGCGCTGGATGGCTGGGATCAGACCCCAGATTATCGTCGCCACCATCAGCGGGGCGATCAGAAGCGTACGCTGCCAGATCGACCATCCATTGGTCAAAGGCATGATGACGTAGAGAAGTGCGGTGATCAGCGGATAAACGCCGAGCAAAACCATGAGGGCGAAACGAGGACGGGAAAAGCGGGTTGAAGAAGCAGTCATTTCCATCTCCATCGGAACGAAACGTTTCGTTATATAAAACGGGCCGTTTCGTTTCGTCAAGAGGTCGTATAGGATTATTGCTGAACCGGAGAACGAGATGAGCATTGAAGCAGACAGCGCGCGGAAATCGATCGGCGCGAGGCGGAGCCCTGAAAGCGCCGAGGCGATCCTTGAGGCGGCGGAAGCCGTGCTGCGCGAAAATGGCCATGCCGGATTCTCGATCGAGGCGGTCGCGCGCCGCGCGCGCGCCGGCAAGCCGACGATCTATCGCTGGTGGCCGAGCAAGACGGCCCTGCTTCTCGAGGTTTATCAACGCCAGAAGGGCGATGTCGCCTACCCAGACAGCGGCAGCATTGAAGAAGACCTGTTCGGTTTCGCCAGGAGCCTGTTTGCTCATTGGCGCACAACACCCTCGGGTGGCATCTTTCGCTCGCTGGTGGCCGAGGCCCAATCCGATCCTGCCGCAGCTGAAGCGCTGGCCGAATATGCGGCTGGGCGCAGGGCCAATACCGGCAAGATCATCGAGCGGGCCAAGGCGCGCGGCGAAGTGGCTGCCGATGTAGATCCGACCCAAATCGCCGACATGGTCTCGTCCTATGCCTGGGTGCACCTGCTCACAGACCGGCTCGACGAGGACGATGCGACCTTGCGTGCGGCGATCCGGGTGATCGTGCACGGCATTAAGGCCCAAGCGCCCAGCTGATTTTACCCGCGCGTCGCGATTTTTCAAAAATCGGACAAACAAAAAGGGCGGCGCCATTGGCGCCGCCCTTTGAGCATGAACTGGAAAATTTACTTCTGCGCGTCGATGGCGTCGATCGCCGTCTTCAGCGCCGGGTCGGTGACTTCGACCTTGCCGGCGGCGCGGATCTGCTTGACCAGCTCGATATATTTCTCGCGGATCAGAAGCGAGCGGACCTGGTCCTTGACGGTGTCGAATGCCGGCGGCTGCTGGGCGCGCTTGTCTTCGACCTTGATGATGTGCCAGCCGAACTGGGTCTGCACCGGCTCCTTGGAATAGGCGCCGATTTCAAGGGCGAGTGCCGCCTTTTCGAATTCCGGCACCATCTGGCCGGGGCCGAAGAAGCCGAGATCGCCACCAGAGGTCTTGCCGCTCGGGTCGGTGGTGTTTTCGTTGGCGAGCTTCTGGAAGTCCTCGCCGCCATCGAGCTTCTTGATGATCGCGTCGGCCTCTTCCTTGGTCTTGACCAGGATGTGGCGGGCATGGACCTCGTTGACCGGCGTCTGGCCAGCGATTTCCTTGTCGTAGCGGGCGCGGATCTCATCGTCGGTGATCTTGCCGGCGACTTCTTTTTCCACCAGTTCGCCATGCAGGGCGCGCTGGTCGAGGAAGGCCAGGCGACGCTGGAAGTCGGCGTCCTTGTCGAGGCCCTTTTCGACTGCCGCGGCAGCCATCAGCCTGATCTCGATGATCGACGACAAAGCTGCGGCACGGCGCTGTTCGGGCGGCAGATTGCCGAACTGCTGGCCAAGGTCCTGCTCGGCCAAGGTGATGTCGGCTTCGGTGACGTTCTCGCCATTGACGGTGGCCACGATCGCATTCGGATCGACAGGAGCAGCGGCGGGAGCTGCGGTCTGGGCCGCGGGCGCAGCTTCCTGCGCGACGAGTGGCAGCGACGACAGCGCCACGAGACCGGCTGCGAGTCCGAGACTGGCAAGCGAGGCGCTACGGAACGAAAAAGGCATCTAAACTCTCCGGTGGGGATGACCGCGCTTCCAAATCAACCTAAATGTGGCGGAATTTGGCGTCTTCGGCAGGCTCTCTGCGACGTTGACATAAGTTGTGCCCCCTCTTATCTGTCCATCGTCTTCGCGTCCAGAACCGTTTTCCGGGCGCTTTTCGTGTTGAACCTGCCACCGCGCTATCCCCGGCAGGTTCGGCCGGCGGACAGTCGGCTTCATTCGAATTGAAAGGGCCACTTGATGGTCAGTCTCGGCGGTCTCGCCCGTAAGATTTTCGGTTCCTCCAACGACCGCCGCGTCAAGTCGACCCGGCCCCGGGTGGAAGCGATAAACGCAATGGAAAATGAACTGCAGGCGCTGACCGACGACCAGCTTCGGGCGCGGACCGAGCAGTTCCGCCAGGATATCGCCAACGGCGCCTCCCTCGATGACCTGCTGATCCCGGCATTCGCCACAGTGCGCGAAGGTGCCAAGCGCGCGCTTGGCATGCGTCCCTTCGACGTCCAGATGATCGGCGGCATGGTGCTGCACGGTCGCGGCATCGCCGAGATGCGTACCGGTGAAGGCAAGACGCTGGTCGCCACCTTGCCCGTCTATCTCAATGCCTTGACCGGCAAGGGCGTGCACGTCGTTACCGTCAACGACTACCTCGCCAGCCGCGACGCCGAATGGATGGGCCGGCTGTACAAATTCCTCGGCCTTTCGGTCGGCATCGTCGTCCACGGCTTGTCCGACGAAGAGCGCCGCGCGGCCTATGCCTGCGACATCACCTACGCCACCAACAACGAACTCGGCTTCGACTATCTGCGCGACAACATGAAGTATGAGCGCGCCCAGATGGTGCAGCGCGGTCACTTCTTTGCGATCGTCGACGAAGTCGACTCGATCCTGGTCGACGAAGCCCGTACGCCGCTGATCATTTCCGGTCCGCTCGAAGACCGTTCGGAAATGTACAATACCGTTGACGCCTTCCTTCTCAACCTGATTCCGTCGGACTACGAAGTCGACGAGAAGCAGAAGACCGCCATCTTCACCGAAGAAGGCACCGAGAAGATGGAGAACATGCTGCGCGATGCAGGGCTGCTCAAGGGTGAGTCGCTCTACGACATCGAAAACGTTGCCCTGGTTCACCACGTCAACAACGCGCTCAAGGCGCACCGCCTGTTCCAGAAGGACAAGGACTACATCGTCAAGGACAACGAAATCGTCATCATCGACGAGTTCACCGGCCGCATGATGCCGGGTCGCCGTTTCTCCGAAGGCCTGCACCAGGCACTCGAAGCCAAGGAACACGTGGCGATCCAGCCGGAAAACCAGACGCTGGCGTCGGTCACCTTCCAGAACTATTTCCGCATGTACGAAAAGCTCGCCGGCATGACCGGCACGGCGCTGACGGAAGCGGAAGAGTTCGGCAACATCTACAATCTCGACGTCACCGAAGTTCCCACCAACGTTCCCGTCAGGCGCCTCGACGAGGACGACGAGGTCTATCGGACGGTCGAGGAGAAATACAAGGCGATCGTCCGCGAGATCAAGGAAGCCAACGCCAAGGGTCAGCCGACCCTGGTCGGCACGACCTCGATCGAGAAGTCAGAGCAGCTCGCCGAGCGGCTGCGCAAGGATGGCTTCAAGAATTTTGAAGTGCTGAACGCCCGCCACCACGAACGCGAAGCGTCGATCGTCGCCCAGGCCGGCAAGCCGGGTGCCATCACCATCGCCACCAACATGGCCGGCCGCGGCACCGACATCCAGCTCGGCGGCAACGCCGACATGCGCATTGCCGAGGAGCTGTCCGACATGCCGGCCGGCCCCGAGCGCGACGCCAAGGAAAAGGCGATCCGCGAGGATGTGGCCCGCCTCAAGGAAAAGGCGCTCGCCGCCGGCGGCCTCTACGTACTTGCCACCGAACGCCATGAAAGCCGCCGCATCGACAACCAGCTGCGTGGCCGTTCCGGCCGCCAGGGCGATCCGGGCCGGTCGAAATTCTTCCTGTCGCTGCAGGACGATTTGATGCGCATCTTCGGCTCCGAACGCATGGACGGCATGCTGCAGAAGCTCGGCCTCAAGGACGACGAGGCCATCATCCACCCCTGGATCAACAAGGCGCTGGAGAAGGCCCAGAAGAAGGTCGAGGCGCGCAACTTCGACATTCGCAAGAACCTGCTCAAATACGACGACGTCCAGAACGACCAGCGCAAGGTGGTGTTCGAGCAGCGCCTCGAGCTTATGGACGCGACAAGCCTGACCGAGATCGTCGGCGAAATGCGCCAGGACGTGATCGACGATCTCGTCACCAAGCACATTCCCGAGACGGCCTATGCCGAGCAGTGGGATGTCACCGGCCTCAAGGAAGGCGTGATCCAGTATCTCAACCTCGACCTGCCGATCGAAGAATGGGCCAAGGAAGAGGGCATCGCCGACGAAGACATCCGCGAGCGCATCACCACAGAGGTCAACAAGGCAGCAGCCGACCGCGCCGAGCGCTTCGGTCCCGACGTCATGACCTATGTGGAACGCTCGGTCGTGCTGCAGACCATCGACCATCTGTGGCGCGAGCATCTGGTCAATCTCGACCATTTGCGCTCGGTCGTGGGTTTCCGTGGTTACGCCCAGCGCGATCCGCTCAACGAATACAAGGGCGAGGCCTTCGAACTGTTCCAGGCGATGCTTGGCAATCTGCGCCAGGCAGTCACCGCGCAGCTGATGCGCGTCGAACTGGTGCGCCAGGCCGCCGATGCCCCGCCGCCCGAAGCGCCTGAAATGTTCGGTCATCATATCGACGGCACGACCGGCGAGGACGATTTCGGCGAAGGCTCGGTTGCCGTGCTGGAAGATACTCGCGTTGTCGCTGCCGAAGACCGCGACCCCAACAACCCCTCGACCTGGGGCAAGGTTTCACGCAACGAAGCCTGCCCTTGCGGCTCGGGCAAGAAATACAAGCACTGCCACGGCACATTTGCCTGATCGCAGGCAGGCTTGAAAAAATCAGCGGCGACCTAACGGGTCGCCGTTGCTGTTTCTGGGCTCTAGATGTGCCTGTAGTTGGCGATGTCGGCCTTGATGCCGAGCCGCGCGATCAACTCCTGCGGGTTGAAATTCGCTTCAGCGTGCATGGCCTGGACCTTCGCCTTGGCCGGCGCGATTGCGGCCTCGCTTTCCCACTCGACGATCGTGATGACGTTGAGTTCGCCTGGCACTGACGGCTGCTCCAGCAGCATGTCCTGCAGGAAGCCCGGCTGCACCCTCAGCAGTTCGTGCGTCTGCTGGACCTTGCCGAGAAATTCGGCGCGCGCCTGATCGGGGACCGCGAACCTGTCGACTCTGTAGACGCGTTGTGCCTTGCTTGCGTTCTGATCCATCTTTCTTGCTCTCCTTGCTTCAACGGGAACGATTTGTGCGACCTCAACCAAAGTTGAGGTCAAGAGCAATTTCGCAAGCCACCGAAGAATTTTTGAAGCAGCTCAGAACGGCTCGTTATTTGCCAGTTCGATGAGATTGCGCAGAGCAACCACGCCCAGGCTGTTGATGTGCTTGCGCCCGATGGCGATGTCGATGCGCATGGCTATCTGCTGCGGATCAGCACCGCGCAGGTCGGCAAGCCGCTCGATGCCGATTTCTTCGAGATAGCGGATCATCGTTGGTCCGATCGAATGGGCGCGCAGCATCGATCTGCGTTCGTCTTGCGAAATCATGTCACCTCCCCTGCCCCAAAACAGCCGTCCAACCGTTTCTTAATGGCTCTCAACTACATGCTGTCAGCGAAAACCGCGGAAGATGGAGTGTTTGGGTGCGTTTTTCCGCAGCGATGACGGCTGAGCGGTGGTTGCCGGGGCATATTGCCTCGCGCGTCACGCCGTTGTTGCGCCGCGTCGATGCGATACTTTTCAGCCCCGACGGACGCGGCGAAGCCGGTCGCATGTCGCTCATTGCCTTTGCCGTGCGCATCGTCAGCGCGGCCATCGCCTTCGTCAGCCAGGTGCTTCTGGCGCGCTGGATGGGCAGTTTCGAATACGGCATCTTCGTGCTGGTCTGGGTGACGATGGTCATCGTCGGCTCCCTGTCGTGCTTCGGCTTCCACACCTCGATCATCCGCTTCATCTCCGAATACCGCGAAAAAGGCATGCTCGCCGAATTGCGCGGCGTGCTTTTGGCCAGCCGGCTTTTCGTGCTGGCTGCCTCGACCGTCATCGCAGCCATCGGCATCGCAGGCGTCTGGCTTTTCTCCGGCAGGATCGAAAGCTACTACGTCGTGCCGTTCTTCCTCGGCATGTTCTGCCTGCCGATGCTGGCGCTGTCGGACGTCCTGCAAGGGCTGGCGCGCGCCAATGCCTGGGCATTCCAGGCGCTGGTGCCGACCTACATCATACGTCCCGTGCTGATCCTCGTCTTCATGGCGGCAGCCGTAATGGCAGGCCTGGCGCCAACGGCCGAAACCGCTGTCATCGCCTCGATCGCCGCGACCTACGTCACAACGCTTGCCCAGTTCGCCCGTGTCACCACGCGCGCCGACAAGCGCATCCCGGCAGGTCCGCGCAATATCCGGCTCGGCTATTGGCTCCAGATTTCGCTGCCGATCTTTCTGGTCGAGAGCTTCTTTTTCCTGCTCACCAATGCCGATGTGCTGATGGTCGGCTTCTACATGGACCCCGACAAGGTCGCGATCTATTTCGCGACGGTGAAGACGCTGGCGCTGGTCCATTTCGTCTATTTCGCCGTCAAGGCCGGCGTTGCCCAGCGTTACGCGCAGATTGCCCATAGCGAGCCGGAAAAACTGGCCGGCTTCGCCCGCGAGACGGTTGCCTGGACGTTCTGGCCGTCGCTCGCGATGGGAATTCTGGTGCTGTTGCTTGGCCAGCCGCTGATTAGCATGTTCGGGCCCGGCTTCGATGAAGGTTATCCGCTGCTGTTCCTGCTGGTGGCAGCGGTGGTCGCGCGCTCGGCGGTCGGGCCATGCGAAAGCCTGTTGACGATGAGCGGTTACCAGAATGTCTGCGCCATGGTCTATGCCGCAACCCTTGCCCTCAACATCGGCCTCAACGTCGTCTTGATCCCCACGCTCGGACTGTGGGGGGCTGCGATCGCCACCTCGGCGGCAATGATCTTCGAGGCCACGGCACTTTCATTCACCGTATGGCGCGCGCTCGGCATCGTCATGGTCCTGTTCATCCCTGTCCGACGCACGCCGGAGAAAGCCTGATGGCGGCCATCCCGCTTCTCGAAGAGACCAGTGGCGGCCCAGCCGGGTCGATGATTGCCGGCATCGCCGGCGTTCCAGCCGACGTCGCCGATCTCGCCCATCTTGAACTGACCGCCAGCGAGCGGCCGCTCAGGCGGCTTGCGATCTATCCGGCGTCCGCCGGCTTCGACCTAGTCGAGGAACTCGACCACCTCTGCACCCGCACCATCGAGCCCAACGTCTTCTTCAATCCGCGCTTCCTGGCACCAGCCATGCCCAGGCTCGAAGACCGCGAGGTGCGCCTTGCCGTCATCCGTGACGGCACCGAATTCCGTAGCCGGCTCAGGCTGCTTGCGCCCTATTCGGTCGAACGCCCGGCGATACCGCTCGGCGTTCCGGTGATGCGGACCTGGTCGAGCCCGTTCGGCCCGCTCGGCACCCCGCTCCTTGACCGTGATGACCCCGAAGGCGTGATCGCCGATTTCTTCGCCATGCTGGCGAGGCCCCATCTCAAGCTGCCGAAGGTGTTCGTGCTGCCCGACATGCGCCTCGACGGTGCTGTGGCACGCCTGCTGAGCGCTGCCGCCGAAAGCCGGGGGCTGCCGCTGGTCGTCACCGGCCAGTTCGAGCGCCCTTTCCTCGAAAGCGAGGCCGAGGGCGAGGAGTATCTCAAGGCATCGCTCGGCACCCGCCACTACAAGGAATTTCGCCGGCTTGGACGCAGGCTGGCTGAGCAGGGCGTGGTCGAGCACAAGGTCGCGCGCACCCAGGACGACGTACGCCACGCCATCGAGCAGTTCCTGACGCTGGAGGCATCCGGCTGGAAAGGCCGCCAGCGCACCGCCATGGCGATCGATCGCTACCGCGCCGCCTTCGCGCGAGAGGCGGTGCACCGGATGTCGGAACAGGATATGTGCCGCATCCACTCGCTGACGCTCGACGGCCGCACTATCGCCAGCCTTGTCGTCTTCGTCGAGGCCGGCATTGCCTACACCTGGAAGACCGCCTATGACGAGGCGCTGTCGGCCTATTCGCCGGGTGTGCTGCTGATGATGGCGGTGACCGCCCAGCACCTCGAAGACCCCAACATCATGATGACCGATTCCTGCGCGGTGCCGGATCACCCGATGGTCGGCAAGATGTGGAGCGAGCGCAAGCCGATGGGCACCTTCGTCGTTGGGCTGACGCCTGACGCTGATCGCGCCACGCGCCAGGCCGCCTCGCAGCTGCATCTCTATCGCGAGACGCGCAAGCTAGCAGCCAAGCTGCGCGACCGGGTGCGCGGCCTGCTCAAGAAGCGCTAGGCTTTTCTCGTTTCGCGCCTTGCCCGGTCGCGAAAAATGCGGCGGATGACCTTGCCGGTGGTGGTCAATGGCATGGAATCGACGAACTCGACCTCGCGTGGGTATTCATGCGCCGACAGCCGCTCGCGCACCCAAAGCTTGATCTCCTCGGCGAGTGCAGCATCGCCCGAAACGCCATCCTTGAGCACGACATAGGCCTTGACGATCTCGGTGCGCAGCACGTCGGGCTTGCCGACGGCAGCCGCGAGCGCCACAGCGGGATGGCCGGTCAGGCAATCCTCGATCTCGCCTGGGCCGATGCGGAAGCCGGCCGAGGTGATGACGTCGTCGTCGCGGCCAAAGAAGGCGACATAGCCGTCCTTGTCTTCGATGCCCTGGTCGCCTGTCGTCATCCACTCGCCGATGAACTTCTTCTCGGTCGCCTCCGGGCTCTGCCAATATTCGAGGAACATCACCGGATTGGGCCGGGCAATGGCGATCTGGCCTGAGACGCCTGCGGGCACGCGGCGACCCTCGCCGTCGATGATCGCGACGCGATGGCCAGGCACGGCCTTGCCGATGGCACCGCCACGGCTGACGCCAAGTGCGGCACAAGAGGCGAGCACCGCGTTGCATTCGGTCTGGCCGTAGAACTCGTTGACCACAAGCCCGAGCTCGGCGGCCGCCCAGTCATATGTCTCGCGGCCAAGCGCTTCGCCGGCCGAGCCTATGCTGCGCAGATCGAGCCGGAAGCGTCTGCGGATGTCGGGCACCACCTTGAGCATGCGCAGCGCAGTTGGGGGGATGAAGGCGTTGCGCACCCTCATCTTCTCCATCAACAGCAACGCTGCTTCGGGATCGAACTTGTCAAAACGGGCGGCAACCACCGGCAAGCCAAGATAGAGGCCGGGCAGCAGCAAATTGAGCAGCCCGCCGGCCCAGGCCCAATCGGCTGGCGTCCACATCAGATCGCCCGACTGCGGCAGGAATTCATGCGCCATCTGGATACCCGGCAGATGGCCAAGCAGCACTCGGTGGCCGTGCAGCGCACCCTTGGGCGGGCCGGTGGTGCCGGAGGTGAAGATCATCATCGCAGGATCGTCGGGGCCGGTGCCTTCGGCCTCGAAGACCGGCGAATGCGAGGCAAGCAGGCGATGGAAATCGTCGATATTGCCACCGCCAACCACAACGACGGTCTCGAGTTCGGGCAGCCGGCCGCCGATCTGGCTCACCTTGGCGAAACCGGCCTCATTGGTGACGATTGCCCGGACGCCAGCGGTTTGCAGCCGGTATTCGAGCGCCTCAACGCCGAACAGCAACGCCAGCGGCACGGCAATGGCGCCAAGCTTGTAGATCGCGACATGGGCGATGGCCGTCTCGAAACTCTGCGGCAACAAAAGGGCCACGCGGTCGCCACGGCGCACGCCCTTGGCGCGCAGAGCATTGGCAAAGGCATTGGAGCGGCGCGACAGTTCACCAAAGGAAAGCTTCTCGGCCACCCCGTCTACGCGGTAGTCGAGCAAAGCCGTGCGTTCAGGGTCGACTAATGCCCAGCGGTCGGAGACGGCGGTGCCGATGTTGAATTTTTGCGGGATTTTCCATCGGAAGTCGCGGTATAGGGCGTCGTAGGTGTCGCGCCGTTCGAGCATGGACGGTCGTCTCCGCTCCTCCGCGAGTGGATTTGGCGTCAGGCACAATGCCTTGGTGAACAGGCTTGTCGCGTAGCCCCTGCCCCCACGACCCGTCAAGTGGCGCGAGTAACATGCCCCTGACTGACGCGGCGAGGCTTTCGTGATAGAGTACTGCCCTTCATCTGCTGAAAAAGGGGAACGCCATGAAGTCGAAGACTTTATCGCCTGTCGCGCGTGCGATGGCCCAGGGCGCAGGTAGTAGTACTACTACCGACTTCAAGATCATTGGAAACGGCAAGAAGAAGGATCCTCCCGCTGGCGACAAGGGGCGCGCTGCCGCCGATCGCGGGCAGTCCACACTAACACAGGGTCGCCAGTCGACCGAGTTGCCGACTGGCCGTCCGAGATGAGGCCGGCGTCTGCGGCAATGACGGTTACGAAGCCCAATTGACGTAAGTTCGCTGTCCGTCGACCAAGAAGGCAAGTGCACCTCTTGTGGTGACCCAAGAGGTGTGGGTTTGGTTGTGCGGAATATTCTGGAAACAGCGACCAACGGGCCGAGCTTGGTAGCCGGAGACCGCCAAGATCAAAACCAAAGATCTACGGCTTCGGCCTGCGGATGCGACGAAGAACGCTTCCGATTTTGTCCCGCGCTTGCCTTCGATACCGACCGATAAGCCCCCTTGAGCTGGTCTTGCGCGCGAAATCGTAGTGATCGTTGAGGATGGCTTTGCCAGTCGGATCGGCGCTGGAAGCGATCCTTTGTCCGCGCGCCAAGGCACCCAGCATCATGCTGCGCTCCAGCGCGTGCGCCAGCGTGCAGTCCACTTGCCCGTCTTCGGCTTCGAAATCGCCATCTTGGAAATTCAGATCGATGATCGGCTGGAGGGCATCGCCGCGAGCCACGAACATGGTTCCGGCAAAAAAGCCCGCCTCAAGAACCTGTTGCTCGGTCAATCCCAGGCGAGAGCCGATCGACAAGACCGTAGTTCGATTTCCGCCAATGTACTTGGCAATCGACAGGAAATGGCCGTCAGGCCCGACTATCCCCAAGGAGGGGTCGCTCGCGAAAGCGCCGATCGAGCGCTCCAGTACGTCAGGACGAAGGAGGGCTTCAAGCATGGCGCGGCGCCAAGTATCCCCGTCCGCCCGATGCGAGGATTTCTTGGTGTGAACCTTGACGACAAGGTCGAAACCTTCGGCGCAGACAGCCGGAAATATCCTGAGGAAAGGAAGAACGTCCCGACCTCGATTCTCAGTCACTTGAATGGCAAAGTCTCGGCCACTTGCATCGAGCCGCAAACGTGCGTCCGCCTCGCGTCCAGGTACCGTCGTTACAAACAGCTTGTGTCGCACAGGAAGAGCTCGCACGAGGTCGAGGATCTCGTCGAACGTATCCATGTGGAATGCATGGATGACTATCGCAACCTTGAGCTCGTCATGCATGCGCGACGCCTTGTCCCTAGCCAATACGTCCCTCGATGCAGTGCCGCGATGGCATCGTCAAGAAGCCAGGTGCACGTGCACGCCATCTGCCCCAGAGACGAGCGGAATAGCATGGATCGTAAAACGCCCCGAATGCCGTTGGCCGGCAAACGCTTATGCGGTTGAAAGTTGTAGTGGGAAATGGTGCCCCTAGCCGGAATCGAACCAGCACTCCTTGCGGAACTCGATTTTGAGTCGAGCGCGTCTACCAATTCCGCCATAGGGGCCTGTCCTAGATGGACAGAATGGTCGCGGACTATACGGTTGAGCCGCCCTCCGTCAACTGGGCAAACGTGTCTTTGTTCAACTTGACGTCACAATCTCGCCGCCCTCAGCCAGGCCGTCATCAGTGGCAGCGGTGCCATTGGGTGCGGTGATGCGACAGATTGTGCCGGTTACCCCAGCTTGTGCATTCGTGAAGGCCCCAAGCATTGTGCGCCCCAGCAATTCTTCCTAAACAGGCAGCGCACATTTCAAGGGGGCCCGATGCTTCGCCGACTCTACGACTGGACCTTGTCGCTCTCGGCAAGGAAATCCGCCGAATGGTGGCTGGCCTTCATCGCCTTCGTCGAAAGCTCGGTCTTCCTCGTGCCCGCCGACGTGCTCTATTTGCCGATGGCGCTGTCGCGCCCGGACCGCGCCTATCGCTATGCGATCGTGGCAACCGTGGCCTCGGTGCTTGGCGGCATAGCCGGCTGGTATATCGGCCACTACGCCTTCGAGGCGGTGGCCAAGCCGGTGCTCGAATTCTATGGCAAATATGACGAATTCGAAGCGTTGAAGCTGTCGTCAGGCACCGGCATCATCTTGTTGATGCTGGTGACGTCGGGCCTTTCGCATCTGCCGCCGATCAAGGTGGTCACCATCCTGTCGGGCGTCATCGGCTTTCCGCTCGGCTGGTTCATCGTCTCGGCGATCATCGCGCGTGGCGCACGTTTCCTGTTCCTGGCCTGGCTGCTTAGGACCTATGGCGAACCGATCAGGAACTTCATCGAAAAGCGCCTTGGCCTGCTGGCCGGCCTCGCGGCGGCTGCCCTTATTTTGCTCTATCTTCTCGTCAGATACCTGCACTGACACAACAGTTCGGACCAATGACATGACTTCGCTTGCCTCTGAAACCGGCCGCACCCAGACGTTGACCGCCTCCTTCCTTGCGGTTGCGATGGCAGCGACTGTCGGCACGGCACTCGGCTTCCAGCACATCGGCGGCTACATGCCCTGCAAGCTCTGCCTCGAGCAGCGCATGCCCTATTATGTCGGCGTGCCGCTGATGGCGGTGGCGGCACTGTCGTCGGTCATGCGCGGGCCGGCGTGGCTGACGCGCGGCCTGCTGGTCATCGGCGGGCTGCTGATGCTCTACGGGCTCTATCTCGGCGGCTATCATGCCGGCGTCGAATGGCGCTGGTGGCCCGGCCCGACCGACTGCGCGGCGGTCAGCGGTGTGATCGACACCGGCGGCAAGGGCCTGCTGGGCATTCTCAACGAGGTCGTGCCGCCGCGCTGCGAAGATGCGGCCCTGCGCGTGCTCGGCCTGTCCTTCGCCGGCTGGAACGTGCTCGCCAGTGCGTTCCTGGCTGCGATCGCCTTCCGCGGCGCGTTCGCGAAGGCTTGAATAAGACAGCGCCGCTCGGAGTTCGCCAAGAATTCGTCAGGGTGAGTCGAATGGCGTGGTTTTCGAGAACCGGAGCGCAGCGGACATTAAGTCCGTGAGCACCGGAAGCGCAGAAAACCGCGTCAGTCGGCCAGCCCGGCGAATTGTCGGTGAACTCTAAGGCTCCAGCTCGACATCCCAGTAGAGATAATCCATCCAGCTTTCGTGCAGATGGTTGGGGGGGAACAGCCGGCCATTGTTGTGCAGATCGTGCACCGTCGGCTGGAACGGCTTTTGCAGCGGCCACATCTTGGCCTGCGCCGGCATCAGCCCACCCTTCCTGAGATTGCAGGGCGAGCAGGCGGCAACGACGTTTTCCCAGGTCGTCGCCCCGCCGCTGTGGCGCGGGACGACGTGATCGAAGGTCAGATCTTCCGGCGTGCCGCAGTACTGGCACTGGAAACGATCGCGCAGGAACACGTTGAAACGCGTGAAGGCGGGATAGCGCGACGGCTTCACATAGTGCTTCAGGCTGACGACGCTGGGCAGCTTCATCGAAAAAGTCGGCGAGGAGACCGCGTGATCGTATTCGGCAACGATATTGACGCGGTCGAGGAAGACCGCCTTGATCGCGTCCTGCCAGGACCAGAGCGACAAGGGGTAGTAGCTGAGCGGACGGTAATCCGCATTCAGCACCAGTGCTGGGAGCCCATCCGGAGACACGGCGACCGTCACTTCCACTACCTCCTCGGTCCTCGAACCTAACGGTGCGAATACTGTAAGCCCGAGGTGACAGGAATGTGAAGCGCCTAGTCGGTCATAAAGCCTGTCAAAAAATCGCGATTTCGCGGATTTAAGCAGGATTTCCGGCCGGCGGTGCACCATCGCGACCGCGGGTCTCGCGATAATACGCCCAGAACAGCCGCGAAGCGACCCCTCGCCACGGCGCCCATGATTCGGCAAGCCGAATCAGTGCCTTTTCGCCGGGGCGCGGATCGATGCCCAACGCATGGCCGACAGCCGATTGCAGCGCGACGTCGCGGGCGGGGAAAATGTCGGGGTGGCCAGCGGCAAACAGCAGATAAACCTCCGCCGTCCACGGCCCGATGCCTGATATGGCGACCATCGCGGCCATCGCTTCCTGCGCGTCGAGCCGGCAGAGCCCGTCGAGGTCGAGACCGTCGCTGGCAGCCTGGGCCACTGCCAGCAATGTCCGCTGCTTGGGCCTGGACAGTCCGGCCTCCCGGAAGACATCTTCGCCAGCAGCGAGCAACCCCTCCGGTGTCAGTGGATCGACAAGCGCGGTGAAGCGGCCGAAGATCGCCCTGGCGCTCGCGGTCGACACCTGCTGGGAAACGATGATCGAAGCGAGGCTGGCAAAACCTGGCTCGGTCAGCCTGAGCGGCACGTCGCCGGCCATGTCGCGCACGGCCACGAGCCGCGGATCGAGCGCGCAAAGCGCGTCGAGACCGAGATTGACGTCGTCGAGATTGGAGATCCGGCGCATGGCGTCACTTGTTAGGTTGCGACGGGCAACGTAGCAATCGGCAACGCAACCGTTCAATCCGAAACCGCAACGCTCATGACTGCTCCTGTCTTTCGCTTCGCGCCGAGCCCGAACGGCGAACTGCATCTGGGCCACGCGCTGTCGGCCCTGACCAACCAGCGCATGGCCAAGGCAGCCGGCGGACGGATGTTGCTGCGCATCGAAGATATCGACGTGACCCGCTGCACGCCGGAATTCGACGCCGGCATCTTTCGCGATCTCGCCTGGCTTGGGCTCGGCTGGGAAGAGCCGGTGCGGCGCCAGTCCGAGCATTTCGGGCGTTATCAAGCAGCGCTGGAGCGGCTGCAACGCGAGGGGCTGGTCTACCCCGCCTTCATGAGCCGCGGCGACATTCGTGGCGCGATCATGGATCATGAAGCCACCGGGCAAGATTGGCCACGCGATCCCGATGGCGCCCCGGTCTATCCCGGCAATGACAAGGCGCTGTCGGCGCGCGAGCGCAAGCGGCGCATCGATGTGGGCGCCCCCTTTGCCTGGCGGCTCGACACGGAGGCAGCGCTCAAGCGACTGAAAGGTCCATTGAGCTGGCGCGAATGGACAAGCGAGAACATGGGCGCATCGTCCGAGGTCGCCGCCGATCCCCGGCAATGGGGCGACGTCATCATCGCGCGGCGGGAGATTCCGACCAGCTATCACCTGTCGGTGGTAATCGATGACGCGCTTCAAGGGGTGAGCCACGTCGTGCGTGGCCAAGATCTTTATTTCGCGACTTCGGTGCAGCGCTTGCTGCAGGAAGTTCTCGAACTGCCCCAGCCAACCTATTTCCACCACAGGCTGGTTCTTGGGCCGGACGGACGCAAGTTGTCGAAAAGTCAACGCGACACCGGCCTCAGCGCGTTGCGTGAGGCCGGCGAGACGCCTGAGGGCGTCAGGCAACTGCTGGGATTTTAGTTCGGCTGCGCTTTAGCTTCAGCATGGGACCGACATGGGCTTCACCCAGGTCACGGCATGGATCCCCGACACTCTCCGCTCGCTTCGCTCGCTCACGAGGTCGAGGATGACGGACTTCATGGGCAGCTTCAGCCAATGGCCAA
Source organism: Aminobacter sp. 01T433 (assembly GCF_056398585.1). Classification (NCBI taxonomy): domain Bacteria; kingdom Pseudomonadati; phylum Pseudomonadota; class Alphaproteobacteria; order Hyphomicrobiales; family Phyllobacteriaceae; genus Aminobacter; species Aminobacter sp. 01T433. The sequence goes on from NZ_JBFTPR010000005.1 coordinate 50,148, forward strand.
GGTCGACGCTTCGGTCAACCGGCAAGCCGGCGCTTCCGCCAATCGCCAAAGCCTGCGCTTCCGTCAATCGCCAAGGCCTACGCCTCCCCAGCCGCCGACGCTCAATTTCAGCGGAAACGCCCCCCGCAGTCCGTCATCCTCGACCTCGACCTCGAGAGCGAGCACAGCGAGCACAGCGAGCGGAGAGTGTCGGGGATCCATGCCGTTACGATGAAGATATCAGTGGCAGCGCAGAACACCTGCCTTCAGCTGAGCGGCGCGGTTGCTCGGTCGTGCGTCCTTCGACAAGCTCAGGATGAGGACCGTCGGTGTTGCCAGTTCCGGGGCGAAATGCTCCCAAAGCGAATGTCAGCGCCTACATCCCTCATCCTGAGCTTGTCGAAGGACGCACGGCCAAGCAACCTCGCCTCAGCCGGCCCCTCGGAACAGGCCGCTCAAAGCCGCGCAACGGCTGCCTTGAGCAGAGCCAAAACGCTGATGAAGACGAAGGCGCCGCCAAGCCCCCAGGCGGTCGCCAGGCTCAGATTGCGCAAAGTGATGCCGTAGCTGTTGGCGGCCAGCACCGCGCCGAAGAAGCCGGCGGTGAACAGCACCATGTTGCCGGTCGGGCCGAACCCGTCCTCCTTCATGATGGCGTCGAGGGCTGCGCCGAAGAAGAACGCCATGACGGCGACGAAGGCGACCGCCATCATCAACCAGCCCGGATCCAGATTCCACAACATTCGCGGTCCTTTCACAGGCCGACAATGCAGATCTAAGGGGCGGTTCTACCGGGCCGCTTCCGGGGCACGCGTCATCCGGATCGGGTCGTCAGATCAGGTCCGGTGAATCTATGGATCAATCGTTTCATTTTGCTTGTCCTATTATTCGGCATTAGAGCGATTTCGATAAACTTCCTTTCCGGGCGCGGCGTCCGGCGACGCTCGGGGCATCCATGACCTCCACTACAAAGCGGCTGATCCCGGCGACCTTCGTGCTGCTGTGGGCGACCGGCTTCATCGGCGCGCGCTACGCCATGCCATGGGCGGAGCCGTTCACCTTCCTCGCCGTGCGGTTCGTTCTGGCCTTCATGGTGCTGGGCGTGGTGATGCTGGTGCGGGGCTCCGGGCGGCTTTCGCGGCGCGCGGCCCTTCATGCCGTGCTCATCGGCATGCTGCTGCACGGGGTCTATCTCGGCGGCGTGTTCTGGGCGATCCACCAAGGTCTGCCAGCGGGGCTTTCAGCACTCATTGCCGGCCTCCAGCCATTGGTAACGGCGGTGCTGGCCGGCAAGCTGCTCGGCGAAGAGATCCGACCGCGCCATTGGGTCGGACTTGCTGTCGGCTTCGTCGGCGTGATGATCGTGCTGTCGCCGAAGCTCGGCACGCTCGGCGGCGGAGTGACGTGGCAGACGCTGACCGCCTCCGTCATCGCCATGGCTGGCATCAGCGCCGGCACCATCTGGCAAAAGCGCGTCGGCTCGACCGGCGACCTGGTGACCGGCACCTTCTGGCAATATGTCGGTGCAGCAATCCTGATGGCGGCCGCCTCGATGATCTTCGAGACACGCCAGATGACGATCAATGGCGAGCTGATCTTCGCCATGGCCTGGCTGGTCTTCGTGCTGTCGATCGGTGCCATCTTCTTGTTGATGGTGATGATCCGCGACGGCGCGATGTCGAAGGTCGCATCGTTGTTTTACCTCGTGCCATCGGTGACGGCCGTCATCGCCTGGCTGCTGTTTGGCGAGCAGCTAACACTGGTCCAGCTGGTTGGCATGGCGATCGCCACGCTGGGCGTCGGCCTTGCGACGGCTCAACCCGGAACGCGGGCGCGAGCTTCGAGGTAACGGCTGATCGCGGCGTTAAGCTCGCCGCCCAGGATGAAGATTGCCGAGATGATGTAGAGGAACACCACCGCGATCATGATCGAGGCGAGGCCGGCATAGGTGGTGACGTAGGACGCGAAGGTGTCGAGATAGGCTGCGAAGATCGTCGAGCCGATGAGCCAGGCAATCAGCGTGAAGACGATGCCAGGTATGATGCTGAGGAAACGGCGGCGCCCTGCCGGCAGCCACATATGCACGGCAAACAGGCCAAAGACGATGACACCCGAGGCGATGGTGAAGCGCCACACGGTGATGGTGCCCATATAGGGCTGGATCCATACGAACTTGGCTTCGAGGATGCGCGCGATGATCGGTGCGAAGACCAGCAGCACCGATATGGCAACGAAGCTGATCGTGGCGATGAGCACGAAAAACAGGCTCTGGGTGCGCCTAAACCAGATCGTGCGCGTTTCGGTGACGCGGTAGGCGCGATTGAGCGAGGTGCGCAACGCCTCGACGCCGTTGGAGGCGAAGAAGGCGGCAAGCACCACGCCGTAGGTCAAAAGGTCGGTGCGCTGCACGGTGAGCACGTTGACCACCTCGCGAGCGATGGGCTTGGCGATCTGGTCGGGCCATGTGTCGAAGACCAGATGCACGGCGGTTTCGGCAAAGGCGTCGGCGCCGAGGAAGCTTGCAAGCGTGGTGGCGAAGATGAGGAACGGAAACAGCGCCATCAGCGAGGAGATAGCGAGATGACTGGCCATCGCCCAGCCGTCGTCGTCATGGAAATGGCCGGCTGCGTCAAAGAGCACCCGCCTTGTGGCGACGATCCTGCGCATCAGGTCCAGATTACCGCTCCGTCCGATTGTTTCCAGGGCGCGAATATGGGAAGGGTTTGCCCCAGTTGGCAAGTGTTGGCGGCAGCGAAGTGAACCCGATCAAGGAGTTACGCACGATAATCGTGACCGGCGCATCGTCGGGTATCGGCGCTTATTGCGCGCGTGCGCTGAAGGCCGAGGGCTGGCGCGTATTTGCCACCGCCCGCAAAGCCGAAGATCTGGCGGCCCTTGAGGCCGACGGTCTCGAAGCGCTCTATCTCGATTACACCGAACCCCAGTCGATCGAAGCGCTTGTCGCAACCGTGCTGGAACGTACCGGCGGCAGGCTCGACGCGCTGTTCAACAATGGCGCGCATGCCCAACCGGGCGCGGTCGAAGACCTGCCGATGGCGGCCCTGCGCGACCAGTTCGAGGCCAATTTCTTTGGCTGGCATGACCTGACCCGGCGTATTGTTCCTGTCATGCGCGCGCAAGGGCATGGCCGCATCGTCAACTGCTCGTCGATCCTCGGGCTGACGCCCGTGCCCTTCCGCGGCGCCTATTCCGCCTCCAAGCACGCGCTCGAAGGCCTGATGCTGTGCATGCGCCAGGAACTTGACGGCACCGGCATCCATGTCTCGATGATCGAGCCGGGACCGGTGAAGTCGAAGATCGCCACCAATGGGCTGACCTGGTTCCTGCGCTACATCGACCGCGAGAACTCAGCCCACCACGAAGCCTACCGCGCCCAGCTCGACAGGCTGACCAGCGGCGGCTCCAAATCGCGGCTGAAACTTGGCCCCGAGGCGGTTCATGCGGTATTGCGACACGCCCTGCTGTCGCCGCGTCCGCGTCCGCATTATGTTGTCACGATCCCGGCGAGAATCGGCGTCGTGCTGAAGCGGATCTTGCCCGCCTCGCTGCTCTACAAGATTTTGGCCCGGCAAGGCTGAGCCGGCAACGGCCAACAGAACTGGAACCTAACATGGCAACCGTATTCCACATCATCGCCATCGCCTTCATGTTCGCCGTCGTGGTCGTTCTGATCCGCGGCCTCATCAACATGCTGCGCGGCGGTTCATCCAACACCTCCAACAAGCTGATGCAGGCGCGCGTTCTGCTGCAGGCGGTGGCGCTGGTGTTCATCATGCTGACGCTCTATTTCACCCGCGGCGGTTAGTCGGACATGGTCAAGCTCAACAAGATCTACACCCGCACCGGCGACGACGGCACCACCGGTCTCGGCACCGGCGAACGGCGGCTCAAGTCGGACCTGCGCGTCGAGGCTTATGGCGCGGTCGACGAAGCCAATGCCTGTATCGGCATGGCGCGCGTGCACACGGTGACCGAGCATGCCGAAATCGACGCCATGCTCGGCCGCATCCAAAACGACATGTTCGACCTTGGTGCCGACCTGTCGGCGCCCGACACCAGCAAGGATCTGGGCTACGAACCACTGCGCATCATCGCCAGCCAGACCGCGCGCATCGAGGCCGACATCGACCGGCTCAATGCCGATCTCGCCCCGCTCAGATCTTTCGTGCTGAATGGCGGCTCGCCGGCAGCCGCAGCGCTGCATCTCGCCCGCACCGTCGCGCGGCGCGCCGAGCGTGACATGGTGGCTTTGGCCCAGGACCCTGACGAACACGTCAACCGCGAGGGCATCCGCTACATCAATCGCGTCTCCGACCTGTTGTTTGTTGCCGCCCGCGTCGTCAATGACAACGGAAAAGCCGATGTGCTATGGGTGCCCGGCAAGAACCGCTGATTTGACCCCGAAGGACGGAAGCGAGCCGCATGTTCATTCCGCTCTACGATTCCAATCATCTGCGCCACATCCGGCTGCAATATGTGACGTTCGCGCTCATCGCGATCAACGTCATCGTCTATCTGGTGACGACGATTGGCGGCGAGGAATTTACCCAGGCGACCGTACTCGGATGGGGATACATTCCCGCGGTGGTTCATGATCTTGCGGACCTGTCGCCCGATCTTGTCGTCATTCCCGAAGACCTGAGCTATCTCACCTATTCCTTCCTGCATGGCGACATCTTCCATCTCGGCGGCAACATGCTGTTCTTGTGGGTGTTTGGTGACAATGTCGAAGACGCGCTCGGCCATTTCCGCTTCCTGGTGTTCTACCTGCTTTGCGCGGTTGCCGGCGCCTTCCTGCACGGGCTGATCCTGCCCGGCTCCGAAATGCCCCTGATCGGCGCCTCGGGCGCCATTGCCGGCATCGTAACCGCTTATCTGATCCTCTATCCCCGGGTGAAGATCTGGGTTCTGGCCTTCGCCCGTATTCCGCTGCGCATCCCGGCCTGGATACCGCTGGTCCTGTGGGTCGGCTTCCAGTTCCTGATGATCGCCATTGGCGGCGATGACGAAGTCAGCTGGGCCGCCCATGTCGGCGGTATCATCGCCGGTGCCATTCTGGTGCTCATCCTGCGGCGGCGCGACGTGCCGTTGTTTGCCGATGCGGAAGACGCAAGCCCGCCCCATGACAAGGCCGAGGCGGCTGTCATGCCCGAACCCGCGACACCCGAACCACCGGCTGCACAACCGGCGCCGCGCTGGGGCCGGCAATAGCGCTCGTGAGCACAGTTCGTTTCAAACGATTTGAGCTTGAAGCAGATATTGACGCTAACGTTAGCCGCAACTACGTTCCGCCCGCTTGCGGCAGCCTCCCGCCACCAAAAGCGTGAGATCAAGTCTGTTTTTCCGCCCAATATGTCGGCAATCGACAATTGCGTGGGCCCGAGCGCTGCTATAGCGCGCACAATATCGCTGTTCAGAGAGGTACCAGCCCATGAAAGTTCTCGTCCCGGTCAAGCGGGTTGTCGATGCGAACGTGAAGGTGCGCGTGAAGAGCGACGGCTCGGGTGTTGAGCTTGCCAACGTCAAGATGGCGATGAACCCGTTCGACGAGATCGCAGTCGAAGAAGCGATCCGCCTCAAGGAAGCCGGCAAGGTCGAAGAGATCGTCGTGGTTTCGATCGGACCCGCGCAGGCGCAAGAAACACTTCGCACCGCGCTCGCCATGGGTGCTGACCGCGCGATCCTGGTCAAGGTCGACGAAGCTGTCGAGCCGCTCGGCGTCGCCAAGGTGCTGAAGGGTGTGGTCGAGGCAGAAAAGCCCGGCCTGGTGCTGCTCGGCAAGCAGGCGATCGACGACGACAGCAATCAGACCGGCCAGATGCTGGCAGCCCTTCTGGGCTGGGCCCAGGGCACGTTTGCTTCGAAGATCGAACTCGCTGGCGACAAGGCCAATGTGACGCGCGAAGTCGATGGCGGCCTGCAGACGGTCGAGCTCAAGATGCCGGCGATCGTGACTGTCGACCTGCGCCTCAACCAGCCGCGCTATGCCTCGCTGCCCAACATCATGAAGGCCAAGAAGAAGCCGCTGGACGAGAAGTCGGCTGCCGATTTCGGCGCCGACGTCGCCCCGCGCCTCAAGGTGCTGAAGACCGAAGAGCCGAGCGGCCGCAAGGCTGGCGTCAAGGTCAAGACGGTGGCTGAGTTGGTCGACAAGCTGCGCAACGAAGCCGGCGTTTTGTAAGCGAAGCGGAAAGGGATCAAAAACATGGCAATTCTCCTCATCGCCGAACATGACAACGCTTCGCTCTCCGACCAGACCGCCAAGGCGCTGTCGGCAGCCCTCAAGGTCGGTTCCGACATCGACGTCCTGGTTGCCGGCAAGGGCGCCAAGGCAGCCGCAGACGCGGCATCGAAGCTCAAGGGTGTTCGTAAGGTGCTGCTCGCCGAAAGCGACGAACTGACCGAGCGCCTGGCCGAGCCGATGGCCGCACTGGTCGTTTCGCTCGCGCCCAACTACGACACCATCGTGGCTGCCGCGACCTCGACCGGCAAGAACGTCGCCCCGCGCGTTGCAGCGCTGCTCGACGTTGCCCAGGTCTCCGAGATTGTCGAAGTGATCTCCCCCGACACCTTCAAGCGCCCGATCTATGCCGGCAACGCCATCCAGACGGTGCAGGCAACGGACGCGAAGAAAGTCATCACCGTGCGCACGGCTTCCTTCCAGGCAGCGCCTGAAGGTGGTTCGGCAGCGGTCGAAACGGTTGCGGCTGCGGCCAATCCAGGCCTGTCGACCTTTGTCGAAAACAAGCTGTCGGAGAACGATCGTCCGGAGCTGACCTCGGCCAAGATCATCATCTCGGGTGGCCGCGCGCTTGGTTCGTCGGAGAAGTTCCAGGAAGTCATCCTGCCGGTTGCCGACAAGCTCGGTGCCGCCGTTGGCGCTTCGCGTGCTGCTGTCGACGCCGGCTACGCTCCCAATGACTGGCAGGTCGGCCAGACCGGCAAGGTGGTGGCCCCTGACCTCTACATCGCCTGCGGTATCTCGGGTGCGATCCAGCACCTCGCCGGCATGAAGGACTCAAAGGTCATCGTCGCCATCAACAAGGACGAAGAAGCCCCGATCTTCCAGGTTGCCGACTACGGCATCGTCGGTGACCTCTTCGTCGTCCTACCGGAACTCGAAAAGGCGCTTTGACGCTTCAGCGACTACCGTATTAAATATCGTGGCCGGGGTAGACGAGTGCTACTCCGGCCATTTAGTTTGCATTGCACAAAATCTAATAAAAAGCCTTTGACGGGATAGGTGTGATGACGGGTAAGATCGAGACGATCGGCATTGTCGGCGCTGGCCAGATGGGCGGCGGAATTGCGCATGTCTCGGCGCTGGCCGGTTACAGCGTACTGCTTTACGACATTTCCCCAGACCGCATCGAAAAGGGTATCGCCACGATCAACGGCAACCTGGCGCGCCAGGTTGCGTCCGGCAAGCTCGAGGACCAGGCCCGCAAGGACGCCATGGCCCGCATCTCGTCGGCCCCAGCGATGGCTGACCTCGCCAGTGCTGATCTGGTGATCGAAGCGGCGACCGAAGACGAGACGATCAAGCGCAAGATCTATGCGCAGCTTTGCCCGCAGCTCAATCCCGAGGCGATCCTGGCCACCAACACCTCGTCGATCTCTATCACGCGGCTTGCAGCCCAGACCGACCGCCCCGAGCGTTTCATCGGCATCCACTTCATGAACCCGGTGCCGTTGATGAAGCTTGTCGAGCTGGTGCGCGGCATCGCCACCGAAAACAAGACCTTCGAGACGGCCAAGGCCTTTGTCAGCAACCTCGACAAGACGGTGACGGTGTCGGAGGATTTCCCCGCCTTCATCGTCAACCGCATCCTGCTGCCGATGATCAACGAGGCGATCTACACGCTCTATGAGGGCGTCGGCACGGTCGAAGCCATCGACACAGCCATGAAGCTCGGTGCCAACCACCCGATGGGTCCGCTGCAGCTTGCCGACTTCATCGGCCTCGATACCTGCCTGTCGATCATGCAGGTGCTGCATGATGGCCTGTCGGACTCGAAGTATCGCCCCTGCCCGCTTCTGGTGAAGTATGTCGAAGCCGGCTGGCTCGGCCGCAAGACCGGACGTGGCTTCTACGACTATCGCGGCGAACACCCCGTTCCGACGCGCTGAGATCTGGGCTCAATTCCAAACGGCGCGGGCGCGGTCACTCCACCCGCTTGCCGGCGGCGTCGAAGAAATGCAGCTTTTCGCGCCTGGCCACGACACGCAGTCTGTCGCCGGGATGAGCCACGGAACGGCCGGACACCCTGACGACAATGCGGACACCAACCGTGGCGCAATAGAGGAAACTCTCAGCGCCCACCGGTTCGACCGCTTCGACGACGGCCGGCAGTTCAAGCGCGTCGCTTGGTGCTGCACCGTTAGTCACCACGTCACAATCCTCCGGCCGGAAACCGAGCGTTGCGGCCTTCACCGGCACCGCCGTGGGCAGGTGACCGGCTTCAGCGATGCCACTGTCGGCGAGCGACAAAAGGTTCATTGGCGGCGCGCCGATGAAGCTCGCGACAAAAGTTGAGGCCGGCTTTTCGTAAATGTCGAGCGGGGCGCCGTGCTGTTCGACAAGCCCGGCATTCATCACCACCAGAACATCGGCCAGCGTCATCGCCTCTAGCTGGTCATGGGTGACATAGACCGAGGTGACGCCGAGCTTGCGCTGCAGGTTCTTGATCTCGACGCGCATCTGCCCGCGCAGCTTGGCGTCAAGATTGGACAGAGGCTCGTCGAACAAAAAGACCTTGGGGTTGCGCACGATGGCGCGGCCCATGGCGACGCGCTGGCGCTGGCCGCCGGAAAGCTCGCGCGGGCGACGCTCAAGCAGGTGGGCGAGTTCCAGCGTCTCGGCCGTGGCGCGCACGCGCTTGTCGACCTCGTCCTTGGGCGTGCCGCGATTGCGCAGGCCATAGGCCATGTTGTCGTAGACCTTCATATGCGGATAGAGCGCATAATTCTGGAACACCATGGCGATGTCGCGCTCGGTCGGGCCGATGGCGTTGACCACTTTGCCGTCGATGGAGCAGGTGCCGGCCGAGATGGTTTCGAGGCCTGCGACCATCCTGAGCAAGGTCGACTTGCCGCAGCCGGACGGACCGACGAGCACGCACAGCGCCTTGTCGGGAATGGCGATGGACACGCCCTTCACCGCCTCGACTCCGCCGGGATAGACCTTCTTGACGTCCTTGAGATCGACGGTTGCCATTATTTCTCCGTATCGACGAGGCCGCGCACGAACCAGCGTTGCATCAGCACAACGACCAGGATCGGCGGCACGATGGCCAGCATGGAAGTGACCATCACCAGATGCCATTCAGTGTCGGCATCGGCAAACGAGATCATCTTCCTGAGCGCAATGACGATGGTGTTCATGTCGTTGCGGTTGGTGACGAGCAGCGGCCAGAGATATTGCGTCCAGCCATAGATGAACAGAATGACGAACAGGGCCGCGATATTGGTGCGCGACAGGGGCAAAAGGATATCCCAGAAGAAACGCCAGGGGCCTGCACCATCGACGCGTGCAGCCTCGACCAGTTCGCCCGGAATGGTGAGGAAGAACTGGCGGAACAGCAATGTTGCCGTCGCCGAGGCGATCAGCGGCACGATCAGCCCGGTATAGGTGTCGATCAGGCCGAAATCGACCATCACCTTGTAGGTCGGCAGGATGCGTACCTCCACCGGCAGCATCAGCGTGATGAAGATCAGCCAGAAGAACGTCATCCTGAGCGGAAAGCGGAAGAAGACGATGGCATAGGCCGACAGGAGCGAGATGATGATCTTGCCGATGGCTATGCCGAGCGCCACCACGGTGGTGTTGAACAGAAGCGTCGCCACGCTGACGCCGCCGATTCGACCGACACCGCCAAACAGCGCTTCGTAATAGTTCTCAAAAAAGCGGTCGCCAGGCCAGAGCGGCAGCGGCGGACGCAGGATGGTCTGCAGCGAATGGGTCGAAGCGACGAAGGTGTAGTAGATCGGGAACGCCACGATCAGGATGCCGAGGATCAGCACGGCATGCGCGACAAAGGTGCGGATAGGCGATTTATCGATCATGGCTGCAGCTCCCTTCCTTCGCCCCGTTCACGGGGAGAAGGTGGCTGAGCGAAGCGAAGTCGGATGAGGGGCAGCGATGGAGTTGGACCGTCGCGCAAAACGTTGGTGCGCCAACTCCGCCCCTCATCCCCCTGCCGGGACCTTCTCCCCGTGAACGGGGAGAAGGCAAAAACATCTCACCCATAATGCACCTTCTTTTCGACATAGCGGAACTGGACGGCGGTGAGCGCGATGACGATGACCATCAGGATCACCGACTGCGCCGCCGAGTCGCCGAGGATCAGATTGACGAAGCCGTCATTGTAGACCTTGTAGACCAGCGTCTCGGTCGCCTTGCCCGGTCCGCCGCCGGTGACGGCGTGGATGATGCCGAATGTGTCGAAGAAGGCGTAGACGGTGTTGACCACCAAGAGGAAGAAGGTGGTTGGCGCCAGCAGCGGAAAGACAATCGTCCAGAAGCGTTTGAACGGCTTGGCGCCGTCGATGGCTGCCGCTTCGATCAGCGTCTTGGGGATCGCCTGCAGGCCGGCAACAAAAAACAGGAAATTGTAACTGATCTGCTTCCACGATGCGGCGGCGACGACCAGCGCCATCGCCTGCTCGCCGTCGAGAAGCGGGTCCCAGTTGATGCCGAGCCAGCGTAAGCCATAGGCGAGCGAGCCGATCGATGGATTGAACAAAAACAGCCACAGCATGCCAGCGATTGCCGGGGCAACGGCATAGGGCCAGATCATCAGCGTACGGTAGATGCCGCGCCCGCGGATCACCTTTTCGGCCATGACGGCGAGCAGCAGTGCCGTGCCCATGGCGACGGCCGCGGTGGCGATCGAAAACACCGCCGTGACCTGGATCGAGTTGAGGTAATAGGGGTCCGACAGCACTTTCTTGAAATTCGCGAACCAGACGAATTTCGACGACAGGCCAAAGGGATCCTCGCGCAGCATCGACTGGCGCAGCGCCTGGCTGGCGGGCCAGTAAAAGAAGATCAGCGTGATCGCCAGCTGCGGGGCGACCAGCAGGTAAGGCAGGATCTTGTTGGGAAAGACGACGCGTGGGGACAATGGGATCCTCGTGACGAACGTCGAACGTCAATGCCGCCCCTCATCCGCCTGCCGGCACCTTCTCCCCGTGAAGGACGGGGAGAAGGGACAAGCGGGAACGTGGATGCCCCCCTCTCCCCGTTTTTTACGGGGAGAGGGTAAGGGTGAGGGGCAATTCTGGCGTCCGGCTCAGTTGCCGATCGCTTCCTGGATCGCCTTGTTGCCGCGCGCGACAGTGTTGTCGAGCGCCTGCTGGGCGGTCTGCTGGCCGGCGAGCATCTTTTCGAGTTCTTCGTTTTCGATGTCGCGGACCTGCGGCAGGTTGACGAGGCGAACGCCCTTCGAGTTTTCGGTCGGCGCCTTGCCCATCATCTGCTTGATCGGGATCTCGCGGGCCGGGTTCTTGTCGTAGAAGCCCGACTTCTTGGTTTCCTCATAGGCTGCGAGCGTGACCGGCAGGTAGCCCGATACCTGATGCAGGCGCGCCTGGATCGGCGTCTGCGACAGGAAGTTGAAGAAGGCGGCTACTCCCTTGTACTGGTCGTCCGGCAGACCGGCGAAGACCCAAAGCGACGCACCGCCCGGGATGGTGTTTTGCGGAGCACCCGCAGCGTCGGCCTCGTAAGGCAGCTGGCCGGTGCCATAGTTCATGCCCGACTTGATCACGTCGCCAAGGCCGCCCGAGGATTCGGTGAACATGCCGCATTCGCCGGCAAGGAAGATCTGCTTGGCCTCGGACGTGCGGCCGCCATATTTGAACGTGCCGTCCTTGGCCAGATCGGCGAGTTCCTGGAAGTGCTTGACGAAGGCGGGAGCGTTGATCTTGAGCTCGACGTCGGTGCCGCCGATGCCGTTTTCATTGGTGCCGTAGGAGACATTGTTCCAGGCGGCGAAATTCTCGGTGTGGATCCAGGTCAGCCAGGTCGAGGTGAAGCCGCAGGGCGCGGCACCGCTCGACTTGATCTTCTTGGCGGCATCCCAGACTTCGGTCCAGGTCTTGGGCGGATTGTCGACGTTGAGGCCAGCCTTCTGGAAGATGTCCTTGTTGTAATAGAGGATCGGCGAGGATGAATTATAGGGGAACGACAGCATGGTGCCGTCCGGCTTCGAATAATAAGAGACGATGCCCGGCAGGTACTGGCTCTTGTCGAAAGCCTTGCCGTCCATCGACAGGATCTCGGCGACCGGCTTGATGGCGCCCTCAGCACCCATCATCGTGCCTGTGCCCGCATCGAAGACCTGCATGATCGTCGGCGGCTGCTTGGCGCGGAAAGCGGCGATGCCGGCATTCAGCGTCTCGGGATAGGTGCCCTTGAAAACCGGCACGATCTTGTAATCGGCCTGGCTTTCGTTGAACTCCTTGGAAAGCTTCTCGACGACCTCGTTGTTCGCGCCGGTCATGGCGTGCCACCATGAAATCTCGGTGACCGCGAAGGCGGAGGTGCTGGACAACAGCGTCATAGTGGCGGCAACTCCGGCCGCGAAGCCTAAGGTCTTCATGTCTCGCTCCCGTTCTGGTTGGCGAAATGTTTAGTTCCGCGAGGAGCAGTATTGTCGGAATATGACAGCGCTACAACAGTTTTGTAGTGATCGTATGAAGGTCGCATTTGGCGCGCTTCGTTTTCACTTGCTATGCAACCGGAAGATCGATTTTCGCTTTTGCAAATAACGAAAGCGATTTGCCGACAATTAGACTCATCTGAACAACCAGCAATGCCGGCTAACAAAAGGCTGAAATCACTTGGGGCATGCAGCGAAAAGCCTTTCGCGCCTGGAATGGGCGAAAGGCTTCGGGTCGCTTGTTCAATCTAAAATTGCATCTCGCAAAAACGAGCGTGTGTGGACACACCTCGCTTTATTTGGCGAGTGCGGCCTCGATCAGCTTCTTGGCGTCGGGGCTCGCCCATTCCGCGGGGCCGTTCATGTTCGCGAGCAGGCAGCCTTCGCCGTCGATCAACAGCGTGACCGGCAGGCCGAGCGCCAGACCGCGCTTCTTGAGATCGTTGAAAACCCCAAGCGTGTTGTCGCGGTAGTAGCCCAGCGAAGAGACATTGATTTCTTCGAGGAACTTCTTGGGCTTGGTATCATCGCCGGTGTCGACATTGATGGCCACGACCTCGAAATTCTCGCCGCCCATCTCGCGCTCCAGCGCATCGAGTGCCGGCATTTCAGCGCGGCACGGCGCGCACCATGTCGCCCACAGATTGACCAGAAGCGTGCGGCCGGCATGGTCGGCGACCGTCATCGGCTTGCCCTGGGGGTCGTTGAAGGCAAGCGTCTTGAGCGACTGCGGCGGATCCGCGGGCAGCATCGCTGCCACATGGCCGGTGGCCGCAGCGCCAATCGCCTTGGCGGTATCGGCCTTGGCCGCACAAAGCTTGTCGTCGGCGCTGGCTTGCACGCTCGTGTCGGCTGCCACTGTCGGTGACGGCGTCTTGTTGCCAGGAAGGGTGGTGCTGACATATACCGCGACCGCGCCGGCGATCACGCCCGCAACGGCGGCAAGCAGGATATGGCGTGGGGCTGGAAACATTTTTTTGCGGTCCGACATCTAACCAATTTTCTCCGGAGCCCGGGTATCACGATGAGCGACAAGAAGGCCAGCAACCAGATGTGGGGCGGACGTTTTGCCTCGGGCCCGGCCGCGATCATGGAGGCGATCAACGCCTCGATCGGCTTCGACAAGAAGCTCTACGCCCAAGACATCCGGGGTTCCGTTGCCCATTCTGAAATGCTGGCGGAAACGGGCATTATTTCTTCTCAGGATCAACAGAAAATCGCTCACGGGCTGAACACGATCCTGCGAGAAATCGAAGACGGCAAGTTTGCCTTCTCGACCCGTCTTGAAGACATCCACATGAACATCGAGTCGCGCCTGGCCGAGCTGATCGGCCCGGCAGCGGGACGCCTTCACACCGCACGCTCGCGCAACGACCAGGTGGCGGTCGACTTCCGGCTCTGGGTCAAGGACGAGTTCCACCGCGTCGCCGAAGCGCTGAAGGGGCTGATCGCTGCCTTCCTTGAACGCGCCGAGCAGCATGCCGCGACCGTCATGCCGGGCTTCACCCATCTGCAAACGGCGCAGCCGGTCACCTTTGGCCATCACTGCATGGCCTATGTCGAGATGTTTGCCCGCGACCTTTCCCGCGTCCGCGACGCCATCGAGCGCATGGACGAGAGCCCGCTGGGTGCGGCGGCCCTCGCCGGCACGGGCTTCCCCATCGACAGGCACAAGACAGCAACAGCACTCGGCTTCCGCGAGCCGACCCGCAACTCGCTCGACTCCGTGTCGGACCGCGACTACGCGCTCGAATTCCTGTCGATCGCCGCCATCTGCGCCACGCATCTGTCGCGGCTGGCCGAAGAGATCGTCATCTGGTCGACGCCGCAATTCGGCTTCGTGCGCCTGTCGGACGGCTATTCGACCGGCTCGTCGATCATGCCGCAGAAGAAGAACCCCGACGCCGCCGAGTTGGTGCGCGCCAAGACCGGCCGCGTCAACGGCCATCTGATCGGCCTCTTGACCGTCATGAAGGGCCTGCCGCTGACCTATTCCAAGGACATGCAGGAAGACAAGGAAGCGGTGTTCGACGCCGCCGAGACGCTCGACCTGATGCTGGCTGCGATGTCGGGCATGGTCGCCGACATGACGATCAACGACCAGGCGATGAAGAAGGCCGCGGGCTCGGGCTATTCGACGGCGACCGACCTCGCCGACTGGCTGGTGCGGACGCTCGGCCTGCCCTTCCGTGAGGCGCACCATGTCACCGGCCGCGCCGTGGCATTGGCCGAACAAAAGAAGCTCGGACTGGAAAAACTCGCGCTCGAAGACCTGCAATCGATCCATCCCGGCATCACCGCGGACATCTTTTCGGTGCTGTCGGTTCAGAACTCGGTGAAGAGCCGCACCTCCTTTGGCGGCACGGCACCTGCCGAGGTGAAGAAACAGATCCGCTATTGGAAAAAACGTCTCGCGAAAGCTTGATCGAGCCGGGGTGCAATGACCAAAAATCTCCGCTACAAGCGGCGGGGAAAAATTCTCGGACGGATGGATCGATGACCGCTGGCAAGATTGTGATGACGCTCGGGCTAATCGCTGCGGTCGGCCTGGTTTCGGCCTGTGGGCGCAAAGCCGGTCTCGACACGCCTTATGAGGCCGCCGTGCAAGCCCAAAAGGATGCGCAAAAGGCCGGCCAGCCTGTCGGCCCCGAGCCGCAGAAACCGGTCGCGGACAAGCCTTTCATCCTCGACCCACTGCTCTGAGCGGCCGCTCATTTTCGAAAGCCTGTTGCCGTGAACCATTTCGACTATCGTGACGGCGTCCTGCACGCCGAAGACGTGGCGCTGACCGACATTGCGCAAGCGGTCGGCACACCGTTCTACTGCTATTCGACCGCGACCCTGACGCGCCATTTCAACGTCTTTTCCAAGGCCTTCGCCGATCTCGACGCGCTGGTCTGCTACGCCATGAAGGCGAATTCCAACCAGGCCGTGCTGAAGACGCTGGCCAGGCTTGGCGCCGGCGCTGACGTGGTGTCGGAAGGCGAGATGCGGCGCGCGCTTGCCGCCGGCATTCCGGCGAAGAAGATCCTGTTCTCCGGCGTCGGCAAGACGGCGCGCGAAATGGACTTCGCGCTACAGGCCGGCATCTTGTGCTTCAACGTCGAATCCGAACCCGAGCTTGAGCTGCTTTCGGCCCGGGCTGTCGCCAACGGCAAGACGGCCCCGGTGTCGCTGCGCATCAACCCCGATGTCGACGCCAAGACGCACAAGAAGATCTCGACGGGTCTCGCGGAAAACAAGTTCGGCATTCCCCGCCAGCGCGCGCGCGAAGTCTATGCCCGCGCAGCCGCCCTGCCCGGCCTCAAGGTTGCCGGCATCGACATGCATATCGGCAGCCAGATCACCGAACTACAGCCTTTCGACGACGCCTTTGCGCTGTTGGTGGAGCTGGTCGCCACGCTCAAGGCCGACGGCCATGCCATCGAGCATGTCGACCTCGGCGGCGGGCTCGGCATTCCCTACAAGACCGACAATTCGCCTCCCCCTTTGCCCGATGCCTATGCCGCTATCGTGCACAAGCATGTCGGCAAGCTCGGGCTCAAGGTGATGTTCGAGCCGGGCCGGCTGATCGTCGGCAATGCCGGCGTGCTGGTATCCGAAGTGATCTTCGTCAAGGAAGGCGACGCCAAGAACTTCCTGATCGTCGATGCGGCGATGAACGACCTGATCCGCCCGACGCTGTACGATGCCTTCCACGACATCCGCCCGGTGGTGCAGCCCCCCGCCAATGCGCCGCGCATGATGGTCGATATCGTCGGCCCGGTCTGCGAGACCGGCGATTATCTCGGCCTCGACCGCGACTTGCCTAAGCTCAAGTCGGGCGACCTGATCGCAGTCAGCACCGCTGGTGCCTATGGCGCGGTCCAGGCGGGCACCTACAACACCCGTTTGCTGGTGCCTGAAGTGCTTGTCGACGGCGACCGCTTCCATGTCGTGCGCAAGCGCCAGACCTATGAGGAGCTGATCGGGCTCGACTCCGTGCCGGACTGGCTGGCCTGAGAACACGCAGATCCAGCGTTCCTTGCGCATCCACCAGGATGTACAGCACTGTTACTGCGCTTCACGATTGCGTTGGCCGCCTCGCCTTCGCCGTGATTGATGGTATTCTGCCATAGGCAAGTGGGCCGCATCCCGCGCCACCCAAGCGGAAGGGCCGATGACGGAACGGACCAGATCAGAGCTGCATCGCGACATCAACGCCTCTTTGGGCAGGACGCGCCTTGCCATCGGCGCGACCATGATCGTCGAGCGCGGCTGGCCGCTGGTGCTGCCGCTGATCGTTGTCGCAAGCCTGTTTGTCTCCTTGTCATGGCTCGGCCTGTTCCGGGTGATGCCCGACATGGCGCGGCTGGCGCTGACTGTTGCCTTCGCGTTCGCCGGGCTGGCGTCGCTTTATCCGCTTCGCTTCTTTAGCCTGCCTTCATGGACCGAGATCGACAGCCGCGTCGAACGCGCCAACGACCTGCTGCACACGCCGGTTCAGGTCCAGAGCGACCGGCCCTCGGGCAAACCTGACCATTTTGCCGACGCGCTGTGGCGCGAACACCAAAAGCGCATGGCCGAGCGGCTCAGCACGCTTGGCGGCGACCTGCCGCAGACCCGTGTGCCTGAACGCGACCCCTGGGCGCTGCGTGCGGCAGCGGCACTGCTATTTGTCTGCGCCTTTGCCTTTTCATTTGGCCCGATGGGGGGCCGTCTCGGCGACGCGTTCAGAGTGCATGCGGCACGCGACGCTGTTGCCCCGCGCATCGACGCCTGGGTGACGCCACCGACATATACCGGCAAGGCGCCGATCTTCCTGACCACCGGTGCCAACGATGAGATGCCGGTCATCAACGTGCCAAAGGGCAGCGAGTTGTCACTACGCGTGACCGGCGGCTCCGGCGATGAAACACTTGCGTTCACCGATGCAAATGGCACCTTGCGCGACATCGCCCCGATGGGCCAGAACGCCGATGCAGCCAAGCCCGTCGCAACCGGTCCGGTCGCCACCGTCAGCCAGTTTACCGACAAGCTGGTCGCCGAAGGCAAGTTGACACTCAAATCTGGCGGCGACGAGCTCGACAGCTGGGGCTTTACCGTCATTCCAGACAACCCGCCGACGATCAGCTTCGCCGGCGAGCCCAAGCGCGCCGTCAACGGCACTCTGGAACTGACCTACAATATCGAGGACGACTATGGCGCGGCATCGGCCAAGGCCGAGTTCGCCCTTGATGAAGCACAGTCGCCGACCGCACGCCCGCTTTATAGCGCGCCCGAAATGCCGCTGGCCCTGCCCCGTCGCGGTGCGGCCAAGAAGCCGGTCAAGGCGACGCGCGACCTGACCGAACATGTCTGGGCCGGCACGCCGGTGAAGCTGACGCTGCAGGCGGTCGACGATGCCGGCCAGGAAGCCAAAAGCGAGACCAAGACGTTCATCCTGCCTGAAAAGCCGTTCACCAACCCGCTTGCGCGGGCGGTGATCGAACAGCGTCGCCTGTTGGCGCTCGATGCCAACGCCAAGCCGCGCGTGCTCGATCTGATGGATGCGATCACGTTGCGCCCGGAAGACACGATCGACAATCTTTCGCATTATCTCGCGCTGATGAGCGCCCGAACCCGGCTCAAGATGGCCGGTTCCGACGACCAGCTGCGCGAGGTGGTCAGCTATCTCTGGCAGGTCGCGCTCGGCATCGAGGACGGCAATCTGTCGGCCGCGGAAAAGCGCCTGCGCCAGGCCCAGCAGGCCCTGCAGGACGCGCTTGAGCGGGGCGCCAGCGACGAAGAGATCGACAAGCTGATGGCCGAACTGCGCTCGGCCATGGACTCCTTCCTGCGCGAGTTCGCCCAACGCGCCCAGCAGAACCAGAAGTCGGCGCAATCGCAGCAATCCCAGGAGCTGCGCCAGAGCGACCTGCAGCGCATGCTCGACCAGATCGAGAACCTGGCCAAGTCGGGCAACCGCGACCAGGCCAAGGAGCTGCTGTCCCAGCTTCAGGACATGATGAACAATCTGCAGGCCGGCCGGCAGCAGAATGGCCAACAGGGCGAGCAGAATTCCGAGATGCGCCAGCAGATGGACAAGCTGGGCGAACTCATGCGGCGCCAGCAGGAGACGATGAACGAGACCTTCCGCATGGATCAGATGCAGCGTGGGCAGCAGCCCGGCGACCAGCAATCCGATCCGTTCGGCGACAATCGCGACCCCGGCCAGCAAGACCCCTCGGGGCAGCAGGGGCAAGACCAGCAGGGCCAGGGCCAGCAGGGCAAGCCGATGACCCCGCAGGAATTCGCCGACGCGCTCAAGCAGTTGCAGGAGGGCCAGGGTCAGCTCGAAAAGGACCTCGAAGCGCTGATGAAGGGCCTTGAGGGGCTGGGCATCAAGCCAGGACAGGGTTTTGGCGAGGCGGGCCAATCGATGAAGCAGGCCGAAGGCGCGCTCGGCAAGGGCGAAGGAGACCGCGCTGTCGGCCATCAGGGCCGGGCACTGGAAGCGCTGCGCAAGGGCGCCCAGGACATGATGCAGCAGATGCAGGCCATGCAGGGCGACCAGGGGACTACCGGCGAAGGCGGGCGCCAAAGGAATGCTGGCCGTGATCCGCTTGGCCGACCGAGCGCCACCTCAGGTCCTGACACTGGCGAATCAGTGAAGGTGCCCGACGAGATCGACGTACAGCGCGCCCGCCAGATCCTCGAGGCGATCCGCAAGCGCCTCGGCAACGCGCTCAGCCCCGAACTGGAGCGCAGCTATCTGGAGCGGCTGCTCGAGCTGAAGTAGGCGTCAGGGGCAGTGCGCCCGTTCGTTGCCCTCACACCGCTCCGGCCATGCCGGCCTCACGCGCCAGTTCGAAGTCCCTTTGGCTGGAGCGCTGGAAGGCGGGCCTTGCGGCAAGCCTGTCGAAATACTCCAGAAATACCGGCTTTTCAGGCAGGACTTTCATCACGCGGATACCATAGTTGATACCGCCGCCGATCTGCGTGTCAGCCGCCGTAAAACGGTCGCCGGCGATGTAGGGCCGTGACGACAACGTGCGTTCGAGATTGGCGACCATTTCTGCAAACGACCCGTAGGAATAGCCGCCACCCATGAATTCGTGACCGTGCGCCTTGGCGGCCAGAACCGGATCGAACACCCCATCGGCATAAGCGAGCCAGGTGAGATACGGTCCTCGCGTCCTGTCGCTTATGGCAGGCGCGAGGCCGGCCTCCGGGAAGGCATCGCAGAGATAGTTGCAGATCGCAGCGCGCTCGGTGACCACCACGCCGTCATGGATGATCGCCGGCACCTTCTTGTTGGGCTGGATCGAACGGTAGTCCTCGGGCACGCCGCCCGGCGCGCGAATGTTCACCTTCTCGATCTGGTAGGGCACGCCGAGCTCCTCCAGCAGCCACAGGATCGTCGACGAACGCGACCAGGGAGCATGGTAGAAGGTGATCATCGTTTTCTCTCCTCTTTTGACCTTTCGTTCCTAGCACGGCCTTCCTGACAGCCCTTTGTCAGGAGCAATGGCAAGATATTCGATTGGGCCAGCGATCAGTAGCGCTGACAGAGAATATCGCAGATTGGCCACGACCTCGACGGCTTGGCTTTTGGCGCTTGGAGATGGAACACCACGCTTGTTGCATCAATCTGGCCAAGCCCCCCGCCTCGGTCAGCCGCGGCAGTTGTATGACTGCCATGATTTCAATTCGCTTGCATCGCGTCAAAAGCCGATGAATAGTTCGGTTACCCATTGGAAGGTGGCCGTTAGATGCGGCTACGGACTGGTAAGTACCGTCCTCACTTTCACCCGCCGCGACTTTCACGGCGGGTATTTTTTTGGCCATGCACGCGCGGCGCGGTAGACCGCTGGCCCAACAGGAGGCGCCGGCAAGCGCTCTCGCCACTGCCCGCCACAAGATAGATAAACAAGACGACCTCATACGACAGGCCACGCAGACCTCATGCAGAATAGAACGCTTCTCGGCATCCTGTGCCTTTGCCTGGGCGTGCTGGTGTTTTCGATCCAGGACGCGCTGATTAAGGCCGTTGCCGGCACTTATCCAGTGAGCGAAGCGCTGCTGATCCGCGCCGTGGTGGCACTGCCCATCCTGCTTTTGATGGTCCATCGCGATGTCGGCCTGGCGGCACTCGCCTCGCCCAACTGGCGTTTCCTCGCCACGCGCTCATCGATCTTGTTCATTTCCTACTGTGCCTACTATCTGGCGATACCGGCCCTGCCGATCGCCGACGCGGCAGCACTGTTTTTCCTCGCACCTTTGCTGATCATGACGATGGCCGGCCCCTATCTCGGCGAACGGGTGCCGTGGCAGAGCCTTGCCGCGGGCGCTGTCGGCCTGCTCGGCGTCATCGTCATGGTCAATCCGGGCTCGGGCGTTTTCGAATGGGCGGCACTGCTGTCGCTGATCTCGGCGTTCCTCTACGGATTCTCGCAATTGATGGCGCGCAAGATCGGCGTCACCGAAAGCGCCACCACCATGGCCTTCTACCAGAACGCCGCCTATCTCATCGGCGCGCTGGTGATTACAGCGATCTTCTCGGCCACCGGCTTCCACAAGACCGGCCACCCAAGTCTCGATTTCCTGATGCGCCCATGGCTCTGGCCGAGCCTGCGCGACTTCCTGATGATGGGCGCCTGCGGGATCATTGCCGCGGTCGGCATGGTGCTGCTCGGACAGGCCTACAGGCTCACGCCAGCCAACAAGGCGGCGACGTTCGAATATACCGGCCTGTTGTGGGCACCGCTGTGGGGCTTCTTGTTCTTCGCCGAGATTCCCGGCAGCGGCACTGTGATCGGGGCGCTTTTGATCGTCGGCGCCGGCATCTTCGCACTGAATGCCGGCGGAGGTGCGACTCAGGCAGCGCCGGCGAGCGCTACCGACTGATTCGTCCGCGCAAGCGCCAGCGAAACGCGGTCGCGGATATCGGCAAGCGTGAAAGGCTTTTGCACGACATCGATGATGATGGCGTCGAGTTCTTCGGCGCGCTCGCGCTGGTCGGCATAGCCGGTCATCAAAAGGATCGGCAGGCCAGGATAGGAACGGGCGGCCAGCTGCGCCATCTCGATGCCGTCCATCTCCGGCATGCGGATGTCGGAGACCACAAGATCGTAAATGCCGAGTTCGGCATGGATGCAGTCGAGCCCCTGCGCACCGTCGCAGGCGACATCGACATTATGGCCAGCGCGTTCGAGCGCGCGGGCTGCGAGAGTGCGGACGGACTCGTCGTCCTCAACGATCAGAAGTTTTGCCATGACGGCGATATTTGCCGCGACTCGTTGACGATTTCTGAAGGCCGGGAAAGTTTATGCCTGTCGCTACAGCATCGGCCCGAAAATCGGGATCGATTTTCGGAAAGCACGATGCGTAGATTCAAATACTTAGAGCGCCGTGCGTCCAATTGGACGCACGGCGCTCTAGGTCAGTCTTCGCCTTTGACCACGCCGACAAAAGGCAGCTCGCGGAAGGCGTGCGCCACGTCCATGCCGTAGCCGACGACGAAATAGTCCGGGCAATCAAAACCGACATAGTCGGCATCAAGATCGGTCTTGCGGCGCATGCGCTTGTCGAGCAGCACGGCGATCGAGCAGCTCTTGGCGCCGCGCGACATCATCAGTTCGCGTGTGAACTTCAGCGTCTTGCCCGATTCGAGAATGTCGTCGATCAACAGCACGTCGCGGCCGGCGACCTCGTTGTCGATGTCGCGCAGAACACGGACCTCGCCGCTGGTGGTGCCGGCGCCGTAGCTGGAGATGAAAATGAACTCGACTTCCGGCGACAGGCCGACGTCGTGCATCGCGCGGATCAGGTCGGCGGCGAAGATGAACGAGCCCTTGAGCACCGAGATGACCAGAAGGTCGGTGTAGTCGTGCGCCGCGATGTCCTTGGCGAGTTCGAGATTGCGCCGTGCGATCGCCGAGGCGGAGAACAGCACTTCGATTTCCTTGTCGCGCACAACTGGCATGACAGCATCCTATTCCGAGAAAGCGACCGTGACGGTCTTTATCCCGTTCATAGGCACGTCGAGCCGGCTCGAAAAGGCCCATCTTGCGCCGGGAGCCACCGCAATGGCCCCTGTCCCCAGCCTGTAGCGCAGGATCTTGCCGT
This sequence comes from Aminobacter sp. 01T433, assembly GCF_056398585.1. Taxonomy (NCBI): domain Bacteria; kingdom Pseudomonadati; phylum Pseudomonadota; class Alphaproteobacteria; order Hyphomicrobiales; family Phyllobacteriaceae; genus Aminobacter; species Aminobacter sp. 01T433. Next base: position 72,902 of record NZ_JBFTPR010000005.1, read on the forward strand.
CATTTCCGGCCACTGCGATGTCGATCGGCGGCAAGGATGCGGGGCTTTTGCCGTCGTTGAAGGCTGCACCATCGACAAGCAGCACCGGCTTGCGGCCAGAGCTGTCGATGCGAGAATTGACCTCGCCGATGCGCAGTGACGGCGATTGCCAGGAAATCGGAAACGCTGCCGCACGCACGACGGCATGCCCGCCAGAGACCCAGAATGCCATTGCCGCCAAGGAGATACCGGCTATCCAGAAGACCGGCCCGCTATGCCTAGGGCTCACATCCGGAGGCTTGTGAGCGGACCGCAGCATCTCCATCCCGCCCACACGCGCCGCCTGGTTGGCAAAAACGGGCTGGTCGGCAGATGATTCGTTAGGGCGATGCGACGGCGTCACGACCTCGAAATCGGCATCGATAATGTCGGTCGGATCGACGCGCGACGGCTGGGCGAATGTGTCGCGGCCTTCCGCGGTCATGATTTCGCCGGAAACCGGGCGTGCTTTCCGCTCCTCAGCCATCAGACCCCTTCGACATTTTGCTGAGAGGGGGTAAACGGAAATGGTTAATGCTTCGCCACCTCGGGGCCTTCGAGCCCCAGCCCGGACGGAAACTTAACCGTCCGTTAACCATGCGGACCCATGGTCGTTTCGTAGAAACGGGCAGCCAGGGTCCCGATGAATCTCCGTGGATTCGCAAGTTCAAGGTCTGCAGCACGTGATCCGCTTCGAGAATGTCGGCCTCAGATACGGGATGGGACCGGAGATCCTGCGTGATATCTCCTTCCACATTCCCGAGCGCTCGTTCCAGTTCCTGAGCGGACCTTCCGGCGCGGGCAAGACCACCTTGCTGCGTCTGCTGTTCCTGTCGCTCAAGCCGACGCGTGGGCTGATCAGCGTTTTTGGCAAGGACCGCTCGCGCATTACCCGCGCCGAGCTGCCTTTGATGCGTCGGCGCATCGGCGTGGTGTTCCAGGATTTTCGCCTGCTCGACCACATGACCACCTACGAGAACGTGTCGCTGCCGCTGCGCGTGCGTGGCCGCGAGGAAGCGAGCTACCGCACCGATGTCACCGAACTGCTGAAATGGGTCGGGCTGGGCGAGCGCATGCATGTGCTGCCGCCTGTCTTGTCAGGCGGCGAAAAGCAGCGCGCCGCGATTGCCCGCGCGCTGATCGAACAACCCGAGATCCTTTTGGCCGACGAGCCGACCGGCAACGTCGATCCGCCGCTGGCGCGGCGCCTGCTGCGTTTGTTCATCGAGCTCAACCGGCTCGGCACCGCCGTGGTCATCGCCACCCACGACCTCGGGCTGATGGACCAGGTCGACGCCCGGCGCATGATTCTCGCCGGCGGAAGGCTCGACATCTATGACTGAAGCCCCCGCCGACAACCGTGCTCACGACGAAGAGTTCGAAGACGAATTCGAAGATGCGCCGCTGCAGCAGTCACCGCCACGGGCACAGCGCAAGACAGCCCCGATCGTGCCGTCGCAGAACGTCGCCGGCCGTGCGCTGGTGCTGGTCATCGCCATCATGACCTTCCTGTCATGCCTGACGCTCGGAGCAGTGACGCTGGTGCGCGACACGGCTTCGGTGTGGGAAAACCAGATTTCGCGTGAGGCGACGATCCAGATCAAGCCCGCCGAGGGGCTCGACATGGAGGCGGCGCTGGAGACCGCCGCCCGTATCGCCGGCGAGTTCGCAGGTGTCAGCGCTACCAAGATCGTCGACCGCGCGGCCACCGCCCGCCTGCTCGAGCCCTGGCTCGGCTCGGGCCTCAACATCGACGAACTGCCGGTGCCGCGTCTGGTGATCGTGACCATCGACGAAAACAACCCGCCCGATTTTGCCGCGATGCGCCAGGCAATTACGCCGAAAGTGCCGACCGCAACGTTGGACGACCACCGCACATGGGTCGACCGGCTGGTGGCGATGGCACGTACCACCGTGACCATCGGCACAGGCGTTCTGGTGCTGATGCTGGCCGCGACCGTTTTGTCGGTGGTGTTTGCGACGCGTGGCGCCATGGCCGGCAACGGCCATATCATCGAGGTGCTGCATTTCGTCGGCGCCGAAGCCGGTTTCATCGCCAGCGAGTTCCGACGCCACTTCCTGTTGACGGGAATGAAGGGGGCTGCCGCCGGCGGCGTTGCCGCGGTGATCGTCTTCATCGTCTTTTCCTGGTGGTCGTCGCGCAACCTGGCGACGCCGGAAGCCGACCAGGCAACCGCTTTGTTCGGCAATTTCGCCATCGGTGCCAACGGCTATCTCGGCGTTGCCGTGATCGTCGCGGTGATCGGGGCTCTGACCGCCGCAACCTCGCATTTCACCGTAGTCAGCTACCTCGGCGACATCGACACGCATCAACCGGACGGGCTGTAATCACGGATGATGTCTTATCGTCACCTAATGTGTATAATTAGGCTCTGCAAAAGCCGCATTCCCGGCTTAACCATGGTTTCGTGATGGGACAGAACGGGCTCGCCGCATCGGGGACGGTTTCAGGAACGAAATTCTACCCGGCCAGGCTCAAGCCGCGCCGGAGAATGGTTTTTTTGCGCCGCATACTGTTTATCCTCGTCGCAGCCGCCTTTATCTTCACGGGGGGCTTCGCCCTTTTTGCGACTCACGTCAGCGGCTTGACCACACCCACCGATCCGGCCAAGGCCGACGCCATCATCGTTCTGACCGGTGGCCAATCGCGAATCGACGCTGCCCTTGGCCTGCTCAAGGCCGGCAAGGGCCAGCGCCTGCTGATCAGCGGCGTCCATCCTTCGGCAACCCGGCGCCAGTTGCAGCTCGCCAACCGTGGCGACAAGGCGCTCTTCAATTGCTGTGTCGACATCGACCGCGCCGCGCTCGACACCATCGGCAATGCCGAGGAAAGCGCCAAATGGGTCGAGGGCCACGACTATGAGCGCGTCATTTTGGTGACCAACAATTATCACATGCCGCGCAGCCTGCTGGAGATGGGGCGCCTGCTGCGCCATGCCAGTCTGGAGCCCTACCCGGTCGTCAACTCCAAGCTCGACGACGGCAGCTGGCTGACCAAACCAGAGGCGCTGCGCGTGCTGTTCACCGAATACAACAAGTACCTTCTGGCGCTGGCCCGCGGCATCGTGCCGGTCAAGCCGTCGGCGGACGGCGTGGTTGTGGTGCAGGCCGAGGGACCACCTCCGTCCTAAAGACGCCAGCAGCCGTTAGGCGCCGTTTTCCTTTTCGGACGGCTTGGTGTAACCAACGGCAAAATCCGTCCTCAGGCGCTCCTCACAATGCTCTATATCCGCTCGCTGGCATTCAACTTCGTCTTTTATGTCAGCCTGGTCGCCCAGATGATTCTGTGGACGCCCTATTATTTCCTGTCGCCGCGCCATCGCGCCTGGTTCGTGCCGAAATTCTGGGCCCGCACCAGCCTGTGGCTGCAGGAAAAGATTGCCGGCACCAAGAGTGAAGTAACCGGCATGGAGAACCTGCCCGAGGGCTCGTTCATCCTGGCGCCCAAGCACCAATCGTTCTGGGATGCCATCGCCTTCTTTCCCTATCTGCGCGACCCGCTCTACATCCTCAAGCGCGAGCTGATGTGGATCCCATTCTTCGGCTGGTACATCGCCAAGATGAAGATGATCCCGGTCAATCGCGGCAAGCGCTCGGTGGCGCTGAAGGCTGTCGTTGTTGCGACCCGCAAGGAAATGCAGAACGACCGCCAGCTGATCATCTATCCCGAAGGCACCCGCCGCGCGCCAGGTGCCGAGCCGGCCTACAAATGGGGTATCGCCGAGCTCTATTCGGCGCTCGACCTGCCGGTTGTTCCGGTCGCCCATGTCGCTGGTCTGTACTGGCCGCGACGCAAGTTCCTGCGCTTTCCCGGCACCATCAAGGCACGCTTCCTGCCGCCTATCCCGGCTGGCCTGGACAAGGACGAATTCATGAAGCGCCTGATCGCCGAGACCGAGGCTGCCTGCGACGAATTCCTGATCGAGGCGGCAAGGTCGAAAAACCCGCCGCCGATGCCGCCTGCCGCAGCAAAGCGGCTCAAGGAGCTGGGCGTTACCGTAGGCTAGCCATCCGCCGCTCATGTTCGAGCAGCCAGCGCTTGCGCCAGAGGCCACCGCCATAACCGGTGAGGTCGCCGCTGACACCGACAACCCGATGGCAGGGAATGACGATGGCGATCGGGTTGGCGCCATTGGCGCGGCCGACCGCGCGCACCGCAGGCGGATTGCCGATCTCGACCGCGAGGCCTGAATAGGTCGCCGTTGTGCCAACAGGGATCTGCCGCAACCCGTCCCATACCTGGCGCTCGAATGCCGAGCCCTGCGGCGCAAGCCGGGTCGCGAAGCCGGACGATTTTCCCGCGAAATAGGCGGCGAGCTCGGCTGATATCTGATCGATGGGCGTTGCCCGGCCGAAGACGATGGCCGAACCTGTAGCGGCTTGCAGCTTGGCCACTTCGGCAGGCAACGCCTTGCGTTCCAGAAATTCGAGGATGTGCAGCGCATGCGCGTCGGCAATCGCAATCATCGGGCCGATCGGCGTTTCGACCCAGTCCGCCTTGAGCATGGTCTTGCCGCGCAGCTTGGCCGGTGATTCGCCGAGCATCCGGGTGATGGCGGCGCGAAAACCGCTGCCTGAATCAAAGCCTGCATCGATCTGCGTGTCGATGACGCTATCGCCGGAGGTCAGTCGTTCGGCAGCCTGGCCGAGGCGCCGCAGCCGTGCCATTTCGAGGAAACTCATGCCGAATCGGCGCTTGAAAGCGCGCCGCACCGTCGAGGCATCGAAGCCCATGGCGGTGACGTCGGTTTCCAGCCATCGCCGTTCCGGCTCGCGCTCAAGCGCATCGACGAGCGTTGCGACAAGCGGTTCGGGTTCTCCGGTGCCCATCATCGGCCGGCAGCGCTGACAGGGGCGAAAGCCAGCATGCAGGCATTCGGCCGTGGTGTCGAAGAATTGCACGTTCTCGCGCTTGGGCTTTCGTGCTGAGCAGGTAAGCTGGCAGAAGATGCCTGTCGTTCTCACCCCGACATAGGCAAAGCCGTCGTAACCCGCGTCGCGCGCGAGAAGGGCGTCGTAGAGCGTATCGTCGGATGGACGTTGGAAAAGCATGGCGATTCCTTAGCGCGAGTCCGCCCTCCTCGCCGCCGAAAATCGTGCATGTATTTTTCGCTGCTGACAGCGCGCCGTCATTTGCCAACCAGCCGCGCCACCTCTTCCAGCCAGTGGTCGCGAATACCGAGCGCACGCAGATGCTCGACTGTGCTTGCGACATAATCCTCGTTGCGGCCGGATTGGCCGACCGCGCCAATGACGATCCCGGCGGCATGCGCCGCGTCGAGCTTGCCGGCATATTGGTGGTGGTTACGGTCGGCGATGTAGCCGACGGCCTCTACCTTCTCGCCCTGATCGAGTTGGATCGGCAGCTGGCGCTCGAGATAGACGCTGGTGACAAGCTCGCGCTCGCGCAGATAGGCGAGCACCTCGTCGCGCAGGTCGCCAGGCACGCGGAAGGCGAGCCCGACGCAGGAGCCGCCACGGTCGAGGCCGAGCACCAGGCCCGGCCGTTGCTCGGTGCCACGATGCACAAAAGAGCGGATGCACAGCGAGCGGCGAAAGCCCATCAGCCGAGCGCGGCGCGTCTCGATATGCGCAAAACCTGGCCGCCACATCAGCGAGCCATAGCCAAAAACCCAAAAATCGCCCATATCGCCAAGCCTGTTGGTGTTTCGCGGGTTTCCCGCTTACAGCGCTGCGCGTCCTCGGACGCACAAAGGACGCTGTAACACTTTGAATCTGTGCATGATCCTTTCCGAAAGTCAGTCCGATTTTCGGGGTCATGCACTAGCGAGAGCCCGAGCATGACGTCAAGCCAAGAACCAAAACCGAACTACAGCCGCCGCTTCCTGTGGCTCGGACTTTTCATCGTGCTTTTGTTCGGAGGCTACAGCGCCGGTTGGTTCTGGTTTGCCGGAAAGGCCGAAAACCAGGTCCGCAGCGCGATCGCCGGCTTGAGCAAAAATGGCGTGTCGGTCGAGTGCGCGAGCCCTACGATCAAGGGCTTTCCGTTCCGCATCGGACTGTTCTGCGACAGGCTGGACTATGAGGATTCCGCCCGCAGGATTTCCGCCAGCGCCGGCAGCCTGCGCACCGCAGCCCAGATCTACCAGCCGACGCGCACAGTGATCGAGCTGGACGGGCCACTGCGCATCACCGCGCCTGACCTGCCCCAGCTTCAGTTCAACTGGGACCTCCTGCACGCCAGCGCCCGCATCGCCAATCCCTTGCCCGAGCGGATTTCGGTGGAAACGCGCAAGCTCACCAGCCAGGCCGCGTTCAGCGACGGCCCACAGACACCGCTGTTCACCGCCGAGGAAACCCAGACGCACCTGCGTCCGAACGGCACAAACATCGACCTTGCAGGAACCTTCACCGGGCTCTTGGTCGACCCGCAGGCGATCGATGGCCGCACGCTGCCCAAGCTCGACGGCAGCGCCGACACGACGCTGAACGATGGCGTTGCCCTTGTGACGAGCAGGCAGCCTGTCTTGCGCGGTCAATCAGGCATGATCCGTTCGATGACGCTGACATCAGGCGGCAGTGCGGGTGTGGCACTCAGCGGGCCATGGTCGATCGATGCCGACGGGCTGGTCGACGCCGAGCTGAAGGTGATCATCCAGAACCCGCGCGACCTGTCGCGCATCCTGTCGGACGTTATCCCCGAGCAACGCCAGCAGATAGGTTCGGTGTTTTCCGGGCTTGCCTTGCTTGGAGACGCGCCGACCCTGCCCCTGCGCATCGTCAAGGGCCGCGCCACGCTCGGCTTCATTCCGCTAGGCATGATACCGGCGGTGAAGTAGCAGGGGAGTATGGGATTAAGGCAGTAGGGCAGTATGTGGCGCGCGCTTCGCTTGAGCGTACTGCCCTACTCCCCTACTGCCCCATTCCCCTAACTTTTCGCCGGATGCTCGATCGCCTCACGGCCGAAGTTCGGCGCATCGACTTCCTGGCCGGCCTCGATGATCGAACGGCGGATGGCGCGGGTGCGGGTGAACATCTCGAACAGCTTGTCGCCATCGCCCCAGCGGATCGCCCGCTGCAGCGAAGCCAAGTCCTCCGAAAAACGTGCCAGCATTTCGAGGATCGCATCCTTGTTGTGCAGGCACACGTCGCGCCACATCGTCGGATCGGAAGCCGCCAGTCGGGTGAAATCGCGGAAACCGGATGCCGAATACTTGATCACTTCGGACTTGGTCACCGCTTCGAGATCGTCGGCGGTTCCAACGATGTTGTAGGCGATGATGTGCGGCAGGTGCGACACGATCGCGAGCGTCATGTCGTGATGTTCGGGGTCCATCGTGTCGATGTTGGAGCCGCAGCGGCGCCAGAACTCCGACAGCTTTTCCAATGCCACCAGGTCGGTATCAGGCAGCGGCGTGAAAATGCACCAGCGGTTTTCGAATAGGTCGGCGAAACCAGCGTCTGGGCCTGACTTTTCAGTACCGGCGAGCGGGTGGCCGGGGATGAAATGGACGCCTTCCGGAATGTAGGGTTGCATCTGCGCGATGACCGAGGCCTTGGTCGATCCGACATCGGTGAGGATAGCGCCCGGCTTGAGCGCCGAAGCGATGTCGCGGGCAACCGCGCCGGACGAGCCGACCGGCACCGAAACGATGATGAGGTCGGCGTCCTTGACCGCAAGCTTGGCGTCGGTCGAGTAGCTATCGCCGAGGCCGAGTTCTTCGGCGCGCGCGAGCGTTTGCGCACTGCGCGTCGAGATGGCGATGTGGCGGGCCAGGCCCTCGCGTCGGATGACCCGGGCGAGCGAGGAGCCGATCAGGCCGATGCCGATGAGGGCGATCTTTTCAAAAAGGGGATCGGACATGGTTCAACTTTTCAGAAATTCGGTGAGTGCGGCGATCACGCCGCGATTGGCCTCTTCGGTGCCGATGGTCATGCGCAGCGCATTGGGGAAGCCGTAGCCGGCGACCCTGCGCAGGATATAGCCACGCGCGCTGAGATATTCGTCGGCCAAATCGGCGCCATGCCCGGCATCGTCGGGGAAGTGGATAAGCAGGAAGTTGCCGACGCTCGGCGTGACGCGAAGGCCAAGCTTTTCGAACTCGGCGACCAGCCATTCCGCCCACTGGGCGTTATGCGCCACGGTGCGCTCGACATGGCTACGGTCTTCCATGGCCGCGACGCCGGCCTCGATCGCCGCCGCATTGACGTTGAACGGCCCGCGCATGCGCTCCAGCACGTCGATAACGTGCGCTGGCGCATAGATCCAGCCGATGCGCATGCCGCCGAGGCCATGGATCTTGGAGAAAGTGCGCGTCATGACGACGTTCTCGTTGCCCCCGACCAGTTCCACGCCCGACTCGTAGTCGTTGCGGCGGACATATTCGGCATATGCGCCGTCGAGCACCAGGAGCACATTCCTGGGCAGCGCCGCATGCAGGCGGCGCACTTCCTCGAACGGCAGGTAGGTGCCGGTGGGATTGTTCGGATTGGCCAGGAAAACGATCTTGGTCTTGGGCGTTACCGCAGCGATGATCTTGTCGACGTCGGCCTTCTCGCCAGTCTCCTTGGCAACGACCGGGGTCGCGCCAGCGGCCTGCGTGTAGATCTTGTAGACCATGAAGCCGTGCTCTGTGTACACGGCCTCGTCGCCCGGCGAGAGATAGCTCTGCGCAAGCAGGCCGATCAGTTCGTCCGAGCCGTTGGAGCACAGGATGTTGGCCGGGTTGAGCCCATGGGTCGCCGCGATCGCCTGCCTCAGGCGTGACGACGACCCGTCGGGATAATACTCCATCTTATGCGCCAGTTTCTGGACAGCCTCGGTCGCATGGGGCGAGGCACCAAGCGGATTTTCGTTCGACGAGAGCTTATGCACCTTGGTCACACCTGCGCCCGCAGTGCTCTTGCCGGGCACATAGGCTGCGATTTCCATGATGCCCGCGCGGGGTTCGGGGCGAATCTGTTCAGGTGCCTTGCTCATGTCGAAAATCCTGGATTGGCGCCTCCGGGCGGAGGTCGCAGCGGGAATACCGCCCGAGGCACATAATGTCGAGGAAAACCGGCTATTGTGGCGGCTCTGGCGCCCCATTTGGGTCGCAGTTGACGCAATCGGCGACCGGGCGTAATAGCAATGATGGATCCGTGGTGATTTGGCCGGTCGGCTTGCAGCCACGTTAAACAAGTCGCTAAAGGGCCGTTTGCGATCCGTAAACCGGCTTTGCGACAGCAATGCCGGTTTTTGTTTTTTGGAGTTCGCACAGTGCCAATCAAGATCCCTGATCAGCTCCCCGCCCGCGAAGTGCTGGTGAAAGAGGGCGTCTCCGTCATGGACGAGCAGACAGCGCTCCGCCAGGACATCCGCCCGCTGCAGATCGGCCTGCTCAACCTCATGCCCAACAAGGTGCGGACGGAGACGCAGATCGCCCGCCTGATCGGTGCCAGCCCGCTGCAGGTGGAGCTGACGCTGGTGCGTATCGGTACCCACAAGGCCAGGAACACGTCCGAAGACCATCTCATCGCCTTCTACCAGACCTGGGAAGAGGTGAAGGACCGCAAATTCGACGGCTTCATCATCACCGGCGCGCCGGTGGAGTTGCTGCCCTTCGAGGAGGTGACTTACTGGGACGAACTCAAGCAGATCATGGATTGGACGACGACCAACGTCCATTCGCCGTTCTTCATCTGCTGGGGCGCGATGGCGGCCGCATGGCATTTCCACCGCGTTCCGAAACACACGCTGGAGGAAAAGGCCTTCGGCGTCTTCCGTCACAACAACAACGCGCCTGCCTCCCCCTATTTGGCCGGTTTCTCGGACGATTTCGCCATTCCGGTGTCACGCTGGACGGAGGTCCGTGCCCAAGACATTCCCGAGGGCTCCGGTCTGGAACTGCTGATGGAATCGGAAGAGACCGGCCCGAGTCTGCTGGCCGAAGAAGCCGGCAACCGGCTCTACATGTTCAACCACATCGAATACGACTCGACCTCGCTCAAGGAAGAGTACGACCGCGATGTGGCTGCAGGCGTGACCATCGCGGTGCCGCACGAATATTACCCCGATGACGACCCGCAACGCCGGCCGCTCAACCGCTGGCGCTCGCATGCCCACCTGCTCTTCGGCAACTGGATCAACCGAGTCTACCAGACCACCGCGTACGATGTGGAGAACATCGGCAAAAACCGGTAGCCAGCTCACTCAGGACCGCGCTCGAAGCTGAGCGCGGTCATCAGGACTTTTTTTACCGGCAAGGGTGCTCTATCCCGCCGACGCGCCGTGCTCGCGGAAGGCGCAGGCCAGGATGCGCAGCGCTTCGCGCGAGCGGCGGTCGGTCAGCGTCGAATGCAAAACGATTTCCGATGACGGCACCTGAGGCAGGCCGAACTTGCGGCTGATCTCGATTGTGCCGGGCGGCGAAAGCCGGCTGGAGAAGACGGCCGTGGCAAGGCCGGCTGAAACGGCGGCCGTCACCACCGACGACCCACCGCCGAGAAACACCTCGACCCAAGGGATACCGGCATCGTCGAGCGTGCGGGTGGCGAGATCGCGGACGCCGCAGGCCCGCGACAGCGCAGCTAGGCGAATCGGCTCGCCCTGGCGATGATGGAAGTCGGGGGTCGCAAACCAGCCGAAATGCTCGGGCCCCAGCACCTCCCCATCGCGGCGGTCATCCTCGCGCCTGACAATCGCGGCATCCAGCTTGCCGCGATCGAAGGCGTCGAGCAGGTTGCTCGAATTGTCGACCTGAACCTCTATCGTCAGCGCCGGATCGTGCTGGTTGAGCCGCGCAAGCAAGGTCGTCACCTCCGGCCCGGCAACATGTCCGGCGATGCCGAGCGCAAAACGCCGCGTACCGCATGACAGGCCGGCAACCGCATTGTCATGCGCGACCAGGAAGGCGCGCGCGGAATCGATGAAAATCGCGCCTTCGGCGGACAGCCGCACGCGGCGCGGCGTGCGTTCGATCAGCTTGCGGCCAACCCGCTCCTCGAGCCGCTTGAGCTTGACGCTGACCGCCGCTTGCGTCGTGCCCATCGCATCGGCGGCTCGGGTGAAACTTTGCAGCTCCGCCACCATGACAAAGTTCCGCACCGCCTCTGGGTCGAGCCACAGCATCGCGTCCATTCCGATTTGTTATCACTGAAATAGAATTGCATAGCATTTTTTTATGTTCAAGCGTCGCTTATCTGGGGCTCTCAAAGCAACATGACGGCAAGACGATCGCTCCTGCCGGCAGCCAGAGGTGCCAGATGAACCAATCAAGCAGAAACGTCCTGGCGCTCGCCGCCATCTGCCTCGCCGCGTTGATGTTCGGACTTGAGATCTCCAGCGTGCCGGTGATCCTGCCGACGCTCGAACACGTACTGCATGCCGATTTCAAGGACATGCAGTGGATCATGAACGCCTACACCATCGCCTGCACGACGGTGCTGATGGCGACGGGAACACTTGCCGACCGCTTCGGGCGCAAGCGCGTCTTTGCCATCACCGCCGGCGCCTTTGGCATCACGTCGCTGATCTGCGGACTTGCGCCGAACACGCAGGTGCTGATCGTCGGCCGGTTTCTGCAAGGCATGGCCGGCGGAGCGCTGTTCATCTGCTCCATCGCCATTCTGTCGCATCAGTTTCAGGACGCGAAGGCGCGCGGCAAGGCCTTTGCCATATGGGGCGTGGTCACCGGCATCGGTCTGGGTTTTGGACCGATCATAGGTGGTTTGATCGTCGCTCTGTCCACTTGGGAATGGGTGTTCCTGGTCCACGCGCCGCTAGCCGTGCTGTGCCTGGCGCTGACCTATGCCGGCGTTGAGGAATCGAGCGACCCGCAGGCGAAGAAGCTTGATATCCTCGGCATCGTCACCCTGAGTGCTGCGGTCTTCGGACTGACTTTTTACATCACCCAAGGTGCCGACCTCGGCTTCCTCAGCCCGACGGCCCTCGCCATTGCCGCAGCCACCATCATCGGCTCCGTCGCCTTCATCCTGGTCGAGCGCTTTCATGCTCACCCGATGTTCGACTTCTCGGTGTTCAGGATCCGCGATTTTTCAGGCGCCATCATCGGCTGCATCGGCATGAACTTCAGCTACTGGCCGCTGATGATCTATCTGCCGATCTATTTCACCGTAGGTCTTGGCTATGACAGCACGACAACCGGGCTGGCGCTGCTTGCCTATACGGTGCCCTTCCTAGTGATGCCGCCGATCGCCCAATATCTGCTGCTGCGCACCAATGCACGCACCATCATCCCGCTCGGCCTGTTCGCCATCGGGCTCGGCTTCATCGCGATGTGGTTCGGCAGTGGCCTTGAGCAGGCAAGCGGCCCGACGGTTCTGGCCGGCGCCTTGATCTCAGGCATCGGACTTGGCCTGACGACCACGCCAGCCACCAACATGACGACCGGGTCTGTGCCGGCAAGCCGCGCCGGCATGGCCTCGGGCATCGACGCCAGCGCGCGGCTGATCAGCCTCGCGGTGAATATCGCGGTGATGGGTTTTGTCCTTGTCGAAGGCATTCTTTCTACGTTGAGGGACGCGCTTCCCGAAGTGTCCGACGCCGCGCAGCTGCGGTCGCTAGCGGAGCGCATCGCTGCCGGCGGCGCCGTTTCGCCAGAAAGAAGCGCGCAATACGCCCTGGACGTGCCTGCGTCCGTCGCTCACGCAGCACTGGTCAACGGCTTTGGCTGGGTGGCACTGTATGGCGGCATCGGCGTCTGGATCCTGGCTGCGATCAGCTTCGCGATCTTTGGGCCGAGCAAGACAACCAGAACTTCCGAAGACTGTCCGGAAGCGTCGGCAACCTAAATGCCATGGTCTGGGCCGCGTCAAGCATCGGCCGCGGCCCGGGCCTTCCCTTCGAGGCGGATCTTCTTGAGGGCTGGCCCGCGCTTGTCCTTGGCGAGATGGACGGTCCTGTCGAACAGGCTGCCACTCTGCCGAGCCGGACCGAAATAGACGACGCCGGTATTGGCCAATTCGCCTTCGAACATGGCTCTTACGCGCTCGTGCGCTGCGGCATCGATCGTATCGAAGGCCTCGTCGATGATCACCCAGTCGGGTCGATGCAGGCTGAGCCGTGCGAAAGCGACAAGCCGCAACTCATCGGTGTTCAACTCCTCGCTCCACGATGCGACGCGGTCGAGCGACCCCGTCAGGCGCTCCAGCCCGACGGCGCGGAGTGCCGCTGTGAATTCTGCCTCGGTAAATGTCCGGTCGGCGGAGGGATAGCACAACACATCACGCAGCGTGCCGGGCGGCACGTAGGACGAGCGCGGCAGGAAGGCGACCTGCTTGCCCCCCGGAAGCTCGATGCGGCCCTTCCCCCAGGGCCATAGTCCCGCCAGGGCACGAAACAGTAAGGTCTTGCCGGCACCCGCTTCGCCAACGACGAGCACGCGCTCGCCTGGCTTGACCCTGAGATGCGGCTCCGAAAGCCTGGTGCAGCCGCTCGGCGAAATGATTTCGAGGTTATCGAAGGCGAGGCTGCCGTCACGGCTTTCGCCCAAGTCGATGCGATCCTCCTTGTCATGCAGCACGTCAGCGGCCACCAACACGCTGCGGATCACGCCGACGCGCATCAAGGTTGCCCGCCAGTCGGCGATGGCACCGACATTGTTGATGAACCAGCGCAGCGAGGCGTGTACCTGGTTGAAGGCGCTGACCGCCATCATCAGCCCACCGAAGCTGATGTCGCCAGCAAAATAGACCGGTGCCGCCACCAGAATGGGCGCGACAACGGTGAACCAGCCATAGCCGTCGGTCACCCAGGCAAGGGCGATCTGGGTGGTGAAGATGCGCCGCAGCGCTGTCAGGACACTTGCGAGGTCCAGCTCCAGCCGCCGCTTTTCATCGGCTTCGCCGCGGGCCAGCGATATCGCATCGATATTCTGGTTGATGCGGACCATGGAAAAACGCAGCTCCGCCTCGCGCGAATAGCGATCGGAGTTCTGGGTGATCAGCGGCCGGCCGACGAGCCAGCTCAGGAAAGAGGCTGAGCCGGCATAGATGATGGCGGCCCAGACCATGTAGCCGGGAATGCTGAACGAGCTTCCCCCGACATGAAAGACGAAACCTGATGACAGGCTCCACAAAACGCCGACGAAGGAGACCAGAAGGATCGAGGCCTGCAACAGGCCGATGCCAAGGTCGGTCGTGAGGTCGGCAAGGTGGCCGGCATCCTGCTGCATGCGCTGGTCCGGATTGACCCCGACGGCCCCCGCATTGGCAAGGCGGAAGGCGCGTCCGGGACGCAGCCACTCGGTGATCAGGTCGAGTGTCAGGCCCTCGCGCAGCTTGAGCCTGATCATCTGGTTGAGCCATTGCTGGCCGACGTTCAGCACCAGAAGGCAGGTTGCGATCACCGCAAAGACCATCAACTGGTCCAGGAAGGCGGTCAGATCGCGCCTTTCCAACGCGTCGTAGAACGGCTTGTTCCAGCGGTTGAGAATGATCTGCCCAGCCGAGGTGGCGACAATGATGGCGAAGATCGAAAGGCAGAGCCAGGTCAGCGTCTTGCGCACCGGCGAAGAAGCCAGCGCCTGCCGTGCCATCTTCAGGTGACTTAAAAACCCGCCGTCGAAATCAGGCGCCAAAGGCTCGCGATTGGTTTGGGTAAAGGATTGGCCTGGCATGCGCTTGCTCCGACTGGCCCGCTTCGCTCGAATCGAGGCGTCCATTGTGCCATTCAACGACGGCTACGTATTGCCACGTTCGCGGAACAAGGTCGTGATCGAAGTCGCGGCCAAACGGCCAGGCGTAGTGTCAGGCTTTCGGCGCGAACACGCGCACCGACTTCGGCCGAATGCGGAAATGCGCCGGCGTCCAGGTCACCAGTTCGCCATCGGTGTTGACCGGACGCGGCCGCTTGGTGCGGATGGTCACTTCGGTGGTCTTGAAGGCGCGGACGTCGTCCCACTGACCTTGCGTGCCCTTGCGCAGGCTGGGCAACAGCCGAAGCAGCCGCCACCAGTGATCGACCTCCAGGCTGTAGAAATCGAGCCAGCCATCATCGGCCGTGGCTGTCTCCTCGACAGTCATGCCGCCGCCATAGTGGCGGCCATTGCCGACGGAGACCTGCATGGTGTGGATTTCTTCGGTCGTGCCATCGTGATCGACATAGGCCGTGAAGAGGCGCGAGCGCATCAAAAGCCGTGCTGCAACGATGCCGTAGCCGAGTGTGCCCCAGCGCTTCTTGGCGTGTTCGGTAAGCTCGCCCGCCAGTTCGGCACTGAAACCTATGCTGGCGACATTGAAGAACAGATGGCCGTTGACCTCGCCGAGATCGACGGTGGTCTGGTGACCGGCAGCGATGATCTCGGCGGCTTTGACCGGATCCGGCGAGATGCCCATGGTTCGGGCGAAATCATTGGCGGTGCCCAGCGGCAAGACGCCAAGCGTCAAACCCGTATGGGCAAGGCCGGCTGCCGCGTTGTTGAGCGTTCCGTCACCGCCACCGACGATCGCTATGTCGAAATGATCGGCATGGCGCGAGATCAGCTCGGAGGCGTTCTCATCCTTGCTGGTTGCCATCTCTTCGATCTCGAGCCCGGCATCGACAAGCACCTGCCTGGCGACATCGATCGACCCGCCACCACGGCGGGCGCGCGGATTGACGATCAGCATCGCGCGCTTGCCTGTCGTGTGCTGGACAGCGCGTTTTTGGTGGATGACGTCGGTCAGGTGAAGAATCCCTGTTGTTGTCGAGGAAGCGGATCGCGTCCCTGCCGGTGCCATTTAAGATGCGTTGTTGGAGATTTGAAGACCGCAGACGGAATAAGGCTCCGGACAACCGAAAGTGATCGGCGCCAAAAGTACTATAGAACCGGGGCTAGGAGCCTTTTTGAACTGCCCGCCAGCTGGCAACGATGGCCTCTGCCGCCGCCTTCCCCGCAGCTTCATCAGTCAGCCAGGAGATGACGGAAATACGCATCACCTCGCGACCGCGCCATTTCGCACCGCCGGCGAAGACAGTGCCGTCTCGTTGGATCCGGGCGATCGTCGCCCTGGTCAGCTCGTCGCCACGATCAGCGGGCTCGTTGGCACCAAACCGCACGAGTACCTGGTTGAGCGTGACGTCGTTCAGCACCGCGATGGCATTTTCGCTGCGAAGCTGGTCGGCTATCAGCTGGGCCACACGGCAATGCCGCTCGACCATTGCGGCAATTCCCTGGCGACCGAGATGGCGGATGATCGCCCAGGTAGCGAAGCCCCGCGCCCGCCGCGACAGCTCGGGGACGAAATGGCTGGGGTCGCGCTCGCCTTCCACGGCTGAAGGAAGATAGCTCGCCGCGATCGTCATGGCGCGGCGTTGCGCCTCGCTGTCGCGCACGATCGCGTAGCCACAGTCATATGGCGTCTGAAGCCATTTGTGACCGTCCGTCGCCCAAGAATCGCAGGCATCGAGGCCTTCGGTAAAATGGCGCAACAAAGTGGAAGCCCGCGCCCAGCAGCCAAAGGCGCCATCGACATGAACCCATGCGCCGATCCGGCGAGCGCTCGGTACGAGGTCTGCGAAAGCATCAAAGCCACCAGTATTGATCTGGCCGGCCTGAAGGATGACGATGGCCGGCCCGCGCACCTCCGCAGCCCGTCGTTCGAAATCATCGGCCAGGATCTGCCCCTGGCTGTCGGTGGCGACGCGGATCACCCGATCATGGCCGAGTCCAAGGAACTGCAGCGCCGAAAAGACCGTCGTATGAGCGTCGTCGCCAATGAGCACGGAAATCGGCGGCGCCCCGAAAAGCCCATTGGCCTCGACGTCCCAGCCCGCGCGCCGCAGCACCTCACCACGCGCTGCGGCCAGGCAGACAAAATTTGCGACAGTGGCTCCGGTCACGAAACCAACAGAGCTTTCGCGGGGCAAATCGAGCAATTCGAGCAGCCAGCGCGCGGCAACCGTTTCAGCTGCAGCGGCCGAGGGCATGGCATGGTGATTGCCAGCGTTCTGCCCCCACGCGCTGGTTAGCCAGTCGGCCGCTACGCCGACCTCATGCGAACCGCCAATGACCCAGCCGAAGAAGCGAGAGCCTGTCGTGGCATTCAGCCCCGGCTCAGCCCGTGCTGCCAAGTCATCGATCACCGTGTCTGAGGTGTCTCCCATTTCCGGCAGCGGTCCATCGAAGGCCGTCAGCGCGTCCGGATAGCCATGCAGCGGACGCTGCGGCCTCGATGCCAGTCCTGTCCTGTATCGTATGGCGTGTTCGGCGGCCTGGCGCAGCAGGCGCCCAACGGAATCCCCCTGCATGACAACAACCTTTCAATAGAAAGAAAGCCTCTTGCGCAGAATACATTAGCCAACGACGATATTCCGATACAGCCCTTCCCGCAATCGCGCCGAAAACCTGCTACCTCCCGAGTTCCGGGAAACACGGATCGGAATAGATCCGCCTGTCTGGCGACGTTTCACCCCTTCGCGACGTGTTTCTCAAACACCGCGTTCATCGTCACGCCGCAACGCTGGAAACCCGCGCGTGGCACCGCTTGGCGTGAGTACCGGCATGAAGACGCGGCGCGAGGCGCGCTGCGCCACCGGTATGCCCTGGTAGACGCGCTTTTGCGCCTCGACCACGATAACGCCGGAGAAGATCGGCCACAGGCGTCGACCTGCACGCTCGAACAGATGGTCAAAGCGCATCATCCATTTGCGCCGCGACGGGGGAAAATGCAGCGCGTCCGACCATGCCGAGACGGTGAAATTGGCCTCACGCAGCAACTCGTTGAGCTGGCCGCTCGAAAATGGCCTGCCGGTGCCGAACGGCGTGTGTTCGAAACGCGCCCATACACCCCGCCGGTTGGGCACGACGATGACGATGCGCCCGGCGGGCGAAAGCACGCGCCAGATCTCCTTCAGCGTCTCGCGGGGGCTCTCGGCATGTTCGAGCGAATGGACAAGCAGCACCCGGTCGATGGAGGAATCGACAAGCGGCAACTCCTCGTCGAAGACAAGAGCTGTCGCCGAGGGCCCTTGCATCGGCCACACGACCGCACCTTGCGTCGCCGGCATGAAGGCAAAGACCCGCTCGGCGTCAGACCCGAAGCGGTCGAGCCAAGGCAGGGCATAGCCAAGGCCGACCAGCCGCTCCTTGGGCAGGCCGGCCCACACCGACGACAGCCCCATGGCGATCGAATGCTCGGCCAGGCGGCCCAGCGGTGTCGAATAAAACGAGCGAAGGTCGACGATGTCGGAATTCATGGCTTGAAGGTAGACGCCCGCAACGACGACTTCAACGACTGAGGCCAACTGAGGTGACAGCGAACAAAGCGCGCCGTATCGTCCTGTGACGGAATGGAGTTCTGCGATGCCAGTCGAGATCAAGCTTTTCATGTGCCGCACCGACAATTTCGGCGCGCTGCTGCACGACCGCGAAACCGGCGAGACGGCCATCATCGATGCTCCCGAGGAAGCGCCGATCCTGTCGGCCATCGAACATAGCGGCTGGACGCCGTCGATGATCCTGACGACGCACCACCATACCGACCACGTCGAGGCCAATCTGGCGCTCAAGCAGCGTTTCAAGCTGCGCATCGTCGGGCCTGAAGCCGAACGCGACAAGATCCCCGGCATCGACGACACCGTCGAGGAAGGCTCGGTGATCCCCTTCGGCAACGAGTCCATCGAGGTGATTTCGACGCCCGGCCACACCGCCGGACATGTCTGCTACCACCTGCCGAAATCGAAGGTCGCGTTCACCGCCGACACGCTGTTTGCGCTTGGTTGCGGCCGGCTGTTCGAGCGCCCGGCACCGGTGATGTTCGAATCGCTGAAGAAACTCGCTGCCCTGCCCGCTGAGACGGCGATCTATTGCGGGCACGAATACACCCTGTCCAATGCGCGCTTTGCGCTGACCATCGATCCTGACAACGCGGCCTTGCGCGCCCGCACCGAAAAGATCGAAGCACTCCGGGCGGAAGGCAAGCCAACGCTGCCGACCACGATCGGCGAGGAGCTGGCCACCAACCCGTTCCTGCGCTGGGCGGACCCTGACATCAGGAAGCATCTTGGCATGGAAAAGGCCACCGATACCGAAGTGTTCGCCGAAATCCGCAAGCGCAAGGATAATTTCTGACATGTACGCTGCTGAAATCATTGCCATGCTCGGAATGCGCCGCCACCCCGAAGGCGGCTGGTACACAGAGACCTTTCGCGACAACCCCTATGGCGGCCCGCACGGCGCCCGCGGCAACTCGACGGCGATCTACTTCCTGCTCGAGCATAGCGACGTGTCGCACTGGCACCGCGTCAGGGACGCCTCAGAAGTCTGGCACTTCCATGCCGGCGCCCCGATCGAACTCAAGCTGCACCAGGAAGGTGGCGGCGTCATCGCCTACACGCTCGGCGTCAATCTCGCAGCGGGCGAGCAGCCGCAATGCGTGGTTCCCGCAGGCTGGTGGCAGACAGCGCGCAGCCTGGGCGACTGGACGCTAGTCGGCTGCACGGTGTCGCCCGGCTTCGAATTCGACCGGTTCGAACTGGCAGAACCGGGCTGGGAACCGAAGCAGTCTTAAGCCCCTGCCCCATCGGTGGCCGGATTTTTGTCGTTGCGCTCGCCAAAGATCAGCGACTTTGCTGCAAGCACAGCCCCGCCAGTGATGAGCACGCAGGCCGCGAGGATGCGCAGGCTCGGTTCGGCAAAACCGGCAACGATCAGCACCAGTGTCGACAGCAGCGGTGCGGCATAGCTCGCTGCCCCCAGCACCTGGATGTTGCCGCGCTTGACGCCGATGTCCCAGGCATAAAAGGCCGCACCCACCGGCATCAGCCCAAGGCCGAGCACGGCGAGCCATTGGCCGGTGTTTGCCGGCAGCACGGTCTGTTCGAGCGCCAGATGGCAAACGAGCGAGAGAATCGACGTCGCCAGGCAGAACCAAGTGACGATTGACGTCGGCACCGATGGAAACCGGCGCGACAAAAGCGAATAGCCCGACCACAAGAAGGCGCAGACGAAGGCCATGGCGTAGCCGAATGCATAACGCGGATCGAAAGCCAGCCCGCCGCCCTTGGTAACGATCAGGAAGGTGCCGGCAAGACCCAGCAACGCACCTGCGATGTGGTTCCAGCGCAGCCGCTCGCCCGGCATCAGGGCGGAGCCCAGCACGATGAACAGCGGCCAGAGATAGGCGATCAGGCTGGCCTCGACCGCCGGAGCATTACGCAGAGCGGTGAAATAGAAAAAATGGTAGCCAAACAGGCCGGCGATGCCGATGACCCAGACCTGTGGCGGGATTTTTGCGGGCTTGTCGGGCTTGGGCATGAACAGTCGGGCAACCAGCCCGACACAGGTGCCGATGGCGAAAGTGATGGCCGACATCAGGAACGGCGGCACCGAGCCCGACGCGTCGGTGAGCAGCGCCAGCAGCGCCCACATGGCAACCGCCGAAAACCCGATCAAAGTCGCCCGCCCCACGCACCCCTCCCGGCGCAACGCGCCCTAATTGACCGCTTCGAAACGCCTGGCCCTGACAGTGATCGTTCCGATCTCGGTACTGATGGTGGCGTGAATAGGCGCGTATACCCCGGTTTCGCCAACCGGCGCAAACGTCACCATGATACGGCTGCGGTCCCTGAGATAGGTCAGCGCGCGCTTGTCTGTGCGATAACCCGACACCGGCTGGAAGGCCATGCGGCAGGTGACTGTCTGGCCCTTGAAGCCAGGAACCGACATTTCGCGTGTCGAGACGGCCGTGAGCTTCAGATCGGCGCGCAACTCGCCATCATACATCTTCACCGTGCGGCCACAGACCTTGTCGAGGCTGGGCGCCCGGATGATGGTGGCGGCGATCGGATCGGCGACGCCGCGAAGATCGCCGGCGCCCAGCGGGATCCAGGTCTTGCCACGCTTCTTGGGCGCCGGCACGACCTCACTGCTGGTGACGCGGTCGCCGGAAAATTGGATATCGACCAGCGACGCCTTTTTGCCGGAGACATAGTCGGCGCGGAAGGCGCGCGGTTGCAGGCGACCGTCACCCAGGCTGCCGCGCGTCGAGATCGTGCCGCGCGTGTCGTCGAAGAAGGCGGCCAGCCCGGCACTGGTTACGGTGCCGTTCACCGCATAGGAATTGCCGTCATAGCTGCTTTCGAAACTTGCCTTGGCAACAGGAATGCCCAGGAAAGACAGCGAATAGTCGCCACGAAAGGATTTGTTGGCGGCAGGAGCCTGCGACGGCAGAAGAGCGATGGCCAATGCGAACAGGGCCGGTCTAGAGCGGAGCATTGCTAGCAACACCTCTTCGTCAGCGGAAGCTGGCTTCCGGCTGTTCGCATCCCTTGCAATCGGTTATAGAAGCAAATCCGGCCATTCTGTGGAGTTGGGGACAACGCCTGGAAACGACCGGGACGCTTGACGTGCCAGCCAAATACACCTATGGAACGCCAACTTTTTCCATGAGGCCGCCTGACTGAGACCGCGCGCCATCGCTTAATTGGTGCGTTTTCGTCGCTTGGTCCGCCAGAACTGAAGGTAAGTAACATGTCCCGCGCTTGCGAACTCACCGGCAAAGCCGTCATGACCGGCAACAATGTGAGCCACGCCAACAACAAGACCCGTCGTCGCTTCCTGCCGAACCTGGTCAACGTCACGCTCATCTCCGAGACGCTGAACCAGAACGTGCGCCTGCGCATTTCGGCCAACGCTCTGCGTACGGTCGAGCATCGCGGTGGCCTCGACGCCTTCCTGACCAAGGCCGACGCTGAAGAGCTGTCGCAGCGTGCTCGTCTGCTCAAGAAGCAGATCGCCAAGAAGACCGCCGAGCAGGTCGCAGCCTAATCTAGTCGAATCGGGGCGGGGGACGACCGCCTGGAGCCTCTGACGGCCGCAAGGACGATAGAGGCTCCGCCCAATCCGCCCGGGCACTGCCCGTAAAGCTGGTTCCATTACCCAGGATAAAAAAATGAACTCCGGTTCACGTTATCTGCCTTTTGTGGCGGCCATGGCGCTTGTCGTGGTGGCTTCCAACATCCTCGTCCAGTTCCCGATGCAGGGGCAGGTCGGATCTCTGGCGCTTGCCGATGTCCTGACCTGGGGCGCTTTCACCTACCCCTTCTCCTTTTTGGTCACCGACCTCGCCAATCGCCGCTACGGGCCGAAGATGGCGCGGCGAATCGTCTTTGTCGGCTTCATGACGGCGGTCGTCTGCTCGATTGTCGCGCCGCCGCTGCTGTTCCGCTACGGCCTCATTCCATTCGACACCGCAGCAGACCGATTGGCGCGCATTGCGGTCGCCTCGGGTGCCGCCTTCCTGACCGCCCAGCTGCTCGACGTCACCGTGTTCAACTGGCTGCGCCGGCAGAGCTGGTGGCGCGCGCCGATCTTCGGCACGCTCGTCGGCTCGGTGTTCGACACGGCGATCTTCTTCGGCATCGCCTTCTCGGCCGCCTTCGCCTTCATTGGCCCGGAAGACGCCTTTGCGGTCGAAGCAGCACCGCTTCTCGGCATGCTGTCGACCGAAGCGCCTCGCTGGGTCTCCTGGGCGCTGGGCGACCTGACGGTGAAGCTGATGATCGCCATCTTCGCGCTCATCCCCTACCGGCTGATCGTCGCGCGCTGGAGCCAGCCGGCGGTGGCCTAACGCAGGCACCGATACGGCGCCATGCTCGCGTAATCTTTTTGCGATAGTTGCTGCGGCCCAATCCACCGAGGTCGCATATGCAAATCGTTCTGAAGCCGCTTGGCACCGCCGAGCGGGACGCAGTCGTTGAACTCGAGGTTCGCAGCTCACAGCAGGCGTTTGTAGCCAGCAACGCCGATTCGATCGAAGAGGCGGAGGACGGCGACCACTGCGTGCCGCTGGCCATTTATGACGCCGATGTGCCGGTCGGCTTCGCCATGTATGCGCTCGATCCCGACGACGGCAACTACTGGATCTACCGGCTGATGATCGACCAGCGCTACCAGAGGCTCGGCTATGGCCGCGCGGCGCTGATCGAATTGCTGAAAGTGATGTCGCAGCTGCCCGGCTGCAGCCATGTGACGCTCGGAGTGCTGCCCGAAAATGACGCGGCAATCGGGCTCTATCGTAGCCTCGGCTTCCGCGAGACCGGCCAGATCATCGGCGGCGAGATCATCCTGCGCCGCAATGTTCCCGCCTGTTGAACTCTACCTATCGATTCGCGTCGACAGGATGATCGACGACAAGGTGCGCTCGACGCCTTCGAGCGCGCCGATTCGGTCGATAAGAGCGTCGAGATCGCGCACCGAAGGTGCCTCGACCACCACGATCATATCGAAATTGCCACTGACCGAATGCAGCGTGCGTACTTCCGGGATGCGACGCAGCACGGCCTCGACCGCCGCTGAAACCTTGGGCAGCGCCGTCACCAATATATGCGCCCGAACGAGATTCCTCTCATAGTCGGACGACAGCTTGACGCTGTAGCCCGAGATCACGCCGCGCTGTTCCAGCCGCTCGATGCGGCTTTGTACCGTCGTCCTTGAGACACCAAGCTTGCGCGCCAGCTCGGCGGTCGAGGCACGCGCATTCTCGCGCAAGAGGCTCAACAGGGCCCGGTCAGGATCGGTCGTCATTTCGTCAATACTCTTCGTCGATCTGCCAAGAAGATACCGTCTTTTCGGCGTAATCGATACTGCCTTTCGACGGGACGCGCGCTTAGAATCCGCGCGAAATCATTCGAAGGGGACAGACCATGAAACAGATCGTAGTCGTAGGCGCAGGCAAGATCGGCTCGACCATCGCCGACATGCTGGCCGAAACAGGCGATTATCACGTCACCGTGGTCGACCGTTCGCAGGCCCAGCTCGACGCACTCGAAACCGGCAATCGCGTCGACACGCTGAAGGTCGAGATCGCTGAAGCCGGCGCACTGGACGCGGTTCTCGCCGGCAAGTTCGCCGTGCTCTCCGCAGCCCCCTTCCACCTCACCACGCGCATCGCCGAAGCCGCAGCCAAGGCTGGCGTGCATTATCTCGACCTGACCGAGGACGTCGCTTCCACCCGCATCGTGAGGGAGCTCGCCGCAACCGCCAAGAGCGCCTTCATCCCGCAGTGTGGCCTGGCGCCCGGCTTCATCTCGATCGTTGCCAATGACCTCGCCAAGCGCTTCGACTCGCTGGAAAGCGTGCGCATGCGCGTCGGCGCGCTGCCGCAGTACCCCTCGAACGCGCTGAACTATAACCTGACCTGGAGCACCGACGGCGTCATCAACGAATATTGCGAGCCCTGCGAGGCGATCGTCGAAGGTTCGCTGGTCGAAGTGCCGCCGCTCGAGGAGCGCGAAGAATTCTCGCTCGACGGTATCACCTATGAGGCGTTCAACACCTCTGGCGGCCTCGGCACGCTGTGCGAGACCTACAAGGGCCAGGTGCGCACCTTGAACTACCGCACCATCCGCTATCCCGGCCATGCCGCGATCATGAAGGCGCTGCTCAACGATCTCGGCCTGCGCCATCGTCGCGAGGTGCTGAAGGACATTCTGGAGAACGCCCTGCCCGCGACAATGCAGGACGTTGTGGTGATCTTCGTCACCGTCAGCGGCCACAAGAACGGGCGCCTGATGCAGGAAAGCTACGCCAACAAGATCTACAGCCGCCAGATGGGCAAGATCACGCGCAGCGCCATCCAGATCACCACCGCATCCGGCATCTGCTCGGTGCTCGACATGCTGGCTTCCGGCGCGCTGCCGCAGCAGGGCTTCATCCGCCAGGAAGACATCTCGCTCGACGCCTTCCTCGCCAACCGCTTCGGCCAAAACTACGCCCAGGCACGCGCAACACATCTGGCGGCCTGAACTTCCACTGAGGCCCAGAGTTAAGGGCAGCGAGGGGCTGGGGGGCCTCTCGCTTTTTTTTTTGCGCTGGCGTGTGTTCAGTAAGGGACGGGATAGCGCTCTCGACACCCCCCTGCTCCGCTTTGCGGATCGGCCTTCCCGACTAGGGTTGAGGGTTGCGCTGCTCAATCGCCGTGCAGGATGAATTCCAGATAGAGATTGCGCTGCAGGATCGAGTGGTTGTCGTCGGAGATCAGCGACACCATCAGCGCGCCATCGCTGCGTTGCCAGACGTCGAGCCCTTCCATATTGTCGATCTGGTAGCCCATATTGGCCTCGAACAGCACCGGGCCGTCGGCAACCTGGCCTTGGACGATGCTTTCTGACGCAATACGCCTCATCCGCATCTTCACGCCCGATGCCATCGAGAAGCTGCGCTCGAGCAACAGCAGGTCGCCGTCCGGCAGGAAGGCGCCGTCGGTGATGTCGAACTCGCCGTGGCGCTTGACGGTGAAGACGCCCTTGTTCGGCCCCTCGATGATCGCGGCGAAGATATTGCCGGCCGCATCGAGGCTCTTTTCAGACACCACCACAAGTCCGCCCTTCTCGGCGGAATAGGCAACGGTCTCGAAGCCCCTGTTCTGGCGCAGCTCATTGCGCGGCACCACGAAGTCGAGCTCTCGCAGCGCCGGTTTCATGTTGTCCGGGTCGATCTGGTACTGGGCCACGCGATGCATGCGCTCGAAACCGACGGTAGCTATGCCGTCCTTGACGGCGAGGCCCTCGGCGTCGGCCAGCCACTTCTTTTCGATCGCGTTGCCTGACGCGTCGACCATCTGGACCATGCGGAAATTCTCGACGCCGCTCGGCCGCAAGGCCGAATCGCGCGCAATGCTCCCGAAGAACCAGAACCCAGTGTCGGCGACGCCGATGAAATCGCTGCCCGGCTTCAAAAAGCGGAAAGCGGAAAGCGCGCCGAGATTACGCGACGACGATGTCAGTTCGAGGCCGCCGACGAATTCGAGCGGTCCGAACATCTTTTGGTCGAGGCCGATCTGGAACTGCGAGATGGGCCGGGTGGAAACCTCGATACGTTCGATGGCCGGTTGCTCGGCCCGCGAAGAGGCGGTGAGCGATGTCGAAAAAGCAAGCGCTGCCGTTGCAGCGTACGCCAACCGCCGCAATCGGGCTGCGGAAAAGATCATCCGGCGCGCCGGAAGCCGCCACGGCGGGTCTCGCGTGCACTCTCTTCGCCAAACAGCGAGGCCAGCTGCTCGGTCATGGCTCCAGCCAGTTCTTCAGCGTCGACGATGGTGACGGCACGGCGATAATAGCGCGTGACGTCATGGCCGATGCCGATGGCCAGAAGCTCGACCGGCGAGCGCGTTTCGATCAGGTCGATGACCGCGCGCAGATGGCGCTCGAGATAGTTGCCCGGATTGACCGAGAGCGTCGAATCATCGACCGGCGCGCCATCCGAAATCATCATCAGGATCTTGCGCTGTTCGGGCCGCGCCATCAGGCGCTGGTGCGCCCAAAGCAGCGCTTCGCCGTCGATGTTTTCCTTGAGCAGGCCTTCGCGCATCATCAGGCCAAGGTTGCGCCGCGAACGCCGCCACGGCGCATCAGCACTCTTGTAGATGATATGGCGCAGGTCATTGAGGCGGCCTGGATTCGGCGGCTTGCCGTCCTTCAGCCACTTCTCACGCGACTGACCGCCCTTCCAGGCGCGTGTCGTGAAGCCAAGAATTTCAACCGAGACGCCGCAACGCTCCAGCGTACGGGCCAGAATATCGGCGCAGGTGGCGGCAACGGTGATCGGGCGGCCGCGCATCGAGCCGGAATTGTCGAGCACCAGCGTGACCACTGTGTCGCGGAACTTGGTGTCGCGTTCCTGCTTGAACGACAGCGGCTGCATCGGGTCGATGACGACGCGTACGAGGCGCGCCGGGTCGAGATAGCCCTCTTCCAAGTCGAAGTCCCACGAGCGGCTCTGCTGCGCCATCAAGCGGCGCTGCAGGCGGTTGGCAAGGCGACCGACGACGCCCGACAGATTGGCAAGCTGCTTGTCGAGGAAGGCGCGCAGGCGGTCGAGTTCGTCCTCGTCGCACAGCTCCTCGGCCCCGACAGTCTCATCGAAGGCGGTGGTATAGACCTTGTAGTCGATTTCCCTGGGCAGATTGGCGAAAGGATTATCCTGGCGGCGTGCCTCGCCCGGCGTCTCCGAATCGACATCGTCGTCGTCGGACATCTCGTCAGAGGTGGCGTCAGACGCCTCCATCTCGCCGGTCTGTTCCTCTTCGGCGGAAGATTCGGCTTCTTCGGACTGCGACTGGTCGGAACCAGCATCGTCCTCACCGCCCTCTTCGCTCTGCTCCTCGCCCTGCGGCTGGTCGTCCTGGTCCTCGTTGTCTTCGGTTTCCTGGTCGTCGCCGTATTCCTCGGCCATCTCCAGGGAAGCGAGCATGTGGCGAACGACACGGGCGAAAGCCTGCTGGTCTTCAAGGCTGCCAAGCAGCCCGTCGAGATCGCCGACGGCCTTGCTTTCCACCCACTCGCGCCAGAGATCGACCATGCGCTGGCCGCTCTTGGGAATAGGCTGGCCGGTCAGTTTCTCGCGCACCATCAGCGCCAGCGCTTCTTCGAGCGGCGCTTCGGACTGTTCGGTGACGTCGGCGAGATTGGCCTTGGTGTATTTGTCCTCGAGCATCGAGGTAATGTTTTGGGCAACGCCGGCCATGGCGCGGCTGCCTATCGCCTCGACGCGAGCCTGCTCGACGGCGTCGAAGACGGCGCGCGCATGCTTGCCCTCGGGCGCAAGGCGAGTGTGGATGCGGCTGTCATGGCAGGCGCGCTTGAGCGCCATGGAATCGCCAAGGCCGCGGGTAACGGCGATGTCGCCGGCCGTGGCCTTCTTGGGCAGTTCAGGCAGGCGGGCGCGGTTGCCGGCAAGTGCCGGCCGCTCTTTGGCAAAGGCCACTTCAAGGCCGTTGTCACCCGAAATGGCACGCATGCAGACGGTCACGGCGCGCTTGAAGCCGTCGGCTTCCGAGCCCGTCTTTGACTTGTTGCGTGTGTTGTCGCCCGGCCCCGCCATCTGAGCCTGTTCTTATCCCAGCACGACGTTGGCGGCTGATTCGGGCAGGTCCTCGCCAAAGGCGCGCTGATAGAACTCGGCCACGACAGAGCGCTCGAGTTCGTCGCACTTGTTGAGGAAGGTCAGGCGGAACGCCATGCCGACATCGCCGAATATCTCGGCATTTTCGGCCCAGGTGATGACGGTACGCGGGCTCATCACGGTCGACAGGTCGCCATTGATGAAGGCCGAACGCGTCATGTCGGCGACACGGACCATCTTGTTGACGATCTCCTTGCCCTTGGCGTCGCGGTAGTGCTTGGCCTTGGCAATGACGATCGCCACCTCGTTGTCGTGCGGCAGGTAGTTCAGCGTGGTCACGATCGACCAGCGGTCCATCTGGGCCTGGTTGATCTGCTGGGTGCCGTGATAGAGGCCGGTGGTGTCGCCGAGGCCGACGGTGTTGGCAGTGGCGAACAGGCGGAAAGCCGGATGCGGACGGATGACGCGGCTCTGGTCGAGCAGGGTCAGGCGGCCCGAGGATTCAAGCACGCGCTGGATGACGAACATCACATCAGGGCGGCCGGCATCGTATTCATCGAAGCACAGCGCGACATTGTGCTGGTAGGCCCAGGGCAGGATACCGTCCTTGAATTCGGTGATCTGCATGCCTTCCTTGACCACGATCGCGTCCTTGCCGACGAGATCGATACGGCTGACATGGCTGTCGAGATTGACGCGCACCATTGGCCAGTTGAGGCGGGCGGCGACCTGCTCGATATGGGTCGACTTGCCGGTGCCGTGATAGCCCGACACCATGACGCGGCGGTTGTAGGCAAAGCCTGCCAGGATCGCCATCGTGGTGGCCTTGTCGAACAGATAGTCCGGATCGATGTCGGGCACGTGCTCCGACGAGGCCGAATAGGCCGGAACGACCATCTTCGAGTCGAAGCCAAACGTGTCTTTCACCGACACTGTCGTGTCTGGCAGGTTGGTGATGTCGCGATCGACCTTGTTCATAGCGTCTCCACGCGCATGGCTTCAGACCACGCCGGCAATCGAAATTTCTTCGGGGGCGGTCTTAAAGCCTTTTCCGACCAGATGAAAGTTGGAAAAGGCCACGACCGCGGGCTGGCTCAACACAATCCCGCTTGCTTGAGCACACGATATGCCTGGAGCACATCCCTGAAGCGGTCCTCAGAACCCCTATCGCCGCCATTGGCGTCGGGGTGATGGCGTTTTACCAGTTCCTTGTAGCGGGTCTTGATGTCCGTCCCGGTGGCTCTCGTATCAAGCCCGAGCGTCTCCAGCGCCTTGGCTTCGAGCGGCTTGGCCTTGCGCTGGCGCGGCGTGCCATGCCCGCCAAATATGGTGTTGGGGTCGCGCATGCGGTTGTAGTAGCCGGCACGGCCCGAGCGCTGCTGGGCAAAATCCGGCGCCGAACGCGCCGTGCCACCGGAACTGGCCGCAGCGTTGGAGCCGATGGTCCAGGTTGGCCTGTGCCCGGTCATCGCCTCCTTCTGGAAGCGTGCGATTTCGCCCTCGGCGAGACCGGAGAAATAATTGAAGCCCTTGTTGTACTCGCGCACATGGTCAAAGCAGAACTGGAAGTACTCGCCTTCCTTCATGCGACCGACTGGTGCCTTGTGCGTTCCCGGTTGCTTGCAGCCGTCCCACTGGCAGATCGGCGCGTGCGTCTTCACCTCCGCTTCCGGATCGGGCCGGACGCGGATCTTGTCGAAATATTTTGGATACGGCTTCATCGGATCGTATTTACCGCCTCTTGGCGCGGCGAAACAAGAATTGACATTTCAAGGATGTTGGCCCTAACGCCTGATTTGCGGCTCAATTGCGCCTGATAGCACGATTGTTCGCGGCGACACATGTGGTGAAAGGTGAGACCGATGTCCATACAGGCAACCATCGAAGACAAGCTGAACATGGCATTTTCGCCAGAACGGCTTGCCGTCCTCAACGAAAGCCACCTGCACGCCGGCCATCATCACGTCGATGGCGGCCATGAGGCAGTGTTCGACGGCTCCGGCGAAACGCATTTTCGCATTCGCATCGTCGCGCCTGCCTTTGCCGGCATGAGTCGCATCGACCGCCACCGCGCGGTCAACGATGCGCTCGCCGCCGAACTCAAGGCCGGTCTGCACGCTCTGGCGATCGAACCCGCCGCTCCCGGCGAAAAGACGCGCTGGTAAGCGATCGCCGCTCAACCCTACGGATTCCTACTTCGACGGCCGCGCCGCGGCCGGCTGCGGCTCCGCCACCGCTGGCCTGATCCTGATTCGCGCCAGGCGATTCTTGTCGCGTTTCATGACGATGAAGCGCTTGCCGTGGAAGGTGAAGGCCTGCTTTTCCTCGGGGATCGACTGGGTCTCGTGGATGACGAGGCCAGCAATCGTCGTTGCCTCGTCGTCGGGCAGGTGCCAGTCAAGCGCGCGGTTGAGGTCGCGGATCGGCACGGTGCCGTCGACCACCACCGAGCCGTCAGCCTCCTGCTTGACGCCCTGGACGTCGATGTCGTGCTCGTCGGCGATCTCGCCGACGATCTCCTCGATGATGTCTTCGAGCGTGACCAGCCCTTCGACCTCGCCATATTCGTCGACGACGATGGCGAAATGGGCCTTGCGGCGCAAAAAGGCGTTGAGCTGCTCCTGAAGTGTGGTGGTATCGGGCACGAACCACGGCTTGGACGCCACCTTGAGAACGTCGACCCTGGAATACTCGCCCTCGACATCGTTGAGCGCACGCAGCAGGTCCTTGGCGTGGATGACGCCAACGATGTTGTCGATCGAACCACGCCACAAGGGCATGCGCGTATAGGGGCTCTGCAATATCTCGCGGACCAGCGCTTCGGAGGCGATGTCGGCATTGACCGAGCGCATCGCGGTGCGGTGGACCATGACATCGGACACTTCGAGCTCGTGCAGGTCGAGCAGGCCGCCAACCTGGTCGCGGTCCTGCTTGACCACATGGCCGTCGCGGTGGAACTCGTCGACCGCTCCACGCAGCTCGTCATGGGCGGAGCGCTGTGGCGTCAGTGCAATCAACTCGTAGCCGAGGGAGGCGAGCAAACGGTCGCGGAAGGCCAGGACCACAAGGATCAGCCCCATCAGAACGCCCGCAACGATCCAGCCGCTCATCCCGGGTGATTCTCCTTGAGGAAGGAGATCACTTCAGAGGCCGGCACGTCCTTGGCGATGAACGACTGGCCGATGCCGCGCGTCAGGATGAAGGTCAGCGCGCCGCGCGAAACCTTCTTGTCCTGGGTGATGTAATTGAACAGCGCCTCGGCGTCGGGCAGGCTGCCGGCAATGTCGGCCATGCGCCAAGGCAGGCCAACGTCACGCAAATGCGCCTCGACCCGCGCCGCATCGTCAGGGCTTGCCAGGTTGAGCCGGGCCGAGAAGCGATGCGCCAGCGCCATGCCGATGGCGACGCCCTCGCCATGGACAAGTCGCGAACCGTCATAGGCGGTGGCGGCTTCAAGCGCGTGGCCAAAGGTGTGGCCAAGATTGAGCAGGGCGCGGTCGCCGGTCTCGAATTCGTCACGCGCAACGACATCGGCCTTGGCGCGGCAGGATTGCGCGATGGCCTCGATGCGAGCCGGACCACCTTCGAAAACCTCGCGCCAGTTGTTCTCCAGCCAGGTAAAGAACTCGGGCCGGTCGATCAGGCCGTATTTGGCGACCTCGGCATAGCCGGCGCGGAATTCGCGCAGCGGCAGCGTGTCGAGTGCCGCGGTATCGGCCAGAACCAGCTTCGGCTGGTGGAAGACGCCTATCAAATTCTTGCCGCGCGGGCTGTTTATGCCGGTCTTGCCGCCGACAGACGAATCGACCTGGGCCAGCAGCGACGTCGGCATCTGCACGAAATTCATGCCGCGCCGAACGATGCCGGCGGCAAAGCCGGTGAGATCGCCGATGACGCCACCGCCGAGCGCGATCACCGCATCGCCGCGTTCGAGGCGGGCAGCGATGATCTGGTCGACGACGGTTTCCAGCGAATCGAAGCTTTTGGTCTTTTCGCCGGCGGGAAGCTTGATCACCGCCGGCGCATTGCCGGCAGCGGTGAGGCTTGCGACAAGCGGCTCAAGATGGGCAGCGGCGACGTTCTCGTCGGTGACGATCGCCGCCCGTGCCTTGGGCAGGCGCTGCTGGATCAGCTCGCCGCCACGCGCGATCAGGCCCGGGCCGATCAGGATGTCGTAGGCGCGGTCGCCAAGTCCGACTTCGACGGTGACGACGCTCATTCGTGATCCTCCGAGGCTTCCGAAACGTGAATTCTGCCGGGCACGCCGAGATGATTGCAAAGTGCTTCGATGACCTCGCTGGCGATCGCTTCCTTGCGATCGTCGCGCGTTGCCACCGTGAGATCGGCAAGCCCATAGATCGGGTAACGCTCTTCCATCAGCTTGGCGAGGACAGCGCGCGGATCGGCGTTCTGCAGCAGCGGCCGGTTTTGCTTCTTGGAGACGCGCTCCATCAACAGGTCGAGATCGGCCTCGAGCCACACGGAGACGCCATGGACTGATATGGCCGACCGGGTTTGCGCGTTCATGAAGGCACCGCCACCGGTCGACAGCACCTGCGGGCCGCTTTCCAGCACCCGGCCGATGACGCGTTGTTCAAGCGCGCGGAATTCGACTTCGCCGTAGCGCTCGAACAGCTCGGGGATGGTCATCCGCGAAACGCTTTCGATCTCGTGGTCGCTGTCGATGAAGCCGAGACCCAGCGCCTGCGCGACCTTGCGGCCGATGGCAGTCTTGCCTGCTCCCATCAAACCAACAAAGACAATCGATCGCGTGCCGAGCCGTTCGAGCAAGGCAGCAACCGAGCCTTCGGGAAATGGAGTCTGCACGTCGGGTGTCATGGCGGCCCTTTCGCCGGCGTATCGACATGAAAAGCCCCGTTGCGTCAAGCGCATGGCGCCAAACGTACCCTTGAATTGCCTGTAACGGCGTCCCATAAGGGCACAGGATAGTACGGACGGGCAAACACATCGATGCCGACACTTTTCCGGTTCCTTGTCACGCTCGCAGTTCTGGCGGGCATCGCTTACGGTGCCATGTTCGCGCTGGTGATGTTCGTTGAGCCCAAGAAGGCCGAAATCACCGTGCGCATTCCGCCGGAAAAGCTTGCGCCCAAGAAATGAAAAGCGGCGCACGCATCGAGGCCTTCCTCGAAATGATGAGCGCCGAACGCGGCGCTGCCAACAACACGCTTTCAAGCTATCGCCGCGACCTTGAAGACGCCTCGGAATTTCTCGGCGGCCGCCTTGC
The DNA here is from genome assembly GCF_056398585.1 of Aminobacter sp. 01T433. Classification (NCBI taxonomy): domain Bacteria; kingdom Pseudomonadati; phylum Pseudomonadota; class Alphaproteobacteria; order Hyphomicrobiales; family Phyllobacteriaceae; genus Aminobacter; species Aminobacter sp. 01T433. Next base: position 105,974 of record NZ_JBFTPR010000005.1, read on the forward strand.
CGACGCCGATTCCGCCGGCATTCGCAACTATCTCGACGACATCGCAGGCCGCGGCTTCGCCACCACCTCGCAAGCGCGCAAGCTCTCTGCGATCCGGCAGTTCTTCCGTTTCCTCTATGCCGAAGGACTGCGTGGCGACGATCCGACCGGCATCCTGGACAGCCCCAGGAAAAACCGGCCGCTGCCCAAGACGATGAGCGAGGCGGAAACGGGCCGGCTGCTCGACCGTGCCGCGATGGAGGCCGCTGATTCTGCCGGCGACAGCTTTGCTACGACCAGGATGCATGCGCTTGTCGAAGTGCTCTACGCCACGGGCTTACGCGTTTCAGAGCTGGTCAGCCTGCCGCTAACCGTGGCTCTGCGTGACGAGCGTTTCTTCGTTGTGCGCGGCAAGGGCGACAAGGACCGCATGGTGCCGCTGTCGGCCAAGGCGCGTGCTGCCATGCGGCGCTGGCTCAGCGAACGTAACCATGACCCAAAGCAGGCTGAGAGCACGTTCCTGTTTCCCTCGGCATCGGAAAGCGGGCACCTTCCCCGCCAGGTTTTTGCCCGCGACCTCAAGGGGCTTGCCGCTCGTACAGGCATCGCATCTGCGAAAATCTCGCCACACGTGCTGCGCCACGCCTTTGCCAGCCACCTTCTGCAAAACGGTGCCGACCTGCGCGCGGTACAGCAATTGCTTGGTCATTCCGACATTTCAACCACCCAAATCTACACCCATGTGCTTCAAGAAAGGCTGCTGAAACTGGTCAACGAACATCACCCGCTTGCCGATTAAGGTCCATATCGTTATGTGAGTGCCAAGTTCCACTGGCGCGGCACCGCAGTTTTTGTGCTCCCAGTGCCTCCCTATTCAGCGTGGTAGCCCGCTCGCCAATGTACAATTACCTCGATTTCGAAAAGCCCGTTGCCGACCTTGAAGGCAAAATCCTCGAGCTCAAGAAGCTCGCCGAGAACGGCGAAGCCGTCGATGTCGGCGACGAGATCAAGCGGCTGGAGAAGCGCTCGCGCGATGCGCTGCGCGACGCCTACAAGGCGCTGACGCCGTGGCAGAAGGTTCAGGTGGCCCGCCACCCCGACCGCCCGCATTGCCTCGACTACATCAACGGCCTGTTCACCGATTTCACCTTGCTCGCCGGCGACCGCAATTTCGGCGAAGACAACGCCATGATTGGCGGCTTTGCCCGCTTCCGCGGCGAACCGGTTCTGGTGCTCGGCCAGGAAAAGGGCTCCGACACCAAGAGCCGCCTCAAGCATAATTTCGGCTCGGTGCGTCCTGAAGGCTACCGCAAGGCGGTGCGTCTGATGGAGATGGCCGACCGCTTCAAGATCCCGGTCGTGATGCTGGTCGACACCGCTGGCGCCTATCCCGGCGTGGGCGCCGAAGAGCGCGGCCAGGCCGAAGCCATCGCACGATCGACCTCGACCAGCCTTGGCCTCAAAGTGCCTTCGATCGCCATCGTCATCGGCGAAGGCGGTTCGGGCGGCGCGATTGCCATCGCTGCTGCCAACCGTGTCTTCATGCTCGAACATGCGATCTATTCGGTGATTTCGCCGGAAGGTGCTGCCTCCATCCTGTGGCGCGACACGACGCGCTCCAAGGACGCGGCGACGAACATGAAGATCACCGCCCAGGATCTGCTCGGCCTCAAGATCATCGACCAGATCATCACCGAGCCGCTCGGCGGCGCGCACCGCAACGCCGAAGCGGTGATTTCGGCCACCGGCGACCTGATCGCCAAGACGTTCAGCGAATTTGCCGGCTCGAATATCGACTTCCGCGAGCAGCGCCGCGAAAAATATCTGGCCATCGGCCGCAGCCTCTGATTGCGCAAACGGTGGCCCAGATGGGCCACAGCACGTTTCCGCCACAAAATTGCCGCCTCGCCGCGTTCAATGAACTTGCCGTGATTTTTGCGCATTTGGGACGGGCTGAGAACTTGCGGTAAGGATTTTTCAAGGTTAACGGCCTTAGGGTCGAGGCAGTATCAGGACGGGCCGGTCGACGGCGTGCTTACGCTGTCGCCTATGAAGAAGACGACATTTTCGATGATCGCCAATATCGCACGCGCTGGATTGCTCATGGCCGCTCTCGCGGTGGCCGGCTGTTCGGAATCTGCCGTAGATGATTTTGTGCCGCAGTACGCCAACAAGCAGCTGCCGGCCAAGATTGTCCAGGAAATGCAAGCCAAGGGCATGACGCGCACCTCGCCGGTGCTGGCGCGCGTGTTCAAGGAAGAGGGCAAGCTGGAAGTCTGGAAACAGAAGACCAACGGCCGCTACGACCTGATCGCCAGCTACAATATCTGCAAGATGTCCGGCAAGCTCGGGCCAAAATTCACCGAGGGCGACCGCCAGTCGCCGGAGGGGTTCTACACCGTGCGTCCGGGGCAGATGAACCCGAACTCCAGCTATCACCTCGCCTTCAACATCGGCTACCCCAACACCTATGACCGCGCCAACGGCCGCACGGGCTCGAACCTGATGGTTCACGGCGCCTGTTCGTCGTCCGGCTGCTTTTCGATGACCGATGCGCAGATCGAGGAGATCTATGCCTTCGCCCGCGATGCGTTCAAGGGCGGCCAGACCGAGTTCCAGGTACAGTCGTTTCCGTTCCGCATGACGGCGGCCAACATGGCGCGCTATCGCAACGATCCGAACTACCAGTTCTGGGCGATGCTGAAGGAAGGCTACGACCACTTCGAGATCACCAAGGTGCCGCCGAAGGTCGACGTCTGCGAAAAGCGCTACATCTTCAACGGCGTTCCCGAAGGTACCGGCGCGTTCAATCCTACCGGCGCCTGCCCGGCCTTCACCCAGCCGCAGGGCCTGCAGACCGCCTATCAGGCCTATCAGGGCAAGTATGACGCCGCTTTCGCCAGCGCCTCGAAGGGCGACGTCGATGCACCCAAGCCGACGATCGCCGGCATCAAGGAAGCAGCCATCGTCTCAGAGTGGACCAAGAAGCGGGCGCGCGGCGAGCGCGTGCCGATCGAGCCGCCGTCCTTGAACCACGATGGCACGGTGACTGTCACCGAGCGCATGGGGCGCATCGATTCGGAAGCTGGTCGCCGCATGGCGGCACTCGACGCCGCAGAGGCCGCCAAAAAGAAAGCTGCCGAAGAAAAGGCCGCCGCCATTGCCGCTGCAAAGGCCGCCAAGGCAGCCGCCGCGCAGCCGATTGTCACCGCGACCGTGCCTTCGCCGTCGCCGGTGGTCACCGAAGCGCCAGCCCAGGCAGCTGACGCAGCCCCCGTCGAACAGGCCGGCACCGCAACCAAGCTCAAGAACAAGCTGCTCGGGCTGTTTGGCAGCTGATCCGCGTGAGCGAAGCCACAGACATATACGACCTCAGGGGGCTCAACTGCCCCCTGCCCGTGCTCAAGGCCAAGCGCCGCTTGGCCGATATGGCCCCTGGCGACCTGTTGTGGCTCGAAACCACTGACCCGCTCGCCGTGATCGACATCCCCGCTTTTTGCCAGGAGGCCGGCCACAGGCTGGTCGAGACCAAGCCTGTCGAGGGCGGTCACAGGTTCCTGATCGAGCGCGGCTCGTGAATTTCAGGACAGTGAGAATTATCGCCCGATAATCGCCAGCGGGTTGTTTTCCATCGCCTCACGGTCGGGCGTATCGATGGCCGGCTTGTTGACAAAGGCCGAAAACAGCCGCTGGACATAGTCCTGCGGCAGATCGATGCCGATCAGCACCAGCCGCGTACCACGAACAGCATCCGGCCACGCCGGCAGGCGCGCCGGCGGGTGCAGCATCTTCTGCACGCCGTGGATGACCAGCGGCCGCGCCGGATCTTCCATCAGCTCGACGATGCCCTTGATGCGCAACAGCTTGTCACCCTGGGTCGAAAGCAAAAGATCGAGAAACATCTCGATGGTCGAAAACGGCAGCGCGCCCGCATGGGTCAGCGAAAACGAACCAATCCGGGCATCGTGGGCAGGCGCGTGATCGTGGTGGTGGTGATCGCCATGGTCGTGGTCATGGTGACGGTGATGATGCGCGTGATCGCCCGCTTCCCCCAGCCAGCGGCGCACGTCGGCGGTCTTGGTCGCCGGATCATAGAGCCCGCATTGCAGAAGCTTTGCGACCGCAGCACCCTCGACCGCGCGGATTTCGGCACCCGGATTGATCCGGGCAAGCCGCGCCTTCAGCGCGTCGAGCCATTCCGCATCGTCGACAAGGTCGGCCTTGGTCAAAACGATCCTATCGGCAACCGCCACCTGCTTGACCGCCTCGACATGGGCGTCGAGCGTGGCAGAGCCGTTGACGGCGTCGACTACCGTGATGACACCATCGAGCCGGAAGGCATGGATCAGTGCCGGATGGCCCATGATCGACTGCAAAACCGGCACCGGATCGGCGAGGCCCGTGGTCTCGATCACCACGCGCGCCAGCCGCTCGATGCGGCCGGTTTGCAGGCGGTCGACCAGATCTGCCAGCGTGTCGACCAGTTCGCCGCGCACGGTGCAGCACAGACAGCCGTCGGACAGCTCGATGACACCGTCGGAGGCTTTTTCGACCAACAGATGATCGATGGCGACATCACCGAATTCATTGATGATGACGGCGGTGTCAACGAGTGCCGGATCCTTCAACAAGCCGTTGAGCAGCGTTGTCTTGCCCGCGCCAAGAAAGCCGGTCAGCACCGATACGGGGATCGGAAATACAGACATGTCGCGCCTAGCTTCCGGCCCGCGAGGCCTTGACCGGGCGTTCGTCGGGCACGAGTTCGGGGGTGGTCGCAGCGGCCGCGTAGTCAGGGCGCGGCGTCGGGATCGGAACGCCGCCGATCTCGGGGACCTTTCCGGCAGCGACAGCGTCGGCGAAGGCCTGCGGCACCTTGCCTGTCGCGCCGCCCAGGCCAACGGCCACCAGCTTCGGCGGATGGTCGAGCTTTTCCAGATAGGGCGACTTGGCCTTGGCTGAGGCCTGTTCGCTCGGCTGTTCGGCCTTTTGGCCCTTCACCGGCTTCGGGCAGATCTCGTCGCGCATGTCGCGCACCTGCCCGATACCCTCGCCATAGGGTGCAAGCGCGGCAATAGCTTGCCCGCCGGAATTCACATTGGCAAAACCCTTGTCGAGCAAGGCGGCAGCCGCTTCGGCACGCTTTTCGGCCGACTTCTCGCCCAGCACCACAGCGACAACCGTACGGCCGTTGCGTGTCGCCGAACCGATCATGTTGAAGCCCGATGGGCAGATGAAGCCGGTCTTCATGCCGTCAGCGCCGGTGTAGCGGCCGACCAGGAGATTGAAGTTGCCGAGCTTCTTCTTGCCTGCCTGCAGGCCTTCGATCGAGAAATAGGACATGTATTGCGGATACTCGTTGCGGATGGCCAGCACCAGCAAAGCGAGATCGCGCGCGGTGACGTATTGCTCCGGATTGTGCAAGCCGTTCGGATTGGAGAAATGCGAGCTGGTCATGCCGAGCCGGGCTGCCTCGAGATTCATGCGCCCGACGAATGCGTCTTCCGTCCCACCGACGTTTTCGCCGATGGCCATGGCGATGTCGTTGGCGGAGCGCACCAGCATCATCTTCAGCGCATTGTCGAGGGTCATCACCGAGCCGGGCTTGAAGCCCATCTTGGCCGGCTGTTCGCTGGCCGCATTCTTGGAGACCTTGACCGGCGAGTTCAGCTCGACTTCGCCCGCCTGGATCGCGCGGAAAGTGACATAAGCCGTCATCAGCTTGGTCAACGACGCGGGATACCAGCGCTGGAAGGCGTCCTCATGCGCCAGGATCTGACCGCTCTTGGCGTCGAACACCAGCTCTGGATTGGCGCTCGCGGGAACTGCGCCAAGTGCTGTTGCGGCCGCAAGGCCAAGGAGCATGCTTTTGACGAACTGCATCTTCATCATCAAATCCGAAATCGCCTCTTGCCGATCATGGCCGGCCGTTCATAAGATTTCCGTAAACCGGGATGGCAACGCGCTGGCCGGCAAAACAACCCATGGCCACGGCGTCGCCGCCGCTGCTAAATAGCCTATGTGACGCCAAGATGGCAGAGCTTGCGCGATCACAAATGCGAATCGGGACCCCTGGTCCAACAAACAGGAAGTCGAGACAAAACATGCCGATCCTGAACCGAGCCGCCGAAATGCAGGAAGAGATCGCCGGCTGGCGCCGCCACCTGCATCAAAATCCCGAGCTCAATTTCGACGTCTTCGAAACCGCCGATTTTGTCACAAGCAAACTCAAGGAATTTGGCTGCGACGAGGTCGTCACCGGCATCGGCCAGACCGGTGTGGTCGGCATCATCAAGGGCAGCCTGGGTGCCGGCGGCGTGGTCGGACTGCGTGCCGATATGGACGCGCTGCCGATCGAGGAGATCACCGGCAAGCCCTATGCCTCGAGCGTATCAGGCAAGATGCATGCCTGCGGCCATGACGGCCATACGGCGATGCTGCTGGGAGCCGCGAAATATCTCGCCGAAACGCGCAATTTCGCAGGCTCCGTCGCCGTCATCTTCCAGCCGGCCGAAGAAGGCGGTGGCGGCGGCAACGAGATGGTCAAGGACGGCATGATGGAGCGCTTCGCGATCCAGAAGGTGTTCGGCATGCACAACATGCCGAGCCTGCCGGTCGGCCAGTTCGCCATCCGTCCAGGTGCGATCATGGCGGCGACCGCCGAATTCACCATCACCATCAAGGGCAAGGGCGGCCATGCCGCCATGCCGCACCGCGCCATCGATCCGATCGTCGCCGGCAGCCAGTTGGTGACTGCGTTGCAGACGATCGCCTCGCGCAGCACCGACCCGGCCGAGGCGATCGTCGTTTCGGTGACCAAGTTCATTGCCGGTTCGGCCTATAACGTCATCCCCGAACACGCCGTGATCGCCGGCACCGTGCGCACACTGAAAAAGGAAGTCGCCAAGCTTGCCCAGGAGCGCATGGCTGCTATCTGCCGCGGCATATCGGAAGCGACCGGCACGGAGATCGAGTTCGACTACGACTCCAACTACCCCGTCACCGTCAACCATCCGGAAGAAACGGTATTTGCCGGCGATGTCGCCGCGACGGTCGCTGGCGAACCCCAGGTGCACCGGGCAATCCAGCCGCTGATGGGAGGCGAGGATTTTTCCTACATGCTGGAAGCCCGCCCCGGCGCCTTCATCTTCATCGGCAATGGCGACAGCGCCAATCTCCATCACCCGGCCTACGACTTCAACGACGAAGTCATCCCGCATGGCGTGAGCTACTGGGTGCGCCTGGCCGAGACGGCACTGGCTGCCTGAGGCAATTTAGCGGGGTCGGCCAGCCCTTGGCCGATCCCGAAATTGCCCGCCAAAAATCATTGGCGAATCCGCTGGAAGCCGTTATGTGTGCAACGGAGTGGTCCCGTAGCTCAGTAGGATAGAGCGGCAGATTCCTAATCTGTAGGTCACAGGTTCGATTCCTGTCGGGATCACCAACAAATTTCTTTCACCCTTGACTGCCCAGCAGTTCAGGTTACCCTGAGGGAAATACCGGTCTCGATAGCCGGACGGCAAACATGCCTCGTGTGCCTCGCCCTTGCGGCGGCGGCTGCGGGGCATTTTTTGCTTTTGGGGGGAATTCTTTGAAGTCGCGCATCGAAATTGGCGTGCTGTATTCGCGTTCGGGCAGCTACCGGCTGGTCGCCGACGCTTGTTATGCCGGTGTCATGCGCGCCATCGCCGACATCAATGCCGATCCCACAAGCGCCATCGAACTTGCTGCCGTCGAGCGCGACCCAGGCGGCAACATCGACCGCTATGCTCCGCTTTGCGATGAGATCCTGCGCCACAGCAGCGCGCGCCACGTCATGGGCTGCATCACCTCCTGGAGCCGCAAGGAGGTCATCCCCGTGCTGGAGAAAGCCGGCGGCGCGCTGTGGTACGCCTGTCCTTACGAGGGTTTTGAGGCAAATGAGCATGTGATCTACATGCATGCATGCCCGAACCAGCATCTGGTACCGCTGCTTGCGCATATCGTGCCGCGCTTCGGCGCCGACGGCTTCCTGCTTGGTTCCAACTACATCTGGGGTTGGGAAACCAACCGCGTCGCCCGCGACCTCATCGCAGACGCCGGTGGCAAGGTGCTCGGTGAGCGCTATTTGCCCATCGGTGAAACCGATGTCGCGCGGCTGATCGAAGAGATCAAGGCGACGCGGCCGGGCTTCATCCTCAACAATCTGATCGGAACCTCGTCCTACGCCTTCTTTGCGGCCTATGCCGAGCTGGCGCGCAGCGACGCAAGTTTCGGGCCGGAAAGCTGCCCGATCCTGTCGTGCAACCTCACCGAATGCGAGCTGCCGGCGATCGGCGAGGCAGGCCGTGGTCATCTTTCGGTCGGCCCATATTTCCGCAACGAAGCGACAGCTCCCGTCGACGCGCCAGTGTCCTCATTCGAAGCGTCGGCCTATGCCTCGGTCCAGGTGCTGGCGAAGGTCCTTTCGGCCAAGCCGGATGCCAGCTTCGCAGAATTGCCGGCCCTGTTTGCAAAGAACCGCTATCAGACGCCGTTCGGCGAGATCGCCATCGACCCGCAGACCCAGCATGCAACGCTGCCGGTCGAGATCGGCCGTATCGCAGGCTTGGGCTTCGAGCGTGTCAGCCACGCCGAACGCATGGCGCCGGACCCTTATCTTTCGCGCTACGACCGGACCGAAACATTCGGCCGCCCGCGGCTCAAGGTCGTGTCATGAGCCGAAACGCGCATATCCCCAATCTCGGCGGCGCAAAGGCATTCGTGCTGCATCGGCCGCATGTGACCGTCAGCGCAATCACACGACAGCTCATAGCCATCGGCCTCCAGGCCATCGATTGCTGGCCCGAGCTGCCGGCTGACGCGCTGGCTGCGGATTTCGTGTTTTTCGACGTCGACCTTGGCTTTGACCAGCAATTTCCATGGCCGCGCGGCGCAGCCCCCATGCCGACCATCGCGCTGATCGGCTCGGAAGCACCGGGCCGCATCGAATGGGCGCTGTCGCACAAGGCCGATGCGCAATTGCTGAAGCCGGTCGGCAATTCGGGCGTCTACAGCGCCCTGCTCATTGCCCGCCAAAGTTTTGCCGCCCGCCGGCAACTGGCCGACGAGATCGCGACGCTGCAATCGCGCGTTGCCGAGCGCCAGACCATCGTGCGCGCGGTCACCGCGTTGATCAGCCAGGGAGCCGATGACGAACGCGCTTATGCGCAATTGCGCTCGCTCGCCATGAACTGGCAGGTCAGCCTCGAAGAAGCCGCCCGGCGCGTCGTCGCCATGACGGAAAAGGAGGGCGGCGTTGACCAGTCCCATCGCGCCTGAGATGTCCGCAATCGAGTTGCCGGCGAAACGCCGCGCCGGTGTCTGGCGCCGCCTCGTCAAGAGGCCATTGGCCATGACCGGCCTGGTGATCATCGCCATCACCGTCTTGGGCGCGCTGTTTGCGCCCTATCTCACCGGCTATGACCCCAACGAACAGCTTTTCGACGGGCTGACGCTCGAGGGCGCGCCGCTGCCACCCAGCGCCACCTTCTGGCTGGGAACGGATCTTCTCGGCCGCGATCTGCTCACCCGTGTGCTTTACGGCGCGCGCACCTCGCTCATCATCGGCATCGTCGCCAATGGCGCAGCACTGCTGATCGGCACGCTCGTCGGCATCACCGCCGGCTATTTCCGTGGTTTCATCGGGGCGGCACTGATGCGCTTCACTGACCTGATGATGGCGTTTCCAGCCCTGTTGCTCGCCATCTGCCTTGCCGCGGTGTTCCAGCCCAGCCTGTGGATCGTCGCCATGGTGATCGCGCTCGTCAACTGGGTTCAGACCGCGCGTATCATCTTCACCGAAACGAGCTCGCTCGCCGAACGGGAATTCATCGACGCCGAGCGCACGATCGGCGCGAGCACGCCGCGCATCCTGTTTCGCCACATCCTGCCGCATCTTTTGCCGACGATCATTGTCTGGGGCACGCTCGGCATTTCGACCACGGTGCTTTTGGAGGCGACGCTGTCTTATCTCGGCATCGGCGTGCAGCCGCCCGCCGCGTCGTGGGGCAACATCATCTTCGAAAACCAGACCTATTTCCAGGCCGCACCTTGGCTGGTGTTCTTCCCTGGTGCGGCGATCCTGGCGCTGGCGCTTGCCTTCAACCTGGTCGGCGACGCGCTGCGCGATATTCTCGACCCCACCCAAAGGGGCCGGGCATGATTGCTTACCTCACCCGCCGCCTCATCCAGGCAGCGCTCATCCTGCTTGGCGTGTCGCTGATCACCTTTGCCTTGCTCTATCTGTTGCCCGCCGATCCGGTGCGCCAGATCGCCGGCCGCAGCGCGACACCGCAGACTGTCGAGAGCATCCGCCAGCAGCTCGGTCTCGACCAGCCTTTCGCCATTCAATACTGGCGCTATCTGACCAACCTGCTGAGTGGCGATCTCGGGCGCTCCTACATCCAGCGCTCACAAGTCAGCGAGCTGATCGTCGCGCGCCTGCCGGCCAGCCTGCTTTTGATGGTCGGCGCCATCTTGTGCGAGCTGCTCATCGGACTGACCATGGGCCTTGTCGCTGCGGTCAAGCGCGGCACGGCCACCGACCAGGCGCTGATGGTCGGCTCGTTCATCGGCGTGTCGGCACCGCAATTCGTCGTCGGCCTGCTCTTGCTCTACGTCTTTGCCGTCAAGCTCGGCTGGTTTCCGATCGGCGGCTACGGCACCTGGCGGCATATGGTGCTGCCGTCGCTGACGCTCGGCATCCTGGGTGCTGGCTGGTATTCGCGCATGATGCGCTCGTCGATGATCGACGTGCTGCGCCAGGACTACATCCGCACCGCGCGTGCCAAGGGCCTCGCCCAGCGCGCCGTGCTGTTCGGCCACGCCCTGCCCAACGCCATTCTGCCCGTCGTCGCCATGATCGGCATCGACATCGGCCTGTTCATGGGCGGCATCGTGGTGGTCGAAAGCGTGTTCGGCTGGCCAGGCATCGGCCAGCTCGCCTGGCAGGCGATCCAGCGCGTCGATATCCCGATCATCATGGGCGTCACGCTGGTGTCCGCCTGCGCCATCGTTCTGGGCAACCTGCTCGCCGACATCGTCGCTCCGTTCATCGATCCGCGCATCAAGCTGCGGTGATTCAAGCCAGATCAAAAGACTGCAACCAAAAGGAGAAGGGAACCACGCATGAAACATTGGCTCACTACGACAGTCGCCGCGTCAGCGCTCGTGCTGGCGCTCGGCATGGCTTCGGCCACAGCGCAGGAAACGCTCGACCCCAAGGCCAAGCAAGGCGGCGCCATCACCATCACCTACAAGGACGATGTCGCGACGCTCGATCCGGCAATCGGCTATGACTGGCAGAACTGGTCGATGATCAAGAGCCTGTTCGACGGGCTGATGGACTATGAGCCGGGCACGACCAAGCTCCGTCCCGAGCTCGCCGAGAGCTACGAGATCTCGCCCGACGGCAAGACCTTCACCTTCAAGCTGCGCAAGGGCGTGAAATTCCACAACGGCCGCGAGATGACGGCCGAGGACGTGAAGTACTCGCTCGACCGCGTCACCAACCCGAAGACCCAGAGCCCGGGCGCCGGCTTCTTCGCTTCGATCAACGGCTATGAAGATGTCGCTGGCGGCAAGTCGGAAAGCCTTTCGGGCGTAACCGTGGTCGACCCCTCGACCGTCAAGATCGAGCTGTCGCGGCCCGACGCCACCTTCCTGCATGTCATGGCGATCAACTTCTCCCACGTCGTGCCGAAGGAAGAGGTCGAGAAATACGGCGCCGACTTCGGCAAGCACCCCGTCGGTACCGGCGCCTACAAGATGGCCGAATGGACGCTCGGCCAGCGCCTCGTCTTCGAGCGCAATGCCGACTACTGGCACAAGGGCCTGCCCTATATCGACAAGATCACCTTCGAGATCGGCCAGGAGCCGATCGTGGCCCTGCTGCGCCTGCAAAACGGCGAGGTCGACGTTCCCGGCGACGGCATTCCGCCGGCGAAGTTCCAGGAGGTGATGGCCGATCCCGAGCAGAAGGCCCGCGTCGTCGAAGGCGGCCAGTTGCAGACCGGCTATGTCACCATGAACACGCAGATCGCGCCGTTCGACAACGTCAAGGTTCGTCAGGCGGTCAACATGGCGATCAACAAGGATCGCATCGTCAAGCTGATCAACAACCGCGCCGTGCCGGCCAACCAGCCGCTGCCGCCGTCGATGCCGGGCTACGACAAGGACTTCAAGGGCTACGCCTTTGACATCGAGAAGGCCAAGGCGCTGCTCGGCGAAGCCGGCCATCCCGACGGCTTCGAGACCGAATTGTTCGTCATGAACACCGATCCCAACCCGCGCATCGCCCAGGCGATCCAGCAGGATCTGTCGGCGATCGGCATCAAGGCCTCGATCCAGTCGCTCGCCCAGGCAAACGTGATTGCCGCCGGCGGCGAAAAGGACGGCGCTCCGATGATCTGGTCTGGCGGCATGGCCTGGATCGCCGACTTCCCCGATCCGTCCAACTTCTACGGTCCGATCCTTGGCTGCGGTGGCGCGGTACAGGGCGGCTGGAACTGGTCGTGGTACTGCAACAAGGACCTCGACGAAAAGGCGGCTGCCGCCGACTCGATCGTCGATCCGGCCAAGACCGAAGAGCGTAACAAGATGTGGAGCGACATCTACGCCAAGGTCATGGCGGACGCGCCTTGGGCGCCGGTGTTCAACGAGCAGCGCTTCACCATGAAGTCGCCACGCATGGGCGGCGACGACAAGCTCTATGTCGACCCGGTCCATATCCCGATCAACTATGACTATGTGTATGTAAACGATGTGCAATAACTGCAACTACACCATCCACGGACGCCACCATCACTTCGGCTGGGACAACTCGTTTGCCCCAGCCGAGCGGGTGGCGCCCGGCTCGACGATCGAATTCGAATGTCTGGATTCGTCGGGTGGTCAGCTCAAGGCTGACAGCACCGTCGGCGACATCGCCAAGCTCGACTTCGGCCAGATCAACCCGGTGACGGGTCCGATCTATGTCGAAGGCGCCGAGCCGGGCGATGCGCTCAAGGTGACGATCGATGCGTTCAAACCGTCCGGCTTCGGCTGGACGGCGAACATTCCCGGCTTCGGCCTGCTCGCCGACGACTTCAAGGAGCCGGCGCTGAACATCTGGAAGTACGACGCAACGTCGCTCGAGCCGGCCCTATTCGGCAAGAACGGCCGCGTGCCGCTCAAGCCGTTCGCCGGCACCATCGGCAATGCGCCGGCGGAAATGGGGCACCACAGTGTGGTGCCGCCACGGCGTGTCGGCGGTAATCTCGACATCCGCGATCTGGCGGCCGGCACCGTGCTCTACCTGCCTGTGGAAGTCGCAGGCGCGCTGTTCTCGGTCGGCGACACCCATGCCGCCCAAGGCGACGGCGAGGTCTGCGGCACGGCAATCGAAAGCCCGATGAACGTCGTTCTGACGCTCGACCTGGTCAAGGACGCGCGGCTGAAAATGCCGCGCTTCACCACGCCAGGCCCCGTGACACGCCACCTCGACGCCAAGGGTTACGAGGTGACCACCGGCATCGGGCCCGACCTGATGACGGGCGCCAAGGAAGCCGTAGCTCAGATGGTCGACCTGCTCTCCGCCCGCTACAAGCTGGATCCGGTCGACGCCTACATGCTGGTGTCGGTGTGCGGCGATCTCCGCATCAGCGAGATCGTCGACATGCCAAACTGGGTGGTGTCGTTCTACTTCCCGCGCTGCGTGTTCGAATGAGCGTTGCGGCAGACGCAAAACGCGACGTCGGGGCCCCTGCCCCGATGTCAGACAAGCCGGTGCTCGACGTCACTGGGCTGACTGTTTCCGTGCGCGGCGAAGACGGCGAGCGGCCGGTCGTCTCCGACCTCACATTCTCGCTGGCGCGCGGCGAAACCCTTTGCATCGCCGGCGAATCCGGCTCCGGCAAGTCGATGACCTCGCTGGCCATCATGGCGCTGCTGCCGCAGCCGGCGGCGCGGATTTCTGCCGGTTCGATCCGGCTCGGCGACACCGATCTCGCGACCCTCGATGAGGGGCATATGCGCCGCATCCGCGGCAACCGCATCGCCATGATCTTCCAAGAGCCGATGACCTCGCTCAACCCGGTGCTTTCGATCGGCCGGCAGCTGGTAGAAGCGATGGAGGCCCATACCGGTGTTTCGCGCGCTCAGTCGCGCAAGCTTGCCATCGAAGCACTGACGGCCGTGCGCATTCCCGAAGCGGAGAGCCGCCTCAAGCAATATCCGCACGAGCTTTCCGGCGGCATGCGCCAACGCGTCATGATCGCCATGGCACTGGCGCTGAAGCCAGACGTGCTGATCGCCGACGAACCGACCACCGCACTCGACGTCACGGTGCAGGGCGAGGTGCTCGAACTTTTGCGCGACCTGCAGCGCCAGCACGGCACCAGCGTCATTCTGATCACCCATGACATGGGCGTCGTTGCCGAAATGGCGGACCGCGTCATCATCATGCGCAACGGGCGCATGGTTGAGCAGAGCGCGGTCGCCGACATCTTCAAGCGTCCCCAAGTCGACTATACGCGCGACCTTCTCGCCGCCGTGCCACGCATGGGCACTGGCGCCGCGCGCCACGGCTCACGCGACAAGACCGAGCAAACAAAGCCGGCGGCGGTCGCCGTGGCGCGCGATCTGCATGTACGCTTCGACCTACATGGCGGCTTCTTCGGCCGGGTCAACCGCCGCGTCCACGCCGTCGAAGGCGTAAGCTTTTCCATCGCGCCCAACGAAACGCTGTCGCTGGTCGGCGAATCCGGCTGCGGCAAGTCAACAACGGCCAAGGCCCTTGCCGGCCTGGTGCCCTACAGCGGCGAGCTATCGATCGGCGGGCGCAATCTGTCCGGCCTTGGCCGACATGAGCGCAAGGCGGTGCGCCGCGACGTCCAGATGATCTTCCAGGACCCTTACGCCTCGCTCGATCCGCGCATGCGCGTCGGCGATCTGGTGGCCGAGCCGCTTCTGATCCACGACATCGGCCTGCCAAAGGAGCGCACCGAGCGTGTCGCCGCCCTGTTCGAGCGTGTCGGCCTGTCGGCTGATCAGATGGAACGCTATCCGCACGAATTTTCCGGCGGCCAGCGCCAGCGCATCTGCATCGCCCGCGCCTTGGCGCTGCGGCCGAAGCTGATCATCGCCGACGAGAGCGTCTCGGCGCTCGACGTGTCGGTGCAGGCGCACGTGCTGGAATTGCTGAAGGAACTGCAGCGCGAATTCGGCGTCGCCTATTTGTTCATCTCGCATGACATGGCGGTAGTGGAAAACATCTCCGACCGAGTCGCGGTGATGTATCTCGGCCAGATCGTCGAGATGGGCACGCGCGACCAGATTTTTGCCAATCCGCGCCATCCCTATACCAAGCGGCTGATCGAGGCCGTGCCGGTTCCCGACCCGGTGCAGCGCCGTGCCCGTTTCGCACGCATGGACAGGGAAATCCCAAGCCCGGTTCGCAAACTCAGCGACGAGCCAAGGAAGCTTGTGCTCGAGGATGTCGGCGGCGGCCATCTGGTTGCGGCATCGGATGCATGACGGGCGGTGCCATGCCAACGCCACCTGCTATGCCAGGTCATCATATCAGGATGCGAAGAATTCACTTCTCTGACTGACCGAACTTCCCTCAACTGACCAAGCTGCCATCGGCCCGATGCGAGGAACGCGGGCCGGCAGCCAAATAGAGTCAATCGGGAGGGGAAGACCTCATGACACCTAAGATGATTGCAATCAGCTGCTCATTCCTGGCGCTGACGGTCAGCGTGGCTGCCGCCGAAGACTGGGAATCCAAGGTGCCGACCGAGATCAACATCACCGACCCCTATCTCAAGCAGTGGCATGACCTGACCTACGACAAGGCGCCGCCGGCGCCCGTGCCTGGCAAGGATTATGGCATGGACGCGGCCACCGGCACGTTCGTGGCACCCCGCGCCACGCCCTTGGGCGAAGCGCCCAATTTCCCCGGCCAACTGGATAACTGGGACGACAAGACCTACAGCCAGAATGTCGAAGAGATCGCGTTCTATCCGCATGTCAGCTCGCCCTGGCACGCCTGGCCCGATGTCGCCGACTTTAACGGCAAGCGCTACATGTACGTGCACGATCGGGACTACATGCGCGTGCTCGACATCACCGACCCGGCCAAGGCCACTGTCGTCTATTCCAAGGGCGGGGTGTGGGGGCCGGAAGGCTCCAGCGAGGATTGGGACGCAAAGACCGTCCAGGACTATTTCGGCGGCATCACCATCGCCTGGAGCGAGAAGCTCCAGAAGAACGTCGTCGTCGCCTCCTACGAGATTGGCCGCTTCGGCATTTTGGACAACAAGCGGACCCAGCCCGATATCGTGGAATCGCTGCGCAAATACAATTCGCTCAAGGGCTTCAAGGTCTATGAGATGAACGGGCCGCTGCCCAGCGACTGGAAGCTGATCGCCACGCGCACCACCGACACCAAGAATCCAAACGCGCCAATCGGCCAGCAACAGGGGTCGGGCTCGCTCGATGCGCCGGCATGGTTCGGCGGCAAATACATGTACCTGTCGGCCGCACCAGATGATTCCTACGCGCTGACCGAATATCCAGACTATCTGCACTCGCCCGGCTATCAGGTGTGGGACATGTCGGACCCGGCCAACCCGGTCTTCGTCAGCCAGGTCAAGGTGCCGGGCCAGGTGGTCGGCAACAAGGCGAGCGAGAACGCCTATCTGATGAACCCGCGCGCCGGAAACCGCACCTCGTGGATGGGTTCGCGCATGCCGCCATTCCTGCCGACACCGGTTGAGAAGGGCGGCAAGATCGCCTTCGGCGCGATGGGCGGTCTCGGGCTCTACACTTTCGACCTCTCCAACCCCGACAAGCCTGAGATGCAGGGGCATGTCGGCATCGCGCCTAGCTTTGCCGGCACCGAATTCGACAATGTCGACACCTCCCAGTACGCGCGCACCGGTTATGTCTTCGCCAACGGCTATCCGATGAACTCGAACTGCTACGAGCCCTACAAGGATGTGCTGGTGATCGACGCCAAGGATCCGGCCAAGCCGGAAATCGTGGCAACCCTGCCGCGCCCGACACCGCCCAAGGACGCGAAGTTCACCGATTTCTGCCAGCGCAAGGGCAGTTTCGGGCCGAAGCGCTCGGGCACGACGCACCAGCCAGGCCATGGCCGCGACGGGCTCGTGCCATATGCCTTCTACAATGCTGGTCTGCAACTCTTCGACGTGAAGGACCCCGCCGATCCCAAGATCGCCGGCTATTTCGTTCCGCGTTTCCCGACAGACAAGGAGATGCCGGAATACACCTACGACAATGCGACTTTTGCGGTGTTCACCGAATATGACCGCAACATCATCTGGCTGTTTGCCATCAACGGCGTCTATGCACTGAAGACGCCGCTGCTGGGCGAACC
Source organism: Aminobacter sp. 01T433 (assembly GCF_056398585.1). Taxonomy (NCBI): domain Bacteria; kingdom Pseudomonadati; phylum Pseudomonadota; class Alphaproteobacteria; order Hyphomicrobiales; family Phyllobacteriaceae; genus Aminobacter; species Aminobacter sp. 01T433. Next base: position 123,351 of record NZ_JBFTPR010000005.1, read on the forward strand.
CAAGATGGGCATGAGCGACAAGATCTGGCCGCCGCGCGACTGAGACCGGCTGATATAGCCCTCATTCCATCAACCCCGGCTTTGCGCCGGGGTTTTTGTTTTCAAGTGACTTGCGCCCTGATCAATGGCCGGGATGCAGCGCGTCGTTCAGATACATGCAGGTCAGCATGGTGAAGATATAGGCCTGGATCACCGCCATCAGAAGTTCGAGCCCGGTGAGCGCGACCGTCATCGTCAGCGGCAGGATGGCTGCGAAGATGCCGAGGGTTCCCATGCTGCCGAGACTGACCACGAAGCCGGCGAAGACCTTGAGCGTGATGTGGCCGGCGAGCATGACGGCGAACAGACGCACCGAATGGCTGATCGGGCGCGAGATGTAGGAGACGATCTCGATAGGCACGATGATCGGCGACAAGAGCAGCGGCACACCGGAGGGCATGAACAGGCGGAAGAAGCCGAGGCCGTTCTTCCAGATGCCGTAGATCGTGACCGTACCGAATACCAGCATAGCGAAAGCGAAGGTCACAATGATGTGGCTGGTGACCGTGAACGCGTAAGGGAACAAGCCCGCGAGATTGGCGATCAGGATGAAGACAAACAGCGAAAAGACGAGCGGAAAGAACTTCATGCCGCTCTCGCCCGCATTGTCGCGCAGCGTCTTTGACACGAACTCGTAGATCAGTTCGGTGATCGACTGCAGGCGGGAGGGCACCAGCGCTCGGCCGCTCGTCGAAAGCATGAGGAACAACCCGCCGAACACCACGGCCCCCACCATGTAAGCGGCAGAGTTGGTGAAAGCGAATTCCTGCCCCGCAAACTCGAAGAGGGTGAAAATCGGCTTGATTTCAAATTGTTCTATTGGTCCGGCCACAGTGCCTCTCCGGTCGGTTCGATTGGTGATGCGAAAGCGCGCGCACCGGAGCCATATCCGGAAGCCAAAATTGACCAAGCGTGCCTACGGCCCGCCAAAAGCGGTTCCGCAACTTTTTCGCGATTTTTGAGATGAGATTCGGTCGAGGTAGCAATTATTGGCGCCATCTTTTGGATGGGGCCGTCCCCGAGCGTTCAAGGCACTGGTCGTCCAGTGCGTGGGCTTGTTAGCGTAAGCGGCACGCCACGGCAAGGTACGAGGTGACGCGGCGCAGGGCCGCGTCACAGATTAGATATGCAGCGCGTGGCCCAGCGTGCGCAACGCGGCCTCGAGGAAAGCCTCGCTCTGGGTCGGATGGGCATGGATGGTGCCGGCAATATCCTCCAGCCGTGCGCCCATCTCGATGGCCAGGCTGAAGGCCGCCGACAGCTCCGAAACGCCAGCGCCGACCGCCTGGATGCCGAGCACCAGATGGTTGTCAGCACGCGCAACGATGCGGACGAAGCCGTCCTCGCTCGCCAGTGTCATCGCCCGGCCATTGGCCGAGAACGGGAACTGCGCCGACTTGATCTCGATGCCGAGATTCTTGGCTTCGTCGGGCGAAAGCCCTGCCGTGACTATCTCCGGATCGGTGAAGCAGACAGCGGGGATCGAGCGCTTGTCCCAGCTTCTTTTGTGGCCAGCGACGATCTCGGCGACCATTTCGCCCTGCGCCATGGCGCGGTGCGCCAGCATTGGCTCGCCGGTGACGTCGCCGATAGCGTAGATGCCGCGCATCGAGGTGCGACACTGTTCGTCGATGCGGATGAAACGGCCGTCGCGATCGAGGTCGATCGCTTCCAGCCCCCAGCCTTCGACAAGCGGCTTGCGGCCCACGGTGACAAGCACCTTGTCGGCCGCGATCTTCTGCTCGCTGCCATCGGCGGCCTCGACCAGAAGCCCATCGCCCTTGGCGCTCATTCCCTTGGCCTTTGCACCCGTCATCACCTTGACGCCGAGAGCTTCCAGACGCTTGGCCACAGGCCGCGTCAGTTCGGCGTCATATTGCGGCAGGATACGCGGCAAGGCTTCGACCACTGTGACGTGCGAGCCAAGCTTGGCGAAAGTGGTGCCAAGCTCGAGCCCGATATAGCCGCCGCCAACAACGGCAAGCGCAGCCGGCACCTGCTTGAGCGCCAGAGCTTCGGTTGACGAAATCACCTGCCCACCGAAGGGCAGAAACGGCAGTTCGACCGGCGCGGAACCCGTGGCAATCACGATGATTTCAGCGCGGATCACCTGCAAGCCGGTCTCGGTGTCGACTTCGACGGTCTTGCCGTCGCGAAAGCGCGCCCAGCCCTGCACCGACTTGACCTTGGCCTTCTTGAGCAACCCAGCCACGCCACTGGTCAGGCGGCCAACGATACGATCCTTCCAGGCGACGGTCTTGGCAAGGTCGAGCACCGGCGCCGATACGCTGATGCCGAACGGACTGGTGCCTCCAGCCATCTCGGAGACCTTGAGATACTCATCCGCTGCATGGATCATCGCCTTGGAGGGGATGCAGCCGACATTGAGGCAGGTGCCTCCGGGCTTGGCCGCTTCGACGATCACCGTGTCGATGCCGAGCTGTCCGGCGCGAATGGCGCAGATATAGCCGCCGGGACCGGCGCCGATGATGAGAAGCTTGCAGGAAATTTCCTTCATCGCCTCAGCCTTCCATGAAGATCATTGCCGGCGCTTCGAGCAGCGCCTTGATGCGCTGGACGAAGACCGCCGCGTCCCATCCGTCGATGACGCGATGGTCGAAGCTGGAGGAGATGTTCATCATCTTGCGGGGCACGAACTGGGTGCCGTCCCACATCGGCCGCACCATGATCTTGTTGACGCCGACGATCGCCACCTCTGGGTAGTTGATAACGGGCGTGGTGGCCACGCCGCCCATCGCGCCCAGCGAGGTGATGGTGATGGTCGATCCGGTCAGTTCCTCTCGCGTCGCCGTGCCTGCCTTGGCGGCATCTGCGAGGCGATTGACCTCGGCGGCGCAGTCCCACAGGTCGCGCGCCTCGGCATGCTTGATCACGGGAACAACGAGCCCGCCCGGCGTCTGCGCGGCCATGCCGATATGAACGCCGGCATGGCGCATGACGATACCGGCATCGTCGTCGAATAGCGCATTGAGCTGCGGCTGCTCGGCAACCGCCTTGACCAGCGCCCGCATCAGGAATGGCAGCAGCGTCAGCTTCGGCCTGTCCGGCTTTTTCGAAGCGTTGAGCTTGGCGCGCAGTTCCTCCAGTGCCGTGACGTCGATTTCTTCGACATAGGTGATGTGGGGAATGCGCGACTTGGCCAGCGACATTTTCTCGGCGATGCGGCGGCGCAGGCCGACGATCTTGATCTCCTCGACCCCGGTCTTGGCCTGCAGGCTAGTTGCTGCCGGCTGTGCCCCGCGCGAGGCAAAAGCGTCGAGGTCTTCATGCGTGACGCGGCCAGCGGGGCCAGTGCCTGGGACCTGACGCAGATCGATGCCGGCTTCCTTGGCGCGTAGGCGGACAGCGGGCGAAGCAATGGGGCGTTCGCCTTCCGGTCGCGGCAAGCCAACGGTCGCGTGCGGCGCCGTCTTGAGTGCAGCGGCCGGCGCGGGAGCCTTCACAGCGGGTGCTGATTCGATTTTCTTAGCCGGCTCAGAAGTTGTTTCCGCGGCGACAGTTGCCGCAGCGTCTTTGCCCTCGCTCTTGGCCGGAGCGGGTTCTTCGGCAGGCGCCGTCTCAACTGGCGCATCACCAGCCACCTTGATCCGCACGATCGGCGAGCCGACAGCGACAGTGTCGCCGATTTCGGCACCGAGCCAGCTGATCTCGCCATCGACCGGGGACGGTATCTCGACCGTCGCCTTGTCGGTCATGACAGCGGCAAGCACGGCGTCCTCGCGGACGAGGTCGCCGACCTTGACGTGCCACTCGACCAGTTCGGCCTCGGCCACGCCTTCGCCTACGTCGGGAAGCTTGATGACATGTTCGCCCATGCTCAGGCCTCCATCGTTTCGATCAGGGCTTCGCCGACCCGCTTCGGGCCGGGGAAATAGTCCCATTCTTGCGCATGCGGATAGGGCGTGTCCCAACCGGCGACGCGGGCGACAGGCGCTTCGAGGTGGTAGAAGCAGTGCTCCTGCACAAGTGCCGCAAGCTCGGCGCCAAAGCCCGAAGTCAGTGTCGCCTCGTGGACGATGACGCAGCGGCGGGTCTTCTTGACCGAGGCGACGATGGTGTCGAGATCGAGCGGCAACAGCGTGCGCAGATCGATCACCTCGGCGTCGATGCCGGTCTCCTCGGCTGCCGCCTGGGCGACATAGACCATGGTGCCATAAGCGAGAACGGTCACCGCCGACCCCGGCCGGCGGATCTCCGCTTTGCCGAGCGGTGTGGTGTAATGCCCCTCGGGCACCTCGCCGAGCTCGTGCTTCGACCATGCTGTGACCGGGCGGTCGTGATGGCCGTCGAAGGGGCCGTTGTACAATCGTTTCGGCTCCAGAAAGATCACCGGATCTGGGTCCTCGATCGAAGCAATCAGCAGGCCTTTGGCGTCGAGCGGGTTGGACGGCACCACCACCTTGAGGCCGGAAACGTGGGTAAACAACGCCTCCGGGCTCTGGCTGTGGGTCTGGCCGCCAAAGATGCCACCGCCTGTCGGCATGCGCACGACGATCGGACAAGTGAATTCGCCATTGGATCGGTAACGCAATCGTGCCGCTTCCGAAACGATCTGGTCATATGCTGGATAGACGTAGTCGGCGAACTGCACCTCGACACATGGCTTGAGCCCGTAGGCCGCCATGCCGATGGCGGCACCAACGATGCCGAGTTCGCTGATCGGGGCGTCGAAACAACGCGAACGGCCGTACTTCTGCTGGAGGCCTTGCGTGCAGCGGAATACGCCGCCGAAATAGCCGACGTCCTCGCCGAAGACGACGACATCGTCATCACGCCCCATGGCGACGTCCATGGCGCTGCGGATGGCTTCGATCATGGTCATGCGCGGCATCGCTATACCCCCGCCTTCTGGCGCTGGCGCCTGAGATGCGGCGGCATCTCGGCATAGACACCCTCGAACATGTCGCGTGTCGACGGCTTGCCGCCGGCATGCAGGGTGCCGTGGCTTTCGGCTTCCTTCTGCGCGGCGATGACGGTTTCGAGTATTTCGGCCTCGGCCTGCTTGTGGCGCTCGTCCGACCACAGCCCACGCTTGATCAGGTGGTTCTTGAGCCTGATCACCGGATCGCCCAGCGGCCAGGCGTCGGACTCGGTCTTGGGTCGATAGGCAGAGGGATCGTCGGAGGTCGAATGCGCGCCGACGCGGTAGGTGACGTATTCGACCAGCGTCGGGCCGAGATTGCGGCGCGCGCGCTCGGTCGCCCATTTGGCGACCGCATGGACGGCGAGATAGTCGTTGCCGTCGACACGCAAAGCCGGAATGCCGAAGCCGAGACCGCGCGCGGCGAAGGTGCCTGAGCCGCCGCGGGCGATGCCCTGGAAGGTCGAGATCGCCCACTGGTTATTGACGATGTTCAGGACGACGGGTGCCTTGTAGGTCGAGGCGAAGACAAGCGCTGCGTGGAAATCGCTTTCCGCGGTCGCACCGTCGCCGACCCAGCCAACGGCGATCTTGGTGTCCCCCTTGATCGCCGACGCCATCGCCCAGCCGACAGCCTGGATGTACTGCGTCGTCAAATTGCCTGAGATCGAAAAGAAGCCGTGCTCCTTTGAGGCGTACATCACCGGCAGCTGACGGCCCTTCAGCGGGTCACGCTCGTTGGAATAGATCTGGTTCATCATTTCGACCATCGGATAGCCGCCCGCGATCAGCAGGCCGGCCTGGCGGTAGGTCGGGAAATTCATGTCGCCGGGATTGAGCGCCTTGCGGAAAGCGCAGCTCACCGCCTCCTCGCCCATATGCTGCATGTAAAACGAGGTCTTGCCCTGGCGCTGCGCCATCTGCATGCGCGCATCGAAAGTGCGCAGCGTCACCATGTGGCGAAGGCCTTCAAGCTGTTCCTCGTCGGTCAGCGTGCCGGCCCAGGGGCCCACCGCGTCGCCCTCGCGGTTGAGCACGCGGATGATCGAATAAGCGAGATCACGGATGTTGCGCGGGTCGACGTCGACCTCCGGCCGCATGACCGATCCGGCCTTGGGAATGGGCACATTGGAAAAGTCGGGCGTCCCGCCCGGCCGAACCTCGGGCTCGGGCACGTGGAACTTGAGTGGCGAGGGATTGTCCGTCACGGATGTTCCTCCTGTCTCGCGCGCAGGCCAACTGGTCCTCCCTGCGCGGCAGACAATTTATGTCAGTAACGCTGACCTATTATCCGATCGCTTTGAAAACCGCAATGGCCGTCCGGGGCGAGTTTGGCATTGTCGCGACAATATCGAAAGCCCGGTTGACAGAAGGCCCGTTCCGCGCTCATCCTTAAGGCTCACCAGGGGGGTCCCGACAAGGGGCTGAGATACTGCTAGCTCGCGCAGCGCAGTGACCCGTTGAACCTGATCCAGTTCACACTGGCGTAGGGACGGTGCGAGGCTTCGCGGGTCGGCTTCTTCCGGCATCGGCATTCGAGCAAACGCTCGAAGTCCCTTAAGCAAGGTCTCACCTCCTCCTCATCGCACGAACTGGGTCTCCATTGCATCAGAGCAAGGAGGCTCACCATGAATGCCCTGACCCCGACCGTCACAACAGGCGCGCTGCCAGCCTCGAAAAAAGTCCATAAACCGGGTCTCATCCATCCCGGCATTCGCGTGCCGATGCGCGAAATCTCGGTGCATCCAAGCGCCATGGAGCCGCCGGTCACCGTCTATGATTCGTCCGGTCCCTACACCGACGCAAACGTGAAGACCGACATTGAAGGTGGCCTTGTCAGGCTGCGTGAAGAGTGGGTCTTCGCCCGCGGTGACGTCGAACGTTACGACGGCCGCACCGTGAAAGCCGAAGACAACGGCTTTGTCTCGGGCGAAAGGCTGACGCCGGAATTCCCCGTCCGCAACAAGCCGCTGCGCGCCACCGGCGGTCGCGCCGTCACCCAGCTCGGTTATGCCCGTGCCGGCGTCATCACCCCGGAGATGGAGTTCGTCGCCATCCGCGAGAATCTCGGCCGCCAGCAGCTGCGCGAGAAGATGAAGCGCGACGGCGAGAGCTTCGGTGCCGCCATCCCAGACTTCGTCACGCCCGAATTCGTCCGCGACGAGGTTGCGCGTGGCAGGGCGATCATCCCCTCCAACATCAACCATCCCGAGAGCGAGCCGATGATCATCGGCCGCAACTTCCTGGTCAAGATCAACGCCAATATCGGCAACTCGGCCGTGACCTCGTCGATGGCCGAAGAGGTCGAAAAGATGGTGTGGTCGATCCGCTGGGGCGCCGACACGGTGATGGACCTGTCGACGGGCCGCAACATCCATAACATCCGTGACTGGATCATCCGCAATTCGCCGGTGCCGATCGGTACCGTGCCGCTCTACCAGGCGCTGGAAAAGGTGAGCGGCGTTGCCGAGGACCTGACCTGGGAGATCTACCGCGACACGCTGATCGAGCAAGCCGAGCAAGGTGTGGACTATTTCACCATCCATGCCGGCGTTCGCCTGCCCTACATCCATCTGACCGTCGACCGGGTCACCGGCATCGTCTCGCGCGGCGGCTCGATCATGGCAAAGTGGTGCCTGCATCACCACAAGGAGAGCTTCCTCTACGAACATTTCGAGGAAATCTGCGACATCTGCCGCACCTATGACGTCGCCTTCTCACTCGGCGACGGCCTGCGCCCCGGCTCGATCGCCGACGCCAACGACGCAGCCCAGTTCGCCGAACTGGAGACACTGGGCGAGCTGACCCAGATCGCCTGGGCCAAGGACTGCCAGGTGATGATCGAGGGTCCCGGCCATGTGCCGATGCACAAGATCAAGGAAAACATGGACAAGCAGCTGGAGGTCTGCGGCGAGGCGCCCTTCTACACACTCGGGCCTTTGACCACCGACATTGCGCCCGGCTACGACCACATCACCTCGGGCATTGGTGCCGCAATGATCGGCTGGTTCGGCACGGCGATGCTTTGCTACGTCACGCCTAAGGAGCATCTCGGCCTGCCCGACCGCGACGACGTCAAGGTGGGCGTCATCACCTACAAGATCGCGGCCCATGCCGCCGATCTCGCCAAGGGTCATCCCGCCTCCAAGGTCAGGGACGACGCGCTGTCGCGGGCACGCTTCGAGTTCCGCTGGGAGGACCAGTTCAACCTGTCGCTCGACCCCGACACCGCCCGATCCTTCCATGACGCGACCTTGCCCAAGGAAGCGCACAAGGTCGCGCATTTCTGCTCGATGTGCGGGCCGAAATTCTGCTCGATGCGGATTTCGCACGACATCCGCAACGAGGCGCGCGCGGCCGGCATGGCGGCGATGGCGGAGAAATTCCGCGATGGCGGCGACCTCTATATGGCGGTCGAAGGAACGGAGGCAGCTGGCCAGTCATGAGGGTCCTGGTCAGGGGCGCGGGCGTCACCGGTCTGACGCTCGCCCATGAGCTGGTATCGCGCGGTGCAAGCGTCACGGTCGTCGAGCAGCGACGTCAGATCGCCGGCAATGCCTCATGGCAAGCCGGCGGCATGCTGGCCCCATGGTGCGAGCGCGAGAGTGCTGAAGCAACGGTACTGACCTTGGGCAGGCAGGCGGCGGATTGGTGGGACGCCGCCCTGCCTGGCCATGTCGTGCGCAACGGTACGCTGGTGCTGGCGCCGGCGCGTGACACCGCCGAGCTCGACCGTTTCAGCAGTCGAACCTCTGGCCATGTCTTGGTCGACGGCGATGCCATCGCTGCGCTCGAACCAGACTTGGCAGGTCGGTTTTCGCGCGGGCTGCTTTTTGCCGAGGAGGCGCATCTCGATCCGCGCCAGGCATTGCTCGGCCTCAAGGAAAAGCTGATCGAGATGGGCGCGCATTTCGCGTTCGGCTACGGTGCGACGCAGACGCCTGGCACCGTGGACCTCGAGGTCGATTGTACCGGCATGACGGCGAAGCGCCCAGACCTTCGCGGCGTGCGCGGCGAAATGCTGTTGCTGCGCACATTGGAGGTCTCGGTGTCCCGGCCGGTGCGGCTGCTGCATCCCCGCATCCCGGTCTACATCGTGCCGCGCGCCAACAATCATTTCATGGTCGGCGCAACAATGATCGAAAGCGATGCCAGCGGCCCGATCACCGCACGTTCGATGATGGAACTGCTCAACGCCGCCTATGCGCTGCACCCGGCCTTCGGCGAAGCCGAGATCGTCGAGGCGGGTGTCGGTGTTCGTCCGGCATATCCGGACAATCTTCCGCGCATTGAGCATGACGGCAACAGGCTCTGCATCAACGGCCTCTATCGCCATGGCTTCCTGCTCGCGCCTGCCATGGCCATGCAAGCGGCCGACCTCATGCTCGGTCACCAAGACAGCAAGGAGCTTGTCGATGAAGCTCATCATTAACGGCGAAAACCACGAGGTGGCCGCTGCAACCCTCGCCGCGCTGTTGGCCGAACTCGACTACGAGGGCGGCTGGCTTGCCACCGCGCTCAACGGCGAGGTCGTACCCGCACAAGAGCGCAACGGCTGCGAACTCTCCGAAGGCGACCGCATCGAAATTCTCTCTCCGATGAAGGGTGGGTGATCATGCTGAAGCTCTACGACACCGAAGTCTCGTCGCGCCTCTTGCTCGGCACGGCACTCTACCCCTCGCCCGCTGTCATGGCCGATGCAGTGAAAGGCTCACGAACCGACATTGTGACCGTTTCGCTGCGTCGCGAGACTTCGGGCGGACGGACGGGCCAGAAATTCTGGTCGCTGATCCAGTCGCTCGGCGTTCGCGTGCTGCCCAACACCGCCGGCTGTCATTCGGTCAAGGAAGCGGTGACGACGGCCAGAATGGCGCGCGAAGTGTTCGCCACCAACTGGATCAAGCTCGAGGTCATCGGCAACCACGACACGCTGCAGCCAGACGTGTTCGGCCTCGTTGAAGCAGCGAAGATTCTGGCGTCGGATGGCTTCGAAATCTTCCCCTACACGACAGACGACCTGGTCGTCGCCGAACGCCTACTCGACACCGGCTGCAAGCTTTTGATGCCATGGTGCGCGCCGATCGGCTCCGCGCGTGGCCCGCAAAACCCTGATGCGCTGCGCAGCCTGCGCGGACACTTTCCCAACGTGCCGCTGATCGTGGACGCCGGCATCGGCCGACCGTCACATGCGGCAGCCGTCATGGAGCTGGGCTACGACGCCGTGCTGCTCAACACCGCCGTCGCCAAGTCAGGCGATCCCGTCGCCATGGCCGCAGCCTTTGGCAAGGCGGTCGAAGCTGGCCGTGAGGCATATCTCGCAGGCCCGCTCGAACCGCGCGACATGGCCGTTCCTTCCACCCCCGTCATCGGCATGGCAGCATTCTCATGAAGCTCGACCCGTTCTATCTCATCGTCGACTCCGCCGCCTGGATCGAGCGGCTGGTGCCATCAGGCGTCAAGCTCGTTCAGTTGCGCATCAAGGATATGGGCGCGCCCGAACTGCGCCGCGAAATCCGCGCCTCGAAAGCTGTCTGCGAGCGCCATGGCTGCCGGTTGATCGTCAACGACTACTGGGAAACGGCCATCGAGGAAGCTTGTGATTTCGTCCATCTCGGCCAGGAGGACCTTGCCGACGCCGACCTCAAGGCGATCCGCAAGGCCGGACTGAAGCTCGGCCTCAGCACGCACGATCCCGCCGAGCTCGAAACAGCGCTCGCCGCCAAACCCGACTATGTCGCGCTCGGGCCGATCTATCCGACCATCCTCAAGGCCATGAAATGGGACCCGCAGGGCCTCGACCGCATTGCCGAGTGGAAGCGCCGCGTTGGCGACGTGCCGCTGGTCGCCATCGGCGGCCTCAACATCGAGCGCATCCCAGGTGTCTTCGCGCAGGGCGCCGACAGCGCTGCAGTCGTCACAGACATAACGCTCAATGCCGATCCCGAAGCGCGGACGCGCGAATGGCTGGCCGCGACGGCCGCATGGCGATGATCCCGCATGTGCTCATCGTTGCCGGCTCGGATTCGAGCGGTGGTGCGGGTATCGTCCGCGATGTCGAGACCGTATCGGCCTTTGGCCTGGGTAGCTGTGTCGCCATAACGGCAGTGACGGTCCAGACGCATCAGCGCGTCGAACGGGTCGAACAGATGCCGCCCGACCTCGTGGCCGACCAGATGCGCTCAGCCTTCGCTGCGAACCCCGTCGCGGCGGTCAAGATCGGCATGCTGGGAACGGCGGCAACGATAGATACCGTCGCCTCGGTACTGGCGAGCAGCCTGCCGGTGCCCGTCGTGCTCGACCCTGTGCTGGCCTCGACCTCGGGCCGTCAGTTGCTCGACGAAGACGCTATCGACACGCTCAAGCGCAAACTGTTTCCGCTTTGCACGCTGGTTACACCCAACCTGCCCGAACTGGCGCTGCTCAGCGGCCTTTCCCTAGCCACGGGTGAAAGCGACGTCGTCAGGCAGGCCGAAAAACTGTTCGACGCGGGCGTACCCGCCATTCTCGTCAAGGGCGGCCACGCAACGGGAGCGACTGCGACGGACCTGCTGCTCCAGCCGGACCGCGAACCCGTCCGCTTTGACGCGTCGCGCATCGCGGTCGCTATGCGCGGCACCGGCTGCATGCTCGCAAGCGCGATAGCGGCACATCTGGCACAATATGAAACGCTGGAGATCAGCGTCAGCAAGGCGAAGCGCCATGTCTTCGCCAAGCTGCTTGCGTCAAAGCCGTGAGAGCAACTTTCGGTGCTCAGCCAAGCCGTGCAGCGTGCCACCTCAGATGATGGTCCATGAAGGTCGAGATGAAGTTGTAGGAGTGGTCGTAACCGTCCTGCATGCGCAGGGTGAGCCCGATGCCGGCCTTCTTGCAAGCTTCATCGAGCAGCCATGGCCGCAGGCCTTCCTGCAGGAAGCTGTCGGCCGAACCCTGGTCGACCAGGAATTCCGGGAAACGCTTGCCATCTTCAATCAGCAGTGTCGTGTCATATGCGCGCCACGCAGCTTCGTCCGAGCCAAGATACTTCTCCAGCGCCGGCTTCGACCAGCCAGCGGTCGAGGGCTGGGCGATGGGTGCGAAGGCCGAGCAGCTCTTGAAGCGCTCTGGGTTCTTCAGGGCGATGGTCAGCGCACCATGGCCGCCCATCGAATGGCCAAAGATCGCCTGGCGCGACATGTCGGCGGGGAAGTTCGCCGCGATCAATGCCGGCAGCTCCTCGGTGACATAGGAATACATGCGGTAGTTCTTGGCGAAGGGCTCCTGCGTGGCGTCGACATAAAAGCCGGCGCCCGAGCCGAATTGCCAATTGTCCTTTTCGTCCGCCACGCCTTCGCCGCGCGGGCTTGTGTCGGGGCAGACGATCATCAGGCCGAGTTCAGCCGCGAGGCGGCGGTACTCGCCCTTGTCCATGACATTGGCATGGGTGCAGGTCAGACCCGAGAGATACCACAGCACCGGCACCGGGCCATCCTTGGCCTGTGGCGGCACGAAGACGGCAAAGGTCATGTCGCAGGCGCAGGCCTCGGAAGCATGCGAATAAACGCCCTGGACACCGCCATGCGACTTGGACGTGGAAATGGTCTTCATCAGCTCTGCCTTCTCGTCAAACAATCTCGCCCCGGGCATAGCGGTCGGGCATGGCACTCGCAACCTAGGACCAAACGAAAGGTGTCGGCGGCTATTCAAGCCGCCTTGGCAGGCCCTGCCGGGAATATCCCCGACATGACGGTAAAACCCTTGATGCGTTTGACACGATCACACCAGCGTCGGATCGCCGGATAGTCCTGTCTTGATATACCGCCTTCTTCCGACAGCATGATGTAGGGGAAGCAGGCAATGTCGGCGATCGTCGGCTGTTTTGCCGAGCAGATCCAGTCGCGCCCCTCCTGTTCGCCGAACCACAAATGCTCATCGAGGATGCGGAACAGCCGATGCGCGCCGGCCCGTGCCGCGTCAATATCGAAGTCGTAAAACAGCGCGTCATGCAGGCGCGCGGCAGACGATGTCGAGGTGATGCCGTCGGCAAAGGCCAGCCACTGGCTGATCTCGCCGAGAAGCGCCGGATTGTCGCGCGCGTACCATGTGCCCGCAGCGTCATATTTCGAGGCGAGGTAGACAAGGATCGCCTGGGCGTCGCGCAGGATGAGGCCCTCGTCATCGATAACCGGCAACTGACCGAGCGGATTGATCTTGAGGAACCATTCCGACTTGTGCTCGCGGCCGGGATAGAAGTCGATCGGCACCGTCTTGTAGTCGACGCCGAGCATGCCCATCAGCAGGCGCAGCTTGTAGCAGTTGCCCGACAGTTCGTAGTCATAGAGCGAAATCATCGGGGAACTCCTAGAGATCGAGGACAAGCCGCGCCGACTTGGCACGCGACACGCAGGTCATGATCTTGGTGCCGGACTTGCGCTCGGCATCGTTGAGATAGACGTCCTGATGATCGGGCTCGCCTTCGATGACGGTGGCAAGGCAGGTGCCGCAAGCGCCCTGCTCGCAGGACGACGGCATGTCGATGCCGGCGTCGCGCATCACTTCCAGGATCGTCTTGCCGGCAGGCACGGTCAGCGTCATGCAGGAGCGAGCAAGTGCGACTTCGAAGCTTGAGCTGTCGTCGATGACATTGGTGTTCTTGAAGTATTCGAAATGCACCGCCGTCTCGGGCCACCCCATCTCGGCAGCGATATGGCGTGCCGCCTCCAACATCGGGCCGGGACCGCAGAGATAGACATGCTTGTCCGGGCGGTAGCCGGTCAGGATCTCGCGCAGCTTGGCACCCGTCTGCTCGGGCGAAAGACCAAGATGCGGCTTGAGCGATGCGCCGAGCGTGCTGGTCTTTTCGGGGAAGGCGAGCTGCGCTTCGTTCTGGGCAAAGTAGTGCAGCTCGTGGCCAAGGCTCTGGTTGTTGAGCGCCTGTGCCATGGCGAGAAGCGGCGTGATGCCGATGCCGCCTGCAATGAACAGCGTCTGGATGGCGTCGCGGCGCAGCGGGAAGTTGTTGCGCGGTTCAGAGATCGCCAGCACGTCGCCTTCGCGCACCGTCTCGTGCAGGCAGGTCGAACCGCCCTTGGAGTCGCGCTCGAGCTTGACGCCGATGACATAACTGTCGCTCTCGCCAGGGCCGTTGGTGATCGAATATTGCCGGATCAGGCCGTTGGGCAGATGCACGTCGATATGGGCGCCGGGCTGAAAGGTCGGCAGGAGCCCCTTGATCGGCCGGAGCTCGAAGGCGGCTATGCCGTCGGCCGCCCGCCACTTTCTCGTCACCTCGACTCGGATCGTTGCCTTGCGGCCGTGCTTGGTCTCTTCGGGCATCTCGGCCAGTTCAGGCGAGACACGCTCGATGATCGGCTCCAGCGGCGCCGGCGCAGGCTGCCGCGCCGCGTCGGTCTCTACTGCCACACGCAGCCCTGAAAGAAGTTCGTTGTGATGGCGCAGCACTGCAAGACGCTGAGCACCTTCAAGCTGACTGTCGAGCACGCCGCGGATCACCGAGCGGTTCGAATCGACCGGTTGGACGAAGAACACGGCAAGCGTGCTGGCATCACCCTCGCTGGCCCGTAGCGCCACCGAAAACACGTTCGAAGCCTCGACCGCGACCTTGGCCGTCGAGCCGCCAAGTGCAGCACTCGGCTGGAAACGGTAGCCCTTCAGCTTGGCTGCGACCACATCGGCCGGCGCGTTGACCGGAATGCCGCGCAGCGCCAAAAGCCTGCCTTCGGCGAGCCCTGCCACCTCTGGCACCTCGCCTTGCGCCTCTTCAGCCGACCAGACCAGGCCGTAGCGTTCGACGGCGGCAAAGGTGCGATTGGTGATGGTGCGCGCCGGCGCATCGGCCGGGTGCGCCGGGATATAGGTGCAGCCGGCGGTGCGGTTCGAATAGCGCCAGCCATGATACTGGCACTTGAGCTCGCGGCCATCATTGATGCCGATCGAGAGCCGTACGCCGCGATGCAGGCAGCGGTTCTCCCAGATGTTGACGTAGCCGTCGTCCGCACGCCACACGGCGAATTCGCGACCGAGCAATTGGCCGTGGAAGACATGACGAAACGGCAGGTCATGCGCCGCGGCAATGGGATGCCATCTGGTTTTGGCTAGGTCGAGCATATGTTCCTCGCGAATTCTTGTCTTGTCTCGGTGCTCAGGTGGCGGCCGGGATGACCCCGTAGGTCACGCCCTTCTGACTCAGCCAACGGCGGTAGGCGATGGCCGACTTATCGGCACGGATCGGTGTCTCGGCGCGTGGGTCGAGCGGCAGGCGCTTGGGAAACTGGTTCTCCAGGATCGGCTTGTCCTGGCCGAAGATGGTCTGCTGGAAGCGCTTGATCACCTTGTCTTCATTGTCCTCGTCCAGCACGCACAGCATCATGTGCGCGCGGACGTGCTCCTGATCGATCGGCTGCAGAAACATTGCGATCACGTCGAGCCGGTTTTCGTCGAGCGGGCTCGACTTGTAGAGCACCGAACAATAGGGGTGCGGCACGCGATAGATGTAGTCGACATCGGCCCCACCATCCGAGGCGGTCGAGGCCATCGGCTGGTAAAAGCGGCAGCGGGTCGCCAGAATCTCGTCACGATCGACGGAGATCTCGACGTCGTATTCCTTCACTTCCGTATGCGGCTCGGCCCCGAGAATGTCGGTGTGGACATAGGGAAAATGCCCCATGTCGAGGAAGTTTTCGATGGCGCGCGGCGCCGACACGTTGACTCCAAGCGTTGCCGCGTTGAGCTTGCGGCGATCGGGTTCGGCATATTCGGGGATCGGGAAAATGTCTGCCGGCGGGTTGCCCAGCGAGGTCCAGATGTAGCCATAGGCGATCTTGACCGGCAGCGTGCCGCCGAGCTTTGCGATGTCGACTGGGCCATCTGCTGCCAATTCCGGACGCGAGCGCCACGCAGCGGCGTTGCCGTCGCTGTCAGCTGCCAGGCTGAGACGTTCTTCAAGCAGGACGGTGTCGACCACCACACCCAC
This sequence comes from Aminobacter sp. 01T433, assembly GCF_056398585.1. Classification (NCBI taxonomy): domain Bacteria; kingdom Pseudomonadati; phylum Pseudomonadota; class Alphaproteobacteria; order Hyphomicrobiales; family Phyllobacteriaceae; genus Aminobacter; species Aminobacter sp. 01T433. Next base: position 139,241 of record NZ_JBFTPR010000005.1, read on the forward strand.
CGGTACCTCGACGAGTGCGGCAAGCGGGTGCCAAAGGTCGAGGATCACCTGATCCGTGCATCTCGTCTGGGTCATATTCTCGTTCTTCCTTCGTGACTGGCGCGGCTGCCAAGCGTCAGAGCCGCGCCGGGATCGCGCCGTATGAAACCGCGCGGTCGCGCAGCCAGCGCCGGTAATAGACCGATACCGCGTCGGCGCGGATCGGCGTTTCGGCGCGCGGATCGAGCGGCAGCCGCTTGGGCAGCTGGTTCTCCAGGATCGGCTTGTCCTGGGCGAAGATCAGCTGCATGAAGCTGCGGATCGACGCTTCTTCTATGCCTTCCCGGAGGTAGCAGAGGAAGGGATGGGCGACGCAATTTTCCTCGTCGACCGGCTGGACGAACAAGGTGATGACGTCGAGCCGCTCCTTATCAACCGGATTGCTCTTGTAGAGCGCGACCGTATAGGGGCGGATCACCTTGTAGATATAGTCGACGACGAAACCTTCCTTGGCCGTCGGCGAAGCCACCGGCTGGTAGAACTTGCACTCTGTCGCCAGCACTTCGTCTGCGTCGGTGATATCGACCTTGTAGGGCACCACTTCCGTGTGCGGCTCATCGCCGAGCCAACCGGTATGGACGAAAGGAAAGTGCCCCATGTCGAGGAAGTTCTCGACGGCACGCAAGCCCGAAACCTTGACCGCGATCGACCCGCCGGTGACGAGATAGCGGTCGGCTTCTTCAGCCTCCGGCACAAAGACCATCTCACGTTCGGGTTTGCCGAGGCATGCCCACAGAAAGCCATAGCGCCTGGTCGAGTTGACGACAGCACCAGTGTCGTTGCGCACCACTTCGTTGTCGGCGCGGCAATGGACAGTGAGATCGACGCCAAGAAGCCGTGTCTGGAACGGTTCGTCCGCCGCCAGATTCGTCAGGTCGGCAATCACGTGCCAATCGTTGAGAAGGACTCTGTCGCTACAAAGGGCAGTTATGCTCATCGCACCCTCCCTGGCTAGCACTTCCCCGTGAACCTAGCTCTGTTATGCCATTATTGGAACCACAGGATTGGATATCAATCAATGGAAAATTGCATGTCAAAGACCGATTCTTGATTGACAGCTTGATTCGATTGACTACCGATATGGCATTCGCAACTCGGGATATGCGGCACATTCGGTGCTGCCAACGCCTGATGTGAACGCTGAGCAAGCCAAAGGCGCTGGCGGGGGAGGAAATTGCCATGAGCAGTCGCTCGCAGGCCATTGCCGACATATTGACCCGGGCGATCATCGATCACCGGCTGGTGCCCGGCTGCAAGCTCGGCGAACGCGAACTGGCCGAGATTTTCGACGTCAGCCGCATCGTCGTGCGCCAGGCGCTGATCCGTCTCGCCGATGATGGGCTCGCCCAGATCGAGCGCAACCGCGGCGCCTTCGTCGCCCGGCCCAGCACGCAAGAAGCGCTGGAAATCTACGACGCACTGACGCTGGTCGAGCAGGGCGTGGCCGCCCAGCTCAGCGACCGCCTCGGGCCCGCCGGTTGGGCCGAACTGCGCCAGCATGTCGAGCGCCAGCGCCAGGCGGTGACAGCGGGCAACGACGCGCTTGCCGACGTGCTCGGCCAGGAATTCCATACAGCTTTCGTCCGCCTCAGCCGCAACAAGGTAATGCAGGAGATCCATGCCCAGCTGGTGCGCCGCACGACGCTGCTGCGCTCGCTGATCACTGCCGACTTCGACTATTGCAATCTGCTCGACGACCATGCGCGCGTGATCGACCTGCTCGAAAAGGGTCGGCTCAAGCAGGCGATGGAACTGATCGATACGCATCACCGGTCTGTCGTGCGCGGCTACATCATGGACCGGCAGGTATTTCCCGAGCTTTCGCCGCGCGAAGCGCTCGAACCTTATCTCGACGGCAAGACCGGCGCAGCTCCTAAACCGGCGCCACGAAAAAAGGCGGGAGATAACGACAAAACGGGGGCGCACACCCACGTCCACGCCTCTAAATAGACCCGACGAAAAGCCGGGCGGCTATCAAACCAACAGAGGGTTACCAGCATGTTCAATCTGACCAGACGACAGTTCCTGCAATATTCAGGTGCGGCGGGCGCGGCACTCGGCACCAGTGGATGGGCCGGCCTTGCCAGCGCCCAGGAGCCGCTCAAGATAGGCGTCGTCTACGTTTCACCAATCGCCGACATCGGCTGGACAAAGCAGCACAGCCTCGGCGTCGACGCGATCAAGAGTGAATTCGGCGACAAGGTCGCCATCACCGTCATCGACAATATCTTCATGCCGCAGGATGCCGAACGCGTCTTCCGCGAACTCGCTGCTTCCGGCAACCAGCTGATATTCGGCACCAGCTTCTCGCACGGGACCCCGATGCAGAAGGTGGCACCACGTTTCCCCAAGATCGCCTTCGAGCATTGCTCCGGCATCGTGCACCTCGCCAATCTCGGCACCTTCGAGGCCAAATATTACGAAGGCACCTTCGTTGCCGGTGCCGCCGGCGCACATATGAGCAAGGCCGGCAAGATCGGCTTCATCGGCGGCTTCCCGATCCCCGACATCGTTGGCCCGGCGAATGCGCTTCTGCTTGGTGCGCAGAGCGTCAATCCCGAAGCCACCTGCAATGCCATCTTCCTCAACTCCTGGTTCGATCCGGGCAAGGAAAAGGAAGCCGCCAACACGCTGATCTCGCAGGGCTGCGACGTCATCTGCTCGATGACAGATACCGCCACCGGCGTGCAGGTTGCGGGTGAAGGCGGCGCATGGTCGATCGGCTACGCCAGCGACATGGCCAAGTTCGGCTCGGGCAAGCAGCTCACCGCCTTCACGCTCGACTGGTCGAGCGACTATGTCGGCGCCGCCAAGGCTGTGGCTGCCGGCACCTGGAAGCCCGAGGCGCGCTGGGACGGCCTGGCCGGCGGCGTGGTCAAGATGGCGCCCTACAACGAGGCGATCCCGGCAGACGTCATTGCCAAGCTCAAGCAGCTCGAGGCCGACATCGGCTCGGGCAAGGTTCACCCTTATGCCGGCGAGCTGAAGGATCAGGATGGCAACGTCAAGGTCGCGGCCGGCACCGTGTTGGCCGATGCCGACATTCGCGGCATGAACTGGTTCGTCAAGGGGATGATCGGCAAGCTCGGCTGATCTTCCCCTATCGCAAGCAAGGCTACCGGGGCGCAAGCGTCGCTCCGGTGGTCTATGGCTGCGCGTCGTCCAACCCACATGGCAGGACCGGCCCATGACCCCGCGCCTCGAACTGCGCAATATCACCAAGAGCTATCCCGGCATCATTGCCAATGACGACATCTCGATGTCGATCATGCCCGGCGAAATCCACGCCGTGCTCGGCGAGAATGGCGCTGGCAAATCGACATTGATGAAGATCATCTACGGTGCGGCGCAGGCCGATTCCGGCGAGATCATTTGCGATGGCGAGCCGATCGCCGCGCACACGCCGGCCACCTCGCGCGCGCTCGGCATCGAGATGGTCTACCAGCATTTTGCGCTGTTTGAATCCGTCACCGTGGTCGAAAACATCGCGCTTGCCGTGTCGAACAATTTCGACCTCGACGCGCTTGCCCGCCAGATCACCGAACTTTCGGCGCGCTACGGCATGCCGATCGACCCGCACCGGCGCGTCCACGACCTCTCTGTCGGCGAACGCCAGCGCGTCGAGATCGTGCGCTGCCTGCTGCAGGCGCCGAAGCTGCTGATCCTCGACGAGCCGACCTCCGTTTTGACGCCCCAAGCCGTGGTCAAGCTGTTCGAAACCTTGCGCCAGCTTGCGAGCGAAGGCTGCTCGATCGTCTACATCAGCCACAAGCTCGATGAGGTGCAGGAGCTTTGCGACACCGCGACCGTGCTGCGCAACGGCAAGGTGACGGGCACCGCAAGACCCAAGGAAAGCACCTCGCTTGAACTCGCTCGCATGATGGTCGGCGCGGAGCTGCCCGAGATGCATGTCAGCCCTTCTATACCGAGCGAAAAGCCGGTGCTTGAAGTGCGCGGGCTTACCGCCCCTGCCCGCGACAAATATGGCGTTGAGCTCAAGAACGTTTCGTTCGAGGTCCACGGTGGTGAAATCGTTGGCCTTGCCGGTGTCTCGGGCAACGGCCAGGCCGAGCTGATCTCGCTGCTCAGCGGCGAGCGTACACACGGCAACGCACTGTCTATCCAGATCGGCGGCAAGGCCGCCGCCCATCTTAACGCCAGCGAACGCCGCAAGCTCGGCATGGCCTTCGTGCCCGAGGAGCGCCTGGGACGCGGGGCGGTTCCACCGCATGCCCTGTGGGAAAATGCCGTCCTGACCGCCCATGGCGCAGGCCTGGTGCGCAACGGCCTCGTCGATCGCGGCAGAGCAAACAGCTTCGCGGCAAGGATCATCGAGCGCTTCAAGGTCAAGGCCAATGGCCCACAGTCGAGCGCGCAGAGCCTGTCGGGCGGAAATCTGCAAAAATTCATCGTCGGCCGTGAGATCGCGCTCGAACCCAAGCTGTTTCTGGTCGCCCAGCCGACCTGGGGTGTCGATGTCGGTGCAGCCGCCTTCATCCGCCAGACGCTGGTCGATCTGAGCAGGTCGGGCGCAGCCGTTCTGGTGATCTCAGAAGAACTCGACGAGCTGTTTGAGATTTGCGATCGGCTGCTCGTCATCTGCCAAGGCCAGGTTTCCCCGCCGCTGATCCGAACCAAGACCAACCGCGAGGAGATCGGCCTGCTGATGACCAGGACAGACCGTGGCAACGGCACCAACGGGAGGGGCGAAGTTGCGATTCAGGATTGAACAAAGACCGGAGCCATCCGCCAGAATGCGGGTGGCTGCACCGGTCATCGCGACTGGCCTCACACTGCTCGTTGGCTCGCTGCTGTTCGCAGCACTTGGCTACGATCCGCTGGCGACACTGCAAGCCTTCTTCATCGCCCCGCTCAACTCGCTGAACGGCATTTCCGAGTTGCTGCTCAAGGCTTCGCCGCTGATCCTCATCGCTTGCGGCCTCGCTGTCGGCTTCCGCGCCAATGTTTGGAACATCGGTGCCGAGGGGCAGTTGGTGATCGGCGCGATTGCCGCCTGCGGCGTCGGCCTGTTTTATCCCAATCCCGACAGCCCGCTGCTTTTGCCGCTGATGTTTGTGGCCGGCGCAGCCGGTGGCATGGCCTGGGCCGCCATTCCAGCGTTCCTCAGGGCGCGTATGAACACCAACGAGATCCTGGTCACGCTGATGCTGACCTACATCGCAGCACTCGTGTTGTCGTGGCTGGTGCATGGGCCGTGGCGTGATCCAGCCGGCTTCAACTATCCGCAGACGGCACTTCTGTCGGCCGCGGCGATGTTTACGCCGTTCGATTATGCCTACCGCCTCAATGCCTCGATCTTCATCACCGTGGTCGCGGTATTCCTGATGTGGCTGTTCACCGATCGCAGCTTCCTCGGCTACAAGATGTCGGTCAGCGGTGCGGCTCCCCTGGCGGCACGTTACGCCGGCTTCCGCGAATCCTCAGCCGTCTGGATTGGCCTGCTTGCAGGTGGTGCCGCTGCCGGCATCGCCGGCATGGCCGAGGTCGCAGGACCGCTTGGGCAATTATCCCCGCAGATTTCGCCGGGCTACGGCTTTGCGGCGATCATCGTTGCTTTCATTGGCCGGCTCAACGCCTTCGGCATCGTGCTCGGTGGATTGTTGATGTCGCTGCTTTTCTTGGGCGGCGAAGCAGTGCAAATGAATCTTGGCCTATCGGCTGCGCTAACCCGCATCTTCCAAGGCATATTGCTTTTCTTTTTACTTGCCGCTGACTTTTTCATTTTCTACCGGCTTCGCCGCATTCCGGAGCACGCCTGATGGATTTGTTCATCGCCATTTTCACCGGCACCATCATTGCCGCAACACCGCTTATCTTCGCTGCCCTCGGCGAACTTGTCGTGGAAAAATCAGGTGTTCTCAATCTCGGCATCGAAGGCATGATGCTGATGGGAGCCGCCTTCGCCTTCTGGGCGGTGATCGCCGGGCTGCCGATGCCTGTCGCCATCCTCGCCGGCGCCTTGGGCGGGGCCGCGGCATCACTGCTGTTTGGCGTATTGGCGCTGACCTTCCTGACCAACCAGTATGCCGCCGGCCTGGCGCTCGCCATCTTCGGCTCCGGCGTTTCGGCCTTCCTCGGCCGCAATTTCGGCTCGGCACCCATCGACGCGCTGAACAAGATGTCCATTCCCTATCTCTCGGACATCCCGGTGATCGGGCCGATGTTCTTCCGCTTCGATCCGATGGTCTATTTCGCCATTCTCATGTTCTTCGTCATCAGCTGGTTCTTGTACCGCACCAAGGGCGGGCTGGTGCTGCGCACCATCGGCGAGTCACCTGAGACCGCGCATGCCATCGGCTACAAGGTAATCAGGATCCGCTATCTCGCCGTGCTGTTCGGGGGGCTGATGGCCGGTCTTGCCGGTGCCTATCTGTCGGTCGCCTATACGCCGCTGTGGGTCGAGAACATGACCGCCGGCAAGGGCTGGATTTCGCTGGCGCTGGTTGTCTTCGCCACCTGGCGGCCGCTGCGCGTGCTGCTCGGCGCCTGGCTGTTCGGCGGCATGACCATCCTGCAGCTGCAGGGCCAGGCGCTCGGCATCGCGGTGCCCTCGGAACTGCTCTCCGCCCTGCCCTATCTGGCGACGATCATCGTGCTGGTCATCATCTCGCAGAACCGCCAGATGCTGGCGCTGCATTTCCCGGCCTCGCTGGCCAAGCCCTTCCGGCCCGCGACGTGACAGGTTAGGCGAGACCGCGAGGCCTTGCCTCTTACGCCCAGGGATCGCTGACCCGCGGCCAGACCGGGCGGGCCAACTTGGTGTAGTTGGTCACGCGCGGATTGCTCGGGTATGAACTCGGCGCGTCGACATAGATGATCTCGGCTGCCACCGGCGCGAAGCCGGCGTAGAAATGGTTGGTCGATTTGACCAGCAGAATGTCCTTGCTGGCCAGATCGATTCCGAGATTGGAAAAGATATCGGGCTCGAAGGTCTGCGTCCGGTTGGTGTTGAGGATGACGTCGACCTCGGTGCCCAGAATGCGGACGAGAGCTGTCAGCCCGAGTGTGACGCGGCTCGGTCCAAAGCTCTGCCAGCCTTCCTCGACTGCCTTAAGCACCTGAACCCTGGCGTCGATCGGCTCGCCGGCCTGAGGTCCAGCCTTGCCGCCGAAACGAAGGTCGATCACAGCACCTTCGCCCGCGGCATGGCAGAAGGTCACCGCGATCGGGTCCCAGATGGTCGCCACCCCGACCTTGTCGAGGCCGCGCTCGAGCATCCGGCGCAGAACGTAGGTACCGTCGCCGGCGACCCCACCGCCGGGATTGTCCCAGACGTCGGCAATGACTGCGGGCTTGGCCGGATTGGCCGCGTGCGCGGCAAGCGCCTGGTCGATGCCGGCATCGGTGTCGACCATGTCCATCGCCGTCTTCTCGCGCATGGCATAGAGCTCGCGGCCGAGCTGTTCGGCGAGCGCATCGCCCTTGGCCTTGTCATTGTCGGTGACGACGACGATGCGCGAGCCCATCTCCGGCACGTCGGAGCCCATGAAGCCGTGGATCACCGACACCGACAGGATGCCATCCTTGCCGTGCAGCGCCTTGATGCGGTCGACGAAGGAGCGCATTGGCTCGCGGCTGGTCGGCAGCACGGTGATCATGCGGCAGTCGAAGGTCGAGATGATTGGCTTGATCTCGCCGCGTGCAGCGGCAAGCCCAAGCTCGACGACGTGCTCGCCGCGCTCGTAGAAATCGGTGTGCGGAAACTCGAGGAAGGCCGCAAGCACGTTGCAGGCGGCGACGCGTTTCGGCGTCAGGTGGCTGTGTGGGTCGAACTCCGACGCGACCACGACGTCGGGGCCGACGATCTCGCGGACGCGGGCGAGCAGGTCGCCTTCGCAGTCGTCATAACCTTGCGCCACCATCGCCCCGTGCAGGCCGAGGATGACGGCATCGACAGGCATGGCAGCCCTGAGCTGATCGAGGATCTCATCGCGCAGCGCCTCGAAGGTCTGCCGCTGCACCAGCCCGCCCGGTTCGGCCCAGGTCGCGGTACCTTCGATCACCGTCAGCCCTTCGGCGGCCGCACGCTTGCGCAGCACGACCATCGGCGACGAGCATAGGGTCGGCGTCTCAGGATGCTGGCCGGGGCCAGCATAAAACGCCATCTCGAACGAGGCGCGGTCGGTTGGCACCGGCGAGAACGTATTGGTTTCGGTCGCCAGCGAGGCGGTGAAGATGCGCATGATCAGTTCGTTTCTTTATGGTTGTGCGAAGCAGGCTTGTTGCCCTGCTCCGTTCATTTGACCGCCCCGAGCGCAAGCCCACGGACGAGATAGCGTTGGAGCCAGACGAAAAGTATGGCGACCGGTACGGTGGCGACGAGCGTGGCTGCCATGACGTAGTGCCATTCGACCGTGTAGCGGCCTGCGACCAGCGAGAATACCTGGATCGGCAGCGTGTAGCTTTCCTGGCTGCGCAGCATGGTCAGCGCCACGACGAATTCGTTCCACGCGTTGATGAAGGTGAAGATGGCGGTGACGGCGATGGCCGGCACGCACAGCGGCAAGAACACCTTGCGCAAGGTGAGCCAGCGGCTGCCGCCCTCCATCCATGAGGCCTCTTCAAGGTCTCGCGGAATGGTGTCGAAATAGCTCTGCAGCATCCACACGGTGAAAGCGACGTTGAAGGCCATGTAGACGCCGCCGACGGCGTTCAGGCTTTCGACCAGGCCGAAGGAAGCGAGCAGGCGAAACAGGCCGAGCACCAGAACGATCGGCGAGATCATCTGCGAGATGAGCAGGAAGTGCCGGAAGGCACCGTGGCCGGCGAAGCGAAAGCGCGACATCGCATAGGCCGCCGGAATCGAAACAAGGATCGCGCCGATGGTGGCGATGAGCGAGACTTGGAGCGAGTTGAACAGCGCCCGACCGAAGCCTGCAGCCACCCACATCTCCGAAAAATTGCGCCAGCGGAACTCGCTCGGCCACCAGTTCGGCGTCAGCACTTCCTGAGCCGGCTTGACGGCGGTTAAAAACATCACCGCGAACGGAAACAGCGTGACGACGACAAGCGGCGCCAGAAGCAGCCAGGCGATGAAAGTGCGCTTGAGCTTGGGAGACATCATGCCCGGTCTCCCCGCATGGCAAGTCGAATGTAGATCGCGGTAAAGACGAGCAGGATCGCCAGCATGACCAGCGACACGGCCGAGGCCTCGCCCAGCTTGCCGATGCGGAAGGCGAGCTTGTAGAGATGGGTGACGAGAATGTCGGTCGAATTGGCCGGTCCGCCTTGCGTCATCACCCAGATGATGGGGAATGAGTTGAAGACGTAGATCGTGTTGAGCACGATCGCGATGTTGACGAAGGGCTTGAGCAAGGGAAGCGTGATGCGCCTGAACTGCTGCGCCGGCCCCGCCCCCTCCAGTGCCGCCGCCTCATAAAGATCGTCGGGGATCGATGATAATCCGCCGAGGAAAATGGTGGTGGTGAACGGCACCGTCACCAGGATACCGATCATGATCTGCATCGGAAAGGCAGTCGCCGCACTCGCCAGCCACTGGATATTCTGGTCGACAAGACCAAGCCCGCGCAGGGCCGAATTGAGCATGCCGCTTTCGCCGTTCAGGGCCCAGCGCCAGACGATGGCCGTCATGGTCAGCGACACTGCCCAGGGCAGCATGACGATGACGCGCGCCACTGAGCGGCCGTAGAAATCCGCATTGAGGATGATGGCAACCGGGATCGACACCAGCAGCGCTCCACTGACCACCGCGACGGTCCAGACGCCGGTGCGCAGCAGCGCCTTGATGAAATCCGGATCGGCAAGCAGAGAACGGAAATTCTCCGCTCCGCTGAAATCGCGCAGCTGGCCGAAACGGCTGACGTCATGCGTCGCGATCTGGATCAGGTCGAGGACCGGCCAGAAGATCACCACCGCTGCCAGGATCAGGCTCGGCAGCGTCAGCAGATATGGCAGTGCGCGATTGTGCATGAAAGCCCTGGCCAGGAACGCGAGGTCGGCGTCGGAAAGCGGCGGCGCATCGAAGTCATCGACGCGCCGCCGTCACCGCAAGCGAAGCTACTTCTTCAGGATGCCGTTGGCCTTGGCCGCTGCTTCCTTGAGGATGGCCTCGGGATCGCCCTCACCGAGATAGACCTTCTGGACCGCATCCGAGGTGATCTGCGCCACCTCTTCCCAGCCGGGAATGACCGGCGCAAAGCGCGCGTCGGGCAAGAGAGCCGTGAACGCAGCCAGGTCGGCGTTGTTCACGTAATAATCCATCTTGGCCTCTTCCTTGTTGACCGGAAGGAAGCCTTCGCCCTGGGTAAATTTGGCGCGCCAGTCGGTCTGGAACAGGAAGTCGAGCAGCTTCCAGGCCTCGTCCTTGTTCTTCGAATTGGAGAACATGACAATCGAGTCGGTGACACCGTAAGTGCCGCGCGCACCGGTCGGGCCGGCCGGAATGGCAGCGACGCCGTATTTCAGGTTCGGCGCTTCTTCCTTGATCTGGTTGGACAGGAAGGGTGCGGTGATCATCATGCCGACCTTGCCCTGCTTGAACAGGTTCTGGACGTCCTCACGCGCATAAGAGGTGACGCCGGGCTGGGTCAGCCCTTCGTCGATCATCGACTTGTAGAGTTTCGCCGCTTCGATGGCACCGGGGCTGTCGAGGCCCGACGTGCCATCCTTGTTGAGGATCTCGGAACCTTGCGACCACATGCCATAATAATAATAGACGTCGGTCTCGATCTCCTTGCCCTGCAGGCCGAAACCGTAGTTCTCGCCGCCCAGCGCCTTGATCTTGGCGGCGGCGTCCTTGAGTTCGGCCCAGGTCGCCGGCGGATTGGCCACACCGGCCTTCTCCAGCAATTCCTTGTTGTAGTACATCGCCCGCGCGGAGGCTGCGATCGGCAGGCCGTAGGTCTTGCCGTCCATCACCGAGGGCGACATGAAGGTGTCGATGAAGCGGCCCTTGAACTCGTCATTTATGTAGCCGTCGAGCGGCTCGGCGATACCTTGCTGGACAAAATCGATCAGCCAGCGCGTGCCAATGATCGACAGGTCCGCATTGGTGCCGGCGGTGATGTCGGTGGTCAGTTTCTGCAGCAGCACATCCCACGGCACGACCTCGAACTTGACGTCGATGCCCGGATTGGCCGCCTCAAATGCCTTTTCCACCTCCTGGAAATAGGGGCCGGTCTTCGAGCTGTATTCGGCAACCGTCACACGCACCTCGCCGGCATGGGCATGCGCCGCCAGCGCCAGTACGCTCAGTCCGGCCAGTAGGCCGGTTTTCCACGTTGCAATCGCCATTTCAGTGTTCCCTTGCTCCCACGGGTCAACGCCCGTTCCCTCGGCGCTTTTGCGCGCCATTTGATAAGTGACTTTCTTACATTATCCGGCATTCAAGCCATATCAAGTCTCTTTTGCTGTTGCTTAATTACATTTTCGACCATAATCCTGAAGCATGAAAGCGGCCAAGATCGCTTGGGAGCCTACCAGTGACGCGAGACAGCGAATTCAACGGGAAATCCGTATTGATCACCGGCGCGGGCGGTGGCGTCGGGCGGGCACTGGTCGAAATTTTCGCCGCACGTGGCGCCCGCATCATCGGCTGCGACCAGACCATCGAGGCGATAAACGGGCTCGATCTCGCCGCGCGCCACGCCTTCGACCTGCTGGACAGGACGAGCATCGGGCCTGCGATGCGCGCCTTGATCGAAGCCGAGGGCATCCCCGACATCGTCATCAACAATGCCGGCTGGACACGCGCCGAGTCCATGCCCGCGCTAACCCAGGACAGCATCGAATCCGAGATCGACCTCAATCTGACCGGCGTCACCAGCGTTGCCAACGCCTTGCTCAAGCCGATGGTCGCGCGCGGCTCCGGATCCTTCGTCTTCATCTCCTCGGTCAACGCGCTTTCGCATTTCGGCAACCCGGCCTATGCGGCGGCGAAAGCAGGCATCAACGCCTTTGCCCGTGCGATCGCTGTGGAGCATGGCCGCCAGGGCATCCGCTCAAACGTCGTCTGCCCCGGCTCGATCCGCACACCCGCCTGGGACCATCGCCTCGCCAAGGACGCTGCCATCCTCGGCAAGCTGCAGCGCCTTTATCCGCTTGGCCGCATCGTCGACACGCGCGAAGTGGCCGAAGCAGTGGCCTTCCTCGCCTCCGAGCGGGCATCGGGCATCACCGGTGCCGTGCTGCCCGTCGATGCGGGACTGACAGCCGGCTGCCTGCCTTTCATCGACGACATTCTGGGAGCGTGAGACGATGACCGGCGTTGCCTTCCGCAACCTCTCCAAGTCATTCGGCCAGCACAAGGTGCTCGAAGACATCAATCTCGACATCGACAGCGGCGAGTTCGTGGTGCTTGTCGGCCCCTCCGGCTGCGGCAAGTCCACGCTTTTGCGCATGCTGGCGGGGCTAGAGCCAATTAGCCACGGCGACCTTTTGATCGGCGGCGTGCGCGCCAACGACCTGCCGCCGCAGAAGCGCAACATCGCCATGGTCTTCCAGTCCTATGCGCTGTTTCCGCATCTCACCGCATCGGAAAACATCGGCTTTGGCCCGAAAATCCGGGGCGAGTCGGCAGCTGCCATCGACAAGAAGATCAAGGACGCCGCCGCGATCCTCAACCTTCACGCCTATCTCGACCGCTATCCCCGCCAGCTTTCCGGCGGCCAGCGCCAGCGCGTCGCCATGGGCCGTGCGCTTGTGCGCGATCCTCAGGTGTTCCTGTTCGACGAGCCGCTGAGCAATCTCGACGCCCAGTTGCGTGTTCAAATGCGCACCGAGATCAAGGCGCTGCATCAGCGCTTGAAATCGACGGTTGTTTACGTGACACACGACCAGATCGAGGCCATGACCATGGCCGACCGCATCGTTGTCATGAACCAGGGAAAGATCTTGCAGGTGGGTGCGCCGCTCGAACTCTATGACAGGCCGGCAACCAAGTTCGTCGCGAGCTTCATCGGCTCGCCATCGATGAGTTTTGTCTCGGGCAGCCTTGGCAGTTCAGGATCGGGCACACATTTTGCGACCGCTTCGGGCGAAAAGCTGTCGCTAAATGGCGGCCGGGCCTCTTCCTTCGGCGGCCCTGTCGAGGCAGGCATCCGGCCTGAACATTTCATCATCGGCAATGGTGCCGACGCGCTCCAGTTCAAGGTCGACGTCATCGAACCGACGGGCTCGGAAACACATATCTACGGCTCCATCGGCGGCGAGCAGGTGCGGGCTGTATTCCGCGACCGGGTTTCAGTGCGCCCCGGCGACACTATGCCGGTTACGGCCGATCCCAAGAACATCCACCTGTTCGACAAGGCGACCGGCCTGCCCGTATGAGCAACATCGCCGACATCATCACCCGGCTTCAGTTCACCGCGCAGGACGGCTCCAAGTCCGACAGGCGCCTGGCGAGCCTGGTGCTGTCGGATCTCGACTTTGCCTCCAAGGCCACCATCTCCGAGATCGCCGCCCGCGTCGGCGTCAGCGAACCGACGGTGACCCGTTTCTGCCGCAACCTCGGCTGCGATGGCGTACGCGACTTCAAGTTCTTCCTCGCCCAGGCGATCGCCATCGGCGGTCAGTATCTGAAGCCCGAGCCGCTCAATCGCGACATCCGCGAGCAGCGCGTGGCCTCCGCCGTCACCGAAGCGGCCATCGCCGCAATCCAGCGCGCCTCAGACAATCTCGACGTGGCAACGTTGATTGCGGTCGCAGAGCGGCTATCTGCGTCGCAGAACATCCTTTGCCTGGGTTCCGGCGGCATCTCGTCGATGATGGCGACCGAACTTCAGAACCGGCTTTTCCGCCTCGGCCTGTCTGTCGTCGCCCAGGTCGACGGCCAGTTGCAGCGCATGTATGCGGCGGTCGCTACGCCCGAGACCACGGTCGTCGCATTCTCCGTATCCGGCCATGCCCGCTCAGTGATCGATGCCGTTCAGGTCGCCCGGCAATATGGTGCCCGCACGGTAGCGATCACCGCTCCCGGCTCAGCGCTGGCGAAAGTGGCCGACACGATGATCCCGTTCCAGCCGATCGAAGACGGCAACATCTACAAGCCGACTTCGTCGCGCTTCGCGCTCCTCGCCATACTCGACATGATCGCATTGGCCACCGCCGAGACCCGCGAAACCAAGGTTCTCGAAGGCCTGCGCCGCATCAAGCAAAGCCTCAACACGCTGAAGGTCGACGACCCCAGGCTGCCTCTAGGTGATTGACATGACCCTTGCCGAAAATCCGTTTGCCAACGACGCCGACCGCGCCGCCATCTGGGAGATGCTGGTGCGCCGTGACATCGAGGCCTTCGTGACTCAGGATTGGGGCATGGTTTCAGGCGATTTCGACGAGCAGCGCTTCCTCGGCATCCATGCCCACAACTCCACCAATCCCGACGACTGGGACGCAGCCTTTCCGGCCCTTTCGGTCTATCGCGACGAGTGGCTGCGCCAGGCAGCCGAGTCGGCCGCAACCGCCTATGCCGAGACATTGTCGGCGGGCATCCACCGCGCGACGCGGCTGGCCGAGATCGACATATCAGGCGATGTGGCCGTCGCACGCAAGAAGTTCGACGGCACCATCAAGCGCGCCGACGGAACCGACGACCGGCTGAACTGGCAGACGCTCTATTTCTGCAGGAAGGCCGGTGACCGCTGGAAGATCACCGGCTTCGTCGGATACATGAAATACAAGTGAGTCTCTTCGCACGTCTGGCATCATAGCCAACGCAAAGGCGCCTCTCGGGCGCCTTTTTCATGCCCGCAGCCACCCTGCCTGCAAGACAGAAAAGTCAATCTTGCACACGTTTGCACTTGACTGCAAGATACCTTGCACATTATGAGTCGAATGCAACATGGGTGCAAGATCGTGACATTGCTGGATCGCATCAAGAGCCATTCGACCCGCCTCACCGAGGCCGACCAGCGGCTCGTCTCGGCCCTGCTCGAAAACGCCGCCGAAGCTGCCTTTCTCTCAAGCGCACGGCTTGCCGAACGCGCCAACGTCCATGAGGCCGCGACGACCCGGCTGGCCCAAAAGCTCGGTTTCAAGGGCTATCCCGAACTGCGCTCGCAGCTGCAGCGCGAGCTGGTCGAGAGCCAGGATGCCGCCGAGCGAATGCGCCGCTCGGTCGCCAAGGTCGAGCATGGCGATTTCCTGCTCGACCTGATCGGCAGCGAGATCGCCGCACTCGAACATCTCCGCCTCGCCGTTTCGCAGGAAAGCATCAACCGCGCCGCCGACATGATCGTCGACGCTGAGCGCATCTTCCTGTTCGGCCAGGGCCACGCCCAGTCGATCACCCAGTTCCTGCGCCGCCGGCTCGATCGCTTCGGAATGACCACCATCGTGCTCGAAGGCCGCGGCCGCGATATCGCCGAGCGCGTGGTCGGCATGCGCAAGGGCGACCTGGTGCTGGCGCTCACCTTCCGCAAGCAGCCGACCAGCTACGCGCCGCTTGTCGAACATTGCCATGCCCAGGGCGCCAAGGCCGTTCTCGTCACCGATCTGGCCGGCACCATGATGCAGCCCGAAGCCGACCTGGTGCTGGCAGCGCCGCGTGGCCGCTCGGGCAGCGAGTTCCAGACACCGACGGTGCCGTTCGCCATCGTCAACGCCATCCTGCTGACCATTGCCGGCAGGCACCAGACGCGCGTCATGGGCGCGCTCGAGCGCCTGTCGGGCCTGTTCGACGAATTCGATTGAGAAAAACCTGGGAGGGAAAACATGCTCAAGTCGATGAAACTGACGCTTTTCGCCGCCGTCGCCATGCTGCCTCTGGCAGCCAGCGCCGCCGAGCTCGACACCATGAGCACGGCCGAACTGCTGCCGCTCGCACAGAAGGAAGGCAAGGTCACGGTCTTTTCGCTGTCGAGCCGTATCGCCAAGGTCGAAAAGGCCTTCGAGGAAGCCTATCCGGGCATCGACCTGGTTGGCATCGACATGAGCTCGGTCAAGCAGATCGCGCGTGTCGTTGCCGAGCAGACCGCCGGCGTCAACGCTGTCGACGTGCTCTACATCGCCGACACCCCTGTGGTTTATGAGGACCTGGTCAAGACCAACCGCGTCGTTCCTTACGTGCCGCCGCGCGTCGCCGGCGAGCTTGCCGGCGAATACAAGGCCCCGCTCCTTACCCAGCGCCTGTCGACCAAGGTGCTTATGTACAACGAAGCCGCCAATCCCAACGGCGCGCCGGTCAAGAACCTCTGGCAGCTGACCACGCCCGAATGGAAGGGCCGCGTCCTGATGGTCGACCCGATGCAGCGCGGCGAATTGCTTGACCTGCTAGTCGAATTCTCGCTTCGGCCCGACGAGATGGCCAAGGCCTACGAGGCGCAGTTCGGCAAGCCGATATCAGTCGACAGCGACCTGCAAGGTGCCGGCGAGCAGTTCATCCGCGACCTGTTTGCAAATGACCTGGTGCTGGTGCCCAACTCCGACGCCATCAACAAGGCCATCGGCGACAAGACGTCGACCAATCCGCCTGTCGGCTTCGCCACCTATTCCGATCGCCGCGACAATGAGAAGGAAGGCTGGGCGCTGCAGGTCGCCAATGATGTCGAGCCGACCAATGGCATCTTGTTCCCCGCAGTCCTGGCACTGGTCGACAAGGCGCCGAGCCCCGCCGCAGCAAGACTGCTGATCGACTTCATGATGGGCGACAATTCGGCCACTGGCGGACCGGCTTTCGAACCGTTCAACGTCGCCGGCGATTACGCCGTACGTCCGACCGTCAAGGACAATGCGGATTCGGTGCCGCTGAAGGACCTCAAGGCCTGGCGCATTGATCCGGTCAAGACCGCGGCTGCGCGCAAGCGCATCGCCGATCTGGTTCTCACGCTGCAATAACTGAGAGTGGTCGCGGCGAGCCGAAGGGAGGCGCGCCGCTCCGTTCCCATGGCCTGTCGTATCGCCACATGGCGAAGCGGCAGGTCACCACTCTCTTGACCCGTGAGAAAGTTTGTCATGTCCGCCGTCGCAACATCCGTGTTGTCCCGGAGAGGCTTTTTGCGCTCCGAAACGCTCGTGCCCATTGTTCTGATCCTAATCGTTTCGGTCCTCGTCATCGCACCGCTGGTCAAGATCGTCCTGTCCACGCTGACCGTCGAAGGCCGCGATGCCTGGCAGGCGGTGCTCGCCTCCAAAATGTCCGAGAACCTGTGGTGGCGTCCGCTTTGGAACACCGTTCTGCTCGGCATTGGCGTCGCCGCTGGCTGCGTCCTGATGGGCGGCTTCCTCGCCTGGCTGGTGATGCTCACCGACGTGCCAGCACCCAGAACCCTCGGCCTGCTCGCCACCATGCCGTTCATGATCCCAAGCTTTGCCGCGGCCTTGGCCTGGGGCGCGCTGTTTCGCAACAGCAGGCTTGGCGGCTCGGTCGGCTTCTTCGAAGCCAATGGTTACATCGTGCCGGACTGGCTCGCCTGGGGCCTTGTTCCAACGCTGATCGTGCTCATCGCGCACTACTACTCGCTCGCCTTCACCGTCATTTCCGCTGCATTGAGTTCCATCGGCGCAGACCTTGTCGAAGCAGCCCAAGTGGCGGGCGCTAAGCGCGCGCGCATCTTCTTCGGCATCATCTTGCCTGTGGTGACACCCGCGCTGGTCGCTGCGGCTTCGCTGACCTTCGCTGGCGCTGTTTCCAATTTCGCCGCCCCTGCCCTGCTCGGCTTGCCGGTCAGGATGCAGACATTGTCGACCCGCCTGTTCGGCATGATCGAAACCGGCCAGACCGAGCGAGGCTTCGTTATCGCGCTGCTGCTGATCGTCGTCTCCGCCTCCTTCCTCTGGCTCGGCGAAAGACTGGTCGCCGGCCGCAAGAACTTCGTCACCGTCACCGGAAAGGGTGGCCGCACCAAGCGCTTTGCGCTCGGCAAATGGCGCTGGCCGCTCTTCGCGCTCGCCGTCTTGCTTTGCCTGCTCACCACCTTCCTGCCGGCGCTGATCCTCACCGCTTCCAGCTTCGCGCTGCAGAATGGCTCGCTGTTTTCCAACTGGACGACGCATTTCTGGATCGGCGAAGGCGGCACCGACATGGCCCAGGGCCAGGCCGGCATCTTCCGCAACCCGGTGCTGATCGAGGCCTTGTGGATGACGCTGAAGCTCGCCGTCACCGTGGCGATCACCACCATGGCGCTCGGCCTTGCGCTTGCCCACACCATCGCCCGCAACAAGGGCAGCGTGCTGGCGACCCTACTCGGTCAGGTGTCGTTCACGCCGATACTGATCCCCTCCATCGCCTTTGCCGCCGCCTATATCGCGCTGTTCGGCGCGCCCATCGGGCCGCTGCCGTCGCTCTACGGCACCTTCATGCTCCTGGTGCTCGCGGCGTCCGCCCATCTGCTGCCTTACGCGGTGCAGTCGGGTCGCTCGGTGCTCGGCCAGATCTCGGCCGACATCGAGGAAAGCGCGCGCCTCACCGGCGCCGGTTTCTTCCGCCGCATGGGCGCAATCATCATGCCGCTCGCCATTCGCGGCCTGCTTGCAGGTGCCCTGCTGGTCTTCGTCAAGATCGTTCGCGACCTGTCGCTGGTGGTGCTGCTCTTCACCTCGACATCACCCGTACTCAGCATGCTCGCCTACCGCTACGCCGCCGAAGGTTTCATGCAGTTCGCCAACGCCATCACCATGGTGATCCTCGTCCTTTGCGTCGTCGCCACGCTTTTGGCGCACCGCCTGCAGAACCGCGTCCAGAAGTGGAAATCCGCATGAGCAAGACAATCTCCACATCCGCACCAGCGATTGCGATCCGCAACATCACCAAGCGTTTCGGTGGTTTCACCGCCGTCGACAACGTCGATATCTCGGTGCCGCAGGGCGCGTTCCTGGTGCTTGTCGGCCCTTCCGGCTGCGGCAAGTCCACCTTGCTGCGCATGCTGGCGGGGCTCGAGACGCCGAGCGAAGGCGAAATGGCCTTCATGGGTCGCACCGTCTCGGACGGCGCACGCGGCCTGGTAGCCGATGCCGGAGCGCGCGACGCCGGTCTCGTCTTCCAGAGCTACGCACTGTGGCCGCACATGACTGTTGCCGGCAACATCGAGTGGCCGCTCAAGGTCGCGCGCTGGAACAAGGCCGATCGCGCCGCGCGCGTCGACGAGGTGCTTGGCCTGCTCGGCATCTCCGCGCTCAAGGAGCGCTACCCCGCCGAGATATCTGGTGGCCAGCAACAACGCGTGGCGATCGCCCGTACCATCGGCCCCAAGCCGAGCATCCTGTTGTTCGACGAACCGCTGTCCAATCTCGACGCCAAGCTGCGCATCGAAATGCGTAGCGAACTGATGCGCATCCACCGTGCCACCGGCGCGACCTCGGTCTATGTCACCCACGACCAGGTCGAGGCGATGACCATGGCCAGCCACGTGGCGGTGCTCAACAACGGCAAGGTCGAGCAGTTCGGCGCACCGCTGGAGCTTTTGGAAAACCCGCGCACCACCTTTGTCGCGACCTTCCTTGGCACGCCACCGGCCAATTTGATCGAAGTTTTAAACAGCGGCGATGGCCTCATTTATGAAGGGCTGCGCTTGGCGGATGCCAAGCGAGCCGAAGCACGCGACGGTGTCCAGCTTCTCTACCGCGCTCACGACCTGATGGTGGGCGAAGTCCCCGGACGGCCCTCGATCACAGCACGCTTTGAAGAGGCGGCGCCGATCGCCGGGCGCACGATGGTGACGGCCTTTTCTGGCGGGCGGCGGCTTACCGCCATGGCCGATGGATATTTCCGAGCCGCGATCGGCGATCAGATACGCCTCAGTTTCCTGGGCGAGCCGAGCGCGGTTTTTGCAATGACTGGTGAAAGGATTAGCTGATGAGATTGGTAATGGTGCGCCATGGCGAGACCACCTGGAATGCCGAACACAGGCTCCAGGGCCACGACAACGCGCCCTTGTCGCCACGCGGCATCAAGCAGGTCCAGCGTTTCGCCACTTTCGCCAAGGCCATGGCGCCTGACCAGGTCGTCGTCTCCGACCTTGGCCGTACGCGCCAGACGGCACACCTGCTCGGCTATGGCGACGCCCCGCTCGATCCGCGCCTGCGCGAGATCGACATGGGCAACTGGACTGGGCGCATCAAGCATGAACTCGAGGCGGAACGGCCGCACGAATATCTGGCCTGGCGCGCCGGCACGTTTACGCCCGACAGGGGCGAGCCTTGGGCGGATTTCTGCGCCCGTATCGTTGAAGGATTGAGGGATTGTTTGAGGAAGTGCAATGGCGACACGCTTGCCATCGTCCATGGCGGCGTCATCCGCGCGGCCTGCCACGCCTTCCTCGGCCTGCCGCCTTCACGTGTCGTTCCTGTGACGCCAGGGACTGCAACGATCCTGAGTTTCGATGCTGCGGATGCGCCGGTTGCACGCCTTGAAGGCTACAACATCGCAGCTGTGACGCCCGATTTCGACGCGCCGGACTGAGAGAAAACCGCCAAAGGAAATGATGCGGCTGCTTAGCCCCCCCAAGCAAGCCGCAGTTTCCCCTCCAAGAGAAGGCAGTGATAACTAGGTGAATTAAAACCAGTGTATGCAGTATAACAAAGCGATACCGATTTCATACAATGTTAGCAAGTTAAAATTTTCGCGGCAAGCATCTAAACTTGCATCTTGCGGGCACGATGCGTGACGCTCATCCCTGATTAGGGGCGCGCTATCATCGGCAAATCGGCAAAAGCTCTTCCGGCCACATGGTGACCTGGCAAGCGATCATCCAGTCCGGAGACAAATGTGGCGGCTTGTGCCGCTTCGCTACTTCGACACCTCTTCGATATAGGCAATCACATTGGCGATGTCTGTATCGTCCTTGAGCCCGGGAAAGGCCATCTTGTTGCCGGGCACTTTGTCTTTCGGAGCTTTCATATAGGCAGCGATGTTCGTCTCATCCCAGACGAGACCGCCAGCACCGGCTTTTTTCATGGCGTCGGAATATTTCGCCTGGAAGCTCGGCAGCGTGCCTGCGGTGCGGCCGATGACGCCATGCAGCGATGGGCCGACCTTGTCTTTTTCGACCGCCGCCTCATGGCAGGCCATGCATTTGGTGAAGACCTTTTTGCCGGCGGCCGCGTCGCCCGCCGCATGAACCGGATTTGTGGCTAGAACCGAAGCTACGAGAAGGGCTTGTGCGCCCCATGCGGTCAGTCTCATGGCTATCTCCTCACTCTGGCCGGCGCTTCCCGTCGACGCGAACGATATTAGCGCTGCGCAAACAAACGCGCCATGCGCCATTCCGCTGCGGCATCTGGAGCCAGCACATCTCAAGGACATCTAAAGGAGGTATCCAAAGTGCGCCCTCGCCGCGCGCTGTCAAAGCATGCGCGGCGCCGTAGGGGCGACAAACCCTGAGATGAATAGTATGATCCTTGACGGTGCAGGTCGCGGTTTCGCGTGACCAGACACGCTGGACGGCAGCACCGCGAGCCGCGACCCGAACCGGACCCGATCCCGGAGGAATGGTTGATGGCAAATTTCCACGTCTACGCAGCAGGCACTGGCAGCAACGTCGAACATCCCGCCATACGCCGCATTGGCGTCTCGGATGTCTTTGACGCACTCCGACGGGGATTTGAAGATTTTTGGGACAAACCCTCGCACTATGTCTTTTTGTGCCTGATCTATCCGGTCGTAGGCGTGTTCCTCATCACCTGGACCTCAGGCGGCGACGCGCTGCAGCTGATCTACCCGCTGGTGACCGGTTTTGCGCTGCTTGGACCATTCGCGGCAATCGGCCTTTATGAGATCAGCAGGAGGCGCGAAAAAAACCTCGACACCTCGTGGAAGCATGCTTTCGAGGTCAGGCAATCGCCCGCCATGCCGGCCATCGCCGTCCTCGGCATCATGCTGATGGTCCTGTTTGTGGCCTGGCTTTTGACCGCGCATGCGCTTTATGCCTGGCTCTATGGCGACACCGTGCCCGCAACCTTCACCGGCTTCGTCAACGACGTGCTGACCACCAGCCGCGGCTGGACGCTGATCATCCTCGGCAACCTCATCGGCCTTGTCTTTGCCCTTATCGCGTTGAGCACGACGGTCATCGCGTTCCCGCTGCTGCTTGATCGCGACATCGGCGCCTATGCGGCGGTCGAAACCTCGGCGCGGGCGATCATGGCCAACCCGGTTCCGATGCTGCTCTGGGGCCTGATCGTGGCTGCAGCCCTCGTTGTCGGGTCGATGCCGCTTCTCGTTGGCCTGGCGATCGTCCTGCCAGTGCTCGGCCACTCGACCTGGCACCTCTATCGCAAGCTGATCGAGCCAGCCCCAGCCCCAGCGCCTGTCAAAAAGTCGCGCAAGCGCACGACCTGACTTCGTTCAAGCCGGCGGCATCCAGCCGTCGGCTTTTCCATCAAACCCGGATGTTTGTTTCGATCATGCCGGATGGCTGAAACGTGCTACGCGCGCATCTTGCAGCAGGTTGCGGAAGTCGCCGCCCGTGACATGCACTAGTGTCTTGTGGTCGCCAGCCTCGAAATAGACATCGCCCTCCGCGCCGAAGCTTTCGTCGAGGATGACCGGCACGTTATAGGCTGCCCCCGCCGGCGGCACCGCGCCGATGTCGCAGTCGTTGAACAGCTGGCCGACCTCGTCTTCGGAGGCCAAGCCGAGACGCTTGTCGATCACGTCCTGCAACGTGTTGAGTTCGACGCGGTGGCTGCTCGGAACCACCGCCAGGGCGTAGCCCATTTCGTGGTGGAGCAGCACCGATTTGGCGAGCCTGCGGCCTGGAACATGGGCCGCCTGCGCCGTCTGGCTGCTGGTCGAGGTTCGGTGATGGGCAACGGTATCGTAGTGGATGCCCTTGCCGGCCATGTAGTCCTGAAGTTTCCTTGCGATCGTCATCGTGGGCGTCCTTCTGTTCGAGGGGGCGACGCGTCGGAGAACGAGAAAACTCATTCTCCTCCCATCTTTTTCCCTGTCAACGAAGAACGCTGTCGCGGGCTTTGCGTAGAGCGTTGCCGCTACCTAGCCCGCACCAAATGATAGGACGCGGGTGATCTCGGTATAGCGAGATTCAAGCACCATGATCCCTACGAAGACGAGGAGTGCCAGCGGCGGCACGATGATCGCATAGGCTAGGGCCAGTCGCTCCCAGGCCATGTGCATGAACACGGCAACGATCAGGCCGGCCTTGAGCATCATGAAGGTCAGGATCAGGCCCCATCTGAGATAGCCCTGCAAGGCGAAATAATCGACCGCATAGGAGCAGGCGCTGAGAATGAACAGCCACCCCCAGACCACGAGATAAAGCTTGATCGGATGCTGCTGGCCCTTCGCATGCGCAACCGTATGGGCGGCAGCGACGTGTCCATGAAGCCCGTGATCCTGCACTTCGACTTGTGCCATCGCTCCACCTCACCAAAGATAGAAGAACGCGAAGATGAAAACCCACACCAGATCGACGAAGTGCCAGTAGAGACCCATGATCTCTACGCTCTCATACTGGCCTCGCCTGCTGGTGAAGAAACCGCGCGCGCCGGTCTCGTAGTCGCCGCGCCACACCTTGCGCGCGACGATCAACAAAAAGATCACCCCGATGGTTACATGGGTGCCGTGGAAGCCGGTGATCATGAAGAAGGACGAGCCGAACTGGGCCGCGCCCCAGGGGTTGCCCCAAGGCCTAACGCCCTCGGTGATCAGCTTGGTCCATTCGAACGCCTGCATGCCAACGAAGGTCGCGCCAAGGGCTGCGGTCAGCAGCATCAGGATCGCGGTCTTCTTGCGGTCGCGGCGGTAGCCGAAGTTGACCGCCATCGCCATCGTGCCGGAGGACGAGATCAAAACGAACGTCATGATCGCGATCAGGATCAGCGGAATGTCGCGGCCGAACAGATGCAGCGCAAACACCTCGCTCGGGTTCGGCCATGGCACCGTCGTCGACATGCGCGCGGTCATGTAGGACAGCAGGAAACAGCCGAAGACGAAGGTATCGCTGAGCAGGAAGATCCACATCATGGCCTTCCCCCAGGAGACGTTCTTGAACGCCCTCTGGTCGGATGACACGTCGGCGACGATGCCGCGCAGGCCAGATGGCCGCGGTGCGGTATGATCGGCATGTCCCAGCGTGGTTTCGGCCATCCCCGTATCTCCTAGGTCAGCAACCGGCGGCAGATGTCGATGAAATCGGCGGCCCAGCCCGTCAACACGGCAAACAGCACCAGCCACACGATCAGCAGGACATGCCAGTACATCGCGCACAGCTCGGTCGACAGGACGAGCTTTGGCGATCTGTCACCTCGCCACACCCGCACATTGGTCCTGCCGAGCGCTATCAAACCGCCGATGACGTGCAGCCCATGCATCGCGGTGATCAGGTAAAAGAAGCTGACGGCCGGGTTTTCGGTTGCGAAATAGCCCTCTTGCGCCAAATCCCGCCAGGCCAGCAACTGCCCGCCAAGGAATGCCACCGAAGTCAGGGTGCCGGTCAGCAAGGCAAGCCGCAGATTGTCGAACTGGCCCTTGTGCGCGGCAACCACAGCGCATTGCAGCGCTATGCTCGCCAGAACCAGCATGCCGGTATTGAGCCAGAGTACCCTCGGCATCGGCGGCGCCTGCCAGTCGTCATAGACCATGCGCATGAAGTAGGCGCTGATAAACAGCGCAAACAGCGTGCCCACCACCGCGAGAAACACGCCGAGCCCGATCTTTGCCGGATGCATGAGCGGCGCTTCGGTCTCGGGATAGGCATTGACCGGCCCCACTTCCAGCCACGGCTTGGACATCAGCCGTTGCCGCGCCAGCCACCAGCCGGCAATGCCGGTGATCAGGGCAAGGAAGATCAGGATGGCGCTCATGCGGGCCCACCTCGCGTCAGCGGGCCGGGATCGTTCTGCGGAATGAAGTCTTCCGGCGCGCCGGGCACCGAATAATCATAGGCCCAGCGATAGACCACCGGCAGGTCCTTGCCGAAATTGCCGTGCGGCGGCGGGGTGCCGGCGGTCTGCCATTCCAGTGTAGTTGCCCGCCATGGATTGTCGCCGGCATGCCTGCCGTGGCGAATGCTCCAGATGAGATTGAACAGAAACACCATCTGGGCGAAGCCGACGGTGAGTGCCGCGATGGTGATGAACTCGTTCAGAGTATGCACGGACGGGGGGATGAAGGCGGTTTCGCCGAGCTCGGGATAGCGCCGGGGCACACCGATCAGCCCGATATAATGCATCGGGAAGAAAATCAGATAGGCGCCGACAAAGGTGACCCAGAAGTGGAAACGGCCGAGCCACTCATTGAGCATGCGGCCGGTGATCTTGGGATACCAGTGGTAGATCGCCCCGAAGACGACCAGGATCGGCGCCACGCCCATCACCATGTGGAAATGGGCGACCACGAACATCGTGTCCGATAGTGGCACGTCCACCACCACATTGCCAAGGAACAGGCCGGTCAACCCGCCATTGACGAAGGTGACGATGAAGGCGAGCGCAAACAGCATCGGGATCGTCAGGTGAATGTCGCCGCGCCACAGGGTCAGCACCCAATTGTAGACCTTTAGCGCGGTGGGAACGGCGATGATCAGCGTGGTGGTGGCGAAGAAGAAGCCGAAATACGGATGCATCCCCGAGACGTACATGTGGTGCGCCCAGACCACGAAGGACAGCGCGCCGATGCCGATGATCGCCCACACCATCATGCGATAGCCGAAGATGTTCTTGCGCGCATGGGTGCTGATCAGGTCGGACACGATGCCGAATGCGGGCAACGCCACGATGTAGACCTCGGGGTGGCCGAAGAACCAGAACAGGTGCTGGAACATGATAGGGCTGCCGCCATTGTGCGGCAGCTGCTCGCCCATCTCAACGATCGCCGGCATGAAGAAGCTGGAGCCGATGACGCGGTCGAACAGCATCATCACGCAGGCGACGAACAGTGCGGGGAAGGCCAGCAGCGCCATGACGGTTGCGGTGAAGATGCCCCACACGGTCAGCGGCAGGCGCATCAGCGTCATGCCGCGCGTGCGGCCCTGCAGCACGGTCACCACATAGTTCAGCCCGCCCATGGTGAAGCCGATGATGAACAGGATCAGCGACGCCAGCATCAGAATGATGCCCCAATCCTGCCCGCCTGGCGTGCCCGACAAGATCGCCTGCGGCGGATAAAGCGTCCACCCCGCCCCAGTCGGGCCCCCTGGTGCAAAGAAGCTGCCGACCAGCACCAAAACGGCAAGCAAGTAGATCCAGTAGCTCAGCATGTTGACATAGGGAAACACCATGTCGCGCGCGCCGACCATCAGCGGGATCAGGTAATTGCCGAAGCCGCCGAGGAACAAGGCGGTGAGCAGGTAGATGACCATGATCATGCCGTGCATGGTCATGAACTGGTAATAGGCGTCGGGCGTGATGAAGGAGAAGGTGTCGGGGAAGGCGAGCTTCAGCCGCATCAACCAGGACAGCACCAGAGCAACGAGCCCGATGCCAATGGCCGTTCCGGCATACTGGATGGCGATGACCTTGGCGTCTTGCGAAAAGACGTATTTCGTCCACCAGCTGTGCGGATGGTAAAGTTCGGCCTCCGCGACCTCGGCGGGCGGAATGAAGTCGGTTCCATGTGGCGTGACATCGACCATCGGTACCTCTTCGCGTCTGTCGTTCCTGTTTTGCTGGCAAGGTCGCCGTTGCGGCGATCCCGCCTCATGCTGCCCTATTCCACCTTCGCCTTGCTTGTTGCCGGCGCAACGAGCGCGCCCACCTTCGCCGGCTGGGACAGCTGGGCGAAGGTCGACTGCTGCTGCAGCCAGGTCTGGTAGTCCTGCTGGGTGTCGACCAGCACCGTACCGCGCATGAAGGCGTGGCCAACGCCGCAAAGCTCGGCGCACAGAACCTCGAAGGTTCCGGTCCGCGTCGGGGTGAACCAGAAATAAGTGATCATGCCCGGCACCATGTCCATCTTGGCGCGGAACTCCGGCGCGTAGAAATCATGCAGCACATCGATCGAGCGCAGCACCATCTTGACCGGCTTGTCGATCGGCAGATGCAGGTCTGCGGCCTGGACGACGACATCGTCCTTGCTGTTGGGATCGTCGGGGTTGATGCCGAGCGGATTGTCCGCGGTGATCAGCCGGGCGTTCGACGTGCCAAGCTTGCCGTCGGCGCCTGGCAGGCGGAAGCTCCACTGCCATTGCTGGGCAACGACCTCGACCTCGGTCGCATCCTTGGGAACGGTGATGAACTGGCTCCACACGAACAGGCCAGGCGCCAGCATCGCCGCCACGCCGACTGCCGTTACCACCGTCAGCCAGGATTCGAGCTTCCTGCTCTCCGGCTCGTAGGCCGCCTTCTGCCCTTCCTTGTGGCGGAAACGGAAGATGCAATAGGCCATGAACAGAACGACGGCGGAAAACACCGCGCCGGTGATCCAGAAAGTCATGACGAGAGTGCTGTCGATGTAGCCCCAGTTGGAGGCTATCGGCGTCCACCACCAAGGGCTCAGCACATGGAAGAGCACCGAGCCGACGACAATCAGAACGAGTACGAGCGCAATGGCCATCCTCTGTTCCTCCCGGCATTCCGAGGGACACAATCCCCTGAGGAAGGCCAGCCGCATCATAGCTTGATTTGGCGCGGAAATACTAGGGGAGGAAGGTAGCGTGCGACCGCGTCATATTTGCAAGGGCTAATGTGGCAGCGGAAACTCTTCCACAACCGGCCTATCTTCTTGGCAGCCAAGTTAAACGCCAAAGGGCGGCGCGCCGGATTGCTCCGTCCGCACCGCCCTTGACGCCAGCTTGACTGATCAGACGGCCTGCGCCGGATAACCGGCAGCGTCGAGCGCCTGGGCAACCTTGGCGGCATCGGCGCTGGTTTCGACCGAAACGGTCTGCGACTTCAGATCGATGTCGATGCGCGCGCCAGCGTCAACGCTCTGCACAGCCTTGGTCACCATGCCAGCGCAATGGCCGCAGGTCATGTCGGGAACATTCATCTTCAGCATTTCAAATCCTCTTTCGGGCCGGCAACGCGCCGTGTCTGTAATGTGGTGCTTCCAGCAACTGGAAGGTCAAACGGTTTTCGATCACGGGTTTGTTACCGATGCTTCGCGCGGTCGCCGACACAAGGCAAAAGAGCCATGCCGTCAAATTATCACGTGTTTTCAGTAAGTTAAATCCATTCCAAAAAACTTGCAAAAACCCTGTTGACCTTCCCAATACTGGAAGCCTTAGACCTCGGTTCGAAATCGATGAAATAGAGGTCCATGACCATGAATGCTCCCTTGAACCCGCCGGCCTTGGCAACCGGCACCATCCGCCAAAACTTTCCGATCGAAGGCATGACCTGCGCTTCCTGCGTGCGCCGCGTCGAGATTGCCATTACGAAGGTTCCGGGCGTGACGGCTGCCGCCGTCAACCTTGCAACGGAAAGCGCTGATGTCGCCTTCGACCGCGCGGTGGATGCCGCCGCTGTCATCGCGGCCATCAACACTGCCGGCTATGAGGTTCCGGTCGAAAAGTCGGAGATCGAGATCGAGGGCATGACCTGCGCCTCCTGCGTTCGTCGTGTGGAGCTGGCGATCGCCGCTGTGCCGGGCGTGCTCAAGGCTTCCGTCAATCTCGCCACCGAACGCGCCACCATCGAGACCTTCGCTGGTGTGGCTCCTCGTGCCGCCATCGATGCCGCCATCCGCAAGGCCGGCTACGAGCCGCGCCGCAGCGACGGTGCGAGCATCGAGGGCGACAGCCGTGAGGACGCCCGCAACCGTGAATTCTCCAACCTCAAGCGCGACTTCGCTATCGCAGCCACACTCACGCTGCCGATCTTCGTGCTTGAAATGGGCTCGCATGCCATCCCGGCGCTGCACCACTGGCTGATGATGAATGTCAGCCAGCAAAAGCTCTACATCGCCTTTTTCGTGCTCGCCACCATCGTCCAGTTCGGCCCCGGCCTGCGCTTTTACAAGAAGGGCGTGCCGGCCTTGCTGCGCCTGGCGCCTGACATGAACTCGCTGGTCGTGCTCGGCTCGACCGCCGCCTGGGCCTATTCGGTGGTCGCCACCTTTGCATCAGGCGTGCTGCCGGCCGGCACCGCCAATGTCTATTTCGAAGCCTCGGCGGTGATCATCACGCTGATCCTGCTCGGCCGCGTGCTCGAGGCCAAGGCCAAGGGCCGCACCAGCGAAGCGATCAAACGCCTGATGGGCCTGCAGGCGAAGTCGGCGCGCGTCCAGCGCAATGGCGAGTTCGTCGACGTCGCGCTTGAAGATGTCGCTGCCGGCGACGTCATCCAGGTGCGTCCGGGCGACAAGGTGCCGGTCGATGGCATCGTCCTTTCCGGCTCGTCCTACATCGACGAATCCATGATCTCGGGCGAGCCAATTCCGGTCAGCAAGGGCGAAGGCGCGGAAGTCGTTGGCGGCACCATCAACAAGACCGGCAGCTTCACCTACCGTGCCACCAAGGTCGGCGCCGACACCCTGCTGTCCCAGATCATCCGCATGGTCGAAACCGCGCAAGGCTCGAAGCTGCCGATCCAGGCGATGGTCGACAAGGTCACCTCCTGGTTCGTGCCTGCCGTCATGGTTGCCGCCGCACTGACCTTTGCCGTATGGCTGTTTTTCGGCCCCGAGCCGGCCGTCAGCTTCGCGCTCGTCAATGCGGTCGCGGTGCTGATCATTGCTTGCCCCTGTGCAATGGGCCTTGCCACGCCGACCTCGATCATGGTCGGAACCGGCCGTGCCGCAGAACTCGGCGTGCTGTTTCGCAATGGCGAAGCGCTGCAGTTGCTCAAGTCGACCCAGGTCGTGGCACTCGACAAGACCGGTACGCTGACCGCAGGCAAGCCCGTCATGACCGACCTCGAAGTCGCCAGGGGTTTTGAACGCGCCAAGGTTCTGTCGCTGGTCGCGACTGTCGAGGCCCAGTCCGAGCATCCCGTGGCCTCGGCAATCGTCGCTGCCGCCAAGGAAGAGGGGCTGACGCCAGGTGAAACCAGCGCATTCGAGGCTATTCCCGGCTTCGGCGTCAGCGCCAGCGTCGGCAAGAGCCGCGTCGATGTAGGTGCCGACCGCTACATGGCCAAGCTCGGTATCTCCGTTCAGGACTTCGCGGAAGCCGCGGTCCGCATGGGCTACAAGGCCAAGACCCCGCTCTATGCGGCCATCGACGGCAAACTCGCCGCCATCATCGCGGTGTCCGATCCGATCAAGCCGACGACACCGCAGGCAATCCGCGCGCTGCACGACATGGGGCTGAAGGTGGCGATGATCACCGGCGACAATCGCCGCACGGCCGAAGCCATCGCTGCCCAGCTTGGCATCGACGAGGTGGTGGCCGAGGTGCTGCCTGACGGCAAGGTCGACGCGATCAAGCGCCTGCGGGCGGGCGGCCGGGCCGTGACCTTCGTCGGCGATGGCATCAACGACGCACCGGCATTGGCCGAGGCCGATGTCGGCATCGCGATCGGCACAGGCACTGACGTTGCCATCGAAAGTGCTGACGTCGTGCTGATGTCGGGCGACCTGCTCGGCGTGACCAATGCGATCGCCCTGTCGAAGGCGACCATCGCTAACATCCGCCAGAACCTGTTCTGGGCCTTCGCCTACAATGCCGCCCTCATCCCGGTTGCGGCGGGCGTACTCTATCCGGTCAGCGGCACGCTGTTGTCGCCTATGCTCGCTGCCGGTGCGATGGCGATGTCGAGCGTGTTTGTGCTCGGCAACGCCATGCGGCTCAAGCGCTTCCAGGCGCCGGTGCGGGCGACGGCTACATCAGGCACCCCAGCATTCGCGCAAGCCGCGTAACATTTTCGGCCCGCCATCCAGGCGGGCCGTCCCCTCCTCATTTCAAAGGCTAGGCACATGTCGACCACAGTCGCACCTTGGATCGAGATATTCACCACGCCGACCTGCCCGGATTGCCTCGCTCTCAAGCGTTGGCTGAACGCACAGCGCCTGCCTTTCGTCGAGCGCGACCTGCGCGACCCCGAGATCGCCGAGGAAGCCAAGCGCCGCACCGGCGTTCGCGTCGCGCCCATCACCATCATCGACGACAAGCACATCTTTTTCGGTACCTTTGCCGTGCAGCGCGCCGAGATCGAGGCGCTGCTCGACCTGACCAAGGCCACGTGAGCAACACCATGCCCCATATCACCCTGCCCCAACTTGGACGCCGCATCCCCATTTCTGCCGAGCAGACCATCCTGCAAGCCGCTCTCGAAGCCGGTGTTGCCTATCCGCATGGATGCCGTTCCGGCCGCTGCGGTTCCTGCAAGTCGCGCCTGATCAGTGGCGATGTCGAACTCGGCAAGCACTCGCCTTTCGCCCTTACCGATGAAGATCGGGCCGCTGGCCTCATTCTCGCCTGCCGGTCGGTGCCGACAAACGACGTGACCGTGGAATGGCTGGACGAAGCCTATGTCGCCAGGCTCGCTGTCACCCAGGACGCCGAGGTCACCGCCATTGAGCGCATGACCCACGACATCATCGCTCTGCGCCTGCGGCTTTCCGATCGCGCAGCCTTCCGCTTCGCTGCCGGGCAGTATTTGACGCTGACCGTCCCGGGAGCCCCGCCGCGGCAATATTCAATGGCCAATCGCCCCAAGGAAGAGCTCATCGAACTGCATGTGCGGGCGGTCCCCGACGGGAAGACAAGCGGCCGGATCCATGCCGCGCTGAAGCCAGGCGACACTGTCCACATCGAAGGCCCGGCAGGCGCGGCCCATCTGCGCGAAGCCCACACCGGCCCGATCGTCGCACTTGCCGGCGGCAGCGGCCTCGCACCGATCAAGTCGATCGTCGAGACAGCACTCCATGCCGGTATGGATCAACCGATCCATGTCTATTTCGGTGCCCGCGCCGAGCACGACCTCTATCTGGTCGAGCATTTCCGCGCGCTGGAGCGGAGATTTTCCAACCTGACCTTCGTGCCCGTGCTGTCGCTCACCGCCACGGATGGCAGGCGCAGCGGCTACGTTTCCGACGCGCTTGGCGAAGACCATCGCGACCTTGCCGGTGCCAAAGCCTATGTTGCCGGCCCCCCGGCCATGGTCGACGCGGCAATGGCTATTCTCGGCGCGCGTGGGGTGCCGACCAGCGACATTCATGCCGACGTCTTCTTCACAGCTGAGGGAAGCGACAACAACGCCGCTTGACCACAACGGATCCAGTACCCATTGATAGGATATGCATTCGATGCGGCACATCTCAGCCACGACCCATCCGCTCCGCGCAATCGGGCGCGGGCAGGCTGGTGGGCGCGTTGCCGTGATGGCCGAGGGCAGGTCCACGGCGTTGAGGACCCTGCGCCTGATGCTGCCGTTGCTGCTCCTCTTCTTTCTCGCGCTCGGCCAGGCGGCCTCCGCCCATCAGGCCGGCAGCCAGCATCAAGCGCATGCCACTCAAACTGTCTCGCATCACGCCAAGACAGACATGGCTTGCTGCGGCGACCTGTCACAGGATGAGGACAGCCGGGCCTGCCTGGCGCAATGTCTTGCCTCGTGCAGCTACTGCGCACCGCTTCCGCTGCCGAGTGCCTTTCTCAATCTGACAGGCATCTCGCCTGTTCCCGCGAAGACCGAGCCGCTTTACGGATCGATCATGTCGCCCCATCTTCGACCACCATCATTCTCCTGAGCTGAAGCGCATCGACGCGCACGCCCCGGCCTGTTCCGTGCCGGGAGACAATCAGTTTTGGAGACAATGAAAATGAATACCCTTTCACGCCGCGGTTTCCTCGCGGCATCCGCCGCCACGCTTTCCATCGCAGCGGTTCCCTCACTCCTGCTCCCGGTGCGCCCGGCACGTGCTGACGGCCACAAGGTCATCACCGCCGCCAAGCGCGTCATCGAGGTCAAGGGCAAGGCCGCCAATGTCTTCGGCCTCAACCAGGCTGACGGTACGTCGGGCCTCGTCATGAATGCCGGCGAGAACTTCCGGGTCCAGCTGAAGAACCTCATCGGCGAGCCCACCGTCATCCACTGGCACGGCCTCACGCCGCCGTGGCAGCAGGACGGCGTTGCCGGTATCTCCCAGGAGCCGATCCCCGACGGCGGCAGCTACGACTATGACTTCCCAGTCGCCCGTCCGGGCACCTTCTGGATGCACTCGCATTTCGGTCTGCAGGAGCAGCTGATGCTTGCCGCGCCGCTGATCGTGCGCGACCCGGCCGAGGCCGGCCAGGACGTGCAGGAGGTGGTGGTGCTGTTCCACGACTTCACCTTCCGCGATCCCCAGGAGATCCTCGCCGAACTCAAGGCCGGCGGCCACGACATGAGCGCGATGGCACCTGCACCGGCGCCTGCAGCTGGGGGGCATGAAGGTCACAACATGCCGGGCATGGCGATGGGTGGCGGACAAATGGGCGGCATGGACCATGGCTCGATGAACATGGGCGGCATGCAGATGGGTGGGGGTGCAATGTCTCACCTGCAGGACGTTCAATACGATGCCCTGCTTGCCAATGACCGCACGCTCGACGACCCCGAAGTCTTTGCCGTTGAAACAGGCGGGCGGGTGCGCCTTCGCCTGATCAATGGTGCCGCCAGCACCAATATGTGGATCGACCTCGGCCAACTCTCGGGCAAGCTGATCGCAGTCGACGCCATGCCGATCGAGCCGATCGAGGGTTCGCGCTTCGAGTTCGCCGTGGCGCAGCGTCTCGACATCATCATCGAGTTGCCGAAAGAAGCTTCGGCCTGGCCAATCTTCGCCGTGCAGGAAGGCGGGCGCATGCGCTCCGGTGCGGTCCTTGCGGCGAAGGGCGCCACTGTCGCCAAATTCGCCGACATGGCGGATACGGACTTCCCCGCTGTCGGCGCTGAACTGGAACAGCGGCTCCGCGCCACAAAGCCGCTGGCTGAAAAGGCGGCCACGCGCGAGCACATGATGATGCTGGGCGAAGGACCGAATTATGTCTGGACGCTCGATGGCGCCATGCATGGTGAGGACAAGCCGCTGGCGGTGACGAGCGGCGACCGCTTCGAACTCACCTTCATGAACCACACCACCATGTCGCACCCGATGCACCTGCACGGCCACCATTTCCAGGTGGTCGCGGTCAACGGCAAGCGTTTTGCCGGTGCCATGCGCGACACGGTGCTGGTGCCGGCCAATATGGGCATGGTGACCATCGCCTTCGACGCCGACAATGCCGGCAAATGGGCGCTGCACTGCCACCATCTCTATCACATGGCCGGCGGCATGATGACCTCGATGGCCTACGACGCCTGACCTGACAACGACAGGCCGGCGCTCTCGCGCCGGCCTGCATCACGATTTCGCCAGCCCCTTGAACTTCCAGTAACTGGAAGCTTTATATGAGGCTAAGTATTTGAATCTGCGCATCGTGCTTTTCCGAAAATCGATTCCGATTTTCGGGCCGATGCTCAAGGAGTGGCCATGAACATTGGTACAGCATCGGAGAAGTCAGGCCTGCCGGCCAAGACCATCCGCTATTACGAAGACATCGGCCTGTTGCGTCCCGACCGGGCCGACAATGGCTACCGCGACTATTCCATGTCCGACGTACACCGCCTGCGCTTCTTGCAGCGCTCGCGCAGCCTTGGCTTCTCGGTCGAGGAATGCCGCCAGCTTCTGTCGCTCTACGGCGACAAGGAGCGCGAAAGTGCCGACGTCAAGGCACTCGCCGAGACCAAGCTGGTCGAGATCGACCGCAAGCTTGCGGAGCTGACGGAACTGCGCAATACGCTGCGCCATCTCGTCCACAATTGCCATGGCGACAGCCGTCCCGACTGCCCGATCATCGACGGCCTTTCCGGCCGGGCGCAATAGCCCGCGTGAAATCGCAGTGACCGGCCTTACCGCCTATGGCGGCCTCTTCGTCGCGGCCTTCGCCGCCGCGACGCTTTTGCCGGCACAATCAGAAGCCCTGCTTGCAGGATTGATCCTCAATGGCGGCTATTCGCTTGCCCTGCTCATCATCGTCGCCACGCTCGGCAACGTATTGGGCTCATGGGTCAACTGGTTGATCGGGCGCCAGGTCGACCGCTTCAAGGACCGTCGCTGGTTTCCGGCGAGCCCCGCCGCCCTGGCGCGCGCTGAAGGCTGGTATCGCCGCTACGGCCGCTGGAGCCTGCTGCTGTCATGGGTGCCCATCATCGGCGACCCGCTGACGCTCATTGCAGGCACGATGAAGGAGCCTCTGTGGAGCTTTCTGGCGCTCGTCGGCTCGGCCAAGCTGGTGCGTTATCTTGCGGTGGCGGCTGCGGCGCAGAGTTTCATGTGAATCCTAACCCCGGATCAGCACCGGCCCACGCGCGGCAAAACCAATGCCGACCTCCTGTCCAGGCCTGAACGGCGCATCGACATCAGGTGACACGGCGAACACCTCGCCGAACTCGGTACCGACCATGAACTCCAAGTCACTGCCGACATAGGTCACCTTGTCGAGCCGGCCCGGAATGGTACGTGGGCTCCCAACTGGATGGATCTCGATGCGGCTCGGCCGCACGGCGAGCTTTGCCGCCCCTGGCTTCATGCCACGCGCGTCGAGCTTTGTCTCAAGGCTACCCAGCCTTACGCTCGCCAGCCCACCATCGACCGATGCGATCTCGCAATCGAAGATGTTGGCCTCGCCGATGAAGTCGGCGACGAAGGCATCCGCCGGCGCGTCATAGAGTTCGCGCGGCGTACCGTCCTGCGCGATGACAGCATTATTCATGACGATGATGCGGTCGGAAACCGCAAGTGCCTCCTCCTGGTCATGCGTGACATAGACCACCGTCAGCCCAAGCTTGGTCTGGATGTCACGGATTTCCTCGCGCACTCGCCGCCTCAGCTTGGCGTCAAGATTGGACAGCGGCTCGTCGAACAACAGCACCTGCGGTTCGAGCACCAAGGCGCGAGCCACCGCGACACGCTGCTGCTGCCCGCCCGAAAGCTCGCTTGGCAGCCGGTTGCCATAGCCGGAGAGACCGACCAATTCGAGCCCGGCACGCGCGCGCTCGCCGATCTCCTTCTTGGCAAAGCCGGAGAATTTCAGCCCGTATTCGACGTTCTCGTTGACGCTCATATGCGGAAACAGCGCATAGGACTGGAACACCATCGACACGTCGCGATCCGTCGCCGGCAACGTCGACACGTCCGCCCCGCCGATCAGGATTTTTCCACGCGTCGCCATTTCGAGGCCGGCGATCATGCGCAGTGTGGTGGTCTTGCCGCAGCCCGAGGGACCAAGCAACGTCACCAGCTTGCCCGCCTCGACGAACAGCGACACATTGTTGACCGCCGCTGTCGGGCTCTTGCCATAGATCTTGGTGACCTCGCGGAACTCCACCGAAGCGGCGTTGCTCTTGATCTCGGCCATCAGCCGCCTCCTGAAAATGCCGGTTGGCTCACATTCGTACGCGACTGCGATAATTCATGCCCGCGTCGGCCGATATTGCGCCGCCCGACCAACAGCTGCATCAGCCCGACAACCGCCAGCATCACGCCGATCAGCACCGCCGAATAGGCGATCGCGATGCCGTATTCGTTGTTTTCGACGCGACCGACGATGTAGCTCGTCGACATGTCGTAGCGGGCGCTGACAAGGAAGATGATGGCGCTGATTGCCGTCATGGCGCGGACGAAGGAATAGACCAAGGCTGCAAGGATCGCCGGCCGCAGCAGCGGCAGCACCACCTTGCGGAAGGTCTGCCAGGAATTGGCGCCCAGCGTCAGCGACGACTCGTCCAGGCTCTTGTCGATCTGCGACATCGACGCCACCCCTGCCCGCACGCCCACCGGCATGTTGCGGAAGATGAAGGCCAGCACCAGGATGATGCCGGTGCCCGTCAGTTCGATCGGCGGCACGTTGAAGGCGATTACGTAACTCACGCCGATCACCGTGCCTGGGATGGCGAAGGACAGCATGGTGCCGAACTCGAAAGCGTTCTTGCCGGCAAAATTCTGCCGCACCAGAAGATAGGCGGTGAGCAGGCCGATGGCGGCGGTCAGCGGAGCTGAAATCAGCGCGATCATCATCGTCGTCCAGAACGAGCTCCAGGCCGAGCCCTTCCAGTGGATGCCGAACTCGTTCCAGCCGACGGCGAATGCCTTGACGTAGTGGGCGAAGGTCAAGCTGTGATCGACACCCCAGAGCTTGACGAAGCTGCCGTAGAAGATCGTCCCATAGATGACGATGGTGAAGATCGCCCAGAAGCCGGCAACGCCATAGACGGTGCGCCTGAGCCCGGTCGGCAATTGCGGATGCACGCCGGAATCGCCCTTGCCCGACAGCGTGGTGTAGGACTTCTTGCCGAGCCAGAAGCGCTGCGCATAAAAGGCGACCAGGGTGAAGGCGAGCAGCACCATTGCCAGGATCGCGGCTTGCGCCTCGTCATTCTGCGCACCAACGATGGCGAAGAAAATCTCGGTCGACAGCACGTCGAAATTGCCGCCCAGAACCAGCGGATTGCCGAAATCGGCCATGCTTTCGATGAAGCCGAGCAAGAAGGCATTGGCGAGGCCCGGCCGCATCAACGGCAGCGACACCGTCCAGAAGGTCTGCCAGCGATTGGCGCGCAGCGTCTGCGCCGCCTCCTCCATCGACGGGCTGACACCCTCGACGACACCGATCAGCACCAGAAATGCGATGGGGGTGAAGGCCAAGAGCTGGGCGATGAGCAGGCCCGGCAGGCCGTAGACCCAGCGCGTCGGCTGGATGCCGAGCACCTCGGCAACCGACTGGTTGATCACGCCGGACAGGCCAAACAGAAGAATAATGGCGAGGCCGATGACGAAGGGCGGCGTGATGATGGGTAGCACCGTGAGTGCGCGCAGCAGCTTGCCATAACGAAAGCCGGTGCGGGTCACCACCAGCGCGAAGACAAGCCCGAGAACCGTGGTCAGAACGCCGACGAGAATAGCCAGGAACAGCGAATTCCAGGCAACGCCGCAACGGCTGCCACCGGCGAGGCAATCGAGGCCCCACAGCCGGGCGCTGAACAGCTTGCCGAGGAACATGCTGAACGAATACGTGCCTTCATCCGTGATCAGCGCATTGGCCAGCATCTGCAGGATCGGCATGAAGATGAACAGCCCGACCGCCGCAACCACGAAGGCAATGGTCGAGACCACGAACACGTCGCCGCCAACCGCGCCACGCGCCGCAAGCCCGAGCGAAAACAAGAACAGGATGGCGAGGCCTACAAGAAGAGCACCGTAGCCCATGCCGAACTGGCGATCGCCGAGATCACCAAACAAGCTTTGCAGCCAGCCGAATTGCCAGCCGCGCAGGCCGATGGCAAAGCCCTGGAACATCATCCAGGCAAATCCAGCGGCGCCGACAGCGATCAACAATTTGCCGAACAGCGGGTCGGATTTCTTGCGCCCCCACAGCAGCAGCGGTGCTGCCAGGGCCATGCCAATCGGCGCCAGCCACAGCTTCTCGCCCTTGAGATTGAGGATCAGCGCGGGCGCGAACTCGCTGTCGAGCGGATAGCCCTCGAACAGCCAGGAAAAGCCGAAGAATCCGTCTTCGACACCGAACCAGGGGAGCACGGCAAAACCTAGCCACCCGACCGCCATCCACAAGATGACGGCCGGATGCAGGCTGCCGCTGAAATCGCGGGAGCGCATGGCTTGTTACTGCGGCAGGGTCGAGACCTCGGTGTCCCATTTCGACAGCAGCCGCTTGCGCTCGTCGCTCGAGCCGTACTTGGCGAAGTCGTAGTCGATCAGCTTGATCGTCGAGAGGTCGGGCGTCAGCTCCGACACCGCCGCCGACTTGTTTGACGGCAGCTGGAACGACTTCACGTCCTTGGCCTTGCCTTGCATTTCGGCCGTAAGCGCCCAGTCGTAGAACTTCTTTGCCGCCTCAGGATTGCGCGCGCCCTTGATGATCGACATCGAGCCGATCTCGTAGCCGGTGCCTTCGCATGGCGCGACAGTCACGATCGGGAAACCAGCTGCAGTCTGCGCCACCGCGTCATGCATGAACACGATGCCGATGGTCGTCTCGCCAAGACCTGCGGCCTTGATCGGCGCCGAGCCCGACTTGGTGTACTGGTTGATGTTCTTGTGCAGGGCCTTCATGTAATCGAAGCCCTTGTCCTCGCCAAACAGCTGCACCATCGTCGCCAGGGTCGTGTAGGCGGTACCCGACGAGTTCGGATTGGCGATCTGGATCTGGCCCTTGTATTCGGCCTTGGTCAGGTCTTCCCAGCACTTCGGCTCAGCCAGGCCGTTCTTGGCCAGAAGATCCTTGTTGTAGCCAAAGCCCAGTGCGCCTGAATAGACGCCGATGGTCTTGTTGCCGGCGGCTTCCGCCTGCTTGATCGCCCAGTCCTGCAACTCGCCGCGCATCGGCGACATATATGCTTCAGTAAGGTCTTCCTGAGCCGCTTGCAGATGCGGGTCGCCGGTACCGCCCCACCAGACATCGCCCTTGGGATTGCCGGCTTCCGCGCGTAGCTGGGCATAGGTTTCGCCCGAGCTCTTGCGCGTCATGTCGACGGTGATGCCGGTCTTTTCCTCGAAACCGGTCTTGATCTGCTGGCACAAGGCCTCATCTGCGGCACAATAGAGTGTCAGGCTTTCAGCCTGTGCGGCCGTACCACCGGCGACAAGAACGGCGGCCAAAGCAGCCGAACGCAAATAGGCAGATTTCATGTTTTTGTTCCCTCCGATTTATTTTTCGCCGTCTAACGATCTGATGTCGTTTTAGCCTGTTGCAGAGTGAGTGCTTTTTACGCATTTTGCAATCGTGTTCATCACACTATCTTAGGTGTCATGAAGCTGAACCCGCCACGGTGCTACAGCACCTGGAATGGTCGCATCGAAAGGAATGATTGGGCGAAAATGCCGAAGGACAAGAAGACCCTGCGCAAGGCGACCAAGGGTGAGGTCATCGCCCAGGTTGCTGCCATTCCGTTTCGACTGAACGGGAGCGGCGAACTTGAGGTCATGCTTGTCACCTCGCGCGGCACCCGCCGCTTCATCGTGCCCAAGGGTTGGCCGATGAAGGGCAAAAGTGCGCGCCAGGCAGCTCTTGTCGAGGCCCGCGAAGAAGCGGGCGTGCGCGGAAAGGCGCTGAAAAAGCCGGCGGGCAGCTATTGCTACTGGAAACGGCTGTCGACCAGCTTCGTCAATGTCGTGGTCACCGCCTACCTGATCGAGGTATCAGAGGAAATGCAGGATTGGCAGGAGGCCAGCGCGCGGCAGCGCGCATGGCTGGCGCCCGCCGATGCGGCGATATTGATCGACGAGCCCGAGCTCGCAACGCTCATTCGCAACCTGTCGATTGCCGACATCGCCGCACCGGTCGAAGCTGCCGCCTGACAGGTTTTCCAAGCAATAGCTGTCCTTTGCAAGATCGCAGCTTCAGCATTGCAGACGCGGCAATCCGATTGTATCAGGAATGGCGCGTTGCACATTTGTGCAACGCTTGAGAAGCGGTCCACCGCGTGGCCAAACTGGAGCTGTGCAATGTCCGAACTGAAGCCGGGCAGGTCATTCGTCAGCGCACAGCAAGTCGCTGAACTGGCCGGCGTTTCGCGCTCGGCGGTATCGCGCACCTTCACCGATGGGGCGAGCGTTTCCGAGACGACGCGCAAGAAGGTGCTCGAGGCGGCCGAACAGCTCGGTTACCACGTCAACCACCTCGCCCGCAGCCTGATCCACGAAAACAGCGGCATCGTCTGTCTCATCGGCGCCGACATCAACACGCCCTATCATTCGCGCCTGCTCGACGCGATCACCAGGCGCCTGCAGGCGATCAACCGGGTCGCCATGATCATCAACACCTCGGGCGACAGCGACAGCGTCGAGGCGGCCCTGCGTCAGACGCTGAACTACCGTGCCAATGCCACCGTGGTGCTGTCGGGCACGCCGCCGGCATCGCTGATCAACACCTGCATTAACAGCGGCCAGCACGTCATCCTGA
This sequence comes from Aminobacter sp. 01T433, assembly GCF_056398585.1. Taxonomy (NCBI): domain Bacteria; kingdom Pseudomonadati; phylum Pseudomonadota; class Alphaproteobacteria; order Hyphomicrobiales; family Phyllobacteriaceae; genus Aminobacter; species Aminobacter sp. 01T433. The sequence continues at coordinate 180,034 of NZ_JBFTPR010000005.1, forward strand.
TCAACCGCGACGACCATCTCGATGGTCCCGAAAGCATCACGGTCGACAACGCAGTGGCAGCGCGCGAAGCCTTCCACATGCTGCATCGCGCCGGCTGCAGCCGCATCGCGGTCGTCTCCTCGCAAGCCGGCACGCCAAGCCTTGTTGCTCGCGAACGCGGTTTCCAACAAGCCGCCAACGAGGCTGGCCTCGATGTCACCGTCACCCGCGCCGGCCCGACCGGCTACGGCGCCGGCTTCGAAGCCGGGCGCCTGCTTCTCAGCGGCTCGGAAAGGCCGGAAGCGGCGTTCTGCGTCACCGACCTTCTCGCCTGCGGTTTCATGGATGCGGCGCGCGTCGAGTTCGGCATGAACGTTCCAGCGGACCTCTGTGTCGTCGGCTTCGACGACATCGAGCAGGCCGGCTGGGCGTCCTATCAGCTAACGACGTTTCGCCAGCCGATCGCCCAGATCGCCGAACACATCACCACGCTTCTGGAAAGCGACGACCCAGGCGCTCGAAGCGGCGGCCGCGTATGCTTTCACGCCGCCCCGGTCTGGCGCCGTACCGTGCGCCCCAAGTGACCGTTGCGCTCGACCTGGCCGGTGGCGAGGTCGACGGAAAAATCACGCGATGGCTGACTGTCGAGCCAGTCCATCATCATGCGCATGAACGCGGCAATCCGGTCCTGCAGGCTGCTCTGCGGCCACGACCCAATGGCATATCGCTGCGCCAATTGGCGATAGGCTGCGATGCGCTCGGCATCGATGAAATCGAGCGCGATCTCCCTGCCCTTGCGCAGCCGATACCAGTCGACGATCATCTCGAAAAACGGCAGCGCGCGCCAAGCATGCTTGCCGGTCTCGGCCTTGCGCGTGGCATCCAACGCCGAAGGCGCGTCGCCGACCGCAAGCGGCTCGCGGATACCGGCGAGCGCGTCGAGGTCGCTGAGGGTTAGCTGCGGCACGAGGCCAGCCAGGTCCTGCGGCCACTCCTTGGGCAGATAGCGGTGGCGCACCATCTCGGCGAGATGACGGCTGAGAAAATCGGCGTGGTTTTCCGCTTCCGTCACCGCAGCCAAAAGCCCCTCCTTTGCCGCCTCGATGCGATAATACGGAAACGCCGTGTCATAGCCCGGCACGTCGGCGATTGTGACCGTCTCGACATCGAGGCGCTCGCCATCAACGTCCACGATCTTGTAGGCCGGCGGAAAGCCGACCATCGAGGGCACCGCGATATTGACAAGGAAATGCTCGCCATCGCGAAACACAGCCGTGTCATTGATGTGCAGGTGGCCGCTGAAATGAACCTTGATGCCCGTTGATGCTGCGGCGCGAGAAACCTCCGCACCCGGCGTGCGCCTGAGAAAGCTCGTGTCGTTCAGAAGCTTGCCTTCGTCAGCCGAGGTACCGTTGAGCGGATCGATGATCGGATAGTGCGAAAAGGCGATCAGCTGTTTGCCCGCAGCCTTGGCCCGCGCTGCAACATCCTTCATCCACGCGAGGACGAAGGGCTTGTTGCGAAGCATCGAGTTCCAGCCGGCGTCGGTGCTGTCGAGGTAGCTTTTCTCCAGCGCCGGATCGAGATCGCCATTGCGCGGCTCGAACACGTTGGCGTCGATCGACAGCAGCCAAAGACCGTCGACCGGCTCGACCAGGAACGAGGCATCGATCATCCGACGCATGGTCAGGCCGTCGGCCGAGGCAATCTCGAAGGTCCGCTCCTCCAGCCTGTCGTCGGTCCCGAACGGGCACTCCCAATGAAGATCACCTTCGCGCTTGAAAAAGCCGTAGGCACCCATCGCAGGAATGGCTGTGCCATAGCCGCCGCAATACATCTCTTCCGAAACGATGCGTTCGACGGAGTCGCCCTGTTCCATGGCGGGATCGCTTGTCACCAACGTGTGTGAACCGTCGGCGTTGAGGAAGCGCTTGCTCTGGTGCCGGCCGTGGATGGCGTAGAGATCGTGATTACCTGCGGTCGCGACAAAACGCAGGCCGAAGCGCCTGGAGTAGTCGTCGAGCAGCGCCGTGGCTGCCGCCATCGTCGATTGCTGGCCGTCGTCGGTCAGGTCGCCGGCAACCACCACCAGCGAAATGCCACGCCGGACGATGTCGTCGAGCAGCGCCCTGGTGGCGTGGAAGCTCTCGTTGAAGACGCGCGTCGACGCCGCCGTATCGGCGAGCGTGCGGATCGCCGCCCCCTCGCTGACACCCACACTTTGCCGGTAGGTGATATCGTGGAAATGCGGGTCGGCGATGACGGCTATCTTCATTACATTCTCACTGGTCAATCAGCGGCGGCAAGAACGCCTGCCGCGCGACCGGCCGGCAGCTCCGGCGGACCCTGGTCGATCATCCCAATCCATTGCCGTGCCTTGCGCGCGGCGGCGACCAGCATCGGCTTGGGCGCCTCGTGCCATTCGTCGCGGCGCAGCTCGCGCTTGGTGCGCACATGGTCGAGCGCATCGTCCAGTGTCGGGAATTTTTCGGGCATCTCGACATGCAGGAAGAGTGCGACCAGCGACACCGAACGGCTGCGCCCGCCACGGCAGTTGACCAGCACATTGCCTTTCTCACGCCGGCGATAGGTCGCCTTTTCAGGCAGCACCTGGCTCAGTGCACCACGCAGCAGATAAAAGCCCGACAGCATCATGGTCTCGGGATTGCCATGCCCGTCGATCAGACCGAGCTTGTAGTAGCGCACGGCACCGACCCCGTAGATGGCGTCAGCCGCCTCGCCCTCGCCAAACGGCTCGGTCGCGTAGTTGAAGTCGAGATTGACCGCGCAGTTCACCACCGTGGTGATGTTCTTTTCCTTGAGCAGTTCGAGGTCGCCCGCGCCGTCCATGCCGCCGACATAGATGTCGACGCCGTAGCCGGCGATGTCGCGCTCGATCAGGCTGAGCGCCGGACGCTCATATCGCGGGCTATTGGTGTCCATGGGAATTAGGCCTTGATGCTTGTTGATGTCTGGAAGAATTCAGCTGCTGGCTTCGAGCGCGATACCGGTCGCCTCGCTCATGCCCAACGCTACGCCAGGCGCTGCCGCCAGCACCGCGCCGCCCTTGGTCAGACCGCCGAGGGAAAGGAAGGGAGCGACAACGCCACCGGCCTCCTTGACCATCAAAAGCCCAGCCAGGCAGTCCCAGGCGTGCATGTGCAACTCGGCATAAGCATCGGAGCGACCGTCGGCGACGTAGGCGAGGCCGAGCGCGCCCGAAGCGCCACGCCGCACATTGGCGCCGCGTTCGAGGATGTTGGACAGGACTTCCAGATAGCGCTTGTTGGTCTTGCGGTTCGACCAGCCGAACTCGACGCAGGCGGCATCGAAATCTTCTGTCTTGGCGACCGACAATGCCTTGGCGTTGCGGGATCCACCTTGCCCGCGCCGAGCGAAATACAGCTCATCCAGTACTGGATTGTAGATCGCGCCGATCTCGGTCTCGCCATTGCTGACGAAAGCGATCGAGATGCAGAAATGCGGAATGTCGCGAGCGAAATTCGCCGTGCCGTCGATCGGATCGACGACCCAGATATCCGATTTGATCGCCCCGCCGCCTTCCTCGCCGAGGAAACCGTCCTCGGGAAATTCTTCGGCGATGCGCGCCTTGAGATGCCGCTCCACGGCGGCGTCCGTCTCGGTCAGGAAGTCCTGCGGGCCCTTCATGCCGAAGCCGGTGACGCGATTGGTGAAACCGTCGAGCGCCACAGCGCCCGCCGAACGCGCAATGTCGCGGCAAAAGGCAGCGCGCCGGTCGAGGCCGGTCTCGATTGTCGCTTCGGTGGCCGTTGCGTGAACTGTCATTTCAATGCCGCCCGTGGGTCGTTGTTGACCTCAAATTGCACAGGCGTGCAAAATCGTCAACGTCTTAAGTTGAATAATGTTTCTGCATTTCAGCGAACCCGTCACATCCAGTGACTTTGTGCCGATGCACACGCGTTCCATCATGCCGCATTCCGTGCGCGGGCCGCGTCGCGGCCGTCGGAGATACGTCGCGCCACCCGCATCAGCGTCGGATAGTCGACCCCCTCGCCCAATGCCACGTAGCCCGGACACATGAAGCCGGGGGTGTCCGCACTAGCCTTGCCAAGGGTCAATGGATGGTAGCTGCCCCCGGCCTGCTTGAGGATGAGAACCGCCGCTGCAACATCCCAAGGATTGGAGCCGAAGCCTGCGGAGGCATCGACCCAGCCCGCCGCGACGTGGCAGAGGCTGAGTGCGCCGCTGCCGGGCCGGCGCAACGTCGAAAAGGTCTCGGCCAACTCGCCGAAGTTTTCGAGCGCCTGTTCCCGTCCGTCGAGGCGCAGGTCGCGGGCCACAGGATAGCCTGTGATCAGCGTCGCGTGCCGCTCGTCGGGAATAGCACGTGAGTGCAGCGCCTCGCCATTGAGCCAGGCGCCGGTCAGGTCGGCGGAAAACAGCATCCTGGCGACAGGGTCGTAGACGGCGCCGGCGACGATCTCGCCGTCGATCACCGCCCCTACCGACACGCACCAGAACGCAAAACCGCGGGCGAAGTTCGATGTGCCGTCGATCGGATCGACATACCATTTCACCCGGCCCTCGCCGCTGGCCCCGTCTTCCTCGCCAAGCACGGTTGAATCGGGCACCTCGCCAAGGATGAAGGCGCGGATCGCCACTTCCGAGTCCTTATCGTGCTTGGTTACCACGTCATGCAGATCGACCTTGTAGTCGACATCCATGTTCGAGCGGAACGCCGCCAGAAGCTGCTCGCGCATCAGCTGCGACGCCTGCTCGGCGATCACGCGCAAGCGCTTGGACTCATCGATGCTCGTCATGCTGCAATCCCGCGCGTGGCTTCATGGAAGAGACCGAGCAGGCCAACCGGATCGGCAACGATGGCGTCGGGCTTGAGCTTCAGCTCATAGGGCAGATCATAGGTGCCCTTGGCTTCCATCAGGATGTTGCCGCCGATGCCGGCTCGCTTGCCGCACAAAACATCGCGGTCGAAATTGTCGCCGACATACCAGGCCTCGGACGGTTCGACGCCAAGCGCTCGCGTTGCCAGGAAGATCATCTCGGGGTTTGGCTTTCTGACCTTCACCTCGTCGCTGTGGATCGCCACGGCGAAGCGGTCGGTCAGCCCGTGCGCGTCGAGAAAGTCGAGATGAACCCGGCCGCACAGCGCATTGGAGACGATGGCGACAGGAACACCAGCGGCGTCGGCCGCATCGAGCAGGTCGAGCATGCCGTTGCGCAGGACGCGTTCGCTCTTCCAGTTGCCCATCTTGCGGCAGAGATCGAAGGCCTCAGCCACGACCACTTCGTTTGCAACCTTCGGCCAGTCTCCGGCGACGAAGTCGCCCCAGAATTCCTCGTGCCGCAATTCGCGCGGTGCGAAGGGCCGCGACATCGCATCTTTCCAATGCGAGTCGGCGATACCGGCAGCCTTGATGTCGTCGGTGATCTGGTCGACCGAAAGCTCTGGTGCCGCCACGCCGGCCCTGTCGAGCAGGCCGCGAACATGCCCGGCCAGCTTCGCCTGCCAACCAGGCAGATGCGCCGTCGACACGATGACGCCGCCGAAATCGAGCAGCAGTGCTTTGGGAGCCGCGAGTTTCCTCGCCGAGGTTCCGGTCATTCAAAAATCTCCATGTCGCCCGGTGGAAAAAAGTGGACGGAGCCGAAGGAGAAGGGCTCCGTCCCAGTCCACCGGAAAGCTATTTCTTGTAGGCGACGCGCCAGAGGTCCTGCCAATCCTGGCGCGCATCCCAATCTTCGAGCGCCGTCGAGGCGTCGTATTGCTGCAGCTTGTCGAGCACCTTGCCGATACCCGAGGGCTCGTCGGCGGGAAGACCGATGTCAGGGTTGGTTGGCAGCTTGCCATCCTTCACCTGCGGCGCGATGCCCTCTTCGGTCAGGATGTAGTGGATGAACAGTTTTGCCGCGTTCGGGCTCTTGGTGCCGGTGGCGATCAGCCCGAGCTTGACATAGGTCCAGCCCGGCCAGGGATCGAGGCCCTGGCAAAGCCCGAGCTTGAAGCCCTTGTCGGCATTGTCACGGAACTTGGCCGAGCTCATCAGGCCGAAGAACGGCTCCTTCTGGCCCGGTGCGCCCACGGCTTCCGAGATCGCGTCGTCGGCGTCCGCAAGCAGCGGCGAATTGCCGGCAAAGCCCTTGACCCAGGCTGCAGTGGCGCTGTCTTCGCCAACATCGATGTCCTTGCCGAAATGCGCCTTGTAGGCAGCCTTCATCTTGTCATCGTCATGGGTTGCGGTCTGGTTGAACCAGTCCGGGTAGGTGCCTTTCGACAGCGGGTCGTAGAAGGCGACCTTGCCCTTCCATTTCGCGTCGGTCAGCTCCCAGATGTTCTTCACCGGGCAGGCGTCGTAAGCCTCGGTGTTGTAGGCCCAGACAGCGGCATTTGTGGTGATGGCGAGCGGATTTTGGAACTTGGCCGGGATCTTGTCGGCCATATCAGGCGGCAGATAGCTCTCGACAAATTTCTGCGGCAGCAACTGTGCCAGGCCTGCCGGCGCGTCGGTGATCAGCACGACGTCGCCCTTGACGTTCTTGGCCTGCCCCTCGCGGATGATCATCTCCAGTTGGGCATTCGCCGATACTTTGACGCCCGTCGCCTGCACGCCGTACTTCTTGGTGAAGTTCTCGGCCATTTCGACGATCTTGCCGGTGCTATCATAGATGTTGATCGGCGCTTCCTTCTTCGCCGCCTCCACCAGCGCATTGAGATCGAAGGTCTCGGCCCGCGCCGGAGCCGCACCGAACATTGCGGCTGCAAGCATCCCTGCAAGCGCGGTCGACGCCAAAGCCCTGTTTGTGTTGCTGCTCATGTCAAACGCCGGTTTCATGGTTTCCTCCCGTTTAAATCCGGCCAGACGCGCCCGGCATCATGCCGGGCGCCGCAGTTGCGTCAGTCTATTTCTGGTAGTTGACGCGCCAGAGGTCCTGCCAATCCTGGCGCGCATCCCAGTCGCTCTGGGCCGTCGCTGAATCGTAGGGGAAGATCTCGTCGAGCGCCTTGCCGATGCCCGAAGGCTCGTCGTCAGGCAGCTTGGCGTCGCTGTTGGTCGACATCTTGCCGTCGGCTGCCTGCGGGGCGATGCCCTCTTCGGTCATCAGGTAGTGGATGAACAGCTTGGACGCGTTCGGGCTGTCGGTGCCCTTGGCGATGAAGCCGAGGCTCGGATACATCCAGCCGGCGAAAGGCTTGAGGCCGGTGCACAGGCCGAGCTTGGAACCGACATCCTGATTGTTACGGAACTTGGCCGAGCTGACAAGCCCGACGAACTGCTCCTTCTGATCCGGTGCGCCGACAGCCTGTGCGGCTCCTTCGTCAGCGTCGGTCAACAGCGGGCCGTTGGCGGCCAGCGCCTTCACCCACGCGGCGGTGGCACCAGACTCGTCGGTCACCAGGTCCTTGCCGTAATACTCCTTGTAGGCCGCAGCCACCTTGTCGTCGGCATTGGTCGCCATCTGGTTGAACCAGTCGACATAGGACGCCTTGTTGAGCGGGTCCTGCATGGCGAGCTTGCCCTTCCACTTGGCCTCCGTCAGCTCCCAGATATTCTTGACCGGGCAGCTTTCGTTGAGCTGTGTGTTGTAGGCAAAGACGTTGGCCTCGTTGGAGACGGTCAGCGGGTTCTGATACTGCGCCGGGATCTTGTCGGCGAGATCCGGCGGCAGCCAGCTGTCGACGAAGCCCTGCGGCACGAGCTGTGCCACGCCGGCCGGCACGTCGGAGATCTGGATCACGTCGCCCTGCACATTCTTGGCCTGGCCCTCGCGGATCACCATTTCGAGCTGCGCTGCCGCATTTGCCTTGGTGCCTGTCGCCTGCACGCCGTACTTCTTGGTGAAGTTCTCGGCCTGCTTCACGATCTTGCCGGTGCTCGAATAGACGTTAATCGGCGGCTCTTTCTTCGCGGCTTCGATCAGCGCGTTGAGGTCGAATTTTTCTTCGGCCTGCACCGCCGTTGCGAGCGTTCCGGCAGCGACCGCAAGCACGGACGCCGACAAAAGCCTCTTTGCCCTGGTAGTGAAAAATCTGCTCATGTTTTCCTCCCTCTGTTGAACCGCGTTGCATCCCACGGCCCATTGGTTTCCGGTCTCGTACCTGCACTTCCAGCCCATGGCTCCTCCAGCCACGCGCCGTCTTCTTCTCAGTGAACCTTCGCGGGACGAAGCAGCCGGTCGGCAGCCTCGAGCCGGTCGCCCGCCGCGTCGAACACATGCAGCGTCTTGGGCTTCACCCAGAAAATCGCCTTCTCGCCGACCTCGATCTCGGGCGACTGATGCGTCGTCAAAAACAGCTTTTCGCCCGACGAGGTCAGCTCGATGATCCAGCTGCCGCCGGTCGGTAGGATGCCGGTCACTTGCGCCTGGCCGGAGAATGCGCCCTCGGGCACCTCGCCCGCTTCGCTTGCCAGCCGGATCGACTCCGGCCGGATGCCGATGGAGCCAGCGTCGCGCAGTTCGGCATAACGTTCGCCGAGGAATTTGTTGGCTCTGGCAGAAACCTCTGACTTCGCATTGCCAAGCTCGACGATGTTGATCGGCGGGTTGCCGACGAACTGCGCCACGAAGCGGTTGGCCGGCCGGTCGTAGATGTCGTTGGGCGTGCCGACCTGCTGCAGCTGTCCTTCGCTCATCACCGCGATCGTGGTCGCCAAGGTCATTGCCTCCCACTGGTCGTGGGTGACGAACACGATCGTCGTCTTGAACTCGGCGTGCAGGCGTTTGAGCTCGGCGCGCATCTCAAGCCGAAGGGCTGCGTCGAGGTTCGACAGTGGCTCGTCGAGCAGCAGCACTTCTGGATTGACCGCCAGCATGCGGGCCAGCGCCACGCGCTGCTGCTGCCCGCCCGACAGCTGCGAAGGGTAGCGGTCGCGGTACTTTTCGATGCCGAGCGTCTTCATCACACGGTCGACGCGTTCCTCGCGCTCGGCCTTGGGCATCTTGCGCAGCCTGAGACCGAAGTCGGTGTTGCGCTCGATGGTCAGATGCGGCCACAGCGCATAGCTCTGGAACACCAGCCCCATCTCGCGCTTTTCCGGCGGGATAAACACACCCTCGACGACCGAGTCTACGACGCGTGGTCCGACCCTGATCTCGCCGGCGGTCAGGTGTTCCAGTCCTGCTATCATGCGCAAAGTCGTTGTCTTGCCGCAGCCCGACGGACCGAGCAGGCACATGAATTCGCCGTCGCCGATTTCAAGGTCGAGATCGGCGACCGCATTGGCGGCATTGGCCCCATAGTTCTTCTCGACGCCGCGCAGATTGATTTTCGGCATGTCAGTTCCCCAGTCCTTGGGCGAGATTGGTCTTGGTCAGCTTCTGGCCGAGTAGCGCGCCGAAATAGGCGAGACCGGCGATGATCAGTACCACCGCGTTGGCGGCCTGGGTGTAGTGGTAGTCGACGAGCCGCAGCGAATAGGTGGTCAGCACGTCGGTCGAAGGTACTGCCAGCACAACGAACAGGCTCAGCCCCTTGATGCCGGAGATGAAGGGCAACAGGATGCCGGTCGTCAGCGAGCCTTTCTGGATCGGGATGACGATCGACGTCATGCGCCGGAACCAGCCGGCACCGGCGATTTGCGCTGCCTCTTCAGGATCCTTGCCGAGCTGCATCATGGCGGCGATACCGGCGCGCGAGGCATAGGGCATCTGATCGGCGATCAGCGCCAGCATCAGGATCAGCGTGGTGCCGTAGAGTGCGGGGATCGGCCCGCGCGGCACGGCAAACAGCGACAGATAGGCCGCGGCGAAGGCAATGCCCGGGACGAGATATGGCAGGAACGTCACCTGGCGCAGGAAGGTGCCGAGCGGCTTGACCGGCGTGCGCACCACGACATAGCCGACCAGCAAGCCGAGGATGCCGGAGGTAACCGATGCGACGCCGACAATGCGCAAGCTGTTCCAGGCAGCATTCCAAAGGTCGGGGCTGAGCAGGATGCCGGTCTGCAGCGCCACCGTGTTGAGGTTGGTGCCGATCCAGTAGTCGAGCGTGAAATTGTCGAGATTGAACTGCGCCGGCACCCGCATGATCGTCGACAGGAACAGCGTCGCGATCGGCAGGCCGACGCTGAGCAGGAACATGAGGACGGCAAAGCCGGTTGCCGGCAGGCGCATGATGCCGAGCGGGCTCAGCCTGTTCATCGAGCCCTTGGAGCCGATGGTGACGAAGCGGCGCGCTTCTTTCATCAGCTTGGCGTCGATGGTGATGGTGATGATGCCGATCAGCATGATCGAGCCGGCAAGCACAGCACCCACGCCGACCTGGCGAGAAGCTATGTTCTGATAGAGCGATGTCGCCAGCACGTCGAAATTGACCGGAAGGCCAAGCACGTATGGCACGCCGAACTCGCCGAGGCATTTGGCAAAGATCAGCACCATCGCCGAGATCAGCGACGGGCGCATCAGCGGCATGATGATCTTGCGGGCAACGGTCAGGCGGCTCGCCCCGAGAATGCGCGCCGAATCCTCAAGCTGCGAGTCAAAGCGACGCAGCGCATTGCCGAACAGCAGGATGACGAAAGGCGAATAATGCAGCGCCAGGATGATGGTCACCGGCAGCTGGCCATAAGACAGCCAGTCGGGTGGCGAAAAGCCGAGCGACTCCATCCAGCCCGGCTGGCCCCCGACCGTGCGGTTCTTGAAAAGCGTCGTCCAGGCCAGCGCGAAGGTCCAAGCCGGCAGCATGTAAGGCACGATCAGCGCGGTCGAAAACCAGCGCCGGCCGAACATGTCTGTACGGCTGAGCAGCCAGGCAAGCGTGCCGCCGACAAGCATGGAGAGCGCGATCGCGCCGACCGCCACGCTCAGCGTGTTGACCAGCGGCTCCCAGAACAGGTCATGCGAGACCCGCGAGGTGAACACACGCTCGATGTAGTACCAGGTCAGTTCGCCGACATCCTGCTTGATGCGGCGTTCGTCGCCGAACTGGACATGCGCGGCGTCCGACAGCATCGAGATGATCGGCACGACGATGAGATAGGTGAACAACGCCGCGGCAAGGAAACCGATCGTCGTTGTCGGCTCCCTGAGCGCAACCTTGAGCCGGTAGCGCAGGCGCTGACCACGGGTCGGGGCAGCAATGGAGGCCTTGAGCGGCCGCGCCACCACTGCCTTGACGGATGTCTGGGATGAATCGGTCACGAGGCACAGCCCCGCACGTGCCTTTCGACCCTGCTTGCGAACTGACCACGTACGCCCATCTCAGGCAGACGCGCGGCACGGTTTTCATGCAATGGCACGAACATGAACTCTCCTCCCTGGGGCGCCTTGAAGCGGAACTTGTGTCGACGCGAACGCTGCCGCACGACACTCCTCGCCATCCCTGCTTCCGACGCCACCGCCACCTCCAGGCGGTGCGGCACATTCCCGTGCCTGTTGGCATATTCATTCCATTGCCGGTACGTTCATGTCAATCCGGATTCCGCATAAATTTGCACAGGCGTGCAAAATGTGGGAAATCGCCATATCTTTGGCCGTTTTGCTGGCATTACCGCTACGGCTGAAGGGAGGGAGAGAAATTTGTGCACTGCCGTGCAACGCTCCAAGAAGTGCCCAGCCGGACAGGTCGCGGCGTCATTGGAGAGGCGCGAAAACGCATGTAGCCGCCCAAAATCAGCCTTCGCTGTTTCTGGACAGGCACGCGTAAGGGACGAAAAAACTGGGTGTCGGCGCAGGCGCCTATTTGACAATCTGGATGCTGGTGTTCTTGGGGCCGTAGACCTGGACCAACTCGTAGAAGTCGGCCGCATTGTCCGGGTGCAGGCGAACGCAGCCGTGCGACGCCGGCCGGCCCAGCCGACTGACCTGGTTGGTGGCATGCACCGCATAGCCGCCGTTGAAGAACACTGAATGCGGCATTGGCGCGTTGTCGTATTTCTTCGAGTACCACATCTCGTGCATGCGCGTCGGCTTGTACGAGCCCTTCGGCGTGACATACCCCCTTCGGCCCGTGGACACCTTCCACACGAAGGTCGAGCGACCGTCGATCAGCACCTGCATGCGCTGCTGGCTGATCGACACCTTGGCGACGATCTTGCTCGCTGCATCGGCGTTGCCTTGGCCGGCGGCCAGCAACAGTGCCGCGCCGGTCATGGCGGTGGCAGCGACATTGATCAGCTTTCTGTTGAACTCGGTCTTCATAGCGTCCCCTCAGCCGGCCACGCCGGCGAAAATGCGTTTCGGAATGGAACGCCTTTTGCCCTTCTCCTGTTTCGAAATGATTTCGTTTAAGTATTCTTTATGTTTCATGTTCGTTTCTGCTGTGGCCCATTTCACGCTCGCAGTCGGCACATGCGAGGACACTTCGGAGCGCGCGGCTACGCAACAAACCTGAAACATTTGGAAGCACTAAAGCGCGCTTGGCGGCATCTTCCCGATACAGCGGGCCTCCACATTCAGCCTCGACGAAACGAATGTTGCGAAAGTTGGATGGGCGCGAAACGGTTGGCAGCAAGATGGTTCCTGAAGGTGGGAGTCGCCACGGCGATCCTGTCGGGAATCGGCATGATTGCAGACCCGGGCAACGCCATGGCCGCGGAATTCTTGTCGGTGCAGGACATGCCCCCGGCAACTCACGCCATCACCTTCTTTGCAGCAGCATTGTTCATCGAAACTCTGCGCATCCGCCGGGTCCATGGGCGTGGGTGCCTGGCTTCGTGCCAGGCGGCGGTGAACAGAAACCTCGCGCGTCTTTCGCTGCGAGGACAGAGTGCCCGCGCCGTCCACGGCAGGTCAGGCGGCGCGGGTATCTCGGTAGTCGGCTTGAATGAACCCCAGGAACAGAAACGGGGCCCACGGCCATGAACAGACAATTCGCAGCGTCAGTGCTTTCAGCACTGCTCTATGCCCAGGGGCTGCTCGGCTTCGCGGGCCTCGCAAGCGTGCTGCTCAAGGACAGGGCACATGCCGAAACAGTGTCCATCGTCGAAACGGTCACGCCGGCCGCAGCCGCTTCGGCGCGCTGAAATCTTGGTCGCGCAAGCGAGATCAGTTCTGGTTTTCGGTTGGAGCAGTGCCGGCCTCCTGGCCGGCTGCTTTGGTCGGCGGGTCGAAGCGGTAGCCCGATCCGCGGATGGTCGTGATACTTTCGGTGTCGAGCTTGCGGCGCAGGCGCACGATGCGCGAGTCGATCGAACGGTCGAAGGCGTCGGAACTTTCGGCTGGCGCAGCGGCGATGATGTCGTCGCGCGTCAGCACCCGTCGAGGCTTCGACAAGAACAGCTTGAGCAAGGCGATCTGGCCTGGCGAAAGCTGCTCTTCCTCGCCCGATCGATGCATGACCAGCGCCGAGCGCAGGTCGACCGTCGAATTCTCCAGCACCACCAATTCTTGCGTGCCGCGTCCCCGGCGCGCCAGGAGGCCGCCGATGCGCGCGGCGAGTTCCCGCACATTGAGCGGGCTCTCCACGACGTCGGCGGCGCCAAGTTCCAGCGCCAGCACCTTGTCGACCAGTTCGCCCGGCCGGCAGATCAACACGAAGTCCGGTCCGCCCTCGCCGCCAAAGCGGCGCAACAGTTCGCGCCCATCGGCCGGCGAAATCGCGTCGCCCACCACAACAACGTCTATGCCTTTGGCGGCCAGCAGCGACTCGGCCTCCCACAGTCGCTTGGCGGTGCGCACGTCATGGCCGCGCCTGTCGAGATGATCGGTCAGGTCGGAGGCGATGACCTCCGCTATGGCGACAAGTGCTACGACCGATCTTCCAGCCACGTTTCACCCCGCAACATCAGTCTCATCGCGATCATTGCCTGCCGCGGCGGACGCGTCGGCGCCTACAGAGGCAAGAAGATGCCGCGAGACGCACTTGGCCGGGGATGGGTCCCCAGTCCAAGCTGCCCGAAGCCTCTTTCGCCCCTAACGAGGCACAGTACCGTTAGCAACTGCCCACGCCAAATGATCACTGGACATCATGTTTATACCCAATCTACTTTCCGCCGGTAGCGGAGGCGAGACTAAACTGCGCGCTCGGATTGTCATCGTCGAAGATGAGCCCGACCTGAGGGACGCCGTCGCCGAATATCTCGGCGCGAACGGCTTCGATGTGACCGCGCTTGAGAGCGCCGCTGCCCTGCGCGCTTTGATCGAAACCGAACAGTTCCAACTTGCCATTCTCGACATCGCCATGCCCGGCGAAGACGGACTGTCGCTCGGCCGCTGGCTGCGCTCCAGGATGCCGATCGGCATCATCTACGCCACAGCGGCGGGCACAGCGCTCGACCGCATCGTCGGCCTCGAGATCGGCGCCGACGACTACATGGTCAAGCCTTACGAGTTGCGCGAACTTCTGGCGCGCGTGCGCAGCGTCATCCGCCGTGTGCCGCAGCCCGAAAGCTTCATGCGGTCATTGCTTGCCGCCCAGCCGCCGCGCCGCACCATCGCCTTCGGCCCCTTCCAGGCCGACCTCGACGGCCGGCTTGTCACCGGAAACAGCGGCGCCATCATCGACCTGGCCAAGAGTGAGTTCGACCTGCTCGAGGTCTTTTTGACCAGGCCGAACCGGCTGCTCAGCCGCGCCACCATCTCGGAGGCCATCGGCTTTGCCGAAGACCCCGAATCCTCGCGCGCCGTCGACATCCGCATCATGCGGCTCAGGAAGAAGATCGAGGACGACCCGGCTAGCCCTAAATTTCTGCGCACCGTGCGTGGGGAAGGCTATATCTTCTCCCTGCCCGGCAGCGACGGCTGCTGAAGCCTCCGGCCCCGCCAGGAACCGCGATGACCCTGTTGACCCTCTCACGCACCGACAATTCGTCGGGTACGCCGAGCCCCACCGTGGTGGCGGGGCAGATCGTGCGCCGGCTGCGCCAGGCTCAGGATTGGCAGATCGAGATCGACAATATCCTGGCAAGCTTTGCGCACGGCTTCAGGGGCCATCGCACCATCCTGTTTCGACTGCGCGACCTGCCCGGCCAGGGCTTCGCGCAGTCGATCGCTGCCTTTTGGGTCGATCCGCAGATCGACGCCTTCGCCGCGCCGCCGACAACGATCAATCAGGCGCTGGTCGACTCCGACCCTTTGCTCGAACGCCTCGCCGAAGAAGTCCGCCAAGGCAAGATCTTCGTCGGACTGACCCGCGACCTGACCGGCTTCCTGCGCACCGATTTCGAACAACAGCACATCAAGTCGTTCCTGTCGGTATCGGTTTCGGCCCACGGCCATCTCTGGGGCACGCTCGCCATCAACGATTGCATCGTCGAGCGCAACTGGACCGACGATGAGATCGCCGCGCTCGAAATCATTGCCGCAGCCCTTGGCGACGCGATCGAACGCTCGCTGTCGGAATATCACGTCAGCGAAATCATCCGCCGAACGATGCTGCAGTCGTCGCTCGACGCCATCATGGTGGTCGACGAGACCGGCTCGATCATCGAGTTCAACCCGGCGGCGGAGAAGATGTTCGGCTGGACCCGCGACGAGATCCTCGGCAAGGACCTGCTCGACACCGTCATCCCGGCCTACTACCGCAAGGGCTTCAACAACGGCGCCGAATATTTGGCCGGCCGCGGCGCCCCGATGGTCGGACAGCGCATGGAGACGGTGACCCAGAACGCCGCCGGCGAGATCATCCCCATCGAGCTTACCGCCAACGAGATGCGGCTGGCCGATCGCCGCCTGATCTTCGGGTCGATCCGCGATCTGCGCGAAAAACATCGCGCCGAAGAAGAGATCAACCGCCAGCGTGAAAAGCTGCACCAAAACGAGAAGATGGCAGCGATGGGATCGCTGCTCGCCGGTGTTTCGCACGAGCTCAACAATCCGCTTGCCGTTGTCGTCGCCCAATCGACCTTGCTGCACGAATTCGCGCCCGACCCCCAGACCAAGATACGCGCAGAAAAGGTGCGTGCCGCCGCCGAACGTTGCGGTCGCATCGTCAAGAGCTTCCTCGGCATGGTCCGCCTGCATCCGACCTCGCGGGCCGAGACCGATCTCAACCAGGTGATCCGCGCAGCGCTCGAAGTCACGGCCTACGGTGCGCGATCGAGCGGCATCAGCATCGACACCGATCTTGCCGAGGGCACGCTGAGCGTGATGGCAGACGCCGACCACATGACCCAGGTGGCGGCCAACTTCCTGGTCAACAGCCAGCACGCGCTTGCCGCCGCCTCCGGCGAGCGCACCATTCGCGTCAAGACGTTCCGCAACGCCGATGGCAGCGCCGGCTTTTCGGTCGAAGACTCAGGCCCCGGCATCGCCGAGGCGATCCGCAACCGCATCTTCGAATCCTATTTCACCACCAAGCCGGTCGGCGTCGGCACCGGCATCGGCCTGTCGATCTCGAAGGCCATCGTCGACCGCCACAACGGCAAGGTCTGGTTCGAACCGGTCGCGCCAACCGGTGCCCGCTTCGTCGTCGAGCTGCCTCCGATGGGTATCGGCCACAGCGCGGTGCTGGAAACCATTCCCAAATCGAGCGGGTTGCGCCATGCCGTCATCATCGACGACGAACCCGATGTCGCGGGGTCGCTGTCCGACATTCTCGAACTGATGGGGGTCAAGTCGCGCATTGTTTCGACCTGGGACTCAGTTGCCGAAGCGCTGGCCGACCAGCCCGACATCATCTTTTCCGACCTGCGCATGCCCGACCGAAGCGGCATCTCCATCTTCCGCGAGATCGTGGCGACACAGCCCGACATGGCCCAGCGCTTCGTGCTGGTTACCGGCGACCTGATCGGCGCCAAGGCCGAGCTCGAACAGCTGCCGCCGAATCTCAAGCCACACATTCTGGAAAAGCCGTTCAGCACCTTCGACGTGCGCAGTGCCCTGAGCGCGGTCAGCGATCAGGTCGCCGACAGCGCCTGAACGTCCTCATTGCGCCGTGTAGCCACCGTCAATGACAAGCTCGGTGCCGGTCACGAAGCTGGATTCGTCGGAGGCCAGATAAAGCACGCCATAAGCGACATCGTCAGGCTCCCCGACCCGGCCGAGCGGCGTAAGTTCGAGCGCCTTGTTGCCGGCCCCGCTCTCCGCCAGCTTGTCGAGTGCTGCCGCTGACATCGGCGTGCGGATCCAGCCCGGATGCACCGAGTTGACGCGGATTTCGTAGCGCTCCTTGGCACAATGCAGCGCTGCCGACTTGGTGAACAGCCGCACCCCGCCCTTGCTTGCCACATAGGCTGCCGTCGAAGGACTGCCAACGATCCCCATGGTCGAGGAGAAATTGACGATGGACCCGCCGTGGCCGGTCTTTCGCATCGCCTCGATGCCGTACTTGGTGCCGAGGAACACACCTTCCATGTTGACCGCCATCACCTTACGCCAGTCGTCGAGGCTCAGATCCTCCACGCTGCCAAAAGGCGCGCCAACGCCCGCATTGTTGACCAGGATGTGGAGCCCACCGAATGTCTCGAGCGTCAAGGCAACCGCGGCTTTCCACGAGTCTTCCGAAGTGACGTCAAGTTCGACATGGCGGCTGTGCCCGCCCGCCAACCGGATTGCCTCCGCGACCTGCCGGCCCCTTTCCGCCTGGAGGTCGGCGACCACGACGGCCGCACCTTCGCGCGCCAGAAGCCGCGCTGTCGCCTCACCCATCCCCGAAGCGGCACCGGTGACGATCGCAATTTTTCCCTCGACGCGGCCCATCGCTGACCCTCCTGCTTGAGGGGGTCACCGTCGCGCGATGACGGACACGTCGTCATCGTCCTGAGGGACTATCACCGGCAGAACAAAAAAAGGCCCCCGCAGCCGAAGCCGCGGGGGAGGTACGCGCTGGAGGATGTGAGAGCGCGGCAGGCCCCACGCCTAGAAGATATTGGGGGTGGTACGAACGGGTTCGGCGCTGGCGATCAGGCGCACCTTGCGCGCACCGGTCTCCCTGGCGATGGTCTCGACACAGACCTCGCTCTCCGCGCCCCAGGCCTGCCCACGGCATGCAATCTCTGTCTGCGACAGCATCAGCCGATCGGTCTTGGCGGTGGTGTGCGCGCCATCGATCGACCGTGACGGCCCCATCGAGGCAAAGGCCGGTCCGCTTGTTGGCGCCAATGCCATCGACGACAGCGATGCAATCACCAGAACCGAAAACATGGCCATAGGGTGCTCATTGGCACGCTGGCGAATGGCGAGGCGCGGACGGCGATAGATACGCGAGCGCGGCTGGAACTGGCGATCGAATTCGTAAACCTGCTTGGAACCGGACATTGGATTACCTTTTCGGTAAATTTCATTCCCCTATAGATGTGAATGTAATCGCGCTTTGTATCTCACCGATGCCGATCAGCTACATCTAATGAAACAATCTGAAAGCCTCATAAACAGTCAGTACTTCTGCCATATCGGGCGCAATACGCTCAGAAATCAGTCATTTCCGTTGAAATGCTGTACCTATCCCGCAAGCGGCCGAGCCCGGCTTTGTAACAGCCTGCCCCTTTGTGGGCAAAAATACGAAAATAACGAAAGGGCCGACGCAGTCGCCTGCATCGGCCCTTCAAGTTGGTTTGCGAGTTGGTTTGAACGCGCCGCCTCAGTCGGTCATGCGCGATTTGAAGTCAGCTGTTCAGGACGTCGGCCCATTCCGGGTGACGGCGGAACTGTGCTGCGGCAAACGGGCAGAGCGGAATGATCTTCTTGCCCGCCGCGCGCGCATCTTCCACCGCCCGTGTCACCAGCCTCAAGCCCGCACCTTGGCCGCGGAAAGCATCGGGCACCTCGGTATGGTCGATGATGAACAGATGCTCGCTGACTGTGGTGAAAGTCATTTCGGCCTCGGCACCGCCAGCACCGCGGATGACGTAGCGCCCTTTGGTGCCACGATCCTCAAGCTCGATCGCCGCCAGTTCCTCGCTCATTGTTCCCGCTCCTTGGTTGCCGTGGCGAAAAGACTTTTCACCGCTTCGATTTCATTGGGCCGCACCTCATGGCCGCCCTCGTGCCATTCAAGCCGGACATCCGCCCCGGCTGCGCGCAAATAGGCATCGAGCCGTCCAGTGATCTCGGGCGGGCAGATCGGATCGCGCCGGCCTGCGGTAATCAGAACGTGCCTGCCACCGAGGCTGCCTTTCACGTCGGGTTCGAACGGGATCAGCGGGTGCATCAGCGCTACCGCGTCGAACAATCCAGGTTCGGCAAACAGCACCGAGGCCAGGATGTTGGCGCCATTGGAATAGCCGAGCGCCAAAACCCGCGAGGGTTTTACCGCCTCGACATGGGCTTTGACGAAGCCCGCCATCCTGCCTGTCGCACGATCGAGATCATCCATGTCGTAGACGCCCTCGCCGGTGCGGCGGAAGAAACGCGCCGCCCCCATTTCGGAGACGTCGCCGCGTGGCGAAACGATCGTCGCGCCGGGCACCAACTCGCGGGCAAAGCCCAGAAGCTGGTTTTCGTCGCCGCCGGTGCCATGAAAGGCGAAGACCAGAGGGCCATCAGCTTCTCCCGGCAGCACCTTGTGTATGTAGCTGTCCTTGCTCATCATATTCCTCCTCAGTCGCCCAGCGGCTGCAGGTTCTTTTCCAGATAATCGCGCAGATGCGCATGTTGTGTCGGCAGCTTCAGCGCCTCACCGAGATGGGCGGTGTCCTCGTCGCGGTCAAAGCCGGGCTCGTTGGTCGCCACCTCGAACAGCACGCCGCCTGGCGTGCGGAAATAGATCGCCCAAAAATAGTCGCGGTCGATCACCGGCGTCACCTGGTAGCCCGTGTCCATCAGCGCCTTGCGCACTTCGAGCTGCTTGGCCCTGTCTTCCACCGCAAAGGCGATGTGATGCACCGAACCTGCGCCAAGACCGGCAAAGGATGCACCCGGCAGCGTCTCGATGTCGATGAAATCGGCGCCATTGCCGTTCTTCACCGCAAGCCGCTTGATGTTGCCTGAGGTGTCAACCTCCTCATAACCCATGAACTTCAACAGCTCCTCGGTTGCGCCACCGTCGCGCAGCCGGAGCGTCGCCGAATGGAAGCCGCGGATCGCCTCGTCGGCAGCAACGCCGCCCTTGACCCAGGGCGCGCGTTTGTCGCCCTTGGCCTCGACAAGCGCGAAACCATCGCCATCAGGACCGGCAAAGCCGAGGCGCTTTTCGCCGAACTTCTCGTCACGGACGAGCCCGCTCACACCCTGGTCGGCGAAACGCTTTTCCCAGAAAGGTAGCGTGCCTTCGGGAACCGAAAACACCGTGGTACCAACCTCGCCGACACCCGGCCGGCCCCGGCCGATATTGGGGAACGGAAAATAGGTCATCACCGAACCAGGCGTACCCAGCTCGTCGGCATAATAGAGGTGGTAGACGTCAGGCGCGTCGAAATTGACCGTCTTCTTGACCCGGCGCAGGCCGAGCTTGTGGGTGAAGAACTGGTTATTCTGTGCCGCATCCTTGGCCATCGAGGTGACGTGATGCAGACCCTTGATCTGGTCGAGCATGGCTTTGCTCCCTTGTCGCTGCGGCCCCTGCCGCGTTGGGAGGAATATGGGCGCATCCGAGGACGCGGCAAAGTGGGCGGGCAAAGAATGGACTGTCGCCAATTTGTGAACGACACCAGCATCAACGTTCACAGATTCTGGCACGAGCCGTACGGGCACAATGGCGCTTGCACCCGCAAATGAATCCGGCTTCCTTGGCCGCAATTGAATTTGGGGGCTAGCTTGGCAGACACCGGCAGACGGCAGAACATCCTACTCATCACCTGCGACCAGTGGCGCGGCGACTCCCTGTCGGGCGTCGGCCATCCCGTGGTGAAAACGCCCAACAGCGATGCGCTTGCCCGCGAGGGTGTCCTGTTCAAGCGACATTATGCCGGGGCCGCACCTTGCTCGCCGGCGCGGGCATGCCTCTACACCGGCCTTTACCAGATGAACAACCGCGTCTGCCGCAATGGCACGCCGCTCGACGATCGCCACGACAACATTGCCCGCGCTGCCCGCCGCGTCGGCTACGACCCCACGCTTTTCGGCTACACCGATGTTTCGCCCGACCCGCGCAACCGCGCGCCCGGCGATCCGTTCCTACGAACCTATGAGGGCGTCTTGCCCGGCTTCACCACCAGGCAGCTTTTGCCCGAGCACCAGAAAGCGTGGCTGTCCTGGCTCGCGGCGCGCGGCATCGATTCGAGCCCCGGCTTTCCCGACATCCACCGCCCGGCGGACAAATCCGCGCCAGAGATCAGCTCAGCTGTACCAGCCTATTCGAAGGATGAGACGCCGGCCGCCTTTCTCACCGGCGAATTCCTGCGCTGGCTGAGCGAGCAAGACGAGGGTGAGCCTTGGTTCGCGCACGTCTCGTTCCTCAGCCCGCATCCGCCCTTCATCGTGCCCGAACCCTTCAACACCATGTATGACCCGGCTGAGGGGCCGGCCTATGCCCGCGCGGAAAACAGGCAGGCGGAAGCAGCAAGCCATCCGTTCCTCGCCTACCACCTCGCCCACCATCAAAAGAAGTCGAGCTTCATTCCTGGCGCATCCGGCAATGTCGGCGACTGGAGCGAAGACGAGTTCCGCAAGATCCGCGCGCTTTATTACGGCATGATCTCGGAAGTCGATTCCCAGCTCGGCCGCATCTGGCAAGGCATCAAGGCTGCCGGCAGCTGGGACGATACCATCGTCATCTTGACCTCCGACCACGCCGAGATGATGGGCGACCATTTCATGCTGGGCAAAGGCGGCTGGTTCGACGGCAGCTACCACATCCCGCTGATTTTACGCGACCCGCGCCACCAACAGTCCGCCGGCACCACCGTCAACCGCTTCACCGCCGCCGTCGACATCATGCCGACCTTGCTCGAACTCATCGGCGGCGAACCACTACCGCATCTCGACGGCCAGTCGCTGAAGCCGTTCCTCGACGGCGACGAACCTGCTGCCTGGCGCGACGCGGCCCATTGGGAATACGATTTCCGCTCGGTTGCCGACGGCACGACCGAAGCCTATTTCGGCACCGGCTCGCGCGCGCTGAACTTGTCGGTCATCCGCACCGAGGCGGTCAAATACGTGCATTTCGGCGGCGGCCTGCCGCCGCTGCTCTATGACCTCGTCAACGATCCCGGTGAAACGCGCAATCTCGCCAACGACCCGGCGTGGCTGCCGGTGCGGCTAGAATTCGCCGAAAGGCTGCTGGCATGGCGCGCGCGGCATCTCGATCAGTCGCTCGCACTATCAGAACTGGCGGACGGCGGGGCCACAGGCCACTTCGCACGTCTGCCCTGACAGCCCAAACAAAAAGCCCGCGCCGAAGCGCGGGCTTTTCTGCTCTGGTGCCGCCGCATCTACTGAACGATGATCAGACGCTGCTCGTCGCGCTTGGCGGCCCAGCTGCCAGCGTCATAAGCCGGCTGAGCTTCGAGCTGCTGCTTGGTGAAGGTCGTGTAGAGATACTTCTTGCCTTCGGTATCGACCATGAAGGCAAGATTGTCGCTACCCACGGCAACCTTCTTCTCACCCATGCCAAGGAAGCCGCCGACATCGATGACATAGGCGTCGATCTTGCCGTCCGCCGTCATCAGGATATCGCCAATCTCGCCGATATTGGCGTCGTCACCACCATAGACGGTGGTGCCCATCAGTTCTTCGGCCCGCAGATCGGCACTCGGCAGCTCCTTCAGTGTCGACTTGTCGATCGCCGCGGTCTTGGTCTCGTCAGCCATTGACGCATCTGGCGTAGCCGGAGCAACGGGCGCCTGCGCGGTCTGGTCAACTGCTGGAGACGCCGGATCGGTAGCCGCTACTGGCGCGGGCGTCGGTTCATATGCACGGCGGTCGAAATCGGGCAGCGCCTGCAGCTGTTCCTTGGTCGTAGCCATCACCAGCCAGCGATCACCATTCTTCTCGGCCCAGTCGAACTTGTCGAAGCTGACGGCGACGTTCTTTTCGCCGATGCCAAGGAAGCCGCCGACACCGATCACCAGTTGATCGGCCTTGCCGTCAGCGGTCATGACGATGTCGTGAACCTTGCCGATGTTCTCGGCGTCGGCAGCGGTGCCGTTATAGACCTTCGCACCGATGACGTTGGCTGCGAGGAATCCGTCGGCATGCGGGATCACCGCAGGTGCCGCGGGAGCTGCCTGGGACGGTGCGGGCGCGGGTGTCGGCGCGGTGGTGTCCTGAGCATAAGCGCCGGTGGCGATAAGCGTTGCAAAGGCGGTCGTGGCCAAAAGGTTGCGGATCATGATATTCTCTCCTCGTGCGTGTTCTCATCATGCATGCCGCGCCTCGACCAGTCTTTTGCGGGAAGGGTCCGGCGCGGCCTCTTCACGGGTTCACAACGTCGTGAGCCGGCCATGGTTCCGAAATTTTGCCCGGCTAATTTCAATATGTGTCGAGCCCGGAACCGTCCCTCGCATTTTCGCAAGCATTTCAAAATTGTCTTTCCGCAAGGGCACTTAGCCTGGAGCCGAGATGGTCTGGTTGACGTTTTTGCCGATCATCTCGCCATAAAACTCCGCCCCGCCCCATGCGGCCAGTGCCAGCAGCAAGCCTGCCGCCAGCACGATCAACAGGTGGCGGCCGCGCGTTCCCTGCCGTGCTTTGTGGGCTGGAATGATCTTGGTCATCTGTAGTCTCCCATATGGCTTCAGGAGGCTAACGAGGGTTTCACGGCATGGTTCCATGGGTCCCGCAAAGGCTTTTCAATCTGGCATTGCCCGTCTAGTTTCCTCGGAGCCAAAGGGATGGTCGGGTGCAGGACAACAAAATCATCGACACGGAAAGCGCCGACGGCGGCGACACCGGTTCGGCATCGAACGTCCCTGCCGATGCGGATTTCGATCGCCTGACAAGCCTTGCGGCAGCGCTCATGCAAACGCCCGCCGCCTTGCTCACCCTGGCCAATGCCAAGGGGCAACAGGTCGTACAGTCGCATTTTGGCATCGACCTCGCACAAGCTGCGGGGGCGCTCCGTTTGGCCAATTGCATCCTCGCCGGCGACGCATCCATCCAAGCCGGCGCATATCTGTTCCACGCCGGCGTACCGATCATCGCCCTAGGCTCCCCGGTGGGTGTCCTGCTGGTGCTTGACCGAGAGGAACGACCAAGGCCACACCCGGCAAGGCTCAAACAGATGGAAGAGCTGGCATCGCTGGCCGCGAGCCTGGTCATGTTGCGCGACCGCTCCCGGGCCGGTGCACGGGCCGAGGCGGCATTGGTCCATGCCGAAACCCGTCGCGCGGTAGCACTCGAAGCCGCAGCCCTTGCCAGCTGGGTCTGGTATCCGCGCACCGGCGTCGTTGAATGCGACACGCTTTTGCCCGAACTCTTCAATATGCCGCCAGCGACGAAAATGCGGGCGCGCGACATCGTCGTTGCCATCGACAGGCGCGACATCGGCAAAACGCGCAAGATGTTCCGGGAAGCGCTCGAAGGCAGCAACGATTACTCCGGCGAGTACCGCATCAGGGGTTTTGATCCACCGCGATGGCTGGCCGCTCGCGGCCGCGTCGTCGAGCGCGACGCCGATGGCAGGCCAACACTGGTCTTCGGGGTCAACTACGACATCACCGAGCGCCGTACCGTTGAAGAACGCCAGCGCTTTTTGCTGCGCGAGATCAACCATCGGGTCAAGAATACGCTTGCGACCGTCCAGGCGCTCGCCACCCAGACCGTGCGCCATGCGCGTGAACCGCGCGAGTTCCTCGAAGCTTTCAGCCAGCGCCTGCGCGCGCTCGGGCTCGCCCATGGCCTGTTGTCGGAATATGAATGGCGCGGCATCGGCATCCGCGACCTTGCCAAAACAGAACTCAGCCCTTTCGACGACACCGAGACACCGCGCATCTCGATTGTCGGTCAGGATGCCTTGTTGACGCCCGACCAGGCGCTCGGCCTGGCGCTTATCCTCCACGAGCTCGCCAGCAACGCGCTCAAATATGGAGCGCTTTCGGTGCCAGCGGGCCAAGTCGCGCTTTCGTGGACTGTCACAGGCCGCAAGGGCGAGAAACGGTTGCAGCTCGAATGGATCGAAAGCGGCGGGCCCAAAGTCACGCCGCCCGCCCATCATGGCTTTGGCTCGATCCTCATTCGCCGCAGCTTGGCGAAAGTGATCTCAAGCGAGGTGAGCCACGAATATCTGCCGGACGGCGTGCGGGCGCAGATCTCAATGCCGCTGGGCGAACCGGCCGAGACCACCCCCTAGGGCACAAGGGGAACTATTCCCCCGCCACCCCGTCACTATCGTCCGTTTTGTTGTTTTCGCGAATGATCGCATAGGCGGCAAGTGCGACCACCGGCCCCAGCAGCGCCCCGATGCCGCCCTTGCTGCGCAGCAATGTCGGCAACAGGGCCATAGCTGCTGTCGTGCCAAGCGCCGCGATGTCGGCGCGTCGACGCCTCTGCTCATTTCGAGCGCGCGAACCAGCCATCAGCCGGTGAAACAGCAAGATCAGCCCGGCAACCACCAGAAAGCCGAGGCCAAAGCCAAGGGATGCCTCGATGTGCCCAAATCTTTGCGCCGCCCAGACATAGGCAGCGCCCACCAGGAACCCTACCCCGCAGAGCCCTGCGATTGCAGCGGCCAGATAGGCCACTGCCGCGCGGCGGGTGCGCCTCAGCGCAAGTGTCGTCTCGCCAGTGGCGAAACTCGCAATCAGTGATGCCAGCATAAGTCCCCCGGCCGATCGCTAGCGCCGCGCCAGAAGCGCGATGAGGAAGCCGACACCGGCAGCGATGGCAAGCGAAGTGACGGGCTTTTCCCGCACGGTCGCCATGAACTGTTCCTCGATGTCCCTGGCATTGGCGCGCAAGGATTCAACGGCAGCGTCGCTTTGCGCCTTCAACTGGCCCGCTCCTTGTGCCGCCGCCCGGCGGGCCGCGCCATAGCCATGCTCGCCCGTTGAGGCCAATTGCTTGGCGAGCGCTTCGATATCGGCCTTCAATAGCTTGATGTCGGCCTCGAGGTCCGGCACGGTCTTGGTGCCGTTTCCGGTCTTTCCTGCAGCTGTCGCCATGTCACTACTCCTTGCGTTTGATGGGGCCGAAACGCCTCATACGCCCGGTCGGTTCCCTCATCGGAGGAACCATCGCCGACCGCCGGACGTTTTGCCAGCCTGAATTCGCTGGAAACTGTCGATGCCCAACCGCACCATGACGAAGGCGCCAACCGTGCGCCTGCCGCCAAAATCCAACTTCGAGCTTCTGCTCGTGCGCGGCGCGCAGGTGTCGATGATCTTCGTGGGCGTCATTGCCACCGTCTTTGCGCTCCATGCCGGCGAATTCATTCTCACACCCATCGGCCTTGGCGTCGTCATCGGCCTGATGCTTGGTCCGCTTGCCTCGCGCCTTGAGCGTTTCAACCTGCCCCCTGCGCTCTCGGCGGCCATCGTCGTTTTGCTGTTCATTGTCTCGGTCGGTATCTTTGCGCTGCTGATCGCATCGCCGCTCAGCTTCTGGCTTCAGCGCCTGCCCCAGATCTGGGCGCAGCTCGCTTCGCAGCTCTCCGACCTCAAGGGCCCGCTCGATACGTTCAAGAGCATGCGCGACCAGTTGCGCCAGGTGACCGGCGGCGAAGGCCTGTCGGTCTCGGTCGACGAAGGCACCGGTGTCGAAACGATGGCGACACTTGCTCCGGCGGTCGTTGCCCAGGTGCTTTTGTTCTTCGCCAGTCTCTATTTCTTTGTCGCGACGCGTTCTCAGACAAGAACCGCCATCCTCAAGCTATGCTTCAACCGCCGCCTGCGCTGGCGCGTCGCCCATATCTTCCGCGACGTCGAACAGCTGGTCTCGCAATATCTGCTGTCGATCACCATCATCAACGTCGCCGAGGGTCTCACCGTCGGCATCGGCCTCTACCTTCTGGGCGTACCTTCCGCGCCGCTTTGGGGCGCGCTGGCGATCGTCACCAACTTCGTGCCTTTCGTCGGACCGTTGGTCATGGTCGCAATCCTGTTTGCCGTCGGACTGACCTCGTTCGACACGTTGGGCACAAGCCTGCTTCCTGTCATCGTTTATCTCGGCGTCAACACGATCGAGGGCCAGTTCATCACCCCGTTCGTCATCGGCAAGACGATGACACTCAATCCCTTTGTTGTTTTGCTGGCACTGGCTTTCTGGATCTGGCTGTGGGGCGCGGTCGGGGGCTTTGTCGCCATCCCTGCCCTGCTGGTCGGCTACGCGATCATCCGCAACGTGGTGCCCGGTGTGAACTGGGGCGTCGACGTGCTTGATCGGCGATACAGCCGATAGGCGCTCACAAGAGAGGACGCACGCTTTCGTCAAGGCCGCTCCAGTCAGCGAGCGACATCAGCCCTTCGATGTCGAGCACCTTGCAGCCACCATCGCGCCACTGCACGAGCTTGCGGTCCATCAGTTTCCTGATCGTCTTGTTGGTATGGACAAGCGAAAGTCCGAGCGTGTCGGCAAGATGCTGCTGGGTGATCGGAATCTCGACGTCGCCTGCGCCATTCATGCCGACCTTGCGCGCCCGGCTGGCAACGAAAGCCAGCAGGTAGGCTGCGCGCTCAAGCGCTGAACGGCGTCCGACGCTCAACAAATTCTCGTCGAGCATCCGTTCTTCGCGCGCCGCAATCCATGTGATGTCGTAGCCGAGGCCAGGGTAGCCGCGATAGAGTTCCATCAGCCGGTCGCGCTCGAACATGCACAAGAGCATCGGCGACAACGCCTCGACCGAGTGCTGCATCTCGCCCATCAGGCTGCCCTGCAATCCGATCATGTCGCCCGGCAGAACGTAGTTCAGGATCTGGCGGCGACCATCCTCCAGCAGCTTGTAACGAAAGCCCCATCCCGCAAACACGGTAAACAGATGTGCGCTGTTGCTGCCTTCCGAAAGCAATGTCGCACCCTTGTCGACGGAAAGTTCTCCGCGCTTGAAGCCGCTGACGAAAGCCAGTTCTTCATTGTCGAAAGCCCTGAAAGTCGGCAATGACCGCAGCGGACACTTTTCGCACGAAACCTGCCGCGCCATCTCCGTCGAAATGCTCTGCCCGCTCATGCTATTCTCCAAGGAATGTGATCGGCAACGCGGTCAGGCCAGCAAAAGTTCCTCGCCGCATCGGGGTCGACGGCCGCTTCCTTGTCTGGCATGTCTTTTTTAAATGACAGCGGACGCGACTACCGCCATGTTCAGTTTCAATTTCATGGAGTGCCCCTCGACGTGCCAACCCCGCTTTCAGGATTGCGTATCCTTGTGCTTGAAGACGAGGCCTTGATCGCGCTCGACGTCGAGCAGCTTTGCAAGGACCATGGTGCCGGGGATGTCGTCATCGCCAGCAGTCTGCGCGAGGCTCAGGAAGCCGCGAAACCTTATGACGCGGCCATCATCGATATCATGCTGAATGGCGAGCCGACGCTCGACTTCGCCCGCGGCCTTGCAGCTGCAGGCGTACCGTTCATCTTCGCCTCGGGCTACGACCAGCTGGACGAAATCTTCACCGGCTTCCCGGACGTTGCCTTGGTAAGCAAGCCCTATGCGGGGGATGATCTCGTCGAGGCGGTTGCCGAAAGCATCCGAAAGACCCGCTCAGCCGACCGTTGATCCCATGACCTGGGCCGCGATCGCGTCGGGGCCATAATCGGCCTCGCCCGAGATATCGAGTATCTCCTGCAGCCTGTTGCGGGCGCGACTGACGCGGCTCTTGATGGTGCCGACCGCGCAACCGCAGATTTCGGCTGCCTCTTCATAAGAAAAGCCGGATGCGCCGATCAGGACGATCGCCTCGCGCTGGTCTTCGGGAAGCTGCTCGAGCGCCTTGCGGAAATCGTCGAGATCAAGCCTACCGGGCTGGCTCGGATGCACGGCCAGGCGCGCGGTCAAAAGGCCGTCGCTGTCTTGCACCTCGCGTCCGCGCTTGCGCATCTGCGAATAGAATTCGTTGCGCAGGATGGTGAACAGCCAGGCCTTCAAATTGGTGCCCGGCTGAAAGCTCGTCTGCTTGTCCCACGCCTTGACCAGCGTTTCCTGGACCAGGTCGTCGGCTCTATCCGCATTTTGGGAGAGCGACATGGCGAAAGCGCGCAGGCCAGGGATCGCCGCGAGCAAGTCGCCCTTGAAACCGAGGGAAGCTGCCATGAGTGGTCAGTCCTTCTGCTGCGCGGGTTCGGCTTCTTCCAGTTGGCTGAGCAACTGGGCGAAACGATCCGGCACCTCGTCGGACACCAGTTCATCGTAATATTGTTTCAGTTTTCGGCCGATTTCGGAGTTTGCTCCAAGAGGCTCGCCATCCCGGCGACGATTCGGCGCGGCGTTGCCTGCACCACTTGTCTGCTTAGTCATATGCTTGCTTTGCCCTTGTGCAATGTCAAACGTCCCGCCCCCGAAATGACGGCGCGCAACAACCCTTATCGGTTTCCCGAATTTTGCAACAAACTCCCCAAATGCGGATAGGTTCCACAAAAGAGGAACTTTTGCACAGACAATGCGTTGTGTGCTCGCTTCAAAGCAGTTTTGACACCGTCACATGAGGGAGACGTCGACTATGACTCTATCCACGAGAATCGCCCCGCACCTGCCCTATCTCCGCCGTTTCTCGCGCGCGGTGTCGGGTTCTCAGGAAAGCGGCGATGCACTGGTGGCCGCGATGCTCGAAGCGCTTATCGACGACATCGATGTATTCCCGTCCGCATCCAACGACCGCATTGCACTTTACAAGGTATTTGCCCGCCTGTTCACATCGGTTTCGTTCCGCGTACCGCAGGAATCGTCTTCGCTGGCCTGGGAAAAGCGCGCCGCAGCCAATCTCGCAGCACTGTCTCCACGCCCGCGTCAGGCCTTCCTGCTGGTCGCCGTCGAAGGGTTCAATGACGTCGAAGCCGCTGAGGTGCTCGATGCCGACCAGGACGAATTTGCCCAGCTGCTCCAGGAAGCAAGCGGCGACATATCGCGCCAGGTCGCAACCGATATCCTGATCATCGAGGACGAACCGCTGATTGCCATGGATATCGAAGAAATGGTGGAAAGCCTCGGCCATCGCGTGGTCGGCACGGCACGCACCCATGCGGAAGCGACAGCCATGTTCAAGAAGACACGGCCCAAAATGATCCTGGCCGATATCCAGCTCGCCGACGGCAGCTCAGGCATCGAGGCCGTCAACGAGATGCTGTCTTCTGCCCCGCTGCCGGTGATCTTCATCACCGCCTTCCCCGAGCGCCTTCTGACCGGCGAGCGGCCGGAGCCGGCGTTCCTGGTCACCAAGCCGTTCAACCCCGAAATGGTCAAGGCGCTGATAAGTCAAGCTTTGTTCTTTGACAGGCAGGCGAAAGCTGCTGCATAGGCCTTTTTTAGCACCACCTCAGGGAACCAACCTTGGGGCGGTACGTTTTTCATTCGTCATTTGAAGGAGATAGACCATGCTTTATTGGGCGCTCGTATTCCTCGTCGTCGCGATCATCGCCGGCGCCCTCGGCTTCGGTGGTATCGCCGGAACATCCGCTGGCATCGCGCAGATCCTGTTCTTCATCTTCTTGGCATTCCTGGTCATTTCGTTGATCGCGGGCCTTTTCAGGCGCGCGTGATCAGACAGGAAAATGAAGAACGAAACCCAGACTGGAAGCCGGCCCCCTCAGTCGGAGTCCAGCGCCGCCGGGTAGCGCTACTAATCTGAAGCGTTACCCGGCGGTCCCATTTCGGTACCGGCCGGTGTCTCCGGCAAGCATCGAAGAATTCGCTCAGCAGGGCAAAGGCAGGCACTTGTCGCATGGCCAACCCCACTCCCCCAACGGGACAGAGTTCACGGGTGGACGCGGCACTCCTGCATGCTTCCCGCAATGCCGGCATCGCCGTGCTCTACCAGGACCGCAAGCTACGCACGATGTGGTCGCACAATCTGCAGCCGCCTTGGGCTGAACTGCTTGAGGATCAGGCCGGCGACGGCAATCTTCTGCCGCATCAGCAGGCCGACCGCCTGGTAGCCGCCAAGAAAAATGTCATCGCAACCGGCAATTCCGACGGACTCGAGATCAGCGTTGCCGACAACGCCGCCGGCATGCGCTGGTTCGAAGTCTGTATCGATGCCGACGTCTCCGATCGCGGCCAGGTTCAGGGCGTGGTCGTTACCGTCATGGAAACCACCGAGCAGAAGCGGCGCGAGCAGACGCTGAAGGCGCTTTTGCGCGAGGTCAGCCACCGCTCCAAAAACCTGCTTGCCATCATCCAGAGTATCGCCAGCCAGACCGGGCACTATTCCGGCTCCATCGACGGCTTTCTCGAGCGGTTCCGCGGTCGGCTCCAGTCCATCGCCTCGTCGCAGGACCTCGTAACCTCCTCCAACTGGCGCGGCGCCGGGTTCCGGGAACTGGTCGTTGGCCAGGTGAGCCGCTACAGCATCGACACGAAACACACCGTGCGCTTTTCCGGCGACGATCCCTACCTTAACCCCAACGCCGCCCTGCATATCGGCCTTGCTGTCCATGAGCTAGCGGTCAATTCGGTGAGCTACGGCGCGCTTTCCCGCGCCGACGGTTATGTCGAGGTCGCGGCCGCCAGAATTATGGCTGGACCCGACGGCGAAGAGCATATGACCGTGCACTGGTCCGAGGCGATAGGCCCAGTGACAGACAGCACGATGCGCAAGAAGCGTTTTGGCAGCGTGGCGCTGGAGCGCGTGGTGCCGACTGCGCTCAACGGCTCCGCGGAGCTCGATATCGGCACCACGACGCTGGAGTACAGGCTCGTCATGCCCAAGGCCAATTTCGCGATGGAGTAGAAGTCGGCACCCGGCTCCTTCACGTTCAAGCGTCGAAGAATCAAACGCCAACGCATTTCAGAAAAATGAGTCGCTGAGAGCACGGAACTTTTAGCCGGGCATCGTCGTTTCTTGGGCAAGGTGGTTTGCCATGGAACACATCGCAGCACTTCTGTTGGTCGTTTCCTGCTCGCAGGATTTGTCTGGTTGCCGGGAGGTTCGTCCCCCCACCGCCGTTTTTGAAGCCTTCGAGGACTGCCAGGCGACATTGCCCAAGACCTTGCGCGTGCTGGCTCCACAGCATCCGCGCGTCTTTGCCAAGTGCCTGGAGGTCGACCCGGCACTTGAGGACGATTACGATCAGTTGACCTGGAACGTCTTGCCGAACGGAACGCTCGAGGCGTCTCTTTCGATCTCCAACGTCGTTGTTGCGTCCGGTCAGGCACGCCCCAAGGCAGCCTATGTTCATTAGTGTCGGATTTGTATCCGGCAAATCCTGTCACACCGAGGAACCGGCACGTGGCGGATACGCGGGACCAGTTGAATAGGTGCTGCGATCCGAAAAACGATTCCGATTTTTGGGCCGATGCGCTAAGTGTCGGAAGGGACGATCTGAAAGCGAGAGGACTGACCACATGAAGAAACTACTTATTGCCCTTGCAGCGGTGGTTGCGATTTCGGGCTGCACGACCACCGAGCGCGACCTCGCCGTCGGCACGGGTGTAGGTGCTGTGGCTGGCGGCCTGATCGGCGGCGGCAAGGGTGCATTGATTGGCGGTGCCGTCGGCGCTGCATCCGGCCTTCTCGTGCGCAACCTGCGCAACGGCTACTGCGAGTATCGCAACAGCCGCGGACAGCTCTACACCGCACGCTGCCGCTAAACGCGAGTTGCTTGAAAACCCGGCGTCGACAATGTCGGCGCCGGGTTTTGTTTGTCCGGCAACGGAAGACCCGTCAGCCGCGATAGGGTATGTCGATCTCGACCCTGAGCCCGTCATCCGCATAGTGCCGGGCAATCCGGCCTTCCAGTTCGCGGGTGATGTTCATGTCGATCAGCTTGGTGCCAAAGCCGATCTTCTCCGGCTCTGAAACGCCCTTGCCATTGCGCTCCGCCCAGTTGAGCACCAGCCGACGCCCCTTGCCCTGACCATTCAGGTGCCAATTCACCTTAAGCCCG
This sequence comes from Aminobacter sp. 01T433, assembly GCF_056398585.1. Classification (NCBI taxonomy): domain Bacteria; kingdom Pseudomonadati; phylum Pseudomonadota; class Alphaproteobacteria; order Hyphomicrobiales; family Phyllobacteriaceae; genus Aminobacter; species Aminobacter sp. 01T433. The sequence continues at coordinate 212,734 of NZ_JBFTPR010000005.1, forward strand.
CCGACGGAGTTGTCGCCATCGCCATATTTCAGCGCGTTGGTCGCCAGTTCGTGGAAGGTCAAGCCGAGCGCCTGTGTGGTCGTTTCGTCGAGTTCGACCGTGGGACCGGTTGTCATGCCCTCGGGCAGTTCTTTTCCGAACACCTGGCCGAGTTCGATACGCAGCAGCTCACTGAGATCGGCCTTTTGCCAGCGCGACCGTGTCAGCATGTCCTGCGAGGAGGCCATCGCCTGCAGGCGCGCTGAAAACGAAGCGGAGAACTCGTCGACATCCTTCGAGCCGGCAGCCGTCTGTCGTGCCATCGCCAGGACGCGCGCGATAAGGTTCTTGATGCGATGCTTCATTTCCTGAAGCATCAGATCCTTTTCGAGAAGGCTCTTTTCGGTCGTCTCGTGAAGCAGGCTGGCTGCCTCATAGGCGCGCTGCTGATAGCGCGCGACCAGCGCGATGGAGCCTGCAAGCACCAGCCCGAAAACCCCCAGCATCAACGGCGCCGCACGAGGCGATGGCGCTACGAAAGCCGTGCTTGGCCGGAAATTGACAGTCCATTTGCGGCCGGCGACATTGGCCTCGCGCGTCACCGAAAAATTGTCGCCATAGCTAGGGTCGGGCGGCACCTGGGAGCGGAACAGCAGCGTGTCGTCGCCTGCCGTTCCATCGAATACTTCGACCGAAACCGGCAAGAGCGGCCCCTTGCCGAGCGCTGCCTGGAACAGCTCGCCAGTGCGGAACGCGACATAGAGGAAGCCGGCCGGCGCAGGCCCCTCGGCGGCAGGGCGGTCGACGCGCGAAAACACCAAGATCCCGGGCTGCCGTTCATTGTCACCTTGGCCCAGCAACACCCTGCCCGTCGCCCTGGGCTCGCCCTGTGCTGCCATCGCCGATTCGATCGCGGTGCGGCGTGCTGGATCGGTCGCCATGTCGAAGCCCATCGCATCGAGGCTGGCCTTGCTCATTGGCTCGAACAGCACGATCGGCGTCCGCCACTTGAGGTCGGTTTCCGGAAACGGCGATCGGTCGATGCCGTAGCCGTCCTTCAGCTCGCGCGTAACGGCCTCGCTTTGGTCGCTGTCGATCAGCCGAAGGAAACCAACACCTCGCAAGCTCGGAAATTTCCGTTCGGCATCCAGCGAAGCGAAATAGTCGCGAAACTGGTCGCGCGAGATGTCGCCCTTCTGGGCCGCAAACATGGCCTGAGTCGCGTGCAGCAGGGCAAGGTCGAACTCCACCCTGCCTTCGATCCGGTTGAGCGCATCGTCGGCCACCGACTGGAACTTGATGCGTGCCGCCTCGACTGTCGCCAGATAGACGAGTGCCGCCATCGTCAGGCTGACGAGCGTGACGGCAACAAAAATCAGACTGGGGAAGTACTTTCTCAATTCTGGCTGGCTCGCGTCACCCTTTACCCATTAACGCATGATCGCGAAAAGTGGGAACAGCTTTTCGCGATCATCTCTAAGCCAGTTTCATAAGCCGGCAAAGCCGGGTCAGGCCGCGATCTGCATCGCTCCAGGTCCTGGGACAGCTCCGGGCGGGCATTTGCCAAGAATGATCATGCCGAGCACCTCGTCCTTGGTCACTTCCTGGGTGCGCGCGGTGCCTACCACCTGGCCGTTCTTCATCACGCAGACACGATCGGCGAGATCGAACACGTCGTGGATATCGTGGCTGATCAAAAAGATGCCGATGCCGTCGGCCTTGAGCTGCTTGACCAGTTCGCCGACCTGCGCCGTCTCCTGCGGCCCAAGGGCCGCCGTCGGCTCGTCCATGATCAGGATGCGCGCGTTGAACAAGATGGCGCGCGCGATCGCCACCGACTGGCGCTGGCCGCCCGACAGCTTGCTGACCGGCTCCTTGAAACGCTGGAAGCGCGGATTGAGCCGCCCCATCACCTTGCGCGCCTCGGCCTCCATGGCGACGTCATCGAGCGTGCCATATGCGGTCATGATCTCGCGCCCGAGGAAAAGGTTCGCCGCGGCATCGACATTGTCGGCCAAGGCCAGCGTCTGGTAGATCGTCTCGATGCCGTACTTCTTGGCATCGCGCGGGTTGGCGATCTGCGCCTCGGAGCCATTGACGAAGATCGTGCCGCTGTCACGCTTGTAGGCACCCGACAGGATCTTGATCAGCGTAGACTTGCCAGCACCATTGTGGCCAAGGAGTGCCACCACTTCGCCGGGATAAAGATCGACCGAGGCATCGTCGACGGCGCGGATGCCGCCGAAGGCGATGGAGATGTTCTTGAGGTCGACGAGCGGGATACGGGTCTGTTCCATGATCTTGCCTCCCGGATTTCGTTAGACGCGCTTGCGGTAGAGCGTGTCGAGCCAGACGGCCACGACCAGCACCAAACCGACGACGATGTTCTGCAGCGGCGTGTCGACGTTGAGCAGCACCATGCCCGACTGCAACGACTGCATCAGGAGAGCGCCCAACATGGCACCCGCAACCGTGCCGGCACCACCGGCAAGCGAGGTGCCGCCGATGACCGCTGCAGCGATGACAAGAAGCTCGTCCAGCGTGCCGAGCGAGTTGGTTGCCGAGTTCAGGCGGGCACTGGAGACTGCCGCGCTGATCGCCGCCAGCACGCCCATGATCATGAACACCTTCATGGTGATCCAGCGCGTGTTGATACCGGCAAGGCTGGCTGCTTCGGGGTTGCCGCCGATGGCGAAGACATAGCGGCCGAAGCGTGTGCGGTTGGTGACAAAGGTCATGACGATGCCCACCGCCACCGCGATCAGGACGGGAATGGCAATGCCATGGGCGATGAACAGCCCGCCTTCGGGGATGGTGATGCCGTTGGCCTCGGCGTAGCGACGCACGATGCCGATCGGCCAGGGGTAGGAATTGGCGATCCAGATGGCACCAAGGATGACCCCGCAAGTGACAGTGCCAAGAAATGCCTCGGCCCAGACCGGCCGCAGCGGAAACTTGAAGCGCTTGCGTTGCTGGCGGCCACGCAGCAGCAGGAACACCACGGCCAGGCATGCGACAAGGCCGACGATCCAGCTCCACGTTGCTCCAATGGCGCCCTGCGGACCACCGCCCATGAGCTGGAAGGTCGCATCGAGCGGCGCGATCGTCTGGCCTGACGTGACCCACCAAGCTGCCCCACGCCAGATCAGCAATCCGCCCAGCGTCACGATGAAGGCGGGAACCTCCATGTAGGCGATGACGAAACCTTGCAACGCGCCGATCATCAGGCCGAGTGCGATGCCTATGGCGAGCGCCAGGGCCCAGATCCATGGATTGCCGAGTTCCAGGCCGACGGCCTTGATCAGGAAATGCACCTGGGCGAAGCCCATCACCATGCCGATCAGGCCTTCGGCCGAGCCGACGGACAGGTCGATGTTGCGCATGACGATGACCAGCACCATGCCGGTCGCCATGATCGCCACGGCGGACGCCTGCACCGACAGGTTCCACAGGTTGCGGGCGGTCAGGAAGGTGCGGCTATCGAAATCGAACGGGTTGACGCCGAGGCGCAGGCTCGAAATCACCTGCAGTCCGACCCAGATCAGCAGCAGCGCGCCGACCATGCCGAGCATTCGCGTATCGATCTCGGTTGCCTTGAGGAAACGCCCGATTGGGCTGAGCTCGGTCGTTCGCGCTCGGTCAGCCGGCGCGTTGGAAGTCGTATCTGCCATTGTTACCTCCCAACCGGATGGCCGTCTTCGCGGCAGCCGGTGTGCGCATGATAGGAGCAATCCACCATGTCATGAAGCGGGCGCTTTTGAAAAACGCCGCGGACAAGCCGCGGCGTTTCCCGATCGGATCGATCCGGTCTTAGTTGCAAGCAGCAACTGAACCGGCAGCCACACCCTGGCAGACCACGTCCTTGCCAACCCAACCGGCGTCGATGACGAGGTTGAGGTTGTCCTTGGTGATCGGAACCGGGGTCAGGAAGACGGAGTTCAGCTCCAGGCCGCCCGGCGTCTTGAACTTGGTGACGTTGGCGATCTCTTCCATCTTCTTGCCGTCGGCGAGCTGCGAGGCGATTTCAGCCGCGTTCTTGCCGAGTTCGCGCGCGTCCTTCCAGACGGAAACCGTCTGCGTGCCAAGCGCGATGCGGTTCAGCGCGGCATGGTCGCCGTCCTGGCCCGATACCGGCACCGAGCCGGCAAGGCCCTGCGCCTGGAGTGCGGCGATCGCACCGCCAGCGGTGCCATCGTTGGAAGCCACGACCGCATCGATCTTGTTGTCGTTGGCGGTCAGGAACTGCTCCATGTTCTTCTGAGCGTTGGCGGGCAGCCAGCCGTCAGTGTAGGCCTCGCCGACATTCTTGATCTTGCCGGCGTCGACAGCTTCCTTGAGCACTTCCATCTGGCCCGCAAACAGGAAATCAGCGTTCGGATCGGCACCCGAGCCTTTGATGAAGACATAGTTGCCTTCAGGCTTTGCGGCGAACACGCCCTTGGCCTGCATGCGACCGACTTCCTTGTTGTCGAAGGTCAGGTAGAAGGCGTCCTTGTTTTCGATCAGACGGTCATAGCCGACGACCGGAATGCCTTCCGCAACCGCCTTGTCGACAGCCGGCCCGATAGCCGATGCGTCCTGCGCCAGGATGATCAGGGCGTTGGCGCCCTGCGAGATCAGGCTTTCAACGTCGGTCAGCTGCTTTGCGGGCGACGACTGTGCGTCAGCCGAAATGTACTTGTCGCCAGCAGCCTCAATGGCGGCCTTCATCGCAGCTTCGTCGGTCTTCCAGCGTTCTTCCTGGAAGTTCGACCACGACACGCCGATGACCTTGTCCTTTGCCGAAGCCACTGCCGAAAGCGACAGAGTCATGGCAACACCCGCCAGGATGGCGGTGGTAAACTTTTTCATGGTTTCCTCCCTGCGCCCAATGGGCGCGCCTACTTCGCGATAGCCCTTGGAGAAGCTCTTTTTTTCGAGCCTCGAAAAAATAGTGACTCAACGGCCAGCCGCTGTCAACATGGTTTCGCAAGGCCTTCCTAATTTTTTCGGGACTCGAAATAAATAAAGACTTTTGGCTTCGGCTCTGTCACAATTAGTTGGCGCTAGGGACTGCCGCATCAGAAGGGCAGCGCTTCGCCGGGAGGAAGACGAGCACATGTCGGTCGGCATACGTCACGACGATCTGAGACGGCGCAACCGCGCCATGGTCATATCAGCCGTTCGTCGCGCCAGCCAGCCTTCGCGCACCGAAATTGCCGCAACGACCGGCCTCAGCCACTCCACCATATCGACGATATCCTCCGACCTCATCGCCGAGGGCATCCTCGCCGAAGCCAAGGGCAATGAACAAGTCGCAATGAAGCGCGGCCGGCCGCAGGTCGCCCTTGCGGTCGATCCAAAGGCTGCGTCGATCGTTGCTGTCGTGCTTTCCCTCAACAGCCTGTCGGCCGCCATCATCGACTATGCCGGCAACACCATCGTCGAAGACAACCGCCGTCTCGTCACCCAGCGCATGCCGGCGCATGCCTTGATCGACGAATGCGTCACCATGATCCGGGGCCTGATGGATCGCATCGAAACGACATACGGCCCGGTGCTGCGCATCGCGCTCGCCGTCCAGGGCATCACCGATTCGGGCTCGCGCAAGCTGTTGTGGTCGCCGATCACCCCGCATGACGACATTCCCTTCGCCGACCGGCTCGAACAGGAATTCGGCGTGCCGGTGACGGTCGAAAACGACTGCAACATGATCGCCGAGGCCCTGCGCTGGCGCGACCCAGTCCGCTACCGCGACGATTTCATCGCCATCCTGCTTTCGCATGGCATCGGCATGGGACTGGTATTGAAGGGCGAGCTCTTCACCGGCACGCATTCGTCAGGGGGCGAGTTCGGCCACATGATCCACCGGCCCGAGGGCGCGCTTTGCCGCTGTGGCCGGCGCGGCTGCGTCGAAGCCTATGCCGGCAACTACGCCATATGGCGCAATGCACGTCTCGGCGACGAGAATGCCGAGCCGCTCGCCGATCTCTCCGACGAGGACATCACCGCCCTCGCCGACGCCGCCCGCGACCATGACGGCCCCGAGCGCGAGGCGTTCCGCAAGGCGGGCGAGGCCATCGGCTTCGGCCTGGGATCGATGTTTGCGCTGATCGATCCGGCACCGCTCGCCTTTGTTGGCGTGGGTGCTACCGCCTTCGACTTGATGGAGCCGCATGTCCGCGCGGCCATCGCCAAGACGGCCGGCGGGCTGCACTCGAAGGCGATCTCCTTCGACACCGAACCGAACGAAGTCCCCCTCATCCGCCTGGGCTGCCTGATGCGCGCCTTGCTCTATGTCGATCAGGAGATCTTCGCCGCAGGCCCAGCCCCCGCGCAGCACAGGGGCTGACATACCGCTCAAGGACATTTGATTTCGGCTGTCGCAATTACAACGACGGTCGCGACCATACTGGCACCCTGGATGACAGTCCGCGTCCGCCCCTTGAAGCAGGCTCCAGGCCTCGGCAAGGGAACCGCGAGTGGAACCAAACCTGGAACCGACTTGTCTTCCAGTTTCGGAGAACCCGCGATGACCAGTCTGCTGCGTAACATCCTGGCCGGCATCGGCCTTTTGTGTGCTTCATCGTTTTCTGCGTCAGCATCCCCGATCCCCGCACCGCTTGCCCCTGAAGCTTCGGCGATGGTCATTCCCATTGTACAGGGCTGCGGCGTCGGCGGCTGGCGCGGGCCGTATGGCGGATGCCGCTATGGCGAATATAGGCGGGTTGCGCCGCGCTACGGCAACGGCTGCCCTCCGGGCTATTGGCACGGCCCCTACGGTCATTGCCGCAACACACCTTATCATGGGCGGCTGCCGAACGGCGGATGGCGCTGATCGCACTTTGGCGACAAAGCGCCTGGTCGTGTCCGTCAAGCGTGCGGCGGGCCAAACGTCGTTGTCCCGCCGAACGGTCGCCTAATCCTCGCGGATAGCGTAGCCGGCGCCGCGGATGGTGCGGATCACGTCGGGCATGCGCCCGGTGTTGACCGCCTTGCGCAGGCGCCCGACATGGACGTCGACGGTGCGTTCGTCGATGTAGATCGTCTCGCCCCAGACATTATCGAGCAACTGGCTGCGCGAAAACACCCGGCCGGGATGCCGCATCATGAACTCAAGCAGCCGGAACTCGGTTGGCCCGAGCTTGATCTCGCTCTTCTTGCGGTAGACCCGGTGCGACTCGCGATCGAGCATGATGTCGCCGACCTTGAGGATCGAAGAAAGCACTTCGGGCTTGGCCCGGCGCAGCAACGCCTTCACCCGCGCCATGAACTCAGGCGTCGAGAACGGCTTGACCAGATAGTCATCGGCACCGGTCGAAAGCCCGCGCACGCGGTCGCTTTCTTCGCCACGCGCCGTCAGCATGATGATCGGCAGGCGTTCGGTGTCGGGCCGCATCCGAAGCCTGCGGCACAGCTCGATGCCGGAGAGTGCCGGCACCATCCAGTCGAGCACCAAAAGGTCGGGCACGTTTTCCTGAAGCCGTATTTCGGCCTCGTCGCCACGCGTGACGACTTCGACCTGGTAGCCTTCGGACTCGAGGTTGTAGCGAAGCAGCACGCCCAGCGGCTCTTCATCCTCGACGACCATGATCTTGGGGGCGATCATCGGCTGTCCTCTATGTTGGAGTTCAGGTGGCCGAAACCGGCGACGTGGTTTCTTCAACCTTCGGCCGGTGGAGCGGCAGCTGCGTGCCGGTCACCACGAAATACGCGTTCTCGGCGATGTTGGTGACATGGTCGCCAATGCGCTCCAGGTTTTTGGCGCAGAACAAAAGATGCGTGCAGGCAGTGATGTTGCGCGGATCTTCCATCATGTAGGTCAGGAGCTCGCGGAACACGGCGTTGTACTGGATGTCGATCTTCTGGTCGTCGGCGCGCAAGTTCTTCAGGCCCTCGGCCTGACGCGCGACATAGAGATCAACCACGCCCCGCACCTGGTCGAGCACCAGCTGTGCCATGGCATCGATCGAATGCGAAAGATTGCGTGGCGTCGGCGATTGGCCGACGGCGCCAACGCGCTTGGCGATGTTCTTGGCAAGATCGCCGATGCGTTCGAGATCGCCCGCCATGCGGATGGCGCCGACCACGGCGCGCAGATCCTGGGCCATCGGCTGGCGCTTGGCGATCAGCGTGATGGCGCTGTTGTCGAGTTCGCGCTGCTTGGCGTCCATGATCGTGTCGTCGGCGACAACGCTTTGCGCCAGCGCCTGGTCGGACGACAACAGCGCACGGATGGCACCGGCAACCATCGAGCTGCCAAGATCGCCCATGTCACGGATGAGCTGGTCGACATGCTGGAGTTCTTCGTCGAAGGACCGGACTGTATGTTCGCCCATGATTTATTCCTCGTCTCGTATACCGCGGCGAAAACGTCCACTCAGCCGAAGCGGCCGGTGATGTAGTCCTGCGTCCGCTTGTCGTCGGGGTTGGTGAACATCTTGTCGGTAGCGCCTTCCTCGACGAGATAGCCGAGGTGGAACATCGCGGTGCGCTGCGACACGCGTGCCGCCTGCTGCATCGAGTGCGTCACGATCACGATCGTGTAGTTCTCGCGCAGCTCGTCGATCAGCTCCTCCACCTTCGCGGTGGCGATCGGATCGAGTGCCGAGCACGGCTCGTCCATCAGGATCACCTCAGGCGACACCGCAATGGCGCGCGCGATGCACAGGCGCTGCTGCTGGCCACCCGACAGGCCGGTGCCCGGCTCGTTGAGACGGTCCTTGGCTTCGTTCCACAGGGCCGCCTTCTGCAGGCTCTTCTCGACGATCACGTCGAGCTCGGCCTTGTTCTTGGCAAGGCCGTGGATACGTGGGCCATAGGCGACGTTTTCGTAGATCGACTTGGGGAACGGGTTCGGCTTCTGGAACACCATGCCGACACGCGCGCGCAGTTCGACCACGTCGATCTTGGGATCGTAGATATCCTCGTTGTCGAGCGTGATCTTGCCGCCGACACGAGCTGCGTCGATGGTGTCGTTCATGCGGTTGAGGCAACGCAGGAAGGTCGACTTGCCACAGCCCGAAGGGCCGATCAGCGCTGTCACCTGGTTCTGTCGGACGTCCAGATTGACACCGAACAGCGCCTGCTTGTCGCCATAGTGCACGGTGACCTGGTCGCCGCGCATCTTGATGATTTCGTTGGGTCTGTTCATCTCGGCATTTACCGCGTCTTCGAGTTTTTTCTCGGTCATGATGTTCATAGCAGGATACTCCTTGTCCATGCCCTACCAGCGGCGCTCGAAGCGGCGGCGCAGGACGATGGCGACGATGTTCATGGCCATGAGGAAGATCAAAAGGATGATGATGGCGCCCGACATGCGCTCGACAAAGGCGCGTTCAGCCTCGTTCGCCCACATGTAGATCTGCACCGGCAAGGCCGTCGCCGGATCGAATGGCGTCGTGGGATAGTCGGCGACGAAAGCGACCATGCCAATCAGCAGAAGCGGCGCCGTCTCGCCGAGCGCGCGTGCGAGCCCAATGATCGTGCCGGTCAGGATGCCGGGGGCTGCCAGCGGCAGGATGTGATGGAACACCATCTGCATCTTCGAAGCACCAAGGCCCAGCGCCGCCGAACGGATCGACGGCGGCACTGCGGCGAGTGCCGCACGCGTCGCGATGATGATCGTCGGCAGCGTCATCAGCGTCAGCACCAGGCCGCCAACGAAGGATGCCGATCGTGGCAGGCCGAGGAAATTGATGAACACCGCAAGACCAAGCAGGCCGAAGACGATCGACGGCACGGCGGCTAGGTTGTTGATGTTGACCTCGATGATGTCGGTGAAGCGGCTCTTCTTGGCGAACTCCTCGAGATAGATCGAGGCGGCAACACCGATCGGCAACGCCAGCAGCAGCACGATCCCCATCATGTAGAACGAGCCGATGAGTGCGACGCCGACGCCTGACGTTTCCGGCCGGCTCGACGCGCCATAGCTGAACAGCCCGGTGTTGAAGTGTTCGGCCATCACGCCTTCGGCCTTGAGCTTGTTCATCCACTCGACCTGCTGGTCCGACACCTTGCGGCGGCTTTCCGGCACGTCGAGATCGATCTGGCCCTTGAAGGCCGAGTCGAGATTGGCTGCGGCAAGGATATCGACATTGCGCGTGGTGCCGATGACCGACGGGTCCGCCGCAACAATGGCCCTGAGCTGGACACGCGAGCTATCGGACAAGAAGCCCTTGAGCTTGCGGACCTCGGCCTTGTCGTTCGGGTCGATGCCGAGCTTTTCGATCAGTGCTGCCTCGGCGAGCTTGGGATAGTTCGCCATGATCAGCACGTTCGGATCGGTCGCCCGCTTGTTGCTCGGGTCGATGATCTTTTCGTCGAAATGGATCGGCAACGTCACCGTCGTCTGCCAGAAGGCGGTGTAGCCCTTGGAGACGATCGAGGTCAACATGATCCCCAGGAACGCCAGGCCGACGGCAATGGCGAGCACGCCATAAAGGCGGAACCGGCGCTCGGCGGCGTAGCGTTTCTTGATGCCGATGTCGCGGCGCGGACGGGCTACCGACGCGGTCGGCGTGTCGAGCGAAATATCGGTCATTCGTATTGCTCCCGGTACTTCCGGACGATGTAAAGCGCGACGATGTTCATCACCAAGGTCAGCGCGAAGAGCGTGATGCCGAGCGCGAAGGCCACAAGCGTCTGCGGCGTGTTGAACTCAAGGTCGCCGGTCAGCTGGTTGACGATCTTGACGGTGATGGTGGTCATCGCCTCGAACGGATTGAGCGTCAGGTTGGCGGCCACACCTGCCGCCAGCACCACGATCATCGTTTCGCCGATGGCGCGCGATGCGGTGAGCAGGATGGCACCGACGATGCCGGGCAAGGCGGCTGGGAGGACGACGCGCTTGATGGTTTCAGAGCGCGTCGCGCCAAGCCCGAGCGAACCGTCACGCATGGAGCGCGGCACGGCGGTGATGATGTCGTCGGAAAGCGAAGAGACGACGGGGATCAGCATCACACCCATCACCAGGCCGGCGGTCAGGATGCTCTGCGCCTGGATGAACGGTGTGCCGCCGGTCAGTGCTGCGCTGATGTCGCGCAGGAAAGGCCCGAGCGTAACGAGCGCGAAGATACCGTAGACGATGGTCGGGATACCGGCGAGCAGTTCGAGCGCCGGCTTGACCACCGCGCGCACCTTGGGGGCCGCATATTCCGACATGTAGACCGCCGACATCAGGCCTACCGGCACGGCCACCAGCAGGGCGACGAAGGCGATGTAGAGCGTGCCTGCCAGAAGCGGGATCAGGCCGAACTGGCCCTCGGCGCCGCCCGAACCGGCAGCAGCAAAACGCGGGTCCCACACAGTGCCGAAAAAGAAGTTGGTCAGCGGGATCTTTTCGAAGAAGGCGATGGTCTGGAACAGCATCGACAAAACGATGCCGATGGTCGTCAGGATGGCGAGGGTCGAGGCGCCAAGCAGGCTCCACAGCATCACCTTCTCGACATTGTTGCGCGCCTGGGCACGCGGGCTGACGCGACTGAGCCCAAAACCGGCACCGAACAGAGCAAGGCCGATCGAAACGACGGCCGCGATCATGTCGAGGCGGTCGGAGACGCGGTTGGCCTCGGTCGCGATCGGGATCATGTAGTCTTGCGTGTCGGGCGCCAGCGCCACGCCCTTTACGGCGAGCAGCGGCTGCAGTTCGGCAAAGCTCGACGGCAGGGCGGCAAGCGTTTGGCTATCGAGCCTGCGCAGGCCATTGGCTAGGCTCTTGACCAGGCCGGCGGCGAGATCTTCATGCGCGACGGTGCCGTCGGCGACTTCGGCCGGCAGGGCCGCGTGGATATGACTGTTGAGATAAGCGCTCGCGCCGGTATCCCAGGCTGCGAGAAACAATACGGCCGGAACCACGCCCGTCAGGAACGCCCACCAGCCGTGGTAGTGCGCACGCGAGTGCGGCTTGACCGTGCCGTCATCTTGCGCACGCGCCCTTTGTCGGCCGACCACGAAGGCCACCAATCCTATTGCGAGTACGATGGCGAAGACGAGCAGGAAAGACATGGGCCGGCCTCGGTGAATTCAGTTCTCTGTGCCGAACGGAACAGTCGGCGGAATATTCCACGGGGCGGCGGATATAATTCCGCCGCCCCGTGGCAGTTCGAAAATTACATGGTCTTGCCGGCGCCGAAGGCTTCGCGCTGGGCAGCGCGCTCTGCGTCAGGAGCGGCAACCAGGCCGTAGTCGGCGAGCGGGCTTTCCGGTCCGACCATCTGGTCGTCGAGGAAGAACTCGACATATTCCTTCAGGCCCGGAATGACGCCGAGATGTGCCTTCTTGACGTAGAAGAACAGCGGACGCGACACCGGATACTCGCCAGAGGAGATGGTCTCCACCGAAGGCACAATGCCACCAACGGTAGCGACCTTCAGCTTGTCGGCGTTGTTTTCGTAGAAGGCGAGGCCGAACACGCCGACGCCGGTCTTGTTGCTATCGATGCGGGCAAGCGTCTCGGAGTAGTCGCCATCGATGTCGATGGCCTTGCCGTCCTTGCGCACGGCCTTGCAGGCTGCTTCGGCGGCCTTGTCGTCGAGGCCCGAAGCCTTGCCGGCTTCAACGCCGCCGAGCTTCTTGCAGCCGGCGATCAAAAGCTTTTCTTCGAACACTTCGCGGGTGCCGTGCTTTTCGCCCGGAATGTAGGCCGCGATGTCCCAGGCCGGCAGGTTCGGGTTGACCTGGTTCCACTTGGTGTTCGGATTGGCAACCAGCTTGCCGTCCACGACAACCTTGGCGGCGAGCGCCTTGTAGACGTCTTCAGGGGTCAGCGCCCAGTCAGGGCCCTTGACGTCGGTTGCAAAGACGATGCCGTCATAGCCGATCTTCACTTCCTGGATGTCCTTGACGCCAGCGTCGACGCAGGACTGGATTTCGTCCTTCTTGATCGGGCGCGAGGAGTTGGCGATGTCGATGGTGTTTTCGCCGACGCCCTTGCAGAATTCCTTGATGCCGGCGCCGCTGCCGCCGGACTCGACCACCGGGGTCTTGAAGTTGGTGAAGGTTTCACCGAAGTGCTCGGCAACGATCTTTGCATAAGGCAGAACGGTCGAGGAACCGGCAACCTGGACCTGGTCGCGCGCCGAGGCATAGCCTACCGAGGCAGCGATCGCGAAGGCAGCAGCCGACGCAGTGAGAAGAGCTTTTTTCATTGGGGCCTGCTCCTGTGGAGTATCTCGCATGACGCCTTTCATCGGCGCCCGGTGAGCCAATAGCCCCCCTCTATTACAGTTAGATGACAGTTTCGTGTCACCCCTGTAACGGTCGCTGTGCAGAGCGGCCAAGGGGTCGTTTCCTCGATCCTTTGCCGGCGCGAGGCAAACAACAGACGAGACGCGAAAGCAACCCGCCTACCCCTACGGCAGGCTGGCCTTTGTCACATTGGCTTGTCACATTTCCACAGTCTTCGAACGCTGGCCTGGCGCGTGTGGAAGATTCAGTCAGGCCGGCATCGCCTGATTCTAGATCGCGTCGCGGCGCCCGTCATCATGCCACGACCAGCGCTCGATCTTTTCGAGCAAGGCGCGCGGGCTGATCGGCTTGGGCAGGTAGTCGTCCATGCCAGCTTCGAGGCAGCGGTCCTTGTCGCCCTTGAGCGCATGCGCGGTGACGCCGATGATCGGCACGCGCGTGCCCGTGCCACGTTCCAGCTTGCGGATTTCGCCCGTTGCTTCGAGCCCATTCATCTCGGGCATCGACACATCCATCAGGATCATCCGCGGCCGACGTTCGTTATATGCGGCGACCGCGCGCCGGCCGTTGCCGACAATCTCGAAGCTCAGTTCGGTCTCGGCCAGTATCTGGCTGAAAACCATCTGGTTCACTTCGTTGTCTTCGGCAACGAGAATGTCGAGCCCACGTTCGCCTGCCGGCCGCTGCCCGCCTCGCAAGCGCGTGACATTGGGCGCCGGGCTATGCGCATTCTTAGCCGGCATTATCGCCTCGGCTGCCTGAACCGGCGTGAGGTTGGGCGTGCGCCGCCGCTGGATCGTCGCGACCAGCGCCTCAAGTAGAGCTGACGAGCGCGCCGGCTTGATCAGCTGGGCATCGATGGCAAGGTCGCGATATCCGGGACCCGACAGCGACTGGTCGACCGAGGTCAGCATGACGATCGGTGTCTCGGCCAAGCCTGGTGTCTGGCGCACCAGCCGCGCCATCTCGGCACCGGTCATGCCCGGCATCTGATAGTCGAGCACGACGCAGTCGACCTTGACCCCCAGCGCATGCGCAGCGGTCAACACCCGAAGTCCTTCCGCACCGCTTTGCGCAGCGCAGGAATCAAACCCCCATGACAGCATCTGCTCGGTCAGGATCGTGCGGTTGACGGCATTGTCGTCGACGATCAGCACGCGCGCGCCGGTCACATCGATCAGCGCCGCCGGCCTTGTCTCCAGCCGTCCGGCATTGGGCAATTTCAGCGTGAACCAGAAGGTCGAGCCTGCGCCCTCGCCGCTCTCCACCCCGATCTCGCCGCCCATCATGTCGACGAGCCGCGAAGTAATGGCGAGCCCAAGGCCGGTGCCTTCGTGACGGCGGGTCGACGACGCATCGACCTGGCTGAACTTTTCGAACACCAGCTTGAGCTTGGCTTCGGGAATGCCGATGCCGGTGTCGGTCACAGCGACATGCAGCTTGGTCTCTTCGCCGTCGCTGCGGCCCGTCACATCGACAAGCACATGGCCCGAATCGGTGAACTTCACCGCATTGCCGAGCAAATTGGTGATGATCTGCCTGATGCGTCCGACATCGCCTACATAGAGGTGCCGGAGATCGGGCTGCATGCGCACGATCAGCTCGAGATCCTTCTCCTTGGCCCGGGTCGACATCAGCGTGGCGACGTCCTCGATCGCCTCCGACAGGTTGAACGGGATCGGATCGAGTACCAGCTGACCGGCATCGATCTTCGAGAAATCCAGGATGTCGTTGATGATCGTCAAAAGCGCATTGCCCGATTTGACGATGATGTCGGTGAAGGTCTTTTGCTTGGGGTCGAGATCGGACTTCGCCAGAAGCTCGGCCATCCCCAGCACGCCATTCATCGGCGTGCGGATTTCGTGGCTCATATTGGCGAGGAATTCCGACTTGGCCCGGTCTGCCAGCACCGCCCGGCGCTGCGCCTCCTCAAGCTCGGCCTCGCGCTGTTTCAGTTCGGTGATGTTGGTCGTCGAACCGATCAGGTAGAGCGAGCCGTCCGACGCTACCATGGCGCCCTTTCGGGCGAACTGGTGACGCACAATGCCGTCGGCACATGTCGCCGTCTCTTCGATCTCCACGGTCGTGCCGCGCCGCATGACCTCGCGGTCGGCCTCCATGAATGGCTCGCCTTCGGGGCCGAAGATCTCCAGGTCGGTCTTGCCGATCGCTTCCTGCTTGGAATAGCCGGTCAGCTCGCACCAGCCCTGGTTGACATACATCAGCCTGAGATCGTCATGCTTGGCGTAGATCGACACCGGCACATTGTCGATGAGGCTGCGGAAAACCTCGTTTTCGCGCATGCTTTCCTGCAGCGCGCGTTCACGCAGCTTCAGCTCGGTGATATCGACACGTACGCCGATGAAAGTGCCGTCGGCGAGCCGCTGGTCGAACACCTGATACCAGCGTCCGTCGGGATTGCGCCGCTCGCGCACCGCCTGGTTGGTGTGATAGTGCCCGATCATGCCCTCGACCCAGGCTTCCGGATCGGCATCGTAAAGGGCATCGAGCTCGGCGTCGCCGGTGTCGCGGTAGTAGCCGGAGCGCTGTGCCACAACCAGGCTGTCGCGCAGCGAGCTGCCTTCGGTCATGACATCGCCGAGCGCCGGCAGCGCATTCTTGAGCTTGCGGTTGGCGAGCACGAAACGGTCGTCGCGGTCGTAGATGACGACGCCCGCCGGCAGCGATTCGAGCACTTCCGCCAAGCGGTGGCGCGCCTCGACCGCTTCGACCTCACGCTGTTTCATCTCGCTGACGTCGTAATAAGAAACCAGCCGCTTGCCGCCCGAAAGGGCCGTCACCGAATAGATGATGGTGCAGCCGTCAGCGCGGCGGAACTCGCGCGGCGCAACGTCGCCGGCCAGGATCTCAGCCTCGCGTGAGGCGACGTAGCCTTCCCACTTGTCGTCGGCGATGGCGTAGACGCCGTTGTGGCGGTTGACGTCCATCAGCGTCCTGAACGGGCAGCCGGCGGCGACCTGATCGACGGTGACCTTCCATATCTCGTAGAAAGCCTGGTTGAGGAACAGCACGCTGAGCCCGGCGTCGACCAGCACCACGCCCATATTCATCGAATCGATCGTCCGTTCGAGATCGGCATAAGGCAAATTTACGTCGTCCAAGGCCCGATTGTTGCGAGCCTCGATCGTCATCGCCTGGCCATTGGCCGGCTCGCCGGTCGGATCGTTGACGTCCGACGACCCCAGAATTTTCCGCATCCGTCAGCCCTGCATGCAAGGGCGATGCTGCTCCCCCGCAGACCGCCGCCGCCAACCTTGCCGCAGAAGCATTAACGACTGACTAACCTTAACGCCGCACGTCAGTACGTACGCGGCTGCTAGTCGTCGTTGGCGGCATTGAGTTCTTCGGGGCGCATGCCGCCATTGGGATCCACCAGGCCAAGCGACTTGGCCAGGATCAGCCGGCGCGACTTGAGCAAGGGCGAAAGTGCCGCCTGCACGTCCGACATGCGCGGGTTGCGCTCGTGCGCTGCAACGGCCGCTTCATCGGCATAAAGCTCGTTGACCATCACCTTGTTGGCAATCGCGCTGCCGTCGCGCTCCACCGGCTTGATCACTTCGAAGCGCAGGCAGCCCGGCTCCTCCTGCAAGGTCGCGCGCGCATGTTCCGAGATCAGGTCGAGGAACTGCTCCTCCGCCCCTTCCAGTGTCTCGAACTCGACGATGATGGTCATTTCAGCCAAGCGTTCATGCCCTTCTTGCGATCTGTGGCCTGACGGCCGCCATTCAGCCGCCTCAGCCCGGACGGTCGCGTCAGGCTAAGTCATGCCGGAGTTGTTGGAAAGGCCGGGATAGTCCGGCAGACACCGGCGGGCAGAAGGGTGTGCAGCCCGCCGGGCGTTGCCAAAGACGCGCACTCGATACATTGCGCATGTCAATGGTGCGGTCGTTTGGTGAACAATTGGTAAAGGCGCGTGACAATCATCACAGCGCAATTCCACCAAGCGTCACCAGCACAAGCTCCGCTCCGATATGCATGAGCGGAGCCGATTTGCGTCAATCACCGCAACAGTCGTGCTTATAGGGTGTTGACCCAGGAGCACATGCGGGACGTTCCGGCCAAGGGTGCTGCCAGATTGAGCCGCTGGTTCCCGTCTGTTCCTCCAGACGTCTGCGATGCGCAATCGTTCTTCACTTGCGCCTGCTGCAGAGGGCTAAGCGACTGCCAATGAGCCCTCATCTCAGCGCCGAAGTTCATAGTGCCAGCTACATTGCCAGGATATTGAGCCTCTCCGATCGACTGGGCTGCCCGGTCAGGCGCCCTTTGGATCGAACCTGTTGTCTGTGCCAATGCCGCAGTGGAAAGACCTATCGACAGAATCAAAGTTGTCATGAGCTTGTGTGACATACTTTCCTCCTTTGAACGTGGCCTCCTTTGGCCGCAAATGACGGCAACGTCGCTCAATGCCCCCGCCACGGATCGGTTCCCGCCTTTCATAATTCGTGATCGCGACGGCAGCGCCCATCGTTCGCCAGGATGGAACCGCGACCCTGTTTGCGAGTTCAGTTTCAGGCGTTAACGCGCAAATGAGTGTGGTCTTTTCCTTTCAGCCACGCTCCGGAAAGACCCGCCGCAGCCCCTCGCGGCGGGTTTTTTCGTCGAACCTGGCAGGGTCGCCTCGCAACTCCGATACAACCCAGGGTGACTCGACATGACGTGGGTTGTAGAGCAAAATTTCCGCCCTGAAATGAACCACGCCAGCATGCAATCTTTGCCTCGAGGAGGCATGTCGATGCTATCGCCTGCGCCAGGTACTTCTAACGATGCTGAACTCTATCCCCATTCTATGTCGGCAGGCATAGTCAGGGTTTAAGCATCCACTTCGGTCAGCTTGGCTGACCACGACAACCAGCAGGCAAAAACTCAGCAGCAAGAACACAAAAGACAAGCCCCATATGGGAGAAGACTATGGAGCACGTACTTTTCACCCAGCCGAACTCCCCGATTTATCCCAAGGATCTCGCGCTTCTTCAGCGTGTGTTCGACCAGATTTGCCTCGAACGCGGCGAAGACCCCAGCTCGGTGTGGGCAAGCGAAATAGCGAGGACTCTTCTCAAGCTCTACCGTAGCGGCGTGCGCGACAAGGATCTGCTGCTGGCGAGCATACCGCGGCTTCGGACGAGAAACGCAGCCTGAATTTCAGGCTGCCAGAACCTCAGGCAAAGTGCGATGGCACACAAACACCCGAAAGCGCGGCGCTTTCGGGTGTGCATCGTGCGTTTCACCTGGATTTTCCCTGATTTCCAAACGCCTCTGACGCCCGAATGTGGTGTTTTGGCCTACATCTCCGACTTTTTCTGCGATCAGGCATGCGGATTTTCATCCGCCCATTGATCCTGCGCTGTTGAGCGACGACAATGTCACCCGGCAGGTCCATCCAATCCGGGCATATGACGCAACGTCTCGCTACGCTGGTTGCCACGATAATCGTCATCCTCGCCGCGTCATCGGCGGCCCGGGGCGAAGCGACTCATGGCCGTCAGTTGCTCACCGATCCGCATCAACATGGCTTGGCCGCGCTCTATGCACCTTGGCCCGCTATTGCCGCCAACTACGCCACCGCGATGATGCGCTATCGCAACGCTGCGGAGTATGAGGGCCTGCCCCAGCAGGTCTATCCCTTCATCCTGCTTGCCCGACCGCCACTTGGCGGACCCTGGACCTGGACGGCGGCGAACGGCTCGCATGTCCGCCGCTTGCGCGACGGCGCCTTGCGGATCAGCATGACCAACCAGCTCGGCAACTGGTTCGTCGACATCTTGTGCACGGACACCGGCTGGCCGGTGTTTTCGTGTGATGACGGCATCGAACGCGTCGCCGCCGCTCCCGCTCCTCAACTGTTCATCATCGACGGCGTCGAGTTTTCACGGGCTCTGCCGGCGGCGACAAATCCCTGAGGGGACGCCATGGCCAAGTCCGACTTCAGTTCCGTCGACGAATACATCGCAGCCCAACCGGAAGCCTCAAGAGACACACTGGAAAAAGTCCGCGCCATCATCCGCGACATCCTGCCAGCCGCCAAGGAGGTCATCTCCTACCAGATCCCTGCCTACAAGCTGGATGGGGCCCAGGTGATCTATTTCTCCGGCTGGAAAGAGCACTATTCGCTCCACCCCGCCTCCGCTCATCTCGTCGCAACGCTCAAGGACGAGATCATGCCTTATGTCGCCGGCAAGGGCACGCTGCGGTTTCCGCTCGCCGAACCCGTGCCGGTGAAACTGATCGAACGCGTGACCAGGCTCCGCGCCGAGGAAGTTGCCGAAGAGCAAAAGGCAAGGGCAGCCAAGCCCAAGCGCCGCTGATTAATGGCGCGCGCTGCCGTCAGGGAACGTCGTCGCTCGCCACAGGGCCGCCTTCGCCTTCCAGCGTCGACAGGCGTCGTGTTACCGAACGGCTGAACTTGAGCCGGACGCCCGCGCCATTGGCGCCTTCCTCGGGAATGAACACAGCTCCAAGCCGCTCCAGCGCCGATTGCAGCGCAAGGATGGTATCGTCGGCGGGAATCGAGATCTGTCTTTCAAACGCCTCGATGACCAGCTCGTCCACATTCGACGCGGTCGCCAGTTTCGCCCGCGTGATTTCAACAATCGCGCGCGCAGCCTTGCAGATCGGTCCGGTCATCATGAGCAGCATCTCCAAATCCAACCGCCAGCGCGAAAGGCCTTGCGGCAACGCGGGCATGAGTCCGGCGAAGCTACGAAAGGGGGATCACCGGTTCAAGAGCATGCCCCGGCGATGGACGATCTGTCGCCATCGCCGACACAGAGCTAACCCCAGGCAGCTCCGTTCAGCGCATCCAGCGGGAACTTCAGATAGCGCTTGCCGTTGGCTTCCGGTTCGGGAAACCTGCCGCCATTGATGTTGATCTGCAGCGCATGCAGGATCAGCTTGGGCATCGGCAAGGTGCTGTCGCGCTCGTTGCGGAACGCCACGAAGTCCTCTTCCCGTTCATAGCGCGTCAGGTGGATGTTGTGGTTTTTCTGGGCGGCAACGGTGCTTTCCCAGAGCGGCTCGCGGCCACCCGGCTGGTAGTCATGGCCGACGAAAATGCGCGTGTCGTCCGGCAGCGCCACAATGTCCTGGATCGTCGCCCACAGCGCATTGGCGCTGCCGCCGGGGAAATCCGTGCGCGCCGTGCCACTGTCAGGCATGAAGACGGTGTCGTGCACGAAGGCGGCATCACCCACGACATAAGTCACCGAAGCCAGCGTATGGCCGGGCGAAAACATCACGCCTGCCTTGATGCCCCCGATCTCGAACGTATCGCCCTTGTCGAACAGGCGATCCCATTGCGAGCCGTCGGTGCGCAGGCTCGGCCAGTTGTAGATACCGGCCCACAGCTTCTGCACATCGACGATGCGCGCTCCGATCGCCGTCGGCGCACCGGTCTTGGCCTTCAGGTAAGATGCAGCCGAGAAATGGTCGGCATGCGGGTGCGTGTCGAGAATCCACTGCACTTCGAGGTCCTGCGCGCGAACGAAATCGAGCAGCCGGTCGGCATTGGTCGTCGCCGTCGCACCCGACTTCTCATCGAAATCGAGAACCGGATCGATGATTGCGCATTGCCTGGTTCGCGGGTCGGAAACGACATATTGCACCGACCAGGTGCGCGGATCGAAGAAGGCGGCGATATCGGGTCTAGCCATCTCTCAAGCCTCCGCCATTTCGACATTGCGCGGGTAAAAGATCGCGCGGCTGGCGTCGAAATCATAGCGTGATTGGTACTGCATCGCGTCCCCCGCCAACTGCCTCACCGCATCAAGGATGAACTGCACTTTCTCCTCCGGCAACAGCACGCTGAAATTGAGCCTGATGAAGCCAGGCTTGCTGATCTCGTTACCGGCAAGGATAGCTTCGCGCATGCGCTGCGATTCCGCTTCGCCGATCGACAAGAGCCGATGCACATAAGGTCCGGCACAAGCGCAGCCGCCGCGTGCCTGAATGCCGAAGCGGTCGCTCAGCATGCGGGTGACGAGCTGCTGGTGGACATAGCCGCCCTTGCCGTCCTTCACGCGGAACGAAAAGATCGGCAACCGTTGCGGCGACAGCGCGCCAAGCAATTCGATGTTTTCAACGCCCTCCCATGCGGCCATGGCGCACTGGGTCAATTCGGCGTTGCGGGCCTGCATCGCCTCCGCGCCGAGCGCATCCTTGACCAGGAAAGCAAGGGCCGCGCGGATGTCGCCGACGACGTTGGGGGTACCCGCTTCCTCGCGCGCTTCCAGGGAGGTGCTGTAGTCGTGACTGGTCGGCGAGACGAACTTGACTGTGCCGCCACCAGGCCAGGACGGCTTGTCCGTCGCAACCGCATCGCGGCGCACGATCAGCACGCCCGAGGCGCCCGGACCGCCCAGAAACTTGTGCGGCGAGATGACTATCGCGTCGATGTCGGCGTCACTTTCGGGCGACATCGCGATCGGCATGTAGGGCCCGGCACCGGCATAGTCCCAGACCATCTTCGCGCCCGCCGCCTTCACTTGCCTGGTGACGGCTGCGACATCGGTGATGATGCCGGTGACGTTGGAGGCTGCCGAAAACGCGCAGACCGTGAGGTCGGCCGCATTTTGCAGCACGTCGCCGAGTGCTTGGAGATCAGGCCCGCCCTTGGCACATTCTGCGATCTCGATGACGTCTGCGCCGCTTTCGCGCCAGGGCAGGATGTTCGAATGGTGCTCGTAAGGGCCGATGACGACACGCACGCGCTTGCCCGAAGCAACTGCATCAGTGACACCAAGAAGCTTGACCAGCCGGTTGATGCCGGCGGTAGCGCCCGAGCCGGCGAAGATGACCGCATGCTTTTCGCTGGCGCCACAGCAATCGGCAATCGCAGCGCGCGCTTCGCGGCGCAGGCGGGTCATCATGCCGCCGCAATAAGACGCCTCGGTATGGCTGTTGGCGTAGTAGGGCAGAACCTCTTCGAGAATGAAGCGCTCGATCTGCATCAGCGCCCGCCCTGAGGCTACATAATCCGCATAGACCAGAGCCTTGGGGCCGAACGGCCCGTCAACTCTAGCGCCCTTGCCGACCAAGCCATTCCGGAGTTCCGCAACCACATCGCCGACAGACAGGTCCTGGCTGAATTTTTGCAGCAAGCCAGCTGGCTTGTCGGAGCACTTGGTTTCCATCGAATCTCTCCCGGGAACGTACCAAGGGTGATTTTAGTCCGATGCTACAGTTGAAACTTCATCGTTTTCACGCGACTTTAGCGCAAACTTGGGTCATATGATCGCCAATATGGAAAAAATAGACGAGATAGATCTCAAGATCCTGTCGTGCCTGCAAAAGGACGGCGCAATTTCGCAGCGCGATCTGGCCGAGCGTGTCGGGCTGTCGCAGAACGCCTGCTGGCGCCGCCTGCAGCGGCTCAACACCAGCGGCCTCATCCGCGGGACGCATGCAGACATCGATTTGTCGGCGCTCGGCTATGATCTGACGGTCTTCGTCATGATCCGCACCCGCCATCACTCAAAGGAGTGGGCCGACAATTTCCGCAAGCATGTCGAGCGCCTGCCCGAAGTGATCGACTTCTACCGCATCGGCGGCGACTGGGACTATCTGATCAAGGTGGTGACCAAGGGCATGTCGGGCTACGACGCCTTCTACCAGAAGCTCATCACCAATTTCGACCTGGCGACGGTAACCGGCTTCTTCTCGATGGAAGCCATCGTCGACAATCGTGCGGCGGATCTGAGCCGCCTGCGGTGAAACCGACTGCAAGACACGCTGTCAGCCTGGGAGCCGCATGGCCGCCACCGCGCGGATGCGGCCAAAAGCTGGCTGCATTCCATGTTCCCCGAGACACAACCCCTACATATCCGGATTGATTTGTAGACTTTTCGGAATAGGCAGGCTTGAGCATCGCATATGCATATCGCGGGCGAGTAGCTTTCGTTTTTTTTCTTGATGCTCTTTTCCAGCCAGCGCGATGCCAAGCCCATACGGGCCAAGCAACAGACTGGCCGGTATGCTCAATGTCTTCTTTTCTCCCGCCTCGTAGTTCAATGCCGCGGCGCGGCTTTGTTCACACTCCGGCGACCGCCATTTTGCGTCTTGGGTCGAGAGCGTGGCTGCATACTCGGCGGGCGGTGTCGTACACCCAGCGACCGCGAGCATGACCATGGCGGCCAGCAGCCCTTCCTTCTTCATCCCCAAGCCCCTCAAGATCGCCTCGCGTCATTCATTGCGTTTGTCGAGGCGTGTTTCTCTTCCACGACGGCAGACCTACTGGCTTTGTCTGATACCGCCATAGCCGCATCCCCCGGCCGGTCTGTCGGCGATTGAACGTGGGGCTTGGTAGTACGTCAAGCCGCCAGTCTAGCGACCCGCCAGGCAGCATACAGAACGACCGTTATTGATGGATTTTGCAGCGGCGCGGCTATGCGCTTGATTTGCTTGGTACGCCCAAGGGGAATCGAACCCCTGTTCCCGCCGTGAGAGGGCGGTGTCCTGACCGCTAGACGATGGGCGCAGCCGAGATCGGCGATATAGGCTGGCGTTTTCGAAAAAGCAACAGCCTCGGCCGTGATATTATTGCAATGCGCCAATTACTTCTTGGGTTCGAGCAGATCCCACAGATTACCGCAGAGATCGGCGAATACGGCGACCGTGCCATAGGCTTCATGGCGCGGCGCTTCGCGGAATTCGACCCCCTTGGCAAGCATCAACGCATGGTCCCGAGCAAAATCGTCGGTCTCAAGGAAGAGAAACACGCGGCCCCCCGTCTGGTTGCCGACGGCAGCCGCTTGCGCTGCGCCGTCCGCCTTGGCGAGCAAAAGCCTCGCACCTTGCCCACCGCCCGGCTCGACCGTCACCCAGCGCTTGCCGCCGCCGAGATCGACGTCTTCGGCGAGGACGAAACCAAGCCTTTCGACATACCAAGCGATCGCCTGGTCGTAGTCGGCGACGACAACCGAAACCGTGGCGACCTTGCGCCCTGAGGCAGGGAACCCGCTCACTGCGCTTTGACTGCGAACTGGCCGATCAGCCGACGCTGGACGATGTCGTAGACATAGATCGTGTGGCTGCCGTCGGCGAGTTCCGCGTCGATCGAGATGCGGTTGCCGGAAAGCGACTGCGACGCGATCTTTGCGCCTGCGGGCAAGACGATGTCGCCGCTCAATTGGCTGCCCGCGGCCACGGGAATTTCACCGCCCACAACAGCGGCAGCAGGCTCAGCCGTTCGCGATTTGTAGACAATGCCGCCAATGACAGCCATAAGGGCGACCAACAACAGCCCTAAATTGATGATGAAGAAGCGGACGAGTTTCCTGCGGACGCGCTCAACCGACGGGTCGAGCGGCTTGTCTTCTTCTTCAATAGCGGGCCGAGACATGGCAAAACTTCCGGAACAATTGTGATGAGCGCATCAGATAGCGAAGCGACAGGCACTTTGATAGTGCTCGAGGCCGACTCCGATGCCGCAGGTCTGCGGCTCGATCAGTGGCTGGCCGGTCGCCTTGCACCCGATCTGTCGCGCAGCCGGGTCCAGGCGCTGATCAAGCAAGGCGCGGTGCGCGTTGCCGGCAATGTCGTCAACGAAGCCAAGCGCAAGCTCGCCTCAGGCGAACAGGTTTCCATCGACATGCCCGAGCCCGAACCGGCTGCACCGGAGGGCGAGGCGATCGCGCTCGACATCCTTTACGAAGACGACGAGCTGATCGTCATCAACAAGCCGGCCGGCCTCGTCGTCCACCCAGGTGCCGGAAACTGGACCGGCACGCTGGTCAATGCGCTGATCCACCATTGCGGCGACAGCCTTTCAGGCATCGGCGGGGTCAAGCGGCCCGGCATCGTCCATCGCCTCGACAAGGAAACGTCAGGCGTCATGGTCGTGGCCAAGACCGACCGCGCCCACAAATCGCTGTCCGAGGCCTTCGCAGACCATGGCCGCACCGGCGACCTCGAACGCGCCTATCACGCACTCGTCTGGGGCTTCCCCCAGCGCATGACCGGCACCATCGACGCTCCGCTCGGCCGCCATTCAGACCGCGTCCGCCGCGCCGTTGTGCCTGAGCACCGCGACGATGCCCGCCACGCCATCACCCACTTCACCGTGCTGGAGCGTTTTGGTTCCGAGCAGGCGGAGTTCGCCACCGCCAGCCTGGTCGAATGCCGGCTGGAAACCGGCCGCACCCACCAGATCCGCGTCCACATGGCCCATATCGGCCATCCCGTCCTTGGCGACCCCGACTATGGCCAGGCCTTCCGCACCAAGTCGAACCGTCTGCCAGAGTCGCTGAAATCGGCCGTCAAGGCGTTTCCGCGCCAGGCATTGCACGCCAGGCTACTTGCATTTCGCCACCCCACTTCCCATCTAATCATGCGGTTCGAGGCTCCCTTGCCTCGCGACATGGGGGAATTGGTCGACGGCTTTCGGAATCTCTGAACCGTCGATCAGAAAACCTGACTCGTATTGTTCACTTAGGCGTGACACTCTGTTTCGCGTTGAACAAATCGTGTCTTTTCTGGTTTTGTTCCTGTATAAGACCCATGGCGCGACAGTGCATTCGGCAGCCGCGCCACATGCTCGCCAGGATCAGGGAGCATTTCTCGTGAAGAGGGAGGGCGCTTTATGGCCCAGTCACTACCTAGTATCGTCTCCGGCGAAGGCGGCCTCAGCCGCTACCTGGAAGAAATCCGCCGCTTTCCGATGCTCCAGCCGCAGGAAGAGTACATGCTCGCCAAGCGGTATAACGAGCATGAAGACACTTCTGCTGCGCACAAGCTGGTCACCAGCCATCTGCGTCTCGTGGCCAAGATCGCCATGGGCTACCGTGGCTATGGCCTGCCCATCGGCGAGGTGATCTCGGAAGGCAATGTCGGCCTGATGCAGGCCGTCAAGAAATTCGAGCCGGAGCGTGGTTTCCGTCTCGCCACCTATGCCATGTGGTGGATCAAGGCCTCGATCCAGGAGTACATCCTGCGCTCGTGGTCCCTGGTCAAGATGGGCACCACCGCCAACCAGAAGCGGCTGTTCTTCAACCTGCGCAAGGTCAAGGGCAAGATCCAGGCGCTCGATGACGGCGACCTGAAGCCCGAGCACATCACCGAGATCGCAACCCGCCTCAATGTCTCCGAGGCCGAGGTGGTGTCGATGAACCGCCGCCTGTCGGGCGACGCCTCGCTCAACGCGCCGATCCGCGCCAGCGAAGGCGAGTCGGGCGAGTGGCAGGACTGGCTTGTCGACGACCATGACAGCCAGGAAACCATGCTCATCGAGCAGGACGAGCTCGACAACCGCCGCGGCATGCTGGCGAGCGCCATGTCGGTGCTCAACGACCGCGAAAAGCGGATCTTCGAGGCGCGCCGTCTTTCCGACGAGCCGCTGACGCTGGAAGAGCTTTCGGCCGAGTTCGACATCTCCCGCGAGCGCGTCCGCCAGATCGAGGTGCGCGCTTTCGAAAAGGTCCAGGACGCGGTCAAGGCCGCAGCCAAGAAGCAAGCCCAGGCGCTCCGCACCATCGACGCCTGAGCCCGACAGCTTCAACGAACAAAAAAACGCGCCGGCAAAACCGGCGCGTTTTTTTTGGTCTCCACCCCGAGGGTGGAAGGCCCGTCCCTAAACCTTCTTCGTCAGGCTCAGCGCCAGCTGCTCCATGCGCTCGGCCAGCGAGCCCAGCGCGCCGGTCAGCGCGGCATCGTTCTTGTCGGCCTTGGTCAGCGCGTCGTCGCGCGTCTTGCGCAGCGTCTGGACCTCAGTCTCCATGCCCTTGACGCGCTTCTGCAGCTCCGACAGCTCGTCCATCACCATGATGCCGGCCATGACCGTCAGCCGCTGGTCGCCGATCTCGCCGAATGAATCCTTGAGGTGCAGCACATAGCGATCGAAGCGGTTGGCGAGGTCGATGAGGTGCTCTTCCTGCCCCTCGTCGCAGGCCATGCGGTACTGTTTGCCGTCGATGGTAACAGTGACTTGCGCCATCTCCATCCTACCTGTCCAGCACGGCGCGGATCGTCTCCATGGCGGTCACGAGCCGTCGCGAGACTTCCTTGTTGGCTTCTTCCAGCCGTTCGGCGCGGGCTTCGGAATTGTCGAGCTCCTGCGCAAGGCGGGCGCGGTCGGCATTCATGCGCTGGACCTCGGCTTCTGCTTCGCCGTAATCCTGCTCATGCTCCAGCCGTACGGCGACAGCGCCTTCCAGCGTATCGATCGCCTTGCCTAGCCGGCCAATGACTTCCCTGAGTGTCGTATCCCCGGTCATGGCTCCCGTAGACCCTCGCCCATCACCGAATCGCGCACGTTTCAGAACGCGTTATGTCTGAAACATTAGGCACCGGTTGAACGAGGCGTCAACAAAGCTGTTTTGTCTTTCCCCCGCTAACAGCATCGGCCGCGACCAGAGAAAGCGGCAAAGGCGTGACTTGGCGCCGCAATGAGGCTGTGAAAACGCACCGATTTATTGACTCAAGCCCTGTGCCTGCTATGTGTCGCGCACTTTTCCGGGGCTCCCGTCGCCCCGCTTTCCACGGCTTATGGGAGGGACGATGTCCTCGCGCGAAAAACACGACCGGATGGCCAATGCGATCCGCTTTCTGTCCATTGATGCCGTGGAGAAGGCCAATTCCGGCCATCCCGGCCTGCCGATGGGCGCCGCCGATGTCGCAACCGTGCTCTACACCCGCTTTCTCAAGCATGATCCGGCCAATCCGCATTGGCACGACCGCGACCGCTTCGTGCTGTCGGCCGGCCACGGCTCGATGCTGCTCTATTCGGTGCTCTATCTCTCGGGCTACGAAGACATCACCATCGATCAGATCAAGCGTTTCCGCCAGCTCGGCTCCAAGACCGCCGGCCATCCCGAATACGGCCATGCCGCCGGCATCGAGACGACCACCGGCCCGCTTGGCCAGGGCCTCGCCAACGCCGTTGGCATGGCGCTCGCCGAACGCATCATGAATGCCCAGTTCGGCGACAAGCTTGTCGACCACTACACCTACGCGCTCGTCGGCGACGGCTGCCTGATGGAAGGCATCTCGCAGGAAGCCCTGTCTTTTGCCGGTCACCTCAAGCTCAACAAGCTGATCGTCATCTGGGACCACAACAACATCTCCATCGACGGCCCGATCTCGCTCGCCGACTCGACCGACCAGCTTGCCCGCTTCGAAGCTTCCGGCTGGAACACCATCGCCATCGACGGCCATGACCCAGAGGCGATCGCCGGCGCCATCGAGGCCGCCAAGCGTTCGGACCGCCCGACCCTGATCGCCGCCAAGACCACCATCGGTTTTGGTTCGCCCAACAAGGCCGGCACCAACAAGGTCCACGGCTCGCCGCTCGGTGCCGCCGAAGTCGAAGCCACCCGCAAGGCGCTTGGCTGGGACTACCCGCCTTTCGAGATCCCTTCCGATATCCTCGACGCGTGGCGCCTCGCCGGCCTCAACTCGGCCAAGAAGCGCAACGAATGGGAAAAGCGTCTTGCCGAGGCTGAGACCGAAGTTCGCGCCGAGTTCGAGCGCCGCATGCGCGGCGACCTGCCGGCCAATTTCGACGCCACCATCGCCGACTACAAAAAGAAGCTCGCCGCCGACAAGCCGAAGGTTGCCACCCGCAAATCGTCGGAAATGGCCCTTGAGGTCATCAACGGCGTGGTGCCCGAGACCATTGGCGGTTCGGCCGATCTCACCGGCTCCAACAACACCAAGACCAGCCAGACCCAGAACATCGCTGCCGGCGACTACGGCCAGCGCTTCGTTCACTACGGCATCCGCGAGCACGGCATGTCGGCTGCGATGAACGGCATGGCGCTGCATGGCGGCGTCATCCCCTACTCCGGCACCTTCTTGTGCTTCTCCGACTATGCCCGCCCGGCCATGCGCCTTGCCTCCTTGATGGGCATCCGCGTCGGCTTCGTCATGACCCATGATTCCATCGGTCTCGGCGAAGACGGCCCGACCCACCAGCCGGTCGAGCATCTGGCCGCACTGCGCGCCATCCCCAACCACATCGTCTTCCGCCCTGCCGACGCGACCGAGGCCGCCGAGTGCTGGCAGCTGACGCTTGAAAACCGCACGACGCCGTCGACGCTGGCGCTCACCCGCCAGAACCTGCCGGCAGTGCGCACCGAATACGTCGAGGAAAACCTCTGCGGCTACGGCGCTTACGAACTGGCTACCGCGGAAGGCGATGCCGAAGTCACCATCTTCGCCACCGGCTCCGAGATCGAGATCGCACTCGACGCCCGCAAGCTGCTGCAGGATGCTGGCCATCCGACCCGCGTCGTTTCGGTGCCTGCTTTCGAACTGTTCGAAAAGCAGAGCCCCGAATACCGCAAGGCGATGATCGGCAACGCCAAGGTCAAGATCGCCATCGAGGCCGGCATCCGCATGGGCTGGGATAGCTTCATCGGCACCGACGGCATCTTCATCGGCATGCATGGCTTCGGCGCCAGCGCTCCGATCGAAGACCTCTACAAGCATTTCGGCATCACCGCCGAGGCAGCCGCCCAGGCTGCCAAGGCTCGGCTTCAGTCTTAAGACGTTCCCCAGGAGGATCAGACATGACAATTAGAGTTGCCATCAATGGTTTCGGCCGCATCGGCCGCAACATCGTGCGTGCCATCTATGAGTCGGGCCGCAAGGACATCCAGGTCGTCGCCGTCAACGATCTCGGCCCGGTCGAGACCAACGCCCACCTGCTGCGTTATGACAGCGTGCATGGCCGCTTCCCCCACGAAGTGAAGGTCGAAGGCGATTTCATCAACATCGGCACCGACAAGTTCAAGGTCACCGCGATCAAGGACCCCTCGCAGCTGCCGTGGAAAGAACTCGGCGTCGACATCGCGCTCGAATGCACCGGCATCTTCACCTCCAAGGACAAGGCTTCGGCGCATCTGACAGCCGGCGCCAAGCGCGTCATCGTCTCGGCGCCTGCCGACGGTGCCGACCTGACGGTGGTCTACGGCGTCAACCACGACCAGATCACCAAGGACCATATCGTCATTTCGAATGCGTCCTGCACCACCAACTGCCTGGCACCCGTCGCCATGGTCCTCAACAATGCCTTCGGCATTGATAAGGGCTTCATGACCACGATCCATGCCTATACCGGCGACCAGCCGACCCTCGACACCATGCACAAGGACCTCTACCGCGCCCGTGCAGCGGCCATGTCGATGATCCCGACCTCGACCGGTGCTGCCAAGGCCGTTGGCCTGGTGCTGCCGGAACTCAAGGGCAAGCTCGACGGCGTTTCGATCCGCGTGCCGACCCCGAACGTTTCGTGCATCGACTTCAAGTTCGTGTCGAAGAAAAACGTCACCGTCGAAGAGGTCAACGCAGCGCTCGTCGCCGCCGCCAACGGCCCGCTAAAGGGCATCTTGGCCTTCACCAACGAGCCGCTGGTTTCGATCGACCTCAACCACAACCCGGCCTCGTCGACCTTCGCGCTCGACCAGACCAAGGTCATCGACGGCAACCTGGTGCGTGTCATGTCCTGGTACGACAACGAGTGGGGCTTCTCCAACCGCATGGCCGACACCGCCGTCGTCATGGGCAAGACCATCGCCTGATCTGAACACTTTCGCATTGCGGCAACGCCCGGCTTTGGCCGGGCGTTTTCGTTTTTGCTGCAGCGCAAGAAAATCTTTGGCCCAAGCCGGCAAAAATCCATTCTTGCTTGCACCCGGCCTTTTCT
The DNA here is from genome assembly GCF_056398585.1 of Aminobacter sp. 01T433. Taxonomy (NCBI): domain Bacteria; kingdom Pseudomonadati; phylum Pseudomonadota; class Alphaproteobacteria; order Hyphomicrobiales; family Phyllobacteriaceae; genus Aminobacter; species Aminobacter sp. 01T433. The sequence continues at coordinate 243,533 of NZ_JBFTPR010000005.1, forward strand.
TCGCCGCACTCTCAACCGACGCAGCTTTGAGCATGATCCCGAAAGGTGGGATTCGGTTTTCGGAAAACATCATGCTCCAGCAAGAATATAGGGCCCCATTCCGATCAAATCGGATTGGAACAGGCACTGACTGCTTCGCGGACGGGTCGGGATGGAACAGGCGGTATATCTAATCACGCTGGTGGGCACCGCCTTGGTGGTGGCCGCGGCGTTTTCGAGCCTGATCGCCTTCCGTTTCGGCGCTCCGCTTCTGCTGCTCTTCCTCGGCATCGGCCTTGCCAGCGGCGTCGACGGCCTCGGCATCGTCTTCGACAACGCCCACCTCGCCTATTTCGTCGGCGCCATAGCGCTAGCCGTCATCCTGTTTGATTCCGGCTTCGGCACGCCGGTTGGCGTCCTGCGCCAGGCTGGCATGCCCGCGCTCGCGCTCGCAACGATTGGCGTGGGCATCACAACGGTCATCTTCGGCATCGCCGCCTACTACCTCACCGGCTTCACCTGGCTCGAATCCTTCCTGCTCGGAGCCGCCGTCGCCTCCACCGATGCCGCTGCCGTGTTCTTCCTTTTGCGCGCCGGCAACATCAATCTGCGCGAGCGCGTCCGCTCGACGCTCGAAATCGAGTCCGGCACCAACGACCCCATCGCCATTTTCCTGACCATCACGCTGGTCGAGATCATCGCGCTTGGCGCCAAGCCAGACACTGAACTGCTGCTGGTCGACCTCGTCATCGGCTTCTTCGTCCAGATGACGCTTGGTGCCGCCATCGGCCTGCTCGGCGGCTTCCTCATCGTCAAGCTGGTCGAGCGCCTCAACCTCGACCGCGGGCTGTTGCCGATCTTCGTTCTGACGCTCTCGCTGCTGGTCTTCGCAGCGGCTGGCGCGGTCGGCGGCTCGGGCTTCCTCGCCGTCTATCTCGCAGGTCTGGTCGCCGGCAATTCCGACATCCGTGCGGTCTCGACGCTCAAGCGCTTCCAGGACGGCATGTCCTGGCTCGCCCAGATCATCATGTTTTTGGTGCTTGGCCTGTTTGCCACTCCTTCGCAGTTTCCGGCGATCCTTCTGTCCGCGCTGCTGCTCGGCTTCTTCCTCATGTTCGTCGCCCGGCCCATCGCGGTGTGGCTGTGCCTGATCCCGTTCAAGTTCCCGCGCCAGGAAACCGCCTTCATCTCCTGGGTCGGCCTGCGCGGCGCCGTCTCCATCCTGCTCGCCATCACGCCACTGCTCGGCGGGCTCGAAAACGGCCGCGCCATCTTCAACATCGCTTTCATCATCGTGTTGTCCTCGCTGGTCGTGCAGGGCTGGACCGTCGGCCCCCTTGCCCGCCGCCTCGGCCTGATCGTGCCGCAGCGCTTCGGCCCGCTCGACAAGGTCGAGCTCGAACTGCCTGGCTCGGCCCACCACGAACTGCTCGCCTACCGCGTCGTGCCGGGCTCGCCGGTCGCCAAGGGTCAGCGCATCCCGCGCTGGGCCAGGCCTTCCCTAGTTGTCCGCGATGGCCGCTCGATGCGCTTCCAGGACATGGGCCGCCTCCAGGCGGGCGACAACGTCTACATCTTCGTGCCCGACCGCTATCCGCGCCTACTCGACCGGCTCTTCGCCAGCCGTGCCGAGGTCCATGCCGAAGACGAGGATTTCTTTGGCGCCTTCACCGTCGACCAGAACCACCTCGCCGGCGAACTCGTCGCCATCTATGGCGCATCGGTAAAGGAAGAAGAGCTGAAGTTGACCATCGGCGATCTGATCAAGCAGCGCCTGGGCGGCCGCGTCGAATATGCCGACCGCGTTGCGCTCGGCCTGATCGACCTGATCGTGCGCGACGTCGACGAAAAAGGCCGCATCGTTGCTGTCGGCCTGTCCATCGAACCGGCCCCGCCCCCGCCACCAGTGCCAGTCTTCCTCAGCGCCGGCGAAATCAGCGACCGTCTCAGGCGCTTCTTCGCCCGCCGCTCCAACAAGGCCAAGCCCGAAGCACCCGCAACCACCTCCGAAGGGCTTCACGAGGACGCTTGAGCGACATTGGATATGCTAAGCTTGCCCCTCATCCGCCCGCCGGCACCTTCTCCCCGTGGAGAACGGGGAGAAGGACGAAGCGGCAACGCCGACGCCCCCTCTCCCCGTCATTACGGGGAGAGGGTAAGGGGGCAACCTTTCCAACAGCGAAAGTCTTCCGCCGACCTAGCACTATTTTCCACCCACTACCCGCCACAAACCTTGCATCCGCCTCGGCGCTGGCTATGGTCCGCGCGATCTCCAAAGGGAAAGGGAAACCCCATGGCCGCCTTCAAGACCCTCGACAACATCGGCAATGTCGCCGGCAAGCGGGTTCTCGTCCGCGTCGACCTCAACGTGCCCATGGCCGACGGCAAGGTTTCCGATGCCACCCGCATCGAGCGCGTGGCTCCCACCATCACCGAGCTTTCCGGCAAGGGCGCCAAGGTGATCCTGCTGGCGCATTTCGGCCGCCCCAAGGAAGGCCCCGATCCGGCGCTGTCGCTGGCACCCATCGCGACCGCCACAGCTGAAGTCATCGGCCACCCGGTGGCGTTCGCCGCCGACTGCATCGGCGAAAAGGCGGCTGCCGCCGTCTCCGCCATGAAGGACGGCGACGTCCTCCTTTTGGAAAACACCCGCTTTTACAAGGGCGAAGAGAAGAACGATCCTGTCTTCACCGAACAGCTCGCCGCCAATGGCGATATCTTCGTCAACGACGCCTTCTCCGCCGCCCACCGCGCGCACGCCTCGACCGAGGGCTTGGCCCACCGCTTGCCGGCCTATGCCGGGCGCACCATGCAGGCAGAGCTCGAAGCGCTGGAAAAAGGCCTCGGCAACCCGGTCCGCCCTGTCGTTGCCATCGTCGGCGGCGCCAAGATCTCGACCAAGCTCGACCTCTTGATGAACCTGGTCAAGCGCGTCGACGCGCTGGTCATCGGCGGCGGCATGGCCAACACCTTCCTGGCCGCGCGCGGCACCAAAGTCGGCAAGTCGCTGTGCGAGCACGACCTCGCCCAGACCGCGCGCCAGATCATGATCGAGGCCGCGGGTGCGGGCTGCGCCATCATCCTGCCGTCTGACGGCGTCATCGCCCGCGAGTTCAAGGCAGGTGCTGCCAACGAAACCGTCGCCATCGAAAACGTGCCCGACGACGCCATGATCCTCGATGTCGGCGAAAAGACCGTCGCCACCATCAACGACTGGATCGACCGCGCCACAACGCTGGTCTGGAACGGTCCGCTCGGCGCCTTCGAGATCGAGCCTTTCGACAAGGCGACGGTTTCCGCAGCCCAGCACGCGGCCGCCCGCACCAAGGCCGGCAAGCTGGTCTCGGTCGCCGGTGGTGGCGACACGGTCGCAGCCCTCAACCATGCCGGTGTCGCCGACGACTTCACCTATGTCTCGACCGCCGGCGGCGCCTTCCTCGAATGGATGGAAGGCAAGGACCTGCCCGGCGTCGAGGTGCTCAAGGCCTGACCAACGGCAAGCGCTTCCTCTCCCTCACCCAGATGGGGGAGAGGTGCCTTGGCCTGTCAAAGGCCGGCACCTATACCGGCTTGGCATACTGTTCGGCGCTCATCACCTCGATGCATACGAAGCGTTCGTTGCCTTCGACCCAGGCATCGTGGCCGGGCGGAATCGTGTAGGACGCACCTTTCTTCAACGTCTTCTGCGTCCCGTCATTCAGCCTGACGGTCAGGGCGCCAGAGACGACGTAGCCGACATGCGACACCTGGCAGCTATCGGTCTTGACGACCGGCTTGATGCATTCGGACCATCTCCATCCCGGCTCCATGTTGAGCCGGCCGAGCGTGAAACCGGGCAGCCGAACCACCTCGACACGTGTCTTGTCGGGCGCCCGAACTTCATCCGGGCTGTCATGCGACTTGAACTCAAATTTCGAGACGTTCATTCCGCCGTCGGCCATGGCAACCTCCCATAACAGTCACACACGTGAATGCACGCGGACGGTTTTTACATTAGCACTTGCAAATATAAGTGGTAAGCAGGCGGCCGTGCTGTTGAGAGCGGCAGCACTAAAACGATTGAAATAATTTCAATCGGTTATAGGCTTCCCGCCGGCATTCCGTTCCGGAAAACCATCTGCTATGCGCCCGGAGCATCTGTTCAGGAGGTATTTGTATGAGCGAACGTCTCGAAGACATTGCTGCCGCCATGGTGGCCGGTGGCAAGGGCATTCTGGCTGCGGATGAAAGCTCCGGCACCATCAAGAAGCGTTTCGACGTCATCGGCGTCGAGTCGACGGCCGATAGCCGCCGCGACTATCGCGAAATGATGTTCCGCACCAAGGAGGCGATGACCAAGTACATCTCCGGCGTCATCCTCTACGACGAGACCATTCGCCAGACTGCTGCCGACGGCACCCCGCTGGTCGACCTCATCAAGGCAGCCGGCTCCATTCCAGGCATCAAGGTCGATGCCGGCGCCAAGGGCATCGTCAATTTCCCCGGCGACACCATCACCGAAGGCCTCGATGGCCTGCGCGAGCGTCTGGCCGAGTACTACAAGCTCGGCGCGCGTTTCGCCAAATGGCGCGGCGTCATCGACATCGACACCACCAAGAGCGTGCCTTCGGCATACTCGATCGCCGCCAACACCCATGCGCTCGCCCGCTATGCAGCACTGTGCCAGGAAGCCGGCATCGTGCCGATCGTCGAGCCCGAAGTGCTGATGGACGGCGCCCACGACATCGACACCTGCTACGACGTCACCAAGGCGACGCTGGTCAAGCTTTATGACGAGCTCTACGCCGCCCGCGTCGTGCTCGAAGGCACCATCTTGAAGCCCAACATGGTCATCGCAGGCAAGAAGTCGGGCAAGAAAAACAGCCCCGAAGAGATCGCAGAAAAGACCATCAAGCTGTTCCGCGAGACGGTTCCGGCTGCGGTTCCGGGCATCGCCTTCCTGTCGGGCGGCCAGTCGGACGAGGAGGCAACCGCCAACCTCAACGCCATCAACGCCATCGGCCCGCATCCGTGGAAGCTGACCTTCTCCTACGGCCGCGCGCTGCAGGCAGCACCGCAAAAGGCATGGTCGGGCAAGGTCGAGAACCTGGGTGCCGGCCAAGCCGCCTTCACCCACCGCGCCCACATGAACCACCTGGCAGCACTTGGCCAGTGGAAGTCCGCGCTGGAAAAGGCCGCGTAAGCCAAGCCTTCAGGCAAGAAAACGAAAAGCCCCGGAGCGATCCGGGGCTTTTTTTCGACAGGCGGTAAGTTTGGTTCCCGCTCATGGGCTCGAACCACGATTCACGCCTTCAAAGGGCGGTGTCCTACCATTAGACGAAGCGGGAATAAGTTCTGACTGCTCAACAAATCATCGCAGGCAGCGCTTGTCGAGCACCGGCCCAACGGAGAGCGCATTTGGCGCCCCTCAGGGCTCAATCCATATACGTATACGACGCGCACATCTCCGCGCTGCTTTCCGGCGGTTCGTCGCCGGTGAACACCGCAACGATCGTCAGTCCGTCGCCGCCGGCCCAGTTGGCGAGATAAGAAACGTCGCCCGAGCCGCACAATTTGTTGCCGTTTTCCAATTCGGGGTCGGACGGGTTTGCGACGCTGTAGACGGAAGCGTTCACCCGCTCTCCGTCGACGACGAAATGGTCACCGAGCAAGGCCGAGAACGACAGCGATTCGCCGTTTGCGAAGGTGATGGAGAAATCATCCATGGAAATGTCGCCGGTGATGCTTTCGGCGGTCGTGCTGTAGGCTTTGTAGACATCGCCCTCGGCATATGCGGGTGCCGCCGCAACCAGCAGGCCAAGCATGGCCGGCACTATCTTCTTGATTGTCATTCTTCCCCCATTGCGGCGATGTGCGCTCGCTTCCCCGAGCGGCGACGGCCTAGTCGCTGCCAGCGCTGCCTTCTGTCACGCAAGATGCCGCTCCACAAGGTCGAGCACCTGCCCCGCGGTCTCAATCCGGGCGTATCGGCCCGGTCATGATGGTGATCGGCGAGCGCTCGCGCCAGAAATAGTAAAATGCGGCAGCCAGCGCGACCAGATATTGCGCGCCCAGGATGATCTCAGCCGTCGTGAACGTCATGGAAATCTTGTTGATCGTGATCATGGTCAACACGACCGCGAACATCCAGAAGACAAAACGCGGCTGATAGGCCGGGAATGCCAAGTCGCAGACCAGCCGTGCGGCCCAAATGCCTGCAACCGCGCCGAGAACCACAGCTATGAGCTGAATGAGATTGGGTCGATCGCCCCGAAGCAGCCAGTCGACAACGAAAGCGAAGGCACCGGCGGTGATCGTCACCGCAAGCACGACGAAGATCGAGACGAACACGTAGACGACCAGCGCCACGACCATGGCGCCAAGTGTTTCGGTTCCGAACGAAGCCTTTGCCACGCCAGCCGTTCTCATCATTCGTCCCCCTTCGCCCGCCGCCAGAAAACCACCGCCTGAGCCGCCTGTCGAGCCGCCACCGCACAAGCCACTTCCCCTGCTTGGCCGCGCGGCGTTATGCTGCTCGCTTCCCTGCCCGGTATGGCGTATGAGCGGCCATGGAAAACATCAGGTTCGAAACCCCCATCACCGTGAAGGCCGATCCGGCCGGCACACCGCTTATCCTGCGAACGGCCAAAGAGGCCTCCGCCTTCCTGCTCAACAGCTGGCCCGGCAAGCGCAGCCCCAAGCATCGCGCAGCCCTTCAGGCATGCTCGGACGCTATGTCAGGTGAAAAGCCGGTCATGGCCGCACGACGCGCCTTCATCGCGGCGGCGCGCGAGGTCAATGTCTATATCAACGACAAGGACTGACCCGGCGCGCCGGCCCGAAGAATGTTCCTCATGGCTCGACGCGCGGGTTCAGGGATAGTCTTGAGCGCCCGGTCGGGGCCCAAATTCCCTTAAAGTTCGGTTTCTGCCTCAGGGGTCGCTGCGACCTCTTCGGCAGGCTTGCTGCTGCGTTCCTTGGCTTCGGCCTTGGCCGCAAGCTTGTCGGCCTTCTTCATCGCCTTGGCCCGGTCACGGTCCCTGCGTTCCTGATTGTAGTTTGTCGGTCTGGCCATGCAGTGTCCTTTTCTGGTTCATGCCTGCGTAGAGCATGATCCCGAAAAGTGGAAACCGGTTTTCGGAAAAGATCATGCTCATGCAGAAGCTAGAGCCCTGTCCCGATTTCGATCGGGGTTGAAACAGGCTCTAGGGCGATACGGCGCCGAACACAACAAGCCATGTCGGCGCACGCCCCTGACAAGGTGAGCGCAGGACTGGCCTTAGCAGCCGATTGCGGCAAAGAAATTGTCGTTGATGCGGCCGGCGGTGTTGCGGAACGCAGGCAGATTGGGCGCGACCGTCTGCGCCAGTCGCCCTGCCTCCTCCGCGCCCAATGCCTGCTTCAGGCTCGCGGCATATTCGGGAATCTTCGCCCAGTCACCGACCGTCCGTTCTGTGATCTCCATGTGATACTGGAAGCCATAGGCGTTTTGGCCGACACGCATCGCTTGAGTGGCGCAGGCGGCATTGCCGGCCAGAATTTCACCGCCCTGCGGCAGCGCCGAAACCTCCGCGCCATGCCATTGCAGCGTTTTGATCGCCGGATCGACACCGTCAAACAACCGGTCGGCGCGCCCGGCTTTCGTCAGCTCGACTGTGGCAAGGCCGACCTCGGGCTGCTTCATCAAGCCAACCTTGCCGCCCAGCGCATCGGCGAGCAACTGATGCCCCAGGCAGATGCCGAGATATGGCCGCTTGAGATCGCGCACCCAATGCTTGATCGCCGCTTTCTCCGGCTTGAGCCAGGGATGGGCCTCTTCCTGCCAGACATCCATCGGCCCGCCCATCACCGCCAGCATGTCGAAGCCGTCGAGCGCTGGGATCGCCTCGCCCTCATCCAGTTCGACAATGTGTTCGCTGTGCCCGGCCTTGCGCCAGAACTCTCCGAACACACCGCTGTGCTCGACCCTCAGATGCTGGAAGACAAGGATTTTCATGCGCGCTCTCGATGCCTGCTCGATCTGCCGCGCATCTGAAGACAATCGATGCGCCCAGGCATGGGGCACGGCAACAAAAGAGTTGAGGCAGGGCCGCCGACCCCCAGCGTCACCGCCTGATCAGTAGACGAGCAGCCCAAACAGCGCCGCCACCGCCTGAATGCCGACGCCGAAAAATACGATCCACAGGCCAAGGCTCGCCCATTTTGACGCCTTCGCCACACGAAGCCTGAGCTCTTGATTGCCAGGATTGTCGAGCACGCCAACGAGCGCCTTGCTGGCCCTGGAATAGCCGGCTGCGGCAAGAAACAGGCCGACGACGGCTATCACCAAGCCAATCGCCGATGTCGTGTCGGACAGCCAGTATGTCAGATAGGTATTGTTCATCGCGCCCTCCTGGGCAGACCAAGGCGCTGATTGGTGACGTCAGGCCAAGTGCGCAAGTTGACGCACGTGGACGGAGGGCGCTTGGCCCAACCCGTCCTTCTCAGTCTTCCTCGTCATAGCCGAGCAGGGTCAGGAGCTGGTCGACAAGCAGTTCGGCCACCGTCCGATTGAGGGCAAGCTCGATTGCCCCGTCGTCGGTCTCGAGATTCAGCAGCGCCAGAAGCGGCTCTTCGTTAACCACCGTCGCATCGACGGCCAACACCCGGTTCGGCGCCGTGTTCGTCAATCTTGCCATGGATCAGCCCCCTGTTAAGGCGCCAGCAAACCACCACAACAGTCCCATGTCGAGGCAAGCGCGCAAATGAGCGGCCGGCACACCTTCCAGCGATGTCCCATTCCGGTACAAAGCCGGCTGGCACGTTCCATGCTTCGAACTGATTGCCGGCGGTAGCCGGACCCTGGTTGTCGCAAATCAGGGTTAGGCTCGCCGGGGGTGGGGATGGGGTTTTCCCCCGGCGGGCTCCGGCTCTTTCAAGCAATCGACGCCCGCTCCGCCTATCAATGCCCCAGCAGCGCCGTCACCGAAATCGCCGCCAGCGCCAGCACCGCAAGCTTCCAGAAATCGCGCCGTTGCCTGAGGCCCGGCAAGCCGAGCGGCTTGATCAGCTGGATCGCCATGATGGCCAGGATTACGAGCGACAGCGCTTTCGACATGCCGTCTTTGATCAACTTCGCGCGCGCCTGTCAAAGTGCGAGCGCCAATCTGCTATCGTTGCAACCGGCCCTTGGCATTCCCGCCAAAGGCTGCGCGTGATCTGGCGAACAGCGGACGTGCGCAAAACCATGTCGGAATGTCAGGCAAATCGGGGCTCGCAGCCAGCCTCTTAAACCAAGGTCAAATGGACGCCCCGCAGGCCAGGCGGGTACAGATGTACCAACAAAGACGCCCTCAAGGGCCAAGATCCTGGGAAGGAAACGCCATGCCATCTCGCTATCACGAGGTCTATGACGGTTGGGTTCGCGATCCCGAGGGCTTCTGGGCCGAGGCGGCAAGGGCGATCGACTGGTTCAAGCCCTGGGACAAGGTTTTCGATGCCGAAGGCGGTGTCTATGGCCAGTGGTTCACCGGGGCCGAGTGCAACACCTGCTACAACGCGCTCGACCGCCATGTCGCTTCCGGCCGCGCCGAGCAGGTAGCGCTGATCCACGACAGCCCGATCACCGGCACCCAGAAGAAATTCACCTATGCCGGACTGCTCGCCGAGGTGAACGCGCTGGCCGCCGTGCTCCAGGACCAGGGCGTGCAAAAAGGCGACCGCGTCATCATCTACATGCCGATGGTGCCGGAAGCAGCTTTTGCCATGCTTGCCTGCGCCCGTCTCGGCGCCATCCATTCGGTGGTATTCGGCGGCTTTGCCGCCAAGGAACTCGCCACCCGCATCGACGATGCCACGCCCAAGCTGATCATCTCGGCCTCCTCAGGCATCGAGCCCGGCCGCGTCGTCGCCTACAAGCCGCTGCTTGACGGCGCCATTGCGCTCTCAGCCCATAAACCCGCAAGCTGCGTGATCGTACAGCGCCCGCAGCTCACCTGCGATCTCGTTGCCGGGCGCGACATCGACTATGCAGAGGCCATAGGCGCGGCCAAGGCAGCCGGACGCACGGTCGACTGCGTCTCCGTTGCCGCCACCGATCCGCTCTACGTGCTCTACACCTCCGGCACCACCGGCCAGCCCAAAGGCGTTGTCCGCGACAATGGCGGCCACATGGTCGCGCTCAAATGGTCGATGGAAAACGAATTCGGCGTCAAGCCGGGCGAGGTCTTTTGGGCGGCGTCCGATGTCGGTTGGGTCGTCGGCCATTCCTACATCGTGTATGGCCCGCTGCTGCATGGCGCCACCACCATCCTGTTTGAGGGCAAGCCAGTCGGCACGCCCGATGCTGGCACATTCTGGCGTGTCATTTCGGAACACGGGGTCGTAGCACTCTTCACCGCGCCCACCGCTTTCCGCGCCATCAAGAAGGAAGACCCGCAAGGTACCTTCGTTCCGCAATATGATTTGTCGAAATTCCGCACGCTGTTCCTCGCCGGCGAGCGCGCCGATCCCGAAACCATCAAATGGGCCGAGCACAAGCTCAACGTGCCGGTCATCGACCATTGGTGGCAGACTGAAACCGGCTATCCGATCAGCCAGAACCCGGTCGGGCTTGGGCTATTGCCGGTCAAATACGGCTCGCCCTGCGTGCCGATGCCCGGCTACGACGTGCGCGTGCTCGACGACGCAGGCCATGAAGTGCCACCCGGCACGCTCGGCAATGTCGTGATCAAGCTGCCCTTGCCGCCCGGCTGCCTGCCGACGCTGTGGCACGCCGACGAGCGCTTCTTCAACGCCTACCTCGCCGAGTTCCCCGGCTACTACAAGACGGCTGACGCCGGCTACATCGACGATGAAGGCTACCTCTTCATCATGGCCCGCACCGATGACATCATCAACGTCGCCGGCCACCGCCTGTCGACGGGTGGCATGGAAGAGGTCGTTGCCGAACATCCAGATGTCGCCGAATGCGCCGTGATCGGCATCGCCGACGCGATGAAGGGGCAGATCCCTTGCGGCTTCATCGTGCTCAACTCCGGCGTCGACCGCGACGCCGGAACCATCGAAAAGGAGGTCGTCGGCCTCGTACGCGACCGCATCGGCCCGGTCGCCGCCTTCAAGATGGTGGTCACCATCAAGCGCCTGCCGAAGACGCGCTCGGGCAAGATCCTGCGCGGCACCATGCAGAAAATCGCCGACCGCGAGGACTGGAAGATGCCGGCCACCATCGATGATCCAGCCATCCTCGACGAAATCACCGAAGCGCTGAAGGCAAGAGGCATCGGGGTCTGAACTCAGACGCCGCCAATCCTGCCACCCCCTGGTGCGACTATCCGGGCGGCATTTTCTCGAATGTCTGCAACGCGGGATCCGTCCTATCCCAGGCATGGCCGTGGATGGTGTATGTGACCACCTGCGGGTTGAATTGGCCAGGGTCGTCAAGGCTGGTCGCGTGGACTGCGACCACGTCCGGCATGGCGACAAACGTCAGGTAGACAGGCGTTCCGCAGGTCGGGCAAAAGGCGTGGATCTTTTCGTTGCCGCTGTCGCCCGCGACCCGCCAGCTGTTCGCTTCACCGGTAATTGTCACATCGGCGCGCTGGGCGAAGGTCAGATAGGACCCATGCCCCGTACCGCTGCGTTTCTGGCAATCACGGCATTGGCAGTGGTTTTCGAAGATGGGTTCGCTGCTCGTTTCATAACGGATCGCCCCGCAGGCGCATCCGCCGCTATAGCGTTTGGTCATAACATTCTCCCGCAAGTCCTGATCGGCCCAGAAACGGATCAGGCCGATTTCGGCTTGGCGAAAAGGTCGATGGGGCGCCCGGTTTCCAGGAAGGATTTCAGGCTGGACAGTACGATTGGCCAGCCTTTGCTGATGCCCTTTGCCATGCCGCTGCCGGCTTGGAGTTCGTCATGCGTGACAGTCAGCCGGACCATGGTGTCGTCGTATTCCTCGATGTCGAACGTCACCCGGCTGTAGCTGGCAGGGTCAGCGGCCTCGGACGGGTCTGCCCAGGTGATGACGAGGCTGCGGGGCGGCGCGATCTCGACGACCTTGCCGACAATTTTGACCGCCCGCTCATCATTGGCCTGGACATGTTCCCAACTCGAGCCAGGACGCCAGTCAGAGACGTTCTCATGACCCCAGTAGCGCCTTGCGACGTCAGGTTTGGTGATGGCCTCAAACACCTTTGCGGGCGTCGAGAAAATATATGTCACGTAAACAAAGCTGGTCTTGTCCTGTGTCATCGCTATTCTCCTTCGAGTTCCTTTTTCAGATCGTGCAGCAGGCTGAGCCGCTGACGTTCGAATTTCCGTACCCACCGTTCGTAGACCTCGTGCAGCGGCACGGGATTGATGAAATGCAGCTTTTCGCGGCCACGCCTGACCGTGCTCACCAGATTGGCGGCCTCCAGGATTTCGAGGTGCTGCGTGGCGGATTGCCGGGCCATATCGAGGTTTTCGCAAAGCTGACCGAGCGTCTGCCCGTTCTTTTCGCAAAGAAGATCAAGCAGCCTTCTGCGTGTCGCGTCGCCCAGCGCTTTGAAAACCTTGTCATCGTCCATCAGTCTCACTCTGTGTGAGGCCATAATATGCAGGTAAATACCTGCATGTCAAATGGCAACTAAACCCGCCGCCCCCACACGGCCGGACCGCGCTTCCGATGAGACGTGCGTGCTATTACAGCCTGCATCGTCCGCTTCGGTATTGCGCCGCAGCGACGCGCAGGGCACTTTGCCCGCGAACGGGCATACGGGGGTTGTTGCATGCGAAACTGGGTCATCAGGTACTGGTATTCATTCTCGATGACCGGCTTGTTGTTGGGCACGCTGTTTTTTGCCGCGTCGCTGACGCCAACCTTGATCCCGCGCAACTACGTCACCCAGGGCGCGCTCTCAGGCTTTTCGGCAGCCGCCGGCTACGGCGTCGGTTTCTTCCTGCGCTGGCTTTGGCGTTATCTCGAACTGCCCGAGCTCAAGTCCCGCGTCTTGCGGGTTTCCAAGCTTGTCGGGGCCATCGCCTGCGGCATGATCGGCCTGGCCTTCCTGTGGCGCGCCGCCGAGTGGCAGAATTCGATCCGCAGCCTGATGAAGCTCGCCCCCGTCGACACCGGCCACCCGCTCGAGGTCGGCGCGATCGCCCTGATCACCTTCATCGTCCTGATCGCGCTGGCCCGCCTGTTCAACGTGACGTTGCACTACGTCTCCGGCAAGCTGCGCCGCTTCGTGCCGACACGCGTCTCCTACGTCATCGGCACCACCCTCGTCGTGCTGCTGTTCTGGTCGGCTGCCGACGGCATCATCTTCCGCTACGGCCTGCGTGTCATGGACAGCTCGTTCCAGCGTCTCGATGCGCTGATGCCGCCCGACACCAAGCAGCCTTCCGATCCAGAAAAGACCGGCAGCGCAGCCTCGCTGGTGCGCTGGCAGGATCTCGGTCGCATGGGCCGCTCCTACATTGCGTCAGGCCCCACCGGCGCCGACATCGGCAGCCTCACCGGCAAACCGGCCAAGCAACCCGTACGCGTTTATGTCGGGCTGCAATCCGCCGAGACAGCCCAGGAGCGCGCCAAGCTCGCCCTGGAGGAACTCAAGCGCGCCGGCGGCTTCGAGCGCTCGACGCTTGTCATCATCACCCCCACCGGCACCGGCTGGGTCGACGAGCAGGCCATCGATCCGATCGAATTCCTGCACAATGGCGACGTCGCCAGCGTCGCCACCCAATATTCCTACCTCGCCAGCTGGATGTCGCTGCTGGTCGAGCCAGGCTATGGCGCCGAGCAGTCGCGCGCGCTCTTCACCGAGATCTATGGCTATTGGCGCACCCTGCCCAAGCAGACGCGGCCGAAACTCTATCTCTTCGGTCTCAGCTTAGGCGCCTTGAGCACCGAGCTTTCCAACGAGCTGTTCGAGGTGCTGGGCGACCCCTATCAGGGCGCGCTGCTGAGCGGCCCGCCTTTTGCCAGCCGCATCTGGCGTTCGATCACCGACGGGCGCAATCCCGGCACGCCCGAATGGCTGCCTGAGTTCCGCGACGGCTCTTATGTCCGCTTCACCGCCCAGAAGAACGCGCTCGACATTCCAGGGGCCGAGTGGGGACCGCTCAGACTTGTCTACCTGCAATATGCCTCCGACCCGATCACCTTCTACGAGACCCACTCGCTCTATCGCGAACCGGACTGGATGAAGACGCCCCGCGGCCCTGACGTGTCGCCCGAACTGCGGTGGTATCCGGTCGTCACCTTCTTGCAGCTGACGCTCGACATCGCCATGGCAACCACCGCCCCGATGGGCTACGGCCACGTCTATGCCGCCGAGCACTATATCGACGCCTGGATGCAGGTCGCCGACATCCAGGGCTGGTCGCCGGACGATATCGCCAGGCTGAAGCAGCATTTCATCGACAAGCGAAAGTGACCGCTTTTCAATACGTCAGCGGATGAGGTCCGCCACCTTGGCACCCAGCGCCTGGACCAGATCGTCCGGACGCATGCGGATCTGCAGCCCCCTTTGGCCGCCATTGAGGTAGACCTCGTCCTCCAGCGTCGCCATCTCCTCGACCGCCGTTGGCACCTGCTTGCGCTGGCCGAAGGGACTGATACCGCCGACCTTGTAACCGGTCAGCCGCTCGGCATCGACGGGCTTCATCATCTGCGCCGACTTGGCGCCGAAGACTGCCGCGACCTTCTTCATGTTGACCTCCTGGTCGGAGGGCACCACCACGCAGGCCGGCTTGCCGTCGACCTCGACCATCAGCGTCTTGAGCACAATGGAGGCGGGCACCCCCATCGCCTCGGCCGCCTGCAGCCCGACGCGGTCGGCACCGGCATCATAGTCATAGGTGGCCACTGCGAAGGGGACACCTGACTTGGCGAGCATCAGCGTGGCGGGCGTGGTCTTGGACATGCCCCGTTTTGCAACAGCGCCCCGGCATTTCGCAAGGGCAGCGGTTGCGGCAATGAGTGGAAAGCGAGCGTAGACCTCGACGAAATGACTGTCGAGCAGCTCTGGTTTTCGACGGCTTATTGCGGCGGTCGAGCAACAGTGCGGCCCACGCTTGCACAGCCGTCCGGTCTCTGCGACAACGACCTCCGACATGTCTGCGGATACCAGCTTTCTCGATTTTCCCGCACATCTGCCCGGTGGCGTGCAACCGCGCATCGTGCTGTTCGGCGCGCCGCATGGCAGCACCTATCCCGGCGCCGATCCTTCAGGTTTCGCCGGCGCCGCCGCCGCCATCCGCGCCGCCAGCCAAGACGATGCGCAATTCCTCGACAGCTGGGACTTCGATCTTGGCGGCCCCCTCTTCGAGGGCCGCGAGCCATGCTGCGTCGATGCCGGCAACCTGCCGACATCGGTCTTTGATAATGCCGGAAATCGCAGGCTGATCGAAGAGAAAACGCGCGCCATCCTCGCGGCCGGAGCCGTTCCGCTGATGATCGGCGGAGATGATTCCGTGCCCATCCCCTTCATCGCCGGCTTTGCCGATCATGGGCCAATCTGGATCTTGCAGATCGACGCCCACATCGACTGGCGCGACGAGCGTTATGGCGAGCCCTTGGGCTATTCCAGCACCATGCGCCGGGCGAGCGAGATGCCACATGTCGCCGGCATCGTACAGGTGGGTATCAGAGGCCCTGGCAGCGCCCGGCCCTTGGAGGTCGAGACCGCCAGGCGCTGGGGCGCGCACCTTGTCACGGCGCGGGAAATCCACGCCGAGGGCATCGAAGCCGCCCTCAGACATATACCTGCTGGCGCGCGCGTGCTCATGACCCTCGACTGCGACGGGCTCGATCCCAGCGTGATGCCGGGCGTCGCCGGCCGCGCACCAGGCGGGCTGACCTATCAGCAGGCGATCGGGCTGATCGAGGGGGTGAGCCAGCGCGGACACCTTGCCGGCTTCGACCTCATTGAATTCCAAACGCACACTGATATCGGCGGCATCACGGCGCTCACAGCTGCGCGCCTTCTCGTCAATGCGATCGGACGCATCGTCAGGCAGGCTTGAACCGGCATGAGGGGCAACCGCTGTGAGCCACGATTGCGACTCACATCATTGGCGTCGATGCACGACCTTCAACGGCTTGGCGCGAAGCCGCCGCCCGAAACGCCCTATAGCGAGCGACAGCCTAGATTGGGCGCAAACCCAATTGACGGCGAATTATATCGACTATGACGCCTGACGGGCACATCGTTCATTTGTCGTGAACACGGAGATGAACGAACCCAGGAGCCGAAAATGTCTGCTACCAACACTTTTCTGGCCACCACTTTCTTTGTTTGCCTCACAATCAATATGCCCTCGATGGCACAGGAGTCACCAAAGCTCCTGCCGATCAAGATTTCCAAAGAGTGTAGCAAATACTCCGGCGAAACACCAAGCTTCTGCACGATAGTAGAATCTGATTTCAAAGAAATACCAGCCGGTACAAAAGTTTTGTACTATGGACCGGTAATCAATAGCCCGCTATTTTCCAGCAGCTCCGTCGTACTCGCGGTGGGGCCTGGCGATTCGGCCGTCGGACACTGCATTGTATACGATACCGCGAGCCCACCCACCGGACATTGCGCATTCTCCGCTGGAAGTGGAACCCTAGCGGGCTTTCAGGCCATCTTGAACGTAACGGTGGATGCCAAGCAGATTTGGCATTGGGATGGTGGCTATCATATTGCGGCGGCGACCAAGTAGAAGCAGTTGCGCAACCGATGTCCATCGTGGATGGGGTCGAGAGCAGGCGCTGTCAGTCACGACTGCGCCTGTGACGTCTTGAGCACGATTGCGCGCGCCCCATCGCTTCGTTGCCGCCTGCGACCCGACGCCATAGGCGGCAACAGAACCGTCAGCCGCGCCGCGCGGCCTCGATCGCGGCGACGTCGATCTTCCTCATCTCCATCATCGCAGCAAAGGCGCGTTTTGCTTCGTCACCACCGACAGCCAGCGCCTCGGTCAGCACGCGCGGGGTGATTTGCCAGGAGATGCCCCATTTGTCCTTGCACCAGCCGCAGTCGCTTTCCTGGCCGCCATTGCCGACGATGGCGTTCCAGTAGCGGTCGGTCTCTTGCTGGTCGTCGGTGGCGATCTGGAACGAGAAGGCTTCGTTGTGTTTGAACATCGGCCCGCCATTGAGGCCAAGACAGGGAATGCCGGCGACCGTGAAGTCGACAGTCAGCACGTCGCCCGTCTTGCCGGACGGGTAGTCGCCGGGAGCGCGGTGAACGGCACTGACCGAACTGTTCGGAAAGGTCTCGGCATAGAAGCGGGCCGCAGCCTCGGCGTCCTTGTCGTACCAGAGACAGATCGTGTTCTTGGCAACTGCCATTGCTCGTCCTCCCGTTTTTGAAGCCATTCCCGCCCGGTTTCGCAATGGCTGAAAGGCTATAGCAGCATCAGGGCTGGGTCGAGCGCCGACGCCATCAGTCCTGACATTACACCACACCCATTGACGAACTCATACCCAATTGGCTATGAGTCATTCATAGTCAATCGGGTATGTGTCATGTCTCAGCTTCAGGACGCCGTGTTCCGCGCACTTTCCGATCCCACGCGCCGCGGGCTGTTCGAGCATCTCTGCCGCGAGGGAGACACATCGGTCGTGGGACTGCTGAGCGAGGCAGGCGTCTCGCAGCCGGTGGTTTCCAAGCATCTCAAGGTCCTGAAGGCAGCCGGGCTTGTGCGCGACCGGCACGAAGGCCGCTACACCTACTACAGCGCCGAACGTGGCGCGCTCAGGACGCTGATCGACTGGACGACCGAGATGTCCGGTTTCTGGAACGACCGCTTCGACGATCTCGACAATCTGCTCAAGAGGATGGACCAATGACCGAAACGATGGAAACGACACGCTCAGTCGTGGTCGAGCGCGAATTCCCCCACCCGCCGGAAAAGCTCTGGCGCGCGCTCACCCAACCCCATCTCATCGCCGAATGGCTGATGAACAACGATTTCGCGCCCGAGGCCGGCCGCCGCTTCACCTTGTCTGCCGACTGGGGACAGGTCGATTGCGAGGTCGAGACTGTCGAGCCGAACCGCTCGCTCGCCTATCGCTGGGACACCAAGGACTTGCGCAGCATCGTCACCTGGACGCTCGCCCCCACGGCATCAGGCACCAGCCTGCGCATGGAGCAGCGCGGTTTTACCACCGCCCAGAAGTCCTACTTCCAGGGCGCAACCGTCGGCTGGCCGCGCTTCATCGCCGCGCTGGGTGACGTCGTAGCAAAACTGGAGTGACCGTCGCCTCAACCGCACCGTCAATCGAACTCCGGGAACATTGCAATGAACTCAGTGATCCGCACCGTCCATCGCTGGACCTCGCTCGTCTTCAGCCTGATCGTCGCATCGATCTTTGCCGGCATGGCCCTCACCACCCTGCCCGAGTGGTTCTACTACCTGCCTCTGCCGCCGCTCGCCGTACTGATCCCGACCGGCATCTACATGTTCTTCCTGCCCTATGTCGGCGGCCGGCAGGACGCTTTGCCGACTGCAAAGGGCCACGCCTGATGGCCAAGGATGCGGCACCCAAGCTGCTGTCAGGCGGCAACCCGCAGATCGCGATGGGCTACGGCGACGCCGTCGTCCAGGCCTATATCGCCGCCATGCCAGGCTGGAAGAGCGACGTAGGCCGCCGCCTCGACGCGCTGATCTCCGAAGCGGTTCCCGGTGTCGCCAAGGCGGTAAAGTGGAACTCGCCTTTTTACGGCGTGCAGGAAGGCATCTGGTTCCTCGGCTTCCACTGCCTGACCAAATACGTCAAGGTCGCGTTCTTCAAGGGCGCATCCCTCTCGCCGCTACCGCCTGGAACCTCGAAGCAGGCCGACGTGCGCTATCTCGACATCTACGAAGACCGCCCGTTCGACGAGCGGCAATTCGCCGATTGGGTCAAACAGGCAAGTGCACTGCCTGGCGAAAAAATGTGAGGCGATCCGATCCAACAGCCGCCATTGCTCAATGGGCCAATCGAGAGCTTGCCTTTTCACGAACGAGGTCGGCCGAAACCATCATCTGCGAGAGTTGCGCTACCGTTGTAGCGGGCTTCCAGTCCAGTATCCGCCCTGCCTTTTCAGGGCTGCCGAGCAGGAGATCGACCTCCGAAGGCCGGCGGAATGCCGGATCGATATGGACAAGCTGGCGCTTGGTCTCGGAGCATCGGCCCACTTCATTGTCCCCGGTCCCAACCCAATCAAGATCGATCCCAGCCGCCGCAAAGGATTGGGTGGCAAAATCCCGCACGGTCGTGGTGACACCCGTTGCGAGAATGAAGGTATTGGGCTCCTCCGCCTGGAGCATGCGCCACATGCCGTCGACGAACTCGCCGGCAAATCCCCAGTCGCGCTTGGAGTCGAGATTGCCCAGCGTCATGCTGGATTGCAGGCCAAGGCGGATACGGGCGGCGCCAACACTGATCTTGCGTGTCACGAATTCCTGACCCCGCAACGGCGACTCGTGATTGAACAGGATGCCGGAGCTCGCAAAGATGCCATAGGACTCCCGGTAATTCACCGCGGACCAGTGGCCGAACAGCTTGGCCACGCCATAGGGACTCCTGGGGTAGAAGGGCGTCTCTTCAGTTTGGGGGACCGCCTGGACCTTGCCGAACATCTCGGCGGACGAAGCCTGGTAGACCCTGATCTTCGGATTGACGGTGCGCACTGCTTCCAGGAGCTGCAAGGCGCCTACGGCGGATATCTGCGCCGTCAGCGTCGGCTCCTTGAAGGATACGGCCACGTGGCTCTGGCCTGCCAGATTGTAGACTTCGTCGGGTTCGGTGGCCGTGAGCGCGCGGATGTTCGAGCCGAGATCCGTCAGATCGTGCTCGACGAAGGAGAAGTTCTCGTGGTCGGCTACCTTGAGTTCAATAAGACGCCAGAAGTTATGCGTGCTCGTTCTGCGGTGCCCACCGAAGACCCGGTAGCCCTTATTGAGCAGATGCTTGGTGAGATAGGCTCCGTCCTGTCCCGTTATACCTGTCACGAAGGCACGCTTCATTGTCCGCCCTTTCCTTCACGCCTTCATTTGCGCGGCTATGTGCCTGCCATTTGGCCATGACCAGATCCTTGAATTCGCTCCGGAAGCGAGCAATGGAAAATCGCTCGGCATGCCGACGAATGGTCGCCGGATCGAACGTGATCGTGGAGCTTTCGAACTTGGCGACCACATCGCATACGGCCTGAGTGCTTTGCTCCCAGAAATGCAGGCCGGTCACGCCGTCAATGACGGTCTCCGAAGCGCCCCCGCGTCCGAACGCAAGCACAGGCGTGCCACAGGCCTGGGCTTCCAGCGGGGTGATGCCGAAATCTTCCTCCGCCATGAAAATGAAGGCCTTCGCCTCCTGCATATGCTTGAGCAGGACGCTGTCGGGCTGATAGCCGAGGACGGAGACATTGGGGCCGGCCTTTCTCAAGGCGTCCTTGTATTGCGGCCCATCGCCGATCACGACCAGCTTCTTGTCCGGCATCTGCCGGAAGGCCTCGATGATCAGCGGAATCTTCTTGTAGGGCACCATGCGTGAAGAGGTGAAATAATAGTCGCCCTTCGTGTCGCCGATCTGGAAATACTTCGTATCCACGCCGGGATAAATAACGTCCGAGTTTCTCCGGTAAGCCTTCCAGATACGACGCCCGATATATTGCGAACAGGCAATGAAATGGTCGACGCCATTTGCGGTCCGGGTGTCCCAGATCCGGGCCTTGTGCAGCACCGCCCTGGCTATGACACCCCGAGGCCTGCCATCGAAATGTTGTTCCCTGAGGTATTGATGCTGCAGATCCCAAGCATATCGCATCGGCGTGTAGCAGTAGCAGATATGGAGTTGATCCGGACCAGTGATCACCCCTTTGGCAACAGCATGGCTGTTTGAAACAACAATATCATAGCCTGACAAATCGAATTGCTCGACGGCAATCGACATCAAAGGAAAGAAATACCTGTATATGCGGGATAACGCCTTGAACCTTTGTAGAAAGCTTGTCCGAAAAGCCTTTCCCATAAAGTGCGACTTGTACCGCCCCTCGCTGAAATCCACCAAGCAGAACAAGTCCGCTTCCGGGAAATCCTTGAGCATCTCAGAGAGTACTTTCTCGGAACCGGCATAGGTTACGAGCCACTCATGTACGAAAGCGATCCGCATCTCAAAACCCCAGCGCTTCGTTGCGAGTGCAGCATGAGTCCCACCTGAATGGTGACCCTCGCATCATGGGGTCGGGTATTGGAAGCTGACCTTTTTGGACATGCTTCGCTGCGCGCTACTACTTTCGAAGCTGTTGTTGAAATGAGCTGGTACGGCAGCCTTGGCAAATCCAGGGCCTGCTGGCCGCATGCGGCGGCGCGAACGCTACGCCGGCTGCACCTCGATCGTCACATGCGACAGGTCGTGGATATGGGCCAGCCTCGACTTGTAGGCATCTGGCGTCGCCGGCGCGCTCGACTTGAGCGACACGATCGCGGCGTGATGGCCGGGCCCCACCTGCCAGACATGCAGGTCGGTGATCACGTCCTTGTCCGACTGCACCGCCTCGCGGATCTCCGCCGGCAGGTCCTCGCCCACCGGTGTGTAATCGACAAGCACGCGACCGGCGTCGCGGATCAGCGTCCACGACCAGCGCGCGATGACAAGCGCTCCCACGATGCCGATCAGCGGGTCGAGCCACAGCCAGCCATAGATCGCCCCCGCGATCAACGCGCCGATCGCCAGCACCGAGGTCAGCGCGTCGGCCAGCACATGCACATAAGCGGCGCGCAGATTGTTGTCGTGCCCGCCATGGCTGTGACCATGGTCATGCTGATGGCCATGGTCGCCGTCATGCAGCAGCCAAGCGCTGGCAAGGTTCACCGCAAGCCCAGCCACCGCAATCATGATCGCCTCGCGGAAATTGATATGCACCGGGGCAAACAGCCGGCCAACGCTTTCCCAGCCGATCAGGATCGCCACGATCGCCAGGATCACCGCACTGGCAAAAGCCGCGAGGTCGCCGATCTTGCCGGTGCCGAAGGTAAAACGCGGATTATGCGCCTGCCGGCGCGCAAAGACATAGGCAAGGGCTGCGATCAGCATCGCTGCCGCGTGCGTCGACATGTGCCAGCCATCGGCCACCAGCGCCATCGAGCCGTAGATCGTGCCGGCCACGATCTCCACCACCATCATCGTTGTCGCCAGCGCGATGACGAACATCGTGCGTCGCGCGTTGCGGTCGTGGCGGTCGCCCAAAAAGACGTGTTCATGCGCCGCGGCGAACGTAGCGTGCGGATGATCATGGTGGTCATGGTGGTCATGCCCGTGCGGATGTGGATGGGCGTGGGTCATTTCAAATAGGTCCTGATGACATCGATCAGCTCTTCGCCGCCGCGCTGGCGTTCCCTTGGGTCGGCCGGTTCGAGCACGTGGTCGCGCATATGATCTTCCATCAGCTCCGCCGTCAGCCCACCGACAGCACCGCGCACGGACGCCACCAGCTGCAGCACGTCGGCACAGCCAAGCTCAGCCTCGAGCGCGCGTTCGACCGCCTCGACCTGGCCCTTGATGCGTCGCACCCGCGCCAAAAGCTTGGCCTTTTCCTTGATGACATGCGACATCGCCGGCTCCTATAATATAGGGGGGTACCCTATATCTTCGAAACCGCGTTTGCAATGACGTGGCGTAGCGGTCCTCCCTCCCCCTTGTGGGGAGGGATCGAGGGTGGGGGTAAAACGAGAAGCACCGAAGCTGGCATCAGCCCCACCCCTAACCCCTCCCCACAAGGGGGAGGGGCAAAGCGCCCGCCCGTTGACCCCACCGCCCCTTCCCGCCACTGTCGCGACTGGATTCGGCAAAAATGGCAGGAGCGCTCCATGAAGCTCGACGGCAAGACGGCGATCATCACGGGCGGTGCCAGGGGCATCGGCTATGCCATTGCCGAGCGCTTCCTCAACGAAGGCGCGCGCGTGGTCATCGCCGACATCGAGCAGGAGCAAGGTGTTGCCGCCGAGCGCGACCTCGCAAAGCTCGGCCAGGCGCGTTTCGTCCGCGCCGACGTCGGCAAGCGCCTCGACGTCCACAACCTTGTCGCCTCCACCATCGATGCCTTCGGCGACGTCGACATCCTGGTCAACAATGCCGGCATCACCCATCAGGCGGACTTCCTCGATGTCACCGAAGACGACTTCGATCACGTGCTGCGCGTCAACCTCAAGGGCGCCTTCCTCGCGGGTCAGGCGGTGGCGCGTTTCATGGTCGACAAGGTCAAGTCGGGCGGCGCGCCCGGCGCCATCATCAACATGTCTTCGATCAATGCCGTCGTCGCCATCGCCGACCAGGTGCCTTATGCCGTGTCCAAGGGCGGCATAACCCAGCTGACAACGGTCATGGCGCTGGGGCTTGCGCCCTATGGCATCCGCGTCAATGCCATCGGCCCCGGCTCGATCTCCACCGACATGCTGGCCCGCGCCAAGGCCGACCCGGCGGCGAAAGCCCGCATGCTTTCGCGCACCCCGCTCGGACGCATCGGCGAGCCCGAGGAGATCGCCGCCATTGCCGCTTTCCTCGCCTCCGACGACGCCAGCTACATCACCGGCCAGACCATTTTCGCCGATGGCGGCCGGCTCGCGCTCAACTACACGGTTCCCGTCAAAGGCTGACCAAGGTGGCAAGGTGCATTGAAATTCAGGTCAGGCCGAGCCGAAAATGGCGGGGGCCGAGAACCGGAACGGAGCGTACATCCGGGTACGTGAGCACCGGAAGCGCAGGAAGCTGCCATTTGCAGGCCGGCCTCACCTGAATCGCAAGACACCGGCCAGCTCCTGACAGACTGCTGTCAGGAGGGCTGTGCGATACTCCTCCCATTCAAGATAAGGAGGAGCCGTCATGAACACCTTCACGCCTGACATTTTTCGCGCCATCAGGCACTATGCTGGCAAGGTCAGGACCATGCACAATGAGATCCGCACCCAACGCTTTATGAACGCGCTGCCCAACGATATCCGCAAGGACATCGGCTGGCCCGACCGCTTCATGTCGCGCGGCAGCGACCGCAACTGACCCCAAAGCCTGACACGAGGACACTCCATGACCGCCTCCAAAACCATCGGCGTCTTGTTCATCGAAGGTTATGCCGACTGGGAATACGGCCTGCTTGCCGCATCGGCGGTCGAATGGTTCGGCGCCCGTGCTGTCGCGATTTCGCCTCATGCCTCGCCGCTGACCTCGATCGCCGGCTTCAGCCTCACCGCCAAGCGCAGCGCCAATCCGGCGGAAAACCAGGATCTCGACGCTGTCGCGGTCATCGGTTCGGATGGTTGGGCCGACAAAGGCGCCCCCGACGTCTCGCCACTGCTCAAGGCGGTCGCCGGGCGTGGCGGCGTGGTCGGTGGCATCTGTGCCGGCACGCTGGCGCTCGCCCGCGCTGGCCTGTTCGAAGGCGTCAGCCACACCAGCAACGGTCGCGACTGGATCCTTCGCCACGAGCCGATCTATGCCGGTGCTGCGAATTACCAGGATGTGCCGCACGCCGTTGCCGACAAGAAGATCGTCTCCGCACCAGGCTCGGCGCCGGGCACTTTCGCGACGGCCTTCCTTCAAACGCTATATCCAGAGCAGGGCGACCAGATCGGCGAGATGCGCGCCATGTTCGCTCGCGAGCATGCCATGGTCGCGCGCGAGCATGGTGACGCCTCCTGACAATACGCTGTCAGGAGCCCTATGCAATGATAGGATGAACAGTTCCGCGTTGCGCCCTTGAGGATGTGGCATGAAAAGCTGGACGGACAAGCTCAACACGCCAGGCAGCAACGGCATCAAGCCGTCGCCGCGCAGCTTTTCGGATATCGTTGAAGGCCAGTCGATGCTTGTGCCCACCGCGCGGCAGGTCGACGACTTCATCCGCACCATCCCCGAGGGGGTGCATCTCGATGTGCGCACGCTACGCCGGGAGCTGGCGCGCCACCATGGGGCCGAGGTCACCTGTCCGGTGACCATCGGCTACCATCTGCGAACGGTGGCGGAAGCTGCCAACGAAGACATCGCGCGCGGTGCGCCGATGACCGCCATCACGCCTTTCTGGCGTGTGCTCGACAAGACGACGCCCACCACGGGCAAGCTTTCATTTGGCCAGGATTTCGGCGCCACCCAGCGCCGGCGCGAAGGCCTTCCCGACTAGCTTTTTGACTTTGCGCATTGTCACCGACGCCAAGCGCCCCCACTTGGCTAAGAACAGCGCGAGACTTTGAGGGGTTTTCGATGAGACGCGCCGACAGGCTGTTCCAGATCGTACAGCATCTCCGCGGTGGCCGGCTGGTCACCGCGCATAAGTTGGGCGCGTGGCTCGAGGTTTCCGAGCGCACGATCTATCGCGACATCGCCGACCTGCAATCGACGGGTGTGCCGATCGATGGCGAGGCTGGCGTGGGCTATATGATGAGGGAGGGTTTCGACCTTCCGCCGCTGATGTTCACACGAGATGAAATCGTAGCTTTGGTTGCCGGCGCTCGCATGGTCCGCGCCTTTGGCGGTGCCGCCATGGCGCGTGCCGCCGACGAGGCGCTGGTCAAGATCGGCGCGGTGCTGCCCGATTCGGAAAAGGACCGCATCGCCCGTACCGAAATCCACGCGCCGATGTGGGTGGTCTCCGATGCCGACCGCGAGGCGATCGACCTCATCGAGCGCGCCGTCGAAAAGCGCCAGGTGCTCAAGCTCGATTACAGCGACGAAGCCGGCAGCGGTTCGGCGCGCGAAGTGCGCCCGCTCGGCCTGTGGTTCTGGGGCAAGGTCTGGACGCTGATCGCCTGGTGCGAAATGCGCAACGATTTCCGCGCCTTCCGCATCGACCGCATTTCTTCGGTCGCCCTGGCCAGCCGCACCTTCAAGCCCGAGCGCGGCAAGCTTTTGGTCGACTATTACCGCAGTGTCGAACGCAGCGAATCCTTCGGCAACCCTGATCGCAATTTCCGCGGCTGACGCATCCTCCCATCGTCAGTCCCGCTGAGCTGGCCCGGCCCAAAGCCGGGCCTTTTTTCTGCTGACCCAATCATCACACGAAACAAGGCCTTGAAATTGAATGACTTCGCGGTCAGTGAGCAGGACACATGACCAGAGGGGTATCGTGCATGGAAATGGACATCAGTGAGATCAACGGCGCTTGCCACTGCGGGACCGTCCGTCTGCGCGTGCGATTGAGCGACGGTCTCAGAACGGCCCGCCGCTGCACCTGTTCCTACTGCCGCATGAAGGGCGCTGTCGCCGTCTCCGCCGATCTTGGCGGCGTCGACGTCGTTGAGGGCGCAGATGCACTGACCATCTACCAGTTCAACACGATGGCGGCGAAGCATTACTTCTGCTCGAAATGCGGCATCTACACCCATCACCAGCGGCGTTCGAACCAGAACCAATACGGCGTCAATGCAGCTTGCCTTGAGGGCATCAGCCCGTTCGACTTCACCGAGATCCCCGTCATGGACGGCATCAACCACCCATCCGATCAGAAGGGCGGCGCTACCGGGTCAGGAATCGCCGGCACGCTGAAATTCATCGCCAGCGAATAGGCTGGTTGTAACGCGGCGCCAGCGGCCGGACATATCCTGCCGCTCAGCGTTGCCTGCTTGCCTTCACAGCCCAGGCCCGCGCGACCAGGCTGATCGGCCCGGTCGATCCAAGGCGCTCGGCAAGCCGCGCCTTGAGCTTCGCCCTATCTTCTTCGGTCAGGCTCATGCAATAGCCGGGGGCTGGGCCTGAGCCGAGCGTGAACGGCTGCCAGAACGCCTCGAAATCCTCAAACCGCGTTTCGATCTCGATCGGCGCGATAACAATTTCGCGCAATCCGGCTTGCTGGACGAGACCCACCAAACCGTCTTTGGTGCAAAACGGAAACCGCTTGCCCTCACTGAGCGTTTCCACGTTCGGGTCGATGTCCATGGCAGCCTTCCAGAACTGGTTGATGAAACCGATGCCGCCGCCGGGATAGTCCCAGACATAAAACGACAGCAGCCCGTCAGGCTTGAGCACCCTTTGCATCTCGGCCAGTGCTGACGGCCTGTCGGGAATGAAGTTGAACACCAGTGCTGACGCAACGACATCAATGCTTCCGGCTTCAGCCGGAAGCTTGAGCGCATCCGCCACCTCGAACCTCGCGCGGCCATCCTTGATCGCTTCGCGGGCATGCGCAATGAAGCCCGCCGACTGGTCGATCGACAGGATCGAACGTGGCGCAGCCCCGGCCAATATGGCTGAGGTCAGCGCACCGGTGCCGCAACCGACTTCAAGCCAATCGGCCGCTCGCGGCGGTGCCAGCCAGGCAACGAACTCCGCCGCCACCAGCCGGCTCCACCGGCCCATATAATGTTCGTAGCTCTTGCCGGCGCTCCAGGCGTCGAATGCATCGGATCCGCTCATCACTGCCACCTCCGGGCATGAGATCGACCTTCTTGCACGTCCCACAATCATGCGCCCGGACCACCGTCCCGACAACCCGCATGCGCCTCAACGCTCGCAATGCTCTTGCAATCTGCAAGCGCCAAACTCGCATGCCTGCTCACAGATTCAACGCCGGCACTCCCGCGCCGCCACCCAGAGACAGCTCCACAAAATGAAAAGACAAGCCTCTGCCCTGTCGGGCGCCATCGTAGCCGCCGCCTCGATTTTCACTGTCGCTGCCTTCGCAGGCGGCCTGCTCTATCTCGACCGCAAGATGGGACGGCCTTTTATCGCGGCAGCGCCTTCCAGCGCCTCGACTGCTCAGCTTCCCACCGATGCGGAGATCGGCCGCATCCTCGCCGACAGGATCGACGTCCAAAAGCAAAGCGTAGGTATCGTCGTTGGCACCATCGGCCCAAGCGGGCGCAGCATCATCGCCCATGGCAGCTTCGGCGGCATCGATCCGCGCCCGATCGACGGCGACACGGTCTACGAAATCGGCTCGGTCACCAAGGTGTTTACCGGCCTGTTGCTTGCCGAAATGGCGCAGCGCAGCGAAGTTGCGCTCAACGACCCGGTCGCCAAATACCTGCCCATGAACGTCGCCGTTCCCGAGCGCGACGGCAAGATGATCACGCTTGCGGATCTCGCCACGCACATGTCAGGCCTGCCACGCATGCCCGACAATTTCGAGCCTACCAACGAAACCAACCCCTATGCCGACTACACGACCGAACAGATGTATGCCTTCGTGTCGGCCTACCAGCTGCCCCGCGACATCGGCTCGGAATATGAATACTCGAACCTCGGCGCCGGCCTGCTCGGCCAGGCGCTCGCCGGGCGTGCCGGCAAGGATTATGAAGCCCTGGTCCGCGAGCGCATCACCGGCCCGCTCGCCATGCACAGCACGACGATCAGCCTCACGCCGCGCCTGAGTGGACGCATGGCGACCGGCCACAACGAGATGCTAGAAATCGCGCCCAACTGGGACCTGCCGGCATTTTCCGGCGCCGGCGCATTGCGCTCGACGGCCAACGACCTTCTGGCCTTCCTCGCCATGGCGCTCAGCTCGGACAAGACGCCGCTGTCGATCGCCCTTGCCGACACGCTGGCCACACGGCGGGCGATTGGCGAGCAGGAGACCTCGGCAGCTCTCGGCTGGGTCGTCACCAAAAGCAGCAATGGCGAGATCGCCTGGCACGATGGCGGCACCGGCGGCTACAGCGCCTTCATCGGCATCCACCCCGGCATGAAGACAGGTGTCGTTGTCTTGTCCAATGCCAACACCGGCGTCAGCGACATCGGCCTGCATCTGCTCAATCCCGAGATCCCGCTGGCCAAACCAAAGCCCCGCCCCACCGAGGCGGCTATCTATCCCAAGCTCTTCGACAATTATGCCGGCCGCTACCTGCTCGCGCCCGACGTGGTGCTCACCATCATGCGCGACGAAGACAGGCTATTTGGCCAGTTCACCGGCCAGCCCAGGCTGCGTCTGTATTCAGAAGGCAACCATCGCTTCTTCACCAAGGAGGTGGACGCCGCGATCACCTTCGCGCGCCCCGCAGCGGGTCAATCGCCCAGCCTCATCCTGCACCGGTTCGGCCGCGATATGCCGGCACCGCGCCTGTCGGACTGATCCCGGACCAACGGTAGAGCGAAACAAAAAAGCCCCGTCGAAACGGGGCCCTTTTTGATGCTATGAGCGAAGAGCTCAGAACTTGTCGTCTTCGTCTTCGTCTGGCGTCTTCGACCGAAGCGCGGTGAGCTTGGCGAACACCGCGTTGGCGTCGAGCTCCCTGTCTTCGTCCTTGGGGGCGGCCTGCTCCGGCGTCAGGCGCTCGGTCAGCGATGCTGGCAGCAGCGTATCGCCGGTCGGTGCCGCAGCTTCGCGGCCGCGCGAGGCGCGCTGCACTTCGATGTCGAGGTCGATCTGCGAGCACAGGCCAAGCGCCACCGGATCGAGCGGCGACAGCGTCGCCATGTTCCAGTGCTTGCGCTCGCGGATCTGCTCGATCGTCGCCTTGGTCGTGCCGACCAGGCGCGAAATCTGCGCGTCCTTGAGCTCGGGATGGTTCTTGACCAGCCAGTAGATGGCGTTCGGGCGATCCTGGCGCTTGGACAGCGGCGTGTAGCGCGGCCCCTTGCGCTTGGTCTCGGGCACGCGAACCTTGGGCTCCGACAGCTTCAGGCGGTGGTTGATGTCGCCTTCGCCCTTGGCGATCTCGGCGCGCGTCAGCTGGCCGGTCATGATCGGGTCCATGCCCTTGATGCCCTGGGCCGATTCGCCGTCGGCGATCGCCTTCACCTCGAGCGGGTGCAGCGAGCAGAACTGCGCGATCTGGTCGAACGACAGCCCGGTATTGTCGACCAGCCAGACAGCGGTCGCCTTGGGCATAAGCAGCGTATTGGCCATGCGATATATCCTCTTCGCTCGCCCGCGTCCCTCACGCGGGCGGTGGATCAAGACCACCAGAAAATGGGAAATTCGGCCCGTATATAGACGTATTCGCCGGCCACCGCAACGATTTTGGAACTGCCGCCAAACAGGCCTCTTCGCCGGCTGCGACACGCAAAAAAGCCCCGCTCCCGATCAAACCGGGAGCGGGGCTGGTCGTCAAACCAACAGCTTACTTCAGCTGGTCGGCGACCTTTTCAAGTGCCGCGACAGCGCAAGCCTCGTCGAAATTGCCGCCAGGTGCGCCACCGACACCGACAGCGCCGATCACAGCATCCCCTGACTTGATCGGCACGCCGCCGGCCAGAACCAGAAAGCCCTCGATGTTGACCAGCTCAGCAGCGGCCGGGTTCTTGGCGACGTTTTCGGCCATCTTCGAGGTCGGCGTGCGCGACGACGAGGAGGTGAACGCCTTGGCGCGCGCGGCTTCGACCGTATGCGTGCCGGCATTGTCGGCGCGGACCAGCGCGCGCAGCACGCCGGCGCGGTCGACCACGGCGGCAGTCACATTGTACTTGTCGGCGGCGCAGGCGGCGACGGCGTTCTGGGCGATCTCGACGGCGAGGCTCGACGAGATGTTCTTCTCGGTCAGCACCTGGGCGGAAGCGGCACCGGAAACGGCAACGAGGGCGGAAGCGGCGAGGAGGATGCACTTGATCATGGTTCGGGTCCTTTGTTCGGAAAAAGCGTTTCGCTTGTCCGAGGCCAGAACTAGCCAAACCGCCCACACGGCAGAATCCGCGATGCCACCACCTGCCCTAGGTAATACTACCTACTTCTCCACTAGGCTCAGCCGCACGAACTCCGCCACCGAGCTCGTGCCCAGCTTCTCCGCGATCTTCGCCCGGTGCGCGTCGATGGTGCGCACCGACACGTCGAGTGCTTGCGCCACCTCCTTGCTCGCCCAACCCCTGGCCACCATGTCGAGCACCTCGCGCTCGCGCTCCGTGAGCTTCGCCAGAAGCGCGCGCGCCTCGCGCTTTTCCAGCCGCGCGTCGAGGCTCGCAAACCCCTGCTGCAGCGCTTCGACCAGCACCTCGCCATCGACCGGCTTGGTCAGAAAATCCTGGATGCCGGCCTTGAAGGCGCGCCTGCAGGCGGCGACGTCGCCATGGCCGGTGATCATGACAGTCGGCCAGTCGATGCCGCGCTCGCCAAGCTTCTGGTACAGCTGAAGGCCGGAAACCTCGGGCATGCGCAAATCGACCACCAGCACGCCCGGCCTGCCCTCGTCGACATGCGCCAGAAACGTCTTGGGGTCGCCAAAGCTCTCGACCGAAATCCCATAGGTGCCGAGCAAAAACGCGATCGCCTCGCGCACCGCCTCGTCATCGTCGATCAGATAGACCTGATACCTGCTCATGCCTCGACCCTCGGCAATGTAATCACGAACCGCACTCCGCCACCCGCGCCATTTTCCGCCTCGATCCGCCCGTCGACCCGCTCCACCAGCGTCCGGCACAAGGACAGCCCCAGCCCCATCCCGTCGGCCTTGGTGGTGAAGAACGGCACAAACAGCTTTGGCAGCACCTCTGCCGCGATGCCTGGCCCATTATCCGCCACCTCGATCTTTACGTCTGCACCCACGACCTTCGTCGCGATCGAAATCCGCGCGTCCAAAATCCCGGCCCCTTCCAGCGCATCGGCCGCGTTGCGGATCAGATTGTGCAGCACCTGCTCCATCTCGATTGCGTCGACCACCGCCTCCGGCGCCTCCGCCGCAAGCTCCAGCTCCAGCCTGATCCCGCGCCGTTCGAGATCGGCAGCCGTCAGCGCCACTATCTCGCTCACGATCCCGTTGAGTGCGCTTGGCTTTGGCTCCGGCGCCTTGTTGGAGGCATAGTCGCGCATCCGCTTCAGCATCTCGCCGGCGCGCTTGGCCTCGCGCACATTGACGTCAAGCGCCTCAGAAATCAGCCCGAGATCGGGTTTTTCGGCACCCGCAAGCCTGAGTGCCGCCTGGCTGCGGCTCAGCACCGCCGTCAGCGGCTGGGTCAGCTCATGCGCGATCCCCGACGCCAGCTCCCCCATGGCGTTGACGCGCGAGGCATGCGCCAGAAGCGTTTCCCGCTCCTGCAAAAGCGCCCGCGCCTCCGCCTGCCGTGCCACTTGTTGCGATCTTTGCGCCGCCGCCCGCTGCCTGAGCGCAAACATCAGCGCAAACGACGCCAACCCGGCCAAGACGGCAAACCCAAGCAACGACCGCCACGGCAAAAGCGCGTCGAGCGGCAAGGCCCGGTCGAGCGAAAGCAGGATCTTCTGCCCCTCGCCGTCGATCACCTTTTCGAAATGCGGTGCGGCCACAAACGAAGCGCCCGCGCCCAAAGCATCCTCCGCAGGCAGGTCGAGCAGCGCCTGCCCGTCAAGCGTGAGCCTCAGATGCGCCCAATCAGGCCGCTCCTCCGGCTCCAGCAGAAGTGCTGCGTCGATGCCGAACACCAGCACCGCATCGGAAGGTGCCGGCGCCCGCTTGGCCAGCAGATAGCGCCCGTTCCCACTCGCATGCACTGATATCTTGCCGCGCAGCTGTTCGCTTATCGCCCCGCGCAAAGGCGCAAGATTCTCGCCCCCGCCTTCGGGCACCTCGACCAGCATCCTGACCCCGCCCCCCGCACCGAGGCTTGCCCCAGCCGCCGCCCCCGGGCCGGTGCTGCCGCCACCGCCATCGAGCGAAACCAGCGCGATCCAGGCGATGCGCGGATAAAACCTTGATATGCTCTCCATCACCTGCCGCACGGCGCCCAAAGGTGCTGGCTCCGCCCCGCTGGTCAGCGCGATCAGGCTGGTCATATGCGCATCATGCTGTGCTGCGCGTTGCGAAATCAGCCGGTGCAACGTCCGCCCGGTGACCTCCAACTCCCCCGCCAGCCGCGCCCTGGACGTCTCCACCGAATAGAGCGCAAACGCCAAAAGTGCCGCGAGCCAGAGCGCGAGGCCGAAGAGCCAGGTTCTTGTCAGGTTTTTTGTCACGCGAGATCAGCACTGCGAAGCAACAGTTCATCCAGGCCAAGCCTTGGACAGCTGGGCAGTGGGCTGGCAATGACAGCTAACATGAGAGATTTGTTCCCTTTTCGTTCATGCCATGCTACCTTGCAACGATAAATATCACGTGAGATTTTCAATGCATTCACGTCTAGCATCTCCTATTGCAAGCTGCACAAGCGATCATGATTCGCTTAGGGATGGGCAGATGCCTTTAGGAACAGTTGGCAGAGCGAAACCTCAACGGATTCGTGACCCACTCCATAATTTGATCGAATTCGACATCGGACAATTCGAGCAGACGATGTGGCGCGTCCTTCAAACTCGCCCGTTCCAGCGTCTTCGGCGAATTCGTCAGCTTGGCTTCTCTGAGTTTGTATTCCCAGGCGCAACGCATACTCGTTTCGCACACTCAGTCGGCGTTTTTCACATAGCACGTGCATTGATGGCTATAATCGAAAGCGACCCGACCAAACGTACTCATCAGTCCCACGTGGCTTTGGCAGCCGCGCTTGTCCATGATTTGGGACACGGAATGTTCAGCCACGCGTTTGAAGATGTCGGGAAAAAGCTTGGCCTATCCATGGCGATGCACGAAAACGTAAGCGACGCCCTAATCCGCAACTCGGAGGTCAGCGAAGTATTTAATAGCGAACTTGGTCGCAGCTTTTCAGATGAAGTAGCAGACGTAATTCGCAACAAAAATCCTGGCAATCTGTTCGACTCGGTTGTTTCAAGCCAGTTCGATGCAGATCGACTGGATTATATGCAACGAGACCGGCTAATGACCGGCGTTCAAGGAAGCGGCGTAGACTC
This sequence comes from Aminobacter sp. 01T433, assembly GCF_056398585.1. Taxonomy (NCBI): domain Bacteria; kingdom Pseudomonadati; phylum Pseudomonadota; class Alphaproteobacteria; order Hyphomicrobiales; family Phyllobacteriaceae; genus Aminobacter; species Aminobacter sp. 01T433. The sequence goes on from NZ_JBFTPR010000005.1 coordinate 277,099, forward strand.
CACTTGGATTCTCGCAAACCTCGAAGTGGGCACCGTCCCGACAAACGCAGACGAAGAAGCCGCGGGTGACGTTAAGACACTCGTTCTCGGCCCAAAAGCGTTCCATGCAGCCGAACATTATATACTCTCTCTATTTCAACTTTACCCAAATGTTTATCTACATAAAACAACTCGTGGAGCAGAAAAAATATTGTCTGCTCTTATCCTAAGAATACATAAACTTGTTAAATCGGAGAATTCGACGTCAAGCGGACTTCCTAATAACCATCCAATAATTGCTTTCCTTTCAGACCCAGATAACCTTGAGAAGGCTCTTCAATTAGACGACGCCGTTTTTTGGGGTAGCCTACATTTTCTGTGCGAGTCAGAAGACAAAACAGTTTCGGAGTACGCAAGACGACTTCAGAATAGAAATCTTCTTAAGTGCATAGACATTCGACAAGCGATCGAAGGGAAAACTCCGATAAAGCGCGGAATGACTGCCGATGATCGACGCGAGCGCGAAGCAAAAATCACCATTAAGGTTAAATCAGCAATAAAAGAGATTGAAGAAACTGCGGCTGCCAGAGAGAATAAAGGCAAAAAAGAGATTCTCGTAGATCAATATAAAAGATCTCCGTACAAAAAATTCCAAGACTCTCAAACACCTTTAAATCAAATACTTATAAGAAGATTAGATTCTATAGAGGACATGGCCCATCTCTCATCAGTAGTTTCGGGTGCTGATTCATTTGAAGTGAACCGTGTCTATATAGACGACGATGACACCGAAGCTCGAATGATGATTACAAAGATTCTACAGACATCAGAAGGAGAAAGATAAATGTCAGCCTATGACCTCCATGAAAGGGCGGCCTCCTTTGTCTTGGATGCTGGCGGAGAATTGGTCGGGCGTACTCGTCTTCAGAAGGTAGTTTTTCTAACTCACTTAGCTGGCCTCTCTGATGAATTTGAATTTGAATACCGGCACTATGGCCCATTTAGCGAAGATCTTGCGGACGCCATGAAGTTGGCAACCGGCTTAAGATTGGTGAGGGAGGAAGAACGGCGAACAGATTGGGGCGGCTGGTACTCTGTTTTTACGGCCCTCCCACAGGAAAGGGTCCCAAATCCAGATCGGGTAGCATTTGTTTCTGCCGCAGCTAAAGTTGGCGCCATTGAACTTGAATTAGCTGCAACCGCCGCATTTCTTTTCGAAGTAGAAGGCGTCGGCAACGGAAACGAAGATGACCCCTGGGAAGAGACGGCCCGTCGTAAGCCCGAGAAGGCCAGCGATGGACGGCTTGATCGGGCAAAGGCCGCCTATCGTCAGCTCAGAGAAATCCCTACACCTACGCCGCTTCCTAATATCGCGTAGAAGACGACTGACGGTACGGAAGCACTAAGGCGACTGAGTGGGGTGGCCTACGCCGCCTTGGCAACGCCCCCCACTTCGGATTACCATGCCCTCAGCGGGGATGCTCCGATGACATCAAGCTTCAACGTCCAAAGCGCGGCTGGTTATGAGCAACTCATGGGGCGCTGGAGCCAGAAGCTCGCGCCTCTGCTGATCGACTTCGCCGGCCTCGCCGATGGCGAAAAGATTGTCGACGTTGGCTGCGGCACCGGCAGTGTGACCTTTGCGCTGCCCAGGGCCGCCAATCTCAGTGAGATCGCCGCGATCGACTACTCGCCCATCTTTGTCGAGGAAGCGATCCGGCGCAACAGTGATCCGCGCATCACAATCCAGCAGGCGGACGCCTGCGCGCTGCCATTCGAAGACGGCTATTTCGATCGCGCTGTCGCTGCTGGTCCTCCACTTCGTGCCCGAGGCCGGCAAGGCGATCGCTGAAATGCGTCGCGTCGTGCGCCCTGGCGGTGTGGTCGCGGCCGCCGTCTGGGATCATCTCGGCGGCATGCCCGGCATGCGCATGATGATCGACACCATGGCGGCGCTGAGCGAAGGCGGGCGCCAGCTGCGCAATCGCTATTGTTTCCAGCCGATGATGCGGCCTGGCGAAATGAAGCACAGCTTCATCGAAAATGGGCTGAAGGACGTGGCGGAAACCTCGCTTTTGATCCGCATGGACTACCAGTCGTTCGACGATTACTGGGCGCCGATCGCATCAGGCGAAGGGCCATTGGGCAAATATGTGGCGGCACTCGACGCCGCACAGCAGGCGGCAACCGAAGCCGCCGTGCGCAGCGCTTATGAGGCCGGCCAGCCCGACGGTCCGAGGTCGTTCGCAAACGTGGCCTGGGCCTGCCGGGGCGTTGTTCCCTAATCACCGTGGATAGATTTTCCGCGTTTTGGCGCCATAGTATTTCGGCTGACCATCCCAACGTATTGAAATAGCTGACTTTCCCAGAGGCTTTCGACCGCCACCGCCTCAGTTTGAAAATTTTCTTTTCCACACCCCTTCGCACCTCAGCGATAATCCACCCATCGCCCTCAGGGAACCCGGGTCATGAACCGGATGCCTGGGGAGGGTGACGGCGTCCGGGCTGGCAGGGGATACGGTGCCCCTGCTGGGTGATGAGCCCCCAAGTCCGGGCCTTGCGGCGGCTGACGGTGAAAGCCGAGGCGTCTGAGCGGGGCAAGAGCGCTGGCGGACGCATGGCTGCGCGTCACGCACTAGCATCACAGAGACGCAAGGCCATGCGTCCGGTTCCCAATCCCGGCTTCAACAGCGCGGGACACTTTTGTGCGCCCAAATTTTCCCCAACCACCCTGCCCGCGCCCGAAAAGACCCACGCGGGCCGTCAACCGGAGACATCGTCATGTCGAGGAAACGCAAGCAAGAGACCGAAATCATCGACCCGCCGCTGCCGGGCTACGGCCACCTGCCCTATTCCATGCACAACGCGCTCGTGCTCGCCGTCAGCATCGCCGCCACCATGGAAGGCGCGCACCAAAAATGCCAGCGCCGCGAATGCCGCAATTTCGGCCGCTGCCGTGCCTCACCGACCGAATTCGGCCGCGCCGGCTTCTGCCCGGTGCCGCTGGGCCGCGACGCCGACCGCCGCATCGAAGGCATGTTCCTGTTCGCCACCCAGCTCGCCAATGGCTGGCGGTGACCTTTCAGGACCTGGGTTCCTCGCCCCCTCTGGGGGAGAGGTGCCGAGCGCAGCGAGGCGGAGAGGGGGCAATTCCCTCCCCCTTGTGGGGAGGGATAAAGGGTGGGGGTACCCTTGTTTGCGCCGGGGGAAAAAAACCCCCACCCCGGCCCTCCCCACAAGGGGGAGGGAGAAAAAACCTCACCCTACATCCAGCACGATCTTGCCGATGTGCTCGCCCTCTTCCATGCGCTCATGCGCCCGCCAGGCTTCCCGGAGCGGAAAAATCATGTCCATGACGGGTGCGACGCGGCGGACGGCCAGCAGCGGCCACACCTGGGCTTCGAGTGCTGCAGCGATTGCGCCCTTGAACTCGGTGGTGCGCGGCCGAAGCGTCGAGCCGGTATGGGTCAGCCGTTTGACCATCAGCCGTGAGAAATCGGCACTCGCCACCGCGCCCCCTTGCGTCGCGATCTGCACGATGCGCCCATCGACGGCGGCCGCATGATAATTGCGCCCGACATAGTCGCCGCCGACCATGTCGAGGATGACATTGGCGCCCTTGCCGTCGGTGGCGTCCTTCACCGCCTGGACGAATTCTTCCGTTTTGTAATTGATTGCGCGATCGGCCCCGAGCTTCAGGCAGGCGGCGCACTTCTCCTCCGAGCCTGCGGTGGCGATCACATAGGCGCCAAAAGCCGAGGCGAGCTGGATCGCCGTCGTGCCGATGCCCGACGAGCCGCCATGCACCAGAAGCGTTTCGCCCGCCTTGAGCGCGCCGCGCTCGAACACATTGTGCCAGACGGTGAAGAAGGTTTCGGGCACGGCGGCAGCTTCGGTGAAGGTGAAGCCCTTGGGCACCGGCAGCGCGTTGGTTTCGTGCACCTTGGCGTATTCGGCATAGCCGCCGCCCGGCGTCAGCGCGCAGACCGCGTCGCCGATGCGCCACCGCGTGGCACCCGCGCCCAGTGCCGCCACCTCGCCCGACACTTCGAGCCCGGGCAGGTCGGACGCGCCGGGCGGTGGCGGATAGGCACCCTTGCGCTGCTGCACGTCGGGCCGGTTGACGCCCGCCGCATGCACCCTGATCAGGATCTCGCCTTGGCCCAGTTCCGGCAGGTCGCGCTTTTCCGCCTTGAGCACGCGTGGCCCGCCAGGTTGCGTGATCGCCACCGCAAGCATCTTGTCGGGAAGTTCGGCTGCGTTGGCCATGTCTTTTTGTTCTCCGTTGGTCCGGTGGGTTCCGGACTTTACATGTCATTGACCGCACTATGTATTCTGATTGGCAAATCAGGCAAACGCCTGTCTGACATCAAGGAGAGCGAGATGGCGCTGTTCGACGACGAGCCGAAGAAGAAAAAACCCGTCCACGAGATCGGCCAGGACCTGTCGCTGCTGTCGGTCGGCGACCTCAACGAGCGCATCTTAGCTTTGCGCGCCGAGATAACGCGGCTTGAGGCGGAGCTTGCGGTGAAAGGCTCGACCAAATCGGCGGCCGAGGCGCTGTTCAAGCGCGGCTGATATTCGCCCGCCACCGATATGCCCCAAACGGGCTATCATCAGGTTGCAGTGCCTAATTGATTCGTGGTGGGACACCAGATGCTCGCAACCTACCGGCCGATCCTGTCGTTGCTTCGCGGCACCGCCTTCCTCCTGGCCGCCTCGGGCCTGCACGGCCTTTTGCTTCCGCTGCGCGGCCAGGAAGAGGGGTTTTCGACCACAGCGCTCGGCCTGATGGGCACTGCCTGGGCCGGCGGTTTCGTTGCCGGCTGTTATTTTGCCCCGCGCGTCGTCCGCCGAGCCGGCCACGTCCGCGCCTTTGGCACCTTCGCGGCTTCCGCTGCGATCATCGCGCTGCTCACCGGGCTGATCGTCAACGAATATGTCTGGATTCTGCTCCGCGCCTTCACTGGCTTTTTCATGGCCGGTGCCTTCATGGTCATCGAAAGCTGGCTCAACGAGCGCGCCACCAACGAAAACCGCGGCACGGTCTTCGGCCTCTACATGATGGTCACTTACGCCTCGATCATGGCCGGCCAGATGATGGTCGCTGGCGGCGATGTCAGAAGCGACGCGCTGTTCATGGTCACCGGCATCCTGTTTTGCCTGTCGCTGATCCCGACCGCCGTTTCGAGTGCCGCCCACCCCAAGCCGCTGCAGGACGTCTCGCTCGACATCAAGGGGCTCTACGCCAATTCGCCGGTCGCCTCGGTCGCCTGTTTCCTCATCGGCGTCGCCAATGGCGGCTGGGGCACGCTGGGCGCGGTCTATGGCGCGCGCGTCGGCATCTCGACGCCTCAGATCGCACTGATGATGAGCCTAGTGGTGGTCGCGGGCGCGGCGTTGCAAATCCCGGTCGGCAAGGTCTCCGACAGGACCGACCGGCGTTATGTGCTGATCGGCGCGTCACTCGCCTCGGCGATTGCGGCGGTCCTGATCTTCCTGGTGGCGCCACGCTCGGGACTGTTCGTGATTGCGATGACGGCGAGCTATGGCGCTTTTGCCTACACGCTTTATTCGCTGGCGGTGGCGCATGCCAACGACCACGCCAACCCCGAGGATTTCGTCAAGGTTTCGGGCGGCCTGCTGCTGCTCTACGGCTTTGGCACCATGGTCGGCCCGCTGCTTGGCGCTGGCCTCATGGACCACTTGCGGCCGGAGGCACTGTTCCTTGCCACGGCTGCCGCACATTTCACGTTGGCTGGCTACACCGCCTTGCGCATCAGGCGCCGCGCGCCGGTTCCCATCGAGGATCGCGAGGCGTTCCAGACCCAGCCGGCCGACCGCAGCTCGACACCGGAATCGCTGCGTCTCGACCCGAGGCAACCGGCAGAGACAGACATCTGACAGCAGCCGGACCCACGTCGCGAGACAACGTGGCGAGCCTTGCGACTCATGGTTGAGATTTGGAACCCGTTGCGGCACAAAGGCAGCCATGACAGCTGACGACTCCTTTGTGGCCATATCGGATGCCAACCGGCGCCATCTGCTGGAAGAGTTGCGGCGCGGCCCAAAGACCGTGGGTGAACTGGCGGCCGGCTTGCCGGTGTCACGGCCCGCAGTGTCGCAGCACCTCAAGGTGCTTCTGGATGCAGGGCTGGTCAGCGCGCGCGCCGAGGGAACGCGCCGCGTCTACGCGGTGAGCGTTACCGGGTTCAGGAAGCTCAATATCTGGCTGGATCAGTTCTGGGATGCTTGAGACGCGATGGGGAAGTCGCCTTGGCGGCAAGCTCGGAGAATTCGCACCCACTTAGGTTTGTAAAACACATCACCCTGTCCCGGCGGCGATGTTGTCGCCGCCGGCTATCTGGCCCGCGCGGAAGGTGGCAGGCCCTAAGGGGAGACCGAGAGCGTGGCCTTAGTGCTGGGTCGGGTCCCCTTTCAGCTTTTCAATCTCGTCCTTGAGAGCCAGCTTGCGACGCTTCAGCATGACGAGTTGCAAATCATCCACCGAGGGATGATTCATCGCTTCACCGAGTTGACGCTCGATGTCGCCGTGTTTCCGCTGAAGCTCTTCAAGATGGGAAGCAAGAGACATGATTGGTTCTCCCTTTCATGGTTTCCTCGAAGTCCCGAGCACAGCCCTGCCCACCGCAGACAGTGCTCTGTGACGGAACCATGACAGTCTGCCACCCCCGGTCGGCGATGTCGAATAACGTGTGGTAGCATTTCCTGACAGCTTGAAATGTGATAAGGGCTTCGCGGCCGGTGACAAGGAGTCGCCGACCCGCCTTAGGAGCGCCCCGGGTGCGCCAGTGAGTTTGCAGACGGTAGACATGTCGGAACAGGAACAGGCCGAGATTCGTCTCGAGTTTGCACGCTTGAAGCAGGACCATGCCGATTTCGACGCCGCGATCAACGCGATGATCGCGATGGGCTGCGATACGTTGCAGATCCAGCGGATGAAGAAAAAGAAACTGGTCCTCAAGGACAAGATCAGCCAGATCGAAGACCGGATCATCCCCGACATCATTGCCTGAGAAACCGCCATTTGCAGCCGGCCTTTGGTTGCGGTGGCAGCGCATTTCGGTTATGCGCAGGCTTGTCAAGCAGGGGTGCCGCGCGTGAGCAAGGACAAGGTCGACGTCGCCATCATCATGGGGAGCCAGTCAGACTGGGCGACCATGCGCCATGCCGCCGAATTGCTCGACGTGCTCGGCATTGCCTATGAGGCGCGCATCGTCTCGGCCCACCGCACCCCCGACCGGCTTTATGAATTCGCCAAGGGCGCCAAGGCTGCCGGCTTCCGCGTCATCATCGCGGGCGCTGGTGGCGCTGCCCACCTTCCCGGCATGACGGCGGCCATGACCCCCTTGCCGGTGTTCGGCGTGCCGGTCGAATCAAAGGCCCTGTCGGGCCAGGATTCGCTACTTTCCATTGTTCAGATGCCGGCCGGCATCCCAGTCGGCACGCTTGCCATCGGCAAGGCCGGTGCCGCCAACGCAGCGCTGCTTGCCGCAGCCGTGCTTGCCCTTTTTGACGACGCGCTCGCCACAAGGCTCGACGAATGGCGCGCCGCCCAGACCGCAAGGGTCGCCGAACACCCGACGGACGACGCGTGAGCGCGCCGCTGCCTCTCGGCGCCACCATCGGCATCATCGGCGGTGGCCAGCTTGGCCGCATGCTGGCCATGGCTGCAGCCCGTCTCGGCTATCAGACCGTTGTCCTTGAACCCCAGGCAGATTGCCCGGCGGCCCAGGTCGCCAACCGGCAGATCGTCGCCGCCTATGACGATCCGGCCGGTCTTGACGAACTGGCGCGCGCCAGTGCCGTCGTCACCTATGAATTCGAAAACGTGCCGGTTCTGGCTGCCGAGCAACTCGCTCGTACCGTCCCCGTCTACCCGCCAGCACGTGCGCTGGAAGTCGCCCAGGATCGCCTGGTCGAAAAAACCTTTCTGAACGGCATCGGGATATCCACAGCCGACTTCATTCCTGTGGAAAACGACCAGGATCTGGCCTCGGCCCTGCAGGCCTTTTCTGGCAGCGGCGTGCTGAAGACTTGCCGCATGGGTTATGACGGCAAGGGCCAGTTGGTGTTCCGCAATGTCACCTCTGGCGGTTTTGATGGCGCTTGCGCCTCGCTCGGCAATGTGCCGCTGATCCTCGAATCCTTTGTCGCTTTCGAGCGTGAAATTTCAATCATCGCCGCGCGCGGGACCGATGGCAGCATCGCAGCCTTCGACCCGGCCGAAAACGTGCACAGCAATGGCATTCTTGCCAGTTCGACCTTGCCGGCAGCGATCGGCATCGAGACCGCCGAGGCCGCACGCGAAGCCGCGCGCAAAATCCTCGCCGCCCTCGACTATGTCGGCGTCATCGGCGTCGAGTTTTTCGTCCTCGCCGACGGCGCGCTTTTGGTCAACGAGATGGCACCGCGGGTACACAATTCCGGCCACTGGACCGAGGCGGCCTGCGTCGTCTCCCAGTTCGAGCAGCATATCCGCGCGGTTGCCGGCCTGCCGCTCGGCGACGCCAACCGCCATTCCGACTGCGTCATGGAAAACCTGATCGGCGACGACATCGCCAAGGTGCCGGCCTTGCTGGCCGAACCCGATGTCGCCGTTCACCTCTACGGCAAGGCGGAAGCGCGCCCCGGCCGCAAGATGGGCCATTTCACGCGGCTCACACCGCGCAGCTGACGGGCAGAAGCGCGTCTTGTGACGTTGTTCAAGGGCTGCTTGGCGGAAAGCAGCCGTCACCGATCACATCGCTTTGATGCCGGGTGGCACCCATGTGCCGTTCATGACGGAAGCGCGCGGCGAATACAGGCGCAGGGTCGGCTGGATCGCCCCTGAGGCCGGCGATGGCAGCCAGTTGGCTTCCTTCTCCGCTCCCGGCGATTGCGCCTGGATGTAGATGTCCAGCGAGCCATCGGCATTGAACTTGAGCTTGTCGCGATCGCCGATCGCGAAGCGATTGATAGGATTCGGCACCTGGAAGCCCTGCTCGTCATACATGGTCAGCGACCAGAAGGCGTCGACTGGCGGCAACTGGTCCCTGGTGAAGTGCAGGACGTATTTGTTCGCACCGTCCAGGGGCTTGCCCTCGCTGTCGACGAACGCCGCCGGATAGACAGCATCCGCAGGCAGATTGGCTCCCAGACCAGCTAGCGCGACCATGGCGCGCTGCAGGTAAGACGTGCCGTAGGTCCCCATGTTATCCGTTGCAATGTTCCAGCCGTTGACGTGCGTACCTTCTCCACCTCGCTTGAGAAACGCGACGACGTCACTCAGGGCCTCTTTCGAAGCGCTGTTGATGAGCGCGGTTGTCTTCGCATCGAGCTTGCCGGCATCCCAGCTCTTGCCGGGCTCGAGTCCCAGCGCGCGCATACGGAACAGGATCGGATAGTCGTTGGCGTGCGGCGGATATTTCTTCAGCAATTCGGCGAAGCGGGTGAAGAACTCGACACCCGTCATATTTTCCACCTGAACCAGCGGCGGCGTCTTGGTGTCGACGCTTGCATCGACCGGAGAAGTTGCGGGCGGCGCAGAGGACTTGCCCCACTGGTCGAGCGGCGTCAGCTTCAGGCCGTCCTGAACCTTGTGAACATTGTCGTAGTCGGACGGACCGTTGGTCTGGATACGCCCCATGATCCAGATCATCGACGTTGGCGCGTCGATGCGCTGCACGCCTTCGGGAAGTTCGCCCTGCCAGCCGGGCGCTACGTAGGCAAAATTGCCAGCAGCCGTGCCGGTCGTCCGTGAGCCGACCGAGGCGAAAACGTCCGTCCACATGTCAAGGGAAGGCACGAGATAGAAGCGCCCGCCGGTGTCGGGCACCGACATGATCACCGGCCCCTTGCTGAGGTCGGCCCAGGCGAAGGAATACAGAGTGTCGAAGTTGAAGCGGACGACATCCTTTGCGTCGGCAGCCGGATAGGTGCGGAAATAGGCGAACTGGTTGATCGGCGCGCGGCCATGGACGGAGGTAGCGTCCGGCACGGCCGTCGCCTGCCGCATCGTCGCGTCCATCAGCACAATGGGATAGGCGTATTGGTACACCTCCCGCGCGATTTCCTGGACCTTCTGCTCAGAAAGCTGCGCCGAACTGCTCGTCGCCGTTTCTTGCGCGGCGGCAATGTAAACGGTGCCGGCAGCAAGCATTGCCGCGGTACTGATAGTTACAAGCCAGTTCTTCATGATCTGCTCCCGTGCTGCAGGCGATGTGACACCATAGATCAATTGTCGGGGAACTGGCACGAGGGGTTTGCGGGAAAATTGTGGGGGCCACTTCACCCGGCTTACACCGCGCCGCTAAGGGTAGATGGCTGGCGTTTGCGTGCTACGCTAGCTGCGAGCATCCGACGTCAACAATGGCTATTGGGTTCGCCTATGTCCTACATTGATGGCTACCTCATTCCCTTGGAGACCTCCAAGCTTGAGGAATACGAGCGCTTTTCAAGGCATGTGGCGGAGGTCTATCGCGAATATGGCGCCCTGCGGGTCGTGGATTGCCAGCTGGATCGCACCGTCGCCAACGATGCCGATTTTCACGCAGAACAAGCACGCGACGATCTCGACACCGACGAGGTGCCGCTTCGTGATTTTGAAACGGCGGCGGCAGCCCTGAGCGGCGAGACCGTCATTCTTTCCTGGACCGAGTGGCCAAGCAAGGAAGCGCGCGACCTGGGCCTCGCCAAGGCGCTGGCCGACCCGCGCATCCAGCCGAAAGAGGGCGAGAAAATGCTGTTTGAAGGACGGCGGCTGATAGCCGGAGGCTTTCTCAAGCTGATCGACGTTTAGTCTGCGCTGGGTGGACTGCGGCAGCTCCCGAACTTGCTCATGTTGCGAGCGAGATCATGCCGGGGACCGTTTCAGCGAGCCGAAGAAACCGATGATGCGCGTTATTCGCTGCTGGTCGGGGTCAATAAAGGCAATGTCCAGGCCTTCAGGCAGGGATGCCCCATCAGGCATCACGAACTTCCAGGCGAAGCGCGCGACCCCATGATGAACATCCACGTCACTTGTGCGCAGGATGCGGGCGCCAGGATGCTTGGCCTGAATTCCTGCGATGTGAGCGAGCAGCGCTTCCGCGCCTGCGGCATGGACTGAAGGGTCCGTATACGTTGCGCCGTCGCCCCAGACTGGCAACAGCAAGGCCCGCCGCTGCTCGGCACTCTCCGTAGACCAGGCGGCGCAATATGTGTCGATGAGAAGTGTCAGAGACATTCCATTTCCTTCATATGAATTGTGGGCGCGAGGCTGGACGACAACCCGGCCAGCCTCAGTCCTTGTTTGCCGCTGCTCTTATGCGGGCTTTCCCATAAATTGCGACAACGCCGCGAAGTCTGCGTGCAGCTGGCCGGCCGCAATCGCCCGCCGGAAGATAGTGTCGTAACCGTCAACCACGGAGCGGTCGATTCGACGGGCATCCATTAGTTCCAAAAGGTGCTGGAATGAACTGTGATGTATGGCGATCGACGAAAGCGTCTCCTCGTCGCTGTCAAGCCGGCCGGCGTTGGTGCGCTTGATGAGATCAGCGACAAGCCCTTCGACAACCGGCGCCGTCGCCGTCCACTGCCGACCCAGTTCGCCCAGATCGATGTCTTCGGCCTGGCTCACGGCGATCGCATGGAGCGCTCCGAACAATGCGCCCCACATCAGTGCCAGCAAAGCGCTATCAAGCGCATTGGCACGTCCAGGGCCTTGTCCGACATGCTGGACGTTACCGCCCAATGCGCGAAAGACGGCCTCGTTTTCCCGAAAGGCCTGGCTTTGCCCTGAGACCAGGATCGTACCCGCATCCGTGCCGATGAAATCCGGCGTCGCCATGATCGCGCCATCGAGATAGCTGGCGCCGTGCGCAGCGCACCATTCGGCGACTTCGCGTGCGCCATGCGGTGTACCTGACGTGAGTTCGACGATCAGCTTGCCGCGGATTGCCGAAGCGACCGCATCATCATGCAGGATTTCTGCAGTCGCTGCATAGTCGCTGACATTCACCATGATGATTTCAGCTGAAGTCACAGCTTCCAGCACCGAAGGTGCTACGGTTGCGCCGAGCAAGGCCAACGGTTCGGCCTTGTCTTTTGTCCGGTTCCAGACCGTCGTGCGATGACCCTTAGCAAGCAGGGCGCGGGCAAGTGCCGAGCCCATGCGACCGGTTCCAACAACGGCGATTGAACGCTTCATTCCAACTCTCCATATCCAGTGGCGGCATAACGATGCGACTTCTGTCGCGACGTGGTGGAGGTATGGTGATATGGGCGGCGCACAATACGAACCTGGGCGTAAGTGGTCACCTGAAGGTAAGGAGGACACAATGGACAAGACGGCGGACAATGGCTTTGCCGCGGCTGTCAGGATGACCGAAGGCAAATGGAAGATAGACATTCTTTGCCAGCTCGGAACGGCATCGCGCCGGTTCGGCCGCCTGAAGCAGTCGATTCCCGGGATCAGCGAAAAGATGCTGGCGCAGCAATTGCGCGAACTGGAGGCCGACGGGCTTGTCGACCGGAAAGTCTATTCGGAGACGCCGGCCAAGGTGGTCTATTCGCTCACCGAACGCGGCGCAGCGCTCAATGCAGCAGCAGACTCGCTGTGCCGCTGGGGCGCTGAATTCGGCCTTCCCTGCGAGGCTCAGAACAAGGCGGAATACGCCTAGTACGATACGGGACGGTTGTCCTTTTTTCGACCGACATTGTTTCGACCGACATTGAATCGCCAGCGGGTACGCATCCGCACGACTGTTTCGGAGCGGCGCAGGACGCCTCGGGGCCGGATAGATGAATCAATCCGCAGGCTTGGCGCTGCCTGCGGTTGACTGGCTGAGACTCCTCGTCTATGAGCCTTTCACACAAATTGGGCGCGCTCTTTTGGCGCGCTTTTAGTTTCGGCCCGGTGATGGGCCCCATCCGACGGGTTAGTGACATGAAGATCAAGAATTCGCTCAAGGCACTCAAGGGCCGCCACCGTGACTGCCAGCTGGTTCGTCGCAAGGGCCGCATCTACATCATCAACAAGACCGCCCCGCGCTACAAGGCTCGCCAGGGCTGATGTAGGCTCGGCCGCTCGCGGCCGACGCATCACGGCAATTTCAGTTTGACGTTCCCATGCGGGGGTCTAAAGTTTCCGCATGCGGAACGTTTTTGCCTTTTTCGCCCTGGCCATGGCGGCAACGTTCCCGCCGCAGCTGGCGTTTGCCCAAACCACAGACAGCCCCGTTGTCGCCAAGCCCGACAATCAGCTTGATTCGCTGTTTGCCGAACTGAAGCGCGAGCGCAACGAAAAGGCGGCCGAGCGCATCGCCAGCCGCATCACGGAAGCGTGGAACAAGTCGGGAAGCGCCTCCGTCGACCTGATGATGCTCTGGTCCGAGCAGGCGATCAAAGCCCAGAAATTCGACGTCGCGCTTGATTTCCTCGACCAGGTGGTGACGCTGCAGCCTCAATATGCCGAAGGCTGGAACCGGCGCGCCACCGTGCATTTCCTGACACGCAACTATCGCAAGTCGATGGCCGACATCGAACGGACGCTGGAGCTTGAGCCGCGCCATTTCGGCGCCTTAGCGGGCATGGCGCAAATCATGGCCGCCACCGGCCGCAACGAACTGGCGCTGCAAGCCTGGCAACGCGTGCTCGTCGTCTACCCGATGCTGCGCAATGCCCAAAGCGAGGTGTCGCGGCTGTCGGAAGAGCTTGCCGGCGAAGGCATTTGAAGGGAATAGGGGAGTAAGGGAGTAGGGCAATACGGCAGTATGGCAGTATGTGTCTGCGCCCCTCTCGATGCCTTACCTACTGCCCTATTGCCCTATTGCCCTATTACCCTATTGCCCTACTCCCTTACTCCCTTACTTCACTTCCTCCCCCAGAGCCGCATGAACATCCTCGCCACAATCCTGGTCCTGCTTGTTGCGCTGGTTCTCGCGCTTGCAGGCTTTACCCGCGTGACATCCTGGCTGATCGAGCGGCGCAATCCGCCGGTGGGCAGTTTCGTCGACATAAATGGCGCCCGCCTCCACTATGTCCACGTGCCGGCATCCGCTGGCGCTGACCTGCCGCCACTCGTCTTCATTCATGGCGCGAGCGCCAATCTGAAGGACCAGATGCTGCCACTGAGGCAGCTGTTTGAAGGCCGCGCCGAAATGCTGTTCTTCGACCGGCCCGGTCACGGCTGGTCGGAACGCGGCAACAACGAGAACCCGACCGAACAGTCGGCGACGATCGCAGCGCTGATGGACAGGCTCGGCATCAAGGATGCGATCATCATCGGCCATTCGTTCGGCGGCGCTGTGGCAGCGACCTTTGCGCTCGAGCATCCCGACCATATGCGCGGGCTGCTGTTTCTGTCGGCGGCAACGCATCCCTGGCCAGGCGGCGGCACGTCCTGGTACTACAGTGTCAGCGCCAAGCAGGTGGTGGGACGGCTTTTTGCCGAAACGGTCGCCAATCCTGCCGGGCTGATGCGCATCGATGCGGCGACAACCTGCGTCTTTTCACCCAACAAGGTGCCGGATGGCTATGTCGACAAGGCCTCGATCAAGCTGGTGCTGCGGCCAAAGGCTTTCCGCGCCAACGCCATCGATGTCGAGGGGCTGTACCGCCACGTTTTGGCAACCGCGCCGCGCTACCCCACGATCAAGACGCCGACGGTGGTGATCTCAGGTGATCACGACACTGTCGTTTATGAAGAGATCCATTCGATCGGCCTTGCCCGCGACATTCCGGGCGCCGAGCTGGTCTGGGTGAAGAACCTCGGCCACAAGCCCGACTGGGTGGCGCCCGATCTTGTCGAGGCGGCCGTGGAAAAAATCGCCGGTCAGCCGCGCGACCTGCAGGCGGTTGCGCGGGTTGTCGAGGCGAGGATCGCCGATGACGCGTACGGCACCGACATTTGCGTGAACGAGAAAGTAGGGGGAATAGGGCAGTAAGGCAGTAGGGCAATAAAGGCGGCTACTGCCGTACTGCCTTACTGCCCTAATCCCGTCTCTTACCTGCTTCCCTTGCCGTCCGGCCCGACATAGGCAATGCGCAGCATGTTGGTCGAGCCCGGCGTCCTCAGCGGCACGCCGGCGGTGATGATGACGCGGTCGCCGGCGGCGGCGAAACCTTCGTTGAAGGCGACGTTGCAGGCGCGTTCGACCATGTCGTCGAGATTGACCGCATCAGGCGAGACGACGCAGTGCGTGCCCCACAACAGCGACAGGCGGCGCGCCGTGTCGAGGATCGGCGACAGCGCGATGATCGGCACCCGTGGCCGCTCGCGCGCGGCGCGCAGGCCGGTGGTGCCCGAAGCGGTATAGGTGACGATCGCCGCAAGCTTCAGCGTCTCGGCGATTTCGCGCGCTGCGAGCGAAATGGCGTCAGCACCCGTTGCTTCCGGCTGGGAACGCTGGGCGTTGATGATGCCGGGATAGGTCGGATCCTTTTCGACCTGATGAGCGATGCGGTCCATCGTCGCCACCGACTCGACCGGATATTGCCCCGCTGCCGACTCGGCCGACAGCATGATCGCATCGGCACCTTCGAACACCGCGGTTGCCACGTCGGAGACCTCGGCGCGGGTCGGCACAGGTGCTGTGATCATCGATTCGAGCATCTGGGTGGCGACCACCACCGGCTTGCCGGCGCGACGGGCGGCACGAGTGATCTGCTTTTGGATTCCGGGCACCGATTCGATCGGCATTTCAACGCCGAGGTCGCCACGGGCGACCATCAAGGCATCGGACAGCTCGATGATCTCGGCCAGACGCGCCACAGCCTGCGGCTTTTCGATCTTGGACATCAGCAGCGCACGCCCTTGGGCGATCTTGCGCGCTTCGGCGAGATCCTCGGGGCGCTGGATGAACGACAGCGCGACCCAGTCGACACCGGTCTCGAGCACCGCGTCGAGGTCCCTGCGGTCCTTCTCGGTCAGCGCGCCGACCGGCAGGTCGGTGTCAGGCAGGCTGACGCCCTTCTTGTCGGAAATCTTGTTGCCGGCAACGACCGTGCAGACGATCGACTTGCCGTTGGTCTTCACGGCCCTCAGTTCGAGCTTGCCGTCGTCGATCAGCAGGCGATGGCCTTCCTGCACCGACTTGAGGATCTCGGGATGCGGCAGGTGGACGCGGGCCGCTGTGCCGAGTTCGGGATTGTCGTCGAGCGTGAAGGTCTGGCCGACGGTCAGCTCTTCCTTGCCATTGGCAAACTTGCCGACACGCAGCTTGGGGCCCTGCAGGTCGGCGAGGATGCCAATCGGACGGCCCGCCTCTTCTTCGACCTTGCGGATGCGGGCGACAAGCGTGCGCATCGAATCGTGGTCGGTATGGCTCATATTGATGCGGAAGACGTCGGCGCCCGCGTCGAAGAGCTTGCGGATCATGACCTCGTCGGAGGAGGCAGGACCGAGAGTTGCGAGTATCTTGACCTTGCGGCTACGTCTCATTGAGCGTTCGTTCCCGAGGCGGCCGCATTGGCGCCCGTTGCGGGCTCGTCGGTGAGCTGGACCATCCAGTTCGCCTGTTCGCCCGTGTCGTATTCCTGGAATCCGGCACGCTGGAAACCGCGCGCTACGCAGTCGGTGACGCCCGCGACTTTGAACTCTTTTTCAGCCACGCACATGTTGATGGGGCCATCCCAGCGTCCGCCGCGCTCGGCATCTTCTGCATAGAGATAATAAAACCTCGATGACAGCGGGCCTTCGATCAGCGTCTTGCAGGTGGAACCTTCAATGTGCCACCAGCCTTCGGTGATCCAGCCGGCCTTGGCGCGGTAGCCTATGCCGACACCGACAAGGCTCTGGGTCGCGTTGCAGACCCTGAAATCGGCATGTGCCGGGGTCGCTGCGACTGATGTAAACAGCGGGATGGCCAGGAAAAGGAAAAGCATTGCGAAGGCTGAGCGTGCGCGCGGCCCTCCGGCAAATTCCATCCCAAAGCCCCTCTTCGACGAATTCTGCATTTTCTGGTGCCCTTTTCGGCAATGATCAGGCGCATGTCAACGCATGGCTGCGCGCTTATCCAATCGATTTAGATGCGCTTGGCCGGCATGATTTGCTGCCTCATCTGGCATATTCGAAAAAAGGTTGGCAAAACAACGGCGTTAGCACATATCCCCACATCAGGGACGGCCACGAAACTACACCCAAGCCCTGCCGAAGGACAAATTGCCGCCGATGACGCGAACCGCAATCTTTGCCCCTTTCGAGATCATCGAAGGCAACCGCAACAGGGGCTTGGTGCTTTTGTGCGACCACGCCCGCCGCGACCTGCCCGAGGAATATGGCGATCTCGGCCTGGCGCCCGAGGAGTTCGACCGCCACATCGCCTACGACATCGGCGCCGAGCAGGTCACCCGCAAGCTCGCTGAGATCATCGGTGCGCCGGCGGTTTTGGCCAATTTTTCGCGGCTGCTGATCGACCCCAATCGCAGCGAAGATGACCCGACCCTGATCCGCCAGCTCTATGACGGCTCGGTCATTCCGGGCAATTATCCGATGTCAGCAGAAGAGCGCGAGCGGCGCCTCGACACTTTCTACCGGCCCTATCACGACGCGGTCGGCGCCATGGTTGCTTCGGTTCA
Organism: Aminobacter sp. 01T433; assembly: GCF_056398585.1. Classification (NCBI taxonomy): domain Bacteria; kingdom Pseudomonadati; phylum Pseudomonadota; class Alphaproteobacteria; order Hyphomicrobiales; family Phyllobacteriaceae; genus Aminobacter; species Aminobacter sp. 01T433. Next base: position 294,637 of record NZ_JBFTPR010000005.1, read on the forward strand.
CAATCAGACCGGGACCGCACCCTTCATCCTGTCTGTACATTCCTTCACTCCCGTCATGCAGGGCCGCGCCAGACCCTGGCACGCGGGCGTGTTGTGGGACATGGACCACCGCGCCGCCTGGCCGCTGATCGAGATGCTGGCCGAAGACAAGGGGATCGTTGTCGGCGACAACGAGCCTTATGACGGCGCATTGCGCGGCGACACCATGTTTCGCCATGCCATCGTCAACGGCTTTGCCCATGCGTTGATCGAAATCAGGCAGGACCTGATCGGCGACGACAAGGGAACCACCGATTGGGCCAATCGCCTCGCCCCCATCGTTGACGCGATCAACCGCCGTGCCGATATACATGAGGTCAAGCAATTCGGCTCGCGCACCGGGCCGTTGTGATGGAGACGACGATGGCCCAACTCAGCGAAACCCAGCAGCGCGATTTCGAGGCCGCCGCCTTCCGACGCTTGCTGGAGCATCTGCGCGAGCGCAGCGACGTGCAGAACATCGACATGATGAACCTCACCGGTTTCTGCCGAAATTGCCTTTCCAACTGGTATCGCGACGCGGCCTCCGAGGCCGGTGTCGAGCTGTCCAAGGAAGCCTCGCGCGAGATCGTCTACGGCATGCCTTATGCCGAATGGCAGGCCAAGAACCAGCTGGAGGCGACCGACGCGCAGAAGGCAGCCTTCGAGGCCAGCCGGCCCAAGGATCATTGACGCAGAATCTGTGGCGGCGTGTCAGCTGCGCCGCCACGTCCCCTTGACCCTCCTGCCATCATGAGGCATCGAACCGGCCGAAATGCCCTTGGCGCGCCGAGTCGCGCTTTCCCATTCACCTTTGCCCCAGTCAGATTGCGGAGTGCCCCATGGCCGACGAAATTACAGACACCAGCCAGACCGTTGCCGCCGGCCAGTTGCGCGCCTTCATCGAGCGCATCGAGCGGCTTGAAGAAGAAAAGAAGACCATCTCCGACGACATCAAGGACGTCTATGCCGAAGCCAAGGGCACCGGTTTTGACACCAAGGCGCTCCGCACACTGATCCGCCTGCGCAAGCAGGACCAGGCCGAGCGCGACGAGGCCGAGGCGATCCTCGACCTGTACAAGGCAGCACTTGGCATGGTGTGAGGCCAACCACGGGCCTCCGCGCGTCCGAAGCGGCACGCGGAGGCTTGAGGTGCCTGGAGCATCGGCGACCAGGCTGAGAATTTGGCTTCCGACATAGGGTCACGCGTCGCAGCGACCCGCGGCTGTTCACCATGACGGCGAAGGATACGCTCGCCACACTTGTAAACGCGCCGGATATGATGCCCTATTTGAGGGTTGGCTGTCGCAAGAGCGACAATGGCACGGGGTCACAGACGATGACAGAGACCGGGCGCTTCCATCCTTCCGACAACCCGCTGGCCGGGCCGAGCGGCCTGCCGGCTTTCTTCTCACGGCGCTGGAACGGCGAAGTTCCACTTGGCCAGCTGTTCTGGCGTGACATGGTCACGGTCGGCAGCCTGATCAATGTCGCCACCACGATCGCAGCACTGCTGATCCTGGCGGCCAAGATGTCGGCATTGCTTGCGGTCGCCGTCCACCTGATCCCGCTGCCTTACAATCTGTTCCTTTATGGCAGCGTGCTGCGCACCGCCGACATGGCAGGCACGCCCAATGCCGGCACGATAAAGCTCGGCGCCACCTTGTGGATCATCCTCGCCAGCCTGCTTTGAGACTCAGCTCGCCGCCTCGAAGTTCAGCGCCACGCCGTTGATGCAATAGCGCAGGCCGCTCGGCGGCGGGCCATCGGGAAAGACATGGCCAAGATGGCTGCCGCAGCGCGCGCAATGGCATTCCGTGCGCACCATGCCATGGCTGCGGTCGACGGTGTTTTCGACCGAGCCTTCGACCGGATCGTTGAAGCTCGGCCAGCCGGTGCCGCTTTCGAACTTCAGCTTGGATTCAAACAAGGGCTGGTCACAGCCGGCGCAGGTAAAGGTGCCGGCGCGCTTTTCATAAAGCAGCGCGCAGCTTCCCGGCCGTTCGGTGCCGTGGTTGCGCATCACCTGGTACTGCTCGGGCGTCAGCAGCGCGCGCCATTCGGCATCGGTGCGGGTGACGGGATAGGTCTTGGTGTCCATGCTAGGGTCTCCCGGACTTGTTCTTCTTGTTCGCATTCTTCGCACAGATAGTTACGAAGCGCCCAACCTGACAGGGCATCACTTCATGGTGAGGCGGTTCAGTGTTTTCGTGAAAGCTGTTTGGTCGCGGCTTCAAGCCCGGCCAGCGTCAGCGGATACATGCGGCTGGAGAAAATCTCGCTGACCATCTTGATCGAGCTTGTATAGCCCCAGTGCTTTTCCCGCGTCGGGTTGAGCCAGACGGCGTTGGGCCATTGTTCGAGCACGCGACGCAGCCACACGGCCCCAGGTTCGGGGTTCCAGTGCTCGACCGAACCGCCGGCATAGGCGATCTCATATGGGCTCATCGAAGCGTCGCCGACAAAGATCACCTTGTAGTCGTGGCCGTATTTGTGGAGCACGTCGAGCGTCGGGATCACTTCGGAATGACGGCGGCGATTGTCCTTCCAGACACCCTCGTAGAGGCAATTGTGGAAGTAGAAATATTCGAGCTGGCGGAACTCGACCCGCGCCGCTGAAAACAGCTCCTCCACGACCTTGATATGGTCGTCCATCGAGCCACCGACGTCGAAGAACATCAAAAGCTTGACCGCGTTGCGCCGCTCGGGCCGCGTTTTGACGTCGAGATAGCCATGGTCGGCAGTGGCATGGATGGTGCCCGGCAGGTCGAGCTCTTCGTCCGCGCCCTCGCGCACCCAGCGGCGCAGGCGCTTGAGCGCCACCTTAATGTTGCGCGTGCCAAGTTCGACCGAATCGTCGAAATTCCTGAACTCGCGCTTGTCCCAGACTTTTACCGCACGCCTATGCCGGCTCTCGTGCTGGCCTATGCGCACGCCCTCGGGATTGTAGCCATAGGCGCCAAAGGGCGAGGTGCCGGCGGTGCCGATCCACTTCGAGCCGCCCTGGTGGCGGCCCTTTTGCTCTTCCAGCCGCTGCTTCAGCGTCTCCATCAGCTTTTCGAAGCCGCCGAGTGCCTCGACCAGCTTTTTTTCCTCGTCGCTGAGCGTTTTTTCGGCAAGCCGGCGCAGCCATTCCTCGGGAATGTCGGCGACATTGACAGCACTCTCGCCCGCAACCGCCTCGACGCCTTTGAAGTAGTGCGAAAAGACCTGGTCGAAGCGGTCGATATGGCGCTCGTCCTTCACCAGCGTTGCACGGGCGAGGTAATAGAAGCCCTCGACGTCATAGGTGACGAGATCGGCATCGAGTGCCTCGAGCAGCGCCAGATATTCCCGCAGCGAGACCGGAACCTTGGCCGCCTTGAGTTCGAGAAAGAACGGTATGAACATGGGCGGCACTTTGCTTCGCATCGTCGCAGCAAGCAAGCCTGTGGTGCCGGTGTCGGGTCGCTTCGATGCCACACTCAAAGGTAAAAATAAGATTCAGTCTTTTTTGGTAATTTCCCGTTAGCAATTCAAATCAGTGGAGTTCGGGGGCCTGAGTCTCGCCGTCGGCGGTCTCGTTTTGCGTACGGGTAACAATGCGTTTTTCAGCTGCGTCAGCGATCCTTCTCGCCAGCATGGCCCTGGCCGGCTGCACCTCCAGCTCAGGGCTGGGCGACCTCATGGCGCAGACCTCGGCGGAGACGACGAGTTCGGTTGCAAGACCGGCGAGTCCGATCCCATCAGCCGATGTGGCGCCTGCCGCAGTACAACAGCCAATGCCGCAACAGGCGATGGCCGCACCGCCACCGATGACACTGGTCGCGCCGCCGGTACAGGTGGCGATGGCCATGCCGACGCCAATGCCCGCTGCACCGACGGCGCCAGCGATCGAACTCGAAGACATGCCATTGCCGGCGGCAAAGCCGAACGCGTTGGTCGCCCCTTCGAACCCGATGAAGGCCACGCCGTTCGCGCCGGGGCAAATCTATGGCCGCCGTTTCGGCGACGCCAAGCCGATCAATTTCGGCAAGGCGATGTCGCCCAAGAACTTCGCCGTCCACGGCGTCGACGTGTCGCGCTGGCAGGGCGAAATCGACTGGCCGAAGCTGCGCACCCAAGGCGCGAACTTCGCCTACATCAAGGCCACCGACGGCGGCGACCACCTCGACCCGATGTTCAAGAAGAACTGGCGCGCAGCGGACGCCGCCGGCCTGCGCCGCGGCGCCTATCACTTCTTCTACTGGTGCCGCACCGCCGGCGAGCAGGCCAACTGGTTCATCCGCAACGTGCCCAAGGTCGCCGGCGCCCTGCCGCCTGTCATCGATGTTGAATATAATGGCGAGTCGAGCTGCAAGCGGCGCCACTCCCCGGAGAAGATCCGCGAAAAGATGCAGGTCTTCATGGACATGCTGGAGCGTCATTACGGCCAGCGCCCGGTCATCTACACCGCGCCCGACTTCTACCGCGACAACCTGCGCGGCCACTTCCAGAACTACCCGTTCTGGCTGCGCGCCGTGGCCGAGCCGCCGTCCAAGGTCTATCCCGGCCGCAACTGGGTGTTCTGGCAGTATTCGGGTTCGGGCCTGTCGCACGGCGTCGACGGCAAGATCGATCTCAACGTCTTCCGTGGCAACGCTGCCCAGTGGCACAAGTGGGTGGCGAACAGCGCGGGCTGAGCGGCCCGCGCTGCTCTTACGTCAGGCCTAAAGCAGGTCGTATTCGATGAAGCCGGTACGGCGGGCAACGCGGTCGTAGAGCTTGCGCGCCGTGGCGTTGGTCTCATGCGTCATCCAGTAGACGTTGGAGACGCCGAGCTTGCCCGCCTCCGCCTTCACTGCCGCAATGAGGGCAGCACCAACGCCCTTGCCGCGCGCTGCCGGATCGGCGAACAAATCCTGTAGGTAGCAGTTGTTGGCCTCGGACCAGCCCGAACGGTGGTAGAGATAATGGGTCAGCCCGACCGCCTTGCCGTCGACGATGGCAATCAGGCCCTTGGGCTCAAATTCGCCGTCGGTGAACAGCCGCTTCCAGGCGAGTTCGTAGATGTTTTCGGGCAGCACGGTGTTGTAGAAATCGAGATAGGCGGTCCACAACCGGCGCCAATCCTCGTGGTCGGCAAGCTCAAGCGGGCGGATGGTGATGTCGGTCATCGGGCGTTGCTTTCATAACTGCGTCGGTTGCTCGGAACCTGCCTCAGCATTGCCATGCGGCCAACGGGCCACAGCGTGGAAAATCATTGTCCGGCTTGCTGCGTCTCGTCACCTGACCGCCGCGCGGCAGTTGCCCGGCCCTTCGCTATGGCCTCGGGCGTTCGTCGCTCGAACAGCCAAATCGTTGGCTTTTCGTCCGCTGCGCGGATCGCTCCTCACCCCTGCCTTCTGGCCATGAATGCCAAGCGTTCGAACAGATGGACGTCCTGCTCGTTCTTGAGCAGCGCGCCATGCAGCTTGGGCAGCGCATTTTTCGGGTCGGCACGCAGGTCTTCGGGTGCCACGTCGTCGGCGACGAGCAGGCGGATCCAGTCGAGCGCCTCCGAGGTCGAGGGTTTTTTCTTGAGGCCGGGCACTTCGCGGATCTCGTAGAACTGGGTGAGTGCGGCGCGCACCAGGCTCTGTTTGATGCCGGGATAATGGACCTCGACGATCTTGTGCAGCGTGTCGACGTCGGGAAAGCGGATGTAGTGGAAGAAGCAGCGGCGCAAAAAGGCGTCGGGAAGCTCCTTTTCATTGTTGGAGGTGATGATGACGATCGGGCGCACCTCGGCGCGGATCGTCTCGCCGGTCTCATAGACGAAGAACTCCATACGATCGAGTTCCTGCAACAGGTCGTTGGGGAACTCGATGTCGGCCTTGTCGATCTCGTCGATCAGAAGCACGACCTTTTTGCCTGCGGCGAAGGCGTCCCACAGCTTGCCGCGCTTGATGTAGTTCTTGATGTCGTTGAAGCGCCCGTCGCCAAGCTGGCTGTCGCGCAGGCGCGACACCGCGTCATATTCGTAGAGTCCCTGCTGCGCCTTAGTGGTGGATTTGACGTTCCATTCGATCATCTCGAGGCCGAGGCCGGATGCGACCTGGCGCGCCAGCTCGGTCTTGCCGGTGCCTGGCTCACCCTTGACCAGAAGCGGGCGTTCGAGCGCGATCGAAGCGTTGACCGCCACCATCAGATCCTTGTCGGCGACATAGGCCGACGTTCCTTCAAAACGCATGCGTAACTCCAAAATTCGTCGCGGGGACAGTAGGGAGGTCTGGGCAATGGGGCAAGCGCGAGAAGGCTGCCTGAAAGGTCGCGATCCTTCGCACCTCCCTCTGCCCTGCCGGGCATCTCCCCCACAAGGAGGGAGATCACGCCTTCATCGACGCTTCGCCCGATCGCAAACGTCTTACGAAATATCGTTGCGCGAACGGCCGTATCGCCATGGCGCATCGCAGACATAGCGCCTATATTGGCTGTGACGGTCTGCGCCTCGCGGCAGGAGAGCATTTTCCCCGGGGCCTTAACGATCCTTAGGGAGCTGTCCCTGGGAAGACCCGTGGGTCTTTTCACACGGCGCCCACCTACTTTGTAGGTCTCCGGGATCGACTTCTTCACCGGTTGCGTGGATCGTCACTTTCACCCCAAAAATTCGTTCTGTTGGCCCTGGCCGAGCAACGCGCAACATGCCTGGTTGCCGCCGAGACGGCTGATGTGCCAAACACTGTCGACGACACGACAGCGGGGCACGCATGACTTCCCATCGCGAGATCAAGAAGCAACTGCGCAAGGAAGCACTGGCCCGACGCGACGCGCTCGACCAGTTCTGGCGCATCGAGGCCTCGCTGGAGATGGCCGAGACCGCGCGCGACAACGTTCCAATCGAACCCGGTACCATCGTTTCCGGCTTCTGGCCGATGCGCTCGGAGGTCGACGTCAGGCCGATGATGTTTGCGCTGCGCGAGCATGGCGCGAGGCTTTGCCTGCCGGCGATCCTCGACAAGCACACCATCGTATTTCGCGAACTGGTGCGTGGCGCACCGATGGTCGACATGGGTTTTGGCACTGTCGGCCCGCATGAAGAAGCCGAGGTGCTCGACCCCGATGTCATGCTGGTGCCGCTTGCCGCCTTCGACGCGCGCGGCCACCGCATCGGCTACGGCGCGGGCTATTACGACCGCGCGATCGCCAAGCTGCAAGATGCCGGCAAGCCCCCCAGGCTGATCGGCATCGCCTTCGATTGCCAGGAGGTCGAGCGCGTGCCCGACGAGAACCACGACGTGATCATCCCCGAAATACTGACCGAAAGCGGGTTGCGCAGCTTCGCCCCTGAATTGTAGATGATTTCATGAGACTTCTTTTTCTAGGCGACATGGTGGGCAAGGCTGGACGCACTGCGGTGTGGAACCAGCTGCCTGGGCTGATTTCGGATTTCCGGCTCGATTTTGTCATCGTCAACGGCGAAAACGCCGCCGGCGGCTTTGGCATCACCGAAGAGATCTTTCGCGAGACGTTGAATGCCGGCGCCGACGTGGTGACCACTGGCAATCACGTCTGGGACCAGCGCGAGGCACTGGCCTTCGCGCCGCGCGAGGAGCGTTTCTTGCGCCCGGCGAATTTTCCCAAGGGCACGCCGGGCCGCGGCTCGGGGCTGTTCATCGCCAAGAACGGCGCGCGCGTTCTGGTGTCCAACATCATGGGCCGGGTGTTCATGCATCCCGAGCTCGACGACCCGTTCCAGGCCGGCGAGCGCGAACTGTCCGCCTGCCCGCTTGGCGAACAGGCCGATGCGGTGGTGATCGACTTCCACGCCGAGGCGACAAGCGAGAAGATGTGCTTTGCGCATTTCGTCGACGGTCGCGCCAGCCTCGTTGTCGGCACCCATACCCACCAGCCCACAGCCGACCATCAGATCCTCAATGGCGGCACCGCCTATCTGACCGATGCCGGCATGTGCGGCGACTATGATTCCTCTCTCGGCATGGACAAGGAAGAGCCGCTCAACCGCTTCTTGTCCAAGGTGCCGAAAGGCCGCTTCGAGGCGGCCAACGGGCCGGCGACGATCTGTGGTGTCGGCGTCGACATCTCCGACCGCACCGGCCTTGCCGAACGCGTTGCGCCATTGCGTCGCGGCCCCCGGCTCGAAGAAACCGTACCCTCCTTCTGGTCCTGACATTGACGAGGGGCAAGTGGATACCTACTTGCCCGCGACACGTCAGCAAATGTTAGAGCGCTGCGCCTCCCCTTTGAGGCGTGACGCTTGGGCACTGCGATTTTTGCAAGAGCGGCCTCGCGGCCGCTCGATTGCTGTCTAGAAGAACAACGGGGACCCATAGATGATCGAATTCCTGGCGCCGTATTTCAGCTTCGTCAACGACCCGACCGCCTGGGTGGCGCTGTTGACCCTGATTGCACTCGAGGTCGTGCTCGGCATCGACAACCTGATCTTCATCTCGATCCTGACCAACAAGCTGCCTGAGGCCCAGCGCGCCAAGGCACGGCGTCTCGGCATCTCGGCCGCGCTGATCATGCGGCTGCTGCTGCTGGCCACCATCTCCTTCATCGTCGCCCTCAAGGAACCGATCTTCACCGCTTTCGGCCACGGCTTTTCCTGGCGCGACCTGATCCTGATCGCCGGCGGCCTGTTCCTGGTGTGGAAGGCGACCAAGGAAATCCACCACTCGGTCGATCCCGAGGACCACAAGGACGAGATCGTGTCGCGCACGCTGCAGCTTTCCATGGGCGCGGCGATCTTCCAGATCCTGCTGCTCGACCTGGTGTTCTCGGTCGACTCGATCATCACCGCCGTTGGCATGACCGACGAGATCGGCATCATGTACATCGCCGTCATCGTCGCAGTGACCGTGATGATGCTGGCAGCCGCTCCGCTTGCCAAATTCATCGAGAAGAACCCGACCATCGTCATGCTGGCGCTGGGCTTCCTCTTGATGATCGGCATGACGCTGATCGCCGACGGCTTCGGCTACCATGTGCCCAAGGGCTACATCTACGCGGCCATGGGCTTCTCGGCCCTGGTCGAAGGCCTCAACATGCTGCAGCGCAACCGCCGCAGGCAGCTGGACGCCGACAAGCACTAGGCTTGAATGGCCGGCGGCGGGCATTGCGTCCGTCGCCGGCACTTTGCGACCTTGCTCGATCACCACGCATCCCACTCACGGCCGAGATCAACGATGGGCGAGCATGTCCTTGCCTGACAGCTTGGTGGACAGGCTTATCTCCTTCACCAGCTTCCACCGAAGCGCCACGGTGTAGTCGTTGGAGGTCGTGAGGGGAGTGACGAACGCGTTTGGACCACCAATCACGTTGTCGGCGAAATATTACGTGAGATCATGCGGAATGCCACGAACCAATTCCGGCAGAGCGATAGCGTTGATCGTGCATCCTTTGGCGATTGCCCTCAGTCGGCTCACTTCAACGGGCAAGCCGTCATTGTTGGTGCCATTGGCCGAGATGTCGATGATCTTGCTGGAGGCATTTCCACCGTATCTGTCGAACAGCAGGTCGCCCAAGTCGATGGCAAAGGAAATGGAAGTCGCGCAGTAGGAATTACATCCGTAGCCCCTATCGCCCTCCTTGCGGATGACAAATGCCACCGCCTGGGCATCATCGGATCCGCATATGCTAGTCCACGGCACCACTGAGCGCATTTGTCCGCGGCTCGACCATTCGACATAGGTGACCGCTATGCAGCCGGTAGAGGTGCGGGCGATGGCTGCGATGACCTCGGGTGCGGAGATTGCCGCGGCATGGCCCTCGCGTTGCAGGTCGGCGGTGGCGGGATCGATGGATGCGGAGACATCGACCGCGAACACGATCGCGGTGTCAACTTCGGCGGCGCGTGACGGTGAAGCCCAAAGCGGTGTCAAGGCGGCGAGCATGGCCAGCGGGCGAGCCGTCGCCAGCACTGCTGGGCCGCCCCCTGTCGTGGTACGAAACCGCTCCACGCCCATGAATGCCCCCCAATCCCTCGGGTGACCACGTCGGATGCTACGCCACATTGCGAACATCCGACAGGTGACCGAAGGAGCTACCTCCACGCGGCGATGGGCTTTTCCGCCGTCGTCGAAGGCCTGAACATGCCGCAGCACAAGCGGCGCAGGCAGCAGGAGGCCAAAAGGACTGATCTTCGAAGAAATCCGGCAGCGCATCATCTCGCCGCCGGATGCAATTTCTAGAGACGCCCCTGCTCACCAGGCGTCGGGTTCGCGCACCATGTGGACGATGTTGGCCGGGTTCATGATCCAGCCGCCACGGAAGTCGTCGCCGAGCGGCTCGATCGGGTCGCACCGCACCGCCCCGGCATCGCCGAGCTGCTTGAGTGTGCCGGCGAAATCAGGCGTGAACAGCTCCAGCCAGACCTCGGCCTGGCTCATGGTTGGTGCCTCATCGATCCAGAGCTGGTTGGGACCGAGCTTGAAGCCGACCGCCGGCGCCTTTTCAGTGATGGGCGTCAAGCCGACCGTGTCGCGATAGAAGGCGATAGTTGCCTCATATTGATGGCTGGGCACTTTCATCGCGATGTTGATGCCGCCCTTGATCTGCACTGTCATATCTTCCTCCTGAAAAGTCCCGAATTCACTTGCAGTCCGACGTCGGCAGTTCGCCGCGCATTTCGCTGGGATAAAAACCTTCGCGAAGATTGATGCCGTATTCGACATAGGCCTTCATGGCCGACAGCATCTGCGACCAGCCCTCACAATTGCCATAGGACGACTTTCGCCCGGCAACGTCCTCGCGCCAGCCCTCCTCGGCGATGGTGACGAAGGTGCCGCCGTCGTCGAGCGGCTCGAAATTCATTTCGATGCGGGTCTTGTAGGCCGGCTTGACGGTCGGGCCGCTGCCGTCCCAGCGCAAGACGATGCGACGCTCGGGCACGACCTCGTCGACTTCGACCGGCACCGAGCCCCACCAGGTGACGGTCGTACCAGCGACCAATGGCGCGCTGGCCCCGCCCAACGTGGTGAAATAGCCGCTGAGCTTGGTGGGATTGACCACCGCGTCGAAAACCTCGGCCACCGGCTTGCCGATGCGGCCGGAAACCCTGAATCCAACAGACATTTTTGATCCTCCTGCTTGCATGATCGAAACATATGTTATATTTTTATAACATGTCAAGCGAAGCGAAAGACGACCGTGTTTTCAAGGCCCTCGCCCACCAGCGCAGGCGCGAATTGCTCGACCGCATGAAAGACGCGCCGCAGACCACAGGCATGCTGTGCGACGCATTTCCCGACATGGACCGCTGCACGGTGATGCAGCATTTGAAGGTTCTGGAGGAAGCCGATCTGGTGGTCGCCAGGCGCGAAGGCCGCGAACGCTGGAACCATCTCAATTCACTGCCGATCAAGCAGGTCCACGACCGCTGGATCAGCGAATACGCCACTCATGCGATGAGCATTCTCGACCGGCTGAAGCGCGAACTCGAGGGCTGACGACGCTGGCGCGCCACCAGGGGCGCGCTAAGTCAGGCAGCACTCGCCTTGCGTGCCTCGATGGCAGCGCCGTGCTCCTTGCCCCAATTGGCGAGCGGGCCGAGCGCATTGTCGAGCGAGATGCCGAGTTCGGTGGCCGAATATTCGACCCGCGGCGGCACCTGGGGGAACACCTCGCGATGAACCAGCCCGTCGGCCTCCATCTCGCGCAGCTGCTGGATCAGCATCTTTTCGCTGATGTCGGGCACAAGCCGCTTCAGCTCGCCGAAGCGGCGCGGCTCAGTGTGGACCAACCACAGGATCAGCGCCTTCCATTTGCCACCAATGACCTGGAAGGCCGGACCGAGGCCGCAACTTTCTGGCTGCGTCTTCGCCATAAAATCCTCAATTCTTACTTTGAAGTCAGTACCTTACAAAATTGTATGTACTTGTTAGCGCGAATGCAATGCATAGGTTTCGTGCCATGCCGCGAATATTTCGCGGTCCGATATCAAAAGGACAAGACATGGAACCTGTACTCTTTTACGGCGTGCCGCATGGCTGCTCGTTCGGCTCTATCGTGGCGCTCGAATGGCTCGGCCAGCCCTACCGCCTGCACCGCATCGACATGCTGGAAGACTCGCCCGGCTTCGAGAAGATCAGCCCGCTCGGCCAGACGCCGGCAATGATCACGACAGACGGCAGGCCTCTGACTGAAAGCCTGGCGATCCTGCACAACATCGCCGCCCGCGGCCTCGACAAGGGGCTTGGCTTCGCCCAGGGCAGCAAGGAGTTCGACGAGCTGAACTGGATGCTGGCTTACTTGCACACCTCGTTCCACTCCGATCTCGGCTATGCCTGGAATGCCTTCAAGCTCGACAAGAACGACGAGGCCGGCCGCGAACTGCTGCGCAAGATGGCGCGTGAAAAGGCCGCCAGCGACTATGCCTATCTGCAATCCGTGCTCGAAGGTCGCGAATGGCTGGTCGGCGACCACAAGACCGTAGCCGACGCCTATTTCATCGGCATCGCGCGCTGGGGCGAGGACCTTGGCCTGTTCGATCTCGCCAAGGAGTATCCACGCCTGCACCAGCATATGGCTAAGCTCGAAGCCGACCCGGCTGTGATCTTCGCCCACGCCATCGAAGACGAGACGCCGGCGACCTCGACTGGTGGCTTTCATGGGCATGCGAGCATCGACGAGCTTACGCCGCGCATCGCCGCATAACGTCTTGCCCTCCCGCAGCGGTCGTTGCGGGAGGGTTCTTGATGGGCGCAGCAGGGTAGAGTCACGTTTTCGCGCATTCGGCAAAGGCCAAACGCTGGACGTATTGAGCCGATTTATCTATAACGCGGCCCATTCCAACACTGCCGAAGCGACAAACAGGGGTCCCATGGCCGGCCATTCACAGTTCAAGAACATCATGCACCGCAAGGGCCGCCAGGACGCGGTGCGGTCCAAGATGTTCTCAAAGCTCGCGCGCGAAATCACCGTTGCCGCAAAGACCGGCGTGCCCGACCCGACGATGAACCCGCGCTTGCGCCTGGCCGTCCAGAACGCCAAGGCCGTGTCGATGCCCAAGGACAACATCGCGCGCGCCATCTCCAAGGCCTCGATGGGCGACGCCGAGAATTATGAAGAAGTGCGCTACGAAGGTTATGGCCCCGGTGGTGTCGCCCTGATCGTCGAAGCACTGACCGACAACCGCAACCGCACCGCCTCCAACGTGCGCGCCGCCTTCACCAAGGCCGGCGGTGCGATGGGCGAAACCGGCTCGGTATCGTTCATGTGGGACCGCGTCGGCGAGATCGTCTATGCCGCCAAGGCCGGAAACGCCGACAAGGTCATGGACGCCGCCATCGAAGCCGGTGCCGATGACGTACAGTCGGACGAAGACGGCCACACCATCACCTGCGCTTTCGAAAACCTCGGCGAAGTCTCCAAGGCGCTGGAAAGCTCGCTCGGCGATGCCGAGTCGGTGAAGATCATCTGGAAGCCGCAGAACAACATCCCAGTCGACGAAGAGCGCGCCCAGTCGCTGATGAAGCTGGTCGGCACGCTCGAAGACGACGACGACGTGCAGAACGTCTATGCCAACTTCGAAGTCGACGAAGCAACGCTGGCCAAGCTCAGCGCGGCGTAACCAACATCTTGTTCGTAATCTGATTGGCGCCTTTCGGAGATTGCCGAGGGGCGCCAATTGCATTTCCAAAATGGATGGTTAAGCCTCATTTTCGGTGAGGGGGACTATCCAGATGACAAGTACCGAGAGCGCTCCAGTGCGGGCGGGTTTTTGGCGGCGCGTCGGCGCGTTGCTGATCGACTCGATCATCATATTGCTCCCCTTGCAAATCCTGGTGGCGATCTTGTTCGCGCAGACCAATGGCGCGGTCCAGAGCAACTTCGGCATCACCACGAGGATCTGCGCGACGATCGACCATCTGCCCGAGGGCTTGCAGCCGCCGCCCCCGGCAAGCATCAATTCGATCACCGAATGCCGCGGCAGCCTTTTCGGCTTCGAGACGTCGCGCACGCTGTCGGTCGGCACGGTTGTCGAACAGGGCAATACGACGACCGGCCGGTTCCTGACCTACGCGCTTGATGCGGATGGCAATCCAACGTCCCCGTTCGATATGACCTGGGTGGCCATGCTGGCGCTGCTGGTCTACGTGATTTCGATGGAATGGCGGCGCGGCGCAACGGTCGGCAAACGTCTCCTTGGGATGAGAACGGTCGACACCGCCGCGCCCTCTCAAATTGGCATCCCGTTGCGCAAGGCCATCACCAGGCAATTGGCGATGTGGATTGGCACGATCCCGGCATTCCTCGTGATGATCAAGGTCCTGTTTCTCAGCGACGATCCGCTCAACGCGATGTCAGGCAGCGGCTTCTGGCTTGCATTCGCCGTTGCCTTGCTGATCGAGATCGCATGGTTCATCTGGATCATCGTTTCGGTTTCCAAGAAGCGCGATCCGATCTATGACCGCATCGCTGGAACGAGCGTATTGAGGACAGGATGACCCTCCCCCAGATCCGCATCACCTACTGCACCCAGTGCAAGTGGCTTCTGCGCGCCGGCTGGATGGCGCAGGAGCTGTTGTCGACCTTCGGGACCGAGCTTGGCGAGGTGGCGCTTGTGCCCGGCACCGGCGGCATCTTCACGGTGACCTGCAACGACAAGCTGATCTGGGACCGCAAGCGCGATGGCGGCTTTCCAGACGCCGCCCAACTCAAGCAGCTGGTGCGCGATGTGATCGACCCCGAGCGCGATCTCGGCCATTCCGACCGCAAGGGCCACAAGTCCAAGGACCCGGGCTGAGTCGCAAAACCGCGCCACAGATAAGATCGATTTGCTGCGCAATCAGGACATTGACTCGCGCCGTGGGACGGCTCGGTCGCAGGGGGCACAGAGCGGAAAGCATCCATGACAACAAGACCACGCATCGCAGTTCTTTTCGGCGGACGCTCCTCCGAGCACGACGTCTCGCTCATGTCGGCAAGCAACGTCGTCAAGGCGATCGACGCCTCCAGATACGAGGTGGTGCCCATCGGCATATCCCGCGACGGGCGCTGGTTCCTGGCCGAACTCGACAACGACGGCGCGCTACCCAGGGCCGTGCCCACCGATGGCTCCGAGGTGGCGCTGGTGCCGGGCGGCAAGGGACGGCTGGTCGCCCTGCCCGCCGGCAAAACGCCGTTCGAACTGCCAAAGGTCGATGTGCTGTTTCCGGTGCTGCATGGCCCGTTCGGCGAGGATGGCGCGGTGCAAGGTCTCGCCGAGGTGGCCGACATTCCTTATGTCGGCTCCGGCGTGCTCGGCTCGGCCAACGCCATGGACAAGGACGTGGCCAAGCGGCTGATGAACCAAGCCGGGGTGCCGGTGGCGCGTGGCGTGACCGTGCATTTCGGCGACCTCCCCTCTTTCGACGTCATCAAGGCCGAGCTCGGGCTACCGGTTTTCGTCAAGCCTGCGCGGCAAGGCTCATCTGTCGGCGTCAGCAAGGCGGAGACTGCGGAGCAGCTGGACAAGGCGCTGGCCGAGGCCTTCAAGTATGACCGCAAGGTGCTGATCGAGGAGTTCGTTGCCGGCCGCGAGGTCGAGTTCGCCGTGCTCGAGGCGCCCGACGGCCAGCTCTCCGTTTCCGTACCGGGCGAGATCGCGCCGGCGGCGAGCCACGGCTTCTACACCTACGAGGCCAAGTACATCGATGCCGATGGAGCTGCCCTGCGCATCCCGGCGGAACTACCCGAGGCGGCCACGGCCAAGCTGCAGGAGGTCGCCCGCGCTGCTTTCCTGGCGCTCGGCTGCGAGAGCATGGCGCGCGTCGACTTCTTCGTGAAGGCGGATGGCGCCGCACTGGTCAACGAGGTCAACACCATCCCCGGCTTCACCAACATCAGCATGTATCCAAAGACGATGGCGGCCTCCGGCGTGTCCTATCCCGATCTCGTCGGGAAGCTGATCGAACATGCCGTGGCGCGCTGGAAGCGCCAGGCTTGAGACAGGAAAGGCCGGGTCATCCCGGCCTTTTGTCTATACGGCGCGGAAGGCCATGACGAACGACGCCAGCGACACGAGGCAGGCGACCGCACGGACATGGTTCCACGGCAGCCACTCCTTGAGATAGCGCGCCCACATCGCAGCACCTTCGGCGCTTGCGGGATCGACCGCGGCGAGCGCATCGTTGAGCGGCACGTTGAACACCACCGTCACCAGGAAGCAGCTCAGGAGATAGGCGACGCTGCCGGCGAGCAGCCAGGCCGCACCCGCCTCGCTCCAGCCGAAGATCGCCTTGGCGGCAAGCACCAGCGACAGGACCGCCATACCCATGAACACCGCCATGAACAGCGGGTTGATGATGGTGACGTTGATCTGCTGCATGGCGGCGATGCCTTGGGCGGCGGGCAGCCGGGCAAAGGACGCCATGATGGTGTTGGAGAAGATGAAAAACAGGCCAGCCGCGATGCCACTGCCAAGTGCTGCGACAAAGACGAGTGCGGTGAACAACAGCGCGATCATTGTGCGCCTCCCCACACGCCTGACGCGGCGACTGCCTTGGCATAGTCGCTGAAGTCGCGCGCGGGCCGCCCCAGTGCCTGCTGAACACCCTCAGACAGATGCGCGTTGCGGCCGTCCAACACCTCAATAAACAGCATCATCAGCAAGGCGATGAGATCAGGCGGCAGCTGCTGGTCGGCAAGGTTTGCCGCGAACTGCTCAGGCGTCACCTTGATAAAGCGGATGTCGCGGCCACTCGCCTTGGCGATTTCGGTGGTCGCCTCCGCGAAGGTCAGCAGGCGCGGGCCGGTGAGCTCGTAGAGCTGGCCGATGTGGCGATCGTTGGTGAATGCTGCCACCGCGACATCGGCGATGTCGTCGGCATCGATGAAGGGCTCGCCGACAGCGCCCACCGGCAACGCCACTTCGCCTGCCAGCACTGCGTCGAGCAGGAAACCCTCGCTGAAATTCTGGACGAACCAGCTGCAGCGCAGGATGGTCCAGTCGGCGCCGGATTGTTTCACCATCTCCTCCGCCTGCTGGGCCTCGGCCTCGCCACGACCTGACAGCAGAACGAGACGGCTCGCACCCATGTCGACCGCAAGATCGGCGAATGCGCCTACGACCTCGGCGGCACCCGGTGCAGCGAGATCTGGAAAGTAGGAGATATAGGCGGCGTTGACGCCATCGAGCGCCGGCGCCCAGGTGGCGCGGTCTTCCCAGTCGAAGGAGGGGGTGTTGCCACGCGAGCCGATACGGACGGGGTGCCCCCGTGCCGCGAGGCGCTCGGCTATGCGGCGGCCGGTCTTGCCGGTTCCGCCAAGGATGAGAATGGGCTTCGTGGTGTGTTCGGTAACGTTCACTTTGGCCTCCTTCATAAACGTGAGTATTCCTCACATTTGCAAATGTGATAAACCCTCATATTATGACCGTCAAGCAGAATCGTTTCGGGCCGGATGCCGTGGAAATTGTGGAAGAGAACAAAGCCCTGCGCCGCGCGCCGAGCCAGAAGCGCAGCCAGGAACGCGTCGAACGCATGCTCGACGCGGCGCGCGCGCTGATCTCGCAGGGCGGCAGCGATGCGATGCGGATGGGGGAAGTGGCCGAACGCGCCGGCGTGTCGATCGGCTCGCTCTACCAGTATTTTCCCGACAAGGGCGCGATCATCCGCACCTTGGCCGAGCGCTACAATGCCGAAGGCCGCGCCTGCATCGCCGACGGCCTTGCTGGCATCCACGACACGCTGGGGCTCATCGCCGCCTTCGGCGAACTGATCGATACCTATTACGGCATCTTCCTCGCCGAGCCTGTCATGCGCGACATCTGGTCGGGCACCCAGGCCGACAAGGCACTGCGCGACATCGACCTCCGCGACAGCCGCGCCAACGGTGCGCTGTTGGCCGAGGCATGGCTACGCGTAGAACCAGAGGCGGATGCGACGGAGGTTGAGCGCAAAGCCTTCCTGATCATGTCGCTGGGCGAAGCGACCATGCGGCTGGCCATTTCAGTCGAGCGCGCCGAAGGCGATCTGCTCGTGGCCGATTACAAGGCGATGGCGCTGCGGGAGATCGAGGCGCTCGCTTAGGGCGCGCTTTCCGGTCAGCTTTGCACCGCCCCTCATCCCCTGCCGGACCTTCTCCCCGTAAGGACGGGGAGAAGGAGGCTGGCCGCAACGTCGACGCCTCCCTCGCCCCGCGCGCGGGGAGAGGGTAAGGGTGAGGGGCAGCATAAACCGACGCGAGTTGTTCGGCTCCGCCAGCAACAAAAAACCCGCCACAAGGGCGGGTTTTCGATAACGAGCGAAACGGGTCGGCTTAGATGCCGAGGCCTTCGTAGCGCTTCTTGAACTTCGACAGACGGCCGCCGCGATCGAGCAGGTTGTGGTGACCGCCGGTCCAGGCCGGGTGCGTGGACGGATCGATATCGAGGTTCATCGTATCGCCTTCCTTGCCCCAGGTGGAGCGGGTCATGTAGTCGGTGCCATCGGTCATGACGATCTTGATGGCGTGGTAGTCGGGATGGATATCGGCTTTCATCGCTCTGTTCCTGCTGTCATGGCGCGGCTTGCGCAGGTATCCTGCGGCGATGCGCCTCTTTCGAAAATTCGAAGCCACGGCTAGATAGGCCACGGCTTCAGAAACGGTCGGCGTGCCTATACATCAGCCGATTTCGAATCACAAGGCCGCGCAGCCGGCAAATGGGCCGCGACCGAGAAGGAAACACGATGGCGAACACCACAACGGCCGCAAACGAAGAGCGCCGGCGTTCGTTGCGCCCGCTGAGCCGGCTCTCGCCCTATGTCTACCGCTATCCCAGGCTGGTGATTGGCGCCATCATTTCGCTGGTGGCAGCCGCCGTCACCACGCTGACGCTGCCGATCGCCGTGCGCCGTATGATCGACCACGGCTTCTCCAGCGCCGATTCGAACTTCATCGCCAAATATTTCGCCATGCTGGTGGGGATTGCAGCCTTGCTCGCACTCGCCTCGGCCTGCCGCTACTATTTCGTCATCACGCTGGGCGAGCGCGTCGTCTCCGACATCCGCCGCGACGTCTTTTCCCATGTCACCTCGCTGTCTCCCGCCTTCTTCGACACGGCGATGTCGGGCGAGATCGTCTCGCGGCTCACCGCCGACACCACCCAGATCAAGTCGGCCGTAGGTGCCACGGCATCAGTTGCGCTGCGCAACCTCATATTGTGCCTGGGCGCGCTGACCATGATGGTGGTAACGAGCCCCAAACTGTCCAGCCTTGTCATTGCGGCCATCCCGCTGGTCGTGGTGCCCCTGGTCGCCTTCGGGCGCTCGGTGCGGCGCAAGTCGCGCGCAGCGCAGGATACGCTTGCCGACGCCACAGCCTTCGCCAGCGAGCAGATCGGAGCGATCCGCACGCTTCAGGCCTTCACCAATGAAAGACTGGTCACGGGCAAGTTTGCCGCCGCTGTCGAGACGGCCTTCGCCGCTGCCCGCTCCTCGGTGCTGGCGCGCGCGGTGCTGACCTTTTTTGCGATCTTCATCATTTTCGCTTCGGTCGTGGCGGTGCTGTGGTTCGGCTCGCGCGACGTGCTCGATGGCACATTGTCGCCAGGCACGCTCGGCCAGTTCCTGCTCTATTCGGTGTTTGCAGCCGGTGCCATGGGCAGCCTGTCGGAGGTCTGGGGCGATTTGAGTTCCGCTGCCGGTGCCGCCGAGCGCATCACCGAGATCCTGGCTGAAAAGCCGACCGTCGCAGCCCCCGCCTCGCCGGTCGCCCTGCCCGCCAAGAGCAGCGGCGCGATCGAATTCCGCGACGTGACCTTCTCCTACCCTGTCCGGCCCGACCGGGCCGCGGTGCACGGTCTGAGCTTCACGGTTAAGCCTGGCGAGACGGTCGCCATCGTCGGGCCGTCAGGCGCGGGCAAGAGCACCGTCTTTTCGCTGCTGCTGCGGTTTTACGATCCCGAGGCTGGCGCGGTACTGATCGACGGCGTCGACCTCCAGAAGGCCGATCCGCAAGCCGTGCGCGACCGCATCGCGATCGTGCCGCAAGACGTCACCATATTCGCCAGCACGGCGGCGGAAAACATCGGCTTTGGCCGGCCCGGCGCATCACGCGCCAAGATCGAGGCCGCAGCCAAGGCTGCCCTTGCCGATGGCTTCATCGAAAAACTGCAGGACGGCTATGAGACGCAAGTCGGCGAACGCGGCGTGACGCTGTCCGGCGGCCAGCGCCAGCGCGTGGCCATCGCGCGCGCCATTCTGCGCGACTCACCGATCCTGCTGCTCGACGAAGCGACCTCGGCGCTCGACGCCGACAGCGAAAGACAGGTGCAGATCGCGCTCGAGCACCTGATGCAGGGCCGCACCACCATCGTCATCGCGCACCGTCTGGCGACGGTTCTCAAGGCCGACCGCATCCTGGTCATGGATGGCGGCGCGATCGTCGAGGAAGGCACGCACGCAAGCCTTGTCGCCAAGGGCGGGATCTATGCGCGCCTGGCCAAGCTGCAGTTCGACACCGGCGCCGACGCCTTCAAGGGCGCTGCCGAATAGGCTGGCTAACCAGACTCACAGGAACGTTGCGATCTCCGACAGCGGGCGCTTTGCCATGGCGTGCACGGGGATCGTGGCGTCTTCCTTGGGATAGCCCACGACCATCAGGATGTAGGGCTTGTCGTGCGGGTCGCGGCCGCAGATCTCGTTGAGGAAGCTCATCGGGTTGGGCGTGTGCGTGAGCGTCGCCAGGCCAGCGCGATGCAGTGCCGCGATCAGGAAACCGGTGGCGATGCTGACCGATTCGGGCACGTAATAGTTCTTGCGCGTCACACCATCGGCCGAGCGGCTCTTGCGCTCGCCGAAGACGCAGATCAGCCACGGCGCCTCTTCCAGGAACGGTTTTGAAGCATCGGTGCCGAGCGGCGCCAGGGCTTTGAGCCACTCCTCGCCGGCGCGACCCTCGTAGAAGGCACGCTCTTCGATCTCCGCCGCCTCGCGGATCTGGCGCTTGATGTCGGCGTTGCCGATGACGGCGAAATGCCAGGGCTGGTGGTTTGCGCCGTTGGGTGCGGTGCCAGCCGCGAGAATGCAGGTCTCGATGATGTCGCGCGGCACCGGCCGTGTCGAGAAATCGCGCACCGTATGGCGCGTCCTGATCTCGTCGTAGAACGACTGAGCCCCGGCCCGCATCTCCTCGACCGGTATTTCCTTGTAATCGGGCAGCGGAACGGTGCGGTATTGAGCAACGGGAGCATTCATCGAAGCAACTCGCAGCGAGAGTGACTAAAGGCAGCAAGCGCCGACATTCGACAAAATAGCCGGCACCGTCAATCACCGACGCGAGTGCTGAAAACCAGAAGACCTCTAGATGAATTGAACGCCAGGCGGGCTTTGAGTGCCCGCCTGGCGATTCATGTCCTAGAACTTCACGCCGAGGCTTGCCTTGACGCCGTGGTCACGGGCGCCGTTGGCGATCTGGCCGGTGTAGCTCAGGCCGAGATTGGCCTTGGGCGCGATGGCGAAGTCGAGACCGGCTTCGACCAACAGCGCGTCGCGGGCGATCGGTGCGCCGTAGACGGTGAAGCTGTCGCCGCCGGCAAAGGCCACCGCGGAAGCGGGCGTGACCTCGCCGAAGGCATGGCGCCAGCCCAGGCCAGCGCGCGCCGTCGCCATGGCGTCGCCGAGGTTGAAGTCGGTTGCGGCGCGCAGGCCAAGCGTTGTTGTCGTGCTGTCGAAGCTCTGGTCGGCACTGGTCAGTGCGGCCGAACCGCCGGTTTCAGTGAAGCCGTCGGTCGAGGTCGAGACGTAGGCGAGGCCAGCGAAAGGCTCGAAGGCAACGCGACCCTTGTCGAGCCGGTAGCCGGCCTCGACGAAGACCTGTGCGGTGCCCGCGTCGTAGTCGGCTTTCAGCGTTTCATTCAGTCCGGGGAACGACACTGTGCGGCTCGTGTCGATCGAATGCCTGGTATAGGCGGCACCGGCGCGCAGGCCAACGGCGCCGAAGTGGCGGCCGCCATAGACACCGACATGGAAATTGTCGCTGTTGCCGGAGGAAGCCCCATCGTCGGTATCAAAGCTGGTGCGGCTGTAGCCGGCAAGCAGGCCAAGCCGCCAGTCGCCGCCGACGATCGTGTCGCCGCCGGCAACCAGACCGCCGCTCGAATGGTCGAAGCCGGCGGCATTGCTATCGCCGTCGACTGAGCCCCAATTGCCGAGCGCCTGGCCCCAGACAACGAAGCGGTCGCTATCGGCGGCGACGAATTCGGGCCCACCATCGCCATAGGCCATGACTGGCAAAGCGGGTGCGGCGACATCGCCGAAGGCCGAGCGCACCCGGTCATTGGCGAACTCGCCGAGGAACTGGCTCGTTTGCGTCGAACCGCCGCTGGCTGAGGCATGCACATCGCCAGAGAGCTGGTCGAGAGCGTCGCGGGCTTCGTCTTCATTGGTCGACATCGTGAAGGCGGCGCGGACGGCATTGTTCTCCGGCAGGCTGCCGATAGCTGCGGCGACGGAACCCTGGTTGGGCGACTGCGCGACGCTGCCAAGCGACGCGTCGTTGCGCGTCAGCGTCAGCGTCACATCGTTGCCACCATCGCCGCCAGCATAGCTGATAGAATGATCGAGGAAGAGAAGGTTGTTGAGATTGCCGACCGAGGCGAAAGTGCCCGTGACCGCATCCGCACCGTCATTCTGGATCAGTGTGAACGGACCGCTTGTCGGGTTCCAGCTCGTGTTGGTCGGCGGCGACATAAGCAGGTTGAGCTTGGCGCCCGCAATATCAACGGTGCCATTGACAACCAGCTTGTCGGCACCAGCCGGCGTCGCCTCGACCTCCAAAGTTCCGTGGTTGACGTAGTTGCCGTTGATCGTCTGGGTGCCAATCGAGTTGCCGGCGCCATGGACGCCGCCGGCCAGCACGGTGACATTGCCGCCGATCGTACCGGTGCCACCAAGCCGCGCGCCTGACTTCACCTCGACCGGGCCCAGGATCGAGCCCGAACCGCCGACACCGACGATCAGCGTACCGGCATCAACTGTCGTGCCGCCAGTGTAAGTGTTGGCACCGGTCAGCTTCAACGTACCGGCGCCGGCCTTGACCAGCTTTCCGCTGGGGCCGCTGATCGCCTGGCTCACAGCGAACGTGTTGGCCGCATCAACGATATCAAAGCTGCCGCCATCAGCACCCAAGCTGATGGCGCGGCTCGTGCCGGCAAAGCCAGTGCCGGTCACCTGCAATATGCCGCCGTTGAAGCTCAATGCGCCGGCGGCATTGCCGAGATTTCTATCGGCCGACACCGAGAGTGTACCGCCGGCGATCGCCGTGCCGCCAGTGTAGGTGTTGGTCCCGGTCAGCGTGAGCGTGTCAGCAGTGTTCTTGATCAAGCCGGCTGCACCGGTGATCATGCCGCCGAAGTTGCCGCGGGACACCGTAAGCTCAGAGCTGTTTGTGACGATTCCGCTGCCCTGCAGATTTCGGATGGTGGCGCCAAGACCGGTTTGACCGTTGAAGTCGAGTGTGGCGCCTGATGCCACAGTCGTTGAAGTCATGTTTCCGGTCAGCACACCAAGACTAGTGTTGCTCGCCTTGAGCGTGCCCCCCGCGACCAGCATCGCGCCCGGAGCGGCGGGCGCAAAACCCGGAGAAACTGACATCAAGATAGTGCCGGTATCGGTTGGGCTGCCGAAGACCAAATTTGCGTTGGAATTCGCAACCAGAGTGGCCGTCAGGGTCAACGTAGTACCGCCAGCAGCGGCGACAGTGCCGGTCTGGCCAATTTCGATGCTGACGGCGTTGTTCAATGACATATCGGCTGTACTCAGAAGAGCGCCGCCGCTGAGCCTGACCAATCCTGCCCCCAAGGCCGAGCCATTGCCGATGGCGATCGTGCCACCATTGATCGTGGTGCCACCGCTATAGGTGTTCGTTCCGGTCAGCGTCTGGGTTCCGCTGCCAGTCTTGACCAGCTTGCCGGTTCCCGAGATTTCGCCGGAAAAGGCGGTGGTCTTGTTGTCGGCGCCGGTTGTCAACGTCGCACTGCCAAGCTCAACCGTACCCGCACCGGCCAGAGAGCCGATCGCCTGGTTGTAGTTGCTCAGCACCAAGGAGGCGCCGTTCGCCACGGTGTAGCCGCTGTTGGCGCTGAAGACGTTCGTCTTGCCGGCGACGATCTTACCCTGCGCGATGTTCGTCGCGGTGGCGTAATTGCTGAAGCCGTACTCGTTAGTGAGGATCAGCGCGCCGCTGCCAAGCTTGGTGAAGGTACCCATCGGGACATCGCCGTCGATCATCTGGGCGTGGGTCGTCAGATCGAAGGCGCCGGTATCGATCGCCCCGCCTGCCGATGTGAACTGGATGGTGTGATTGACGAGGCTAAGCCCAGCGGCACCGGCCTGCAGCGTGCCGCCGTCGAGCGTGATGGTTCCCATGCCGAGAACCGAATTGCCAGTCACGCGGATGGTGCCGGCACTGATGGTGGCACCGGAGCTGAAGCTATTGCTGTTCTCGGTGACGACGAGCGTGCCAGCGCCGGTCTTTCGGATGTAGCCGGTTTCGCCAGATTCGTAGATCTTGCCCGAATAGGTGCCGGTGGCACCGGCGCCGACGACGAATTCCTGAAACGGATCGAAGGGAAGGTCAGTGGTGATATTTTGGCCGTCCAGGAGAACCACCGGATCGGCCCATGCAGGCTGCAGAAAAACGCACAAGACAAGGAGCGACACGCCCGACAGGGCGCGCGTCGTGGACAAAATGGTAGGCACTATCTGCTCCCCGCCGCCGTCAACCCCTGACGCAAGCACATGAAATGAATAAACGACACCTAAACGACAACTGCTTGACTGTGAAGGTCGAGGCCCGCGCTATTATTGGGTGCTAATCAAAAACAATTACTTTGGCAGGGCAACGTCCGCGAGGCCGTCGCTCGACATCAGAGCGGTCGGGCTGACTAGCTCGCCACATGCCTGCCTGCCGCCCAGAAAAGATAAAGCCGCCGACGAGCTTAGAACTTCACGCCGAGGCTTGCCTTGACGCCGTGGTCGCGGGCGCCGTTGGCGATCTGGCCGGTGTAGCTTAGGCCGAGATTGGCCTTGGGCGCGATGGCGAAGTCGAGGCCGGCTTCGACCAACATCGCGTCGCGGGCGATCGGCGCGCCGTAGACGGTGAAGCTGTCGCCGCCGGCAAAGGCCACCGCGGAAGCAGGCGTGACGTCGCCGAAGGCATGCCGCCAGCCAAGGCCAGCGCGCGCCGTCGCCTTGGCGTCGCCGAGGTTGAAGTCGGTTGCGGCGCGCAGGCCAAGCGTTGTTGTCGTGCTGTCGAAGCTCTGGTCGGCACTGGTAAGTGCGGCCGAACCGCCGGTTTCGGTGAAGCCATCGGTCGAGGTCGAGACATAGGCGAGGCCGGCGAAAGGCTCGAAGGCAACGCGGCCCTTGTCGGTCCGGTAGCCGGCCTCGACGAAGACCTGTGCGGTGCCTGCGTCGTAGTCGGCTTTCAGCGTTTCATTCAGGCCGGGGAACGACACTGTGCGGGTCGTGTCGATCGAGTGCCTGGTATAGGCAGCACCGGCGCGCAGGCCAACGGCGCCGAAGTGGCGGCCGCCATAGACACCGACATGGAAATTGTCGCTGTTGCCGGAGGAAGCCCCATCGTCGGTATCAAAGCTGGTGCGGCTGTAGCCGGCAAGCAGGCCAAGTCGCCAGTCGCCGCCGACGATGGTATCGCCGCCGGCAACCAGACCACCGCTCGAATGGTCGAAACCGGCGGCATTGCTGTTGCCGTCGACCGAGCCCCAATTGCCGAGCGCCTGACCCCAGACGACGAAGCGGTCGCTATCGGCGGCGACGAATTCGGGCCCACCATCGCCATAGGCCATGACCGGCAGGTCGGGTGCGGCGACATCGCCGAAGGCCGAGCGCACCCGGTCATTGGCGAACTCGCCGAGGAACTGGCTCGTTTGCGTCGAACCGCCGCTGGCCGAGGCATGCACATCGCCAGAGAGCTGGTTGAGCGCGTCGCGGGCTTCGTCTTCATTGGTCGACATGGTGAAGGCGGCGCGGACGGGATTGTTCTCCGGCAGGCTGCCGATAGCAGCGGCGACGGAACCCTGGTTGGGCGACTGCGCGACGCTGCCAAGCGACGCGTCGTTGCGCGTCAGCGTCAGCGTCACATCGTTGCCGCCATCGCCGCCAGCGTAGCTGATGGAATGATCGAGGAAGAGAAGGTTGTTGAGATTGCCGACCGAGGCGAAAGTGCCCGTTACCGCATCCGAACCGTCATTCTGGATCAGTGTGAACGGACCGCTTGTCGGGTTCCAGCTCGTGTTGGTCGGCGGCGACATCAGCAGGTTGAGCTTGGCGCCCGATATGTTGACCGTGCCATTGACCGTGAGCTTGTCGGCACCGCCAGGCGTTGCCTCAATTTCGAGAGTGCCGTGATTGACGTAGTTGCCGTTGATGGTCTGGGTCTGGACAAGCCCCGCCACCGGAGTAACAGGCACCGTGTCACCAACACGATGCGTCGCACCAGCAGCAATTGTCACATTGCCAACAACCGTGCCGCTGCCGCCAAACTTCGCGCCAGAGTCAACAGAGACTGGCCCAGCCAGCGTGCCGATGCCCTTGTAACCGACATTCAGCATGCCGGCATTCACGAAGGTTTCGCCGGCAAATGCGGAGCTGTCGCCCCTCAGAGTGATTGTGCCCGATCCCTGCTTGAAGAACTGACCCGCACCGGCGAGCTTAACCTTCTGCGGCAGGTTGCCCAGGCCATTGGACATGTTGGAAATCAGCTTGCTACCAGCTTCGATGGTGATCTTGCCATCACCCCCACCCAGCCAACCGCTTGCCCCGCCGTCGCCAAACTGGAGCGTACCGCCGTTAGAGATCAGCACAGTGGCCGTGCCGCTGCCGCTATTGCCAGCGCCGATAAGGGTCAACTTGCCGCCGCCGACATGCTGGAACGAGCCAGCACTGTTGATTTGGCCAGCAAAGGTAACGTCATCGGACCGATCGAAGATCACTGTGCCGTAGTTGTTGATCGCGCCGCCAACCGAACCTGTCGTGGCACCAGCTCCCAGCTGCAGCGTCGCGCCGCTGAAGATGCCGGTGTTTCCGGTGAAGGTGTTGTTCCCGGTGAAAATCTGTGTCCCACCAGCGACGTTGATACCGCCGCTGCCTGAGATCCCTCCCGAGAAGATCCCATTGGCCGCCGTGATCGACAAAGGCTTGCCCCCAAGCACAACCTCACCGGCTCCGCCCAGAGCCTTGATGCTCGCGCCGCCAGCTGTCGTCGAAATGTCGAAAATACCATGGACAGTCAGGCCGCTTGAGGCGCTGATGGTGCTGTTGCGGACCAACTGGAGAGTGGTGTTAGCACCGATCGTGGTCGCACCCGTATATGTGTTTGTCCAATCGCTGAACTTCAACGTGCCGCCGCCGCCGATGTTGAGTCCAGCCGAGCCTTTCACGATCATTCCGATCTCGGTGGCAACGCCAGTGCCCACATTGATCGTCGCCGTCCCGCCTGCCGGCGCCAGAGTGAGCGAGTCGGAAGCTGTAGCCGTAAGCCTATAACCGTTGGCTGTGAAACGAAGGGTGTCGAAATTCTGGTGCCCTTCGACTCCGACGTGTCCCCCCACGCCGCCGAAGTTTGCCGTATTTCCGGAAACCCACGTCTGACTATTGGTGCCGGTCACGTTGGTCCAGTTGGAGCGGCTGCCGCCCCAAGTGCCAGCGCCGCCATCCACCTGGTTGTTGGCAGAACCAGCCTGCCCTCCATCCCAGTACTGATCGGCCGCAAGCGAAGGCGACGCGGCGCTCAGGACCACCGCCAGAGCGCCGAGCGTCACCAGCGCTGTGCCAGCTCGCAAGGCTGTGAGACGGGCGATTGGTCGGTTCAAGGTAGAAGATGGATTGGTTGCCAGAGAAACGTCAAAACGAGTCCGCGCAGCAAAGCTGCGGCCAAAAAAATGCATTATGTCCCCACCACTGATACGCGCACCCTAACGGGCAAAAGCACTGCGCAGGGACCCCAATCCCTACCCAAAACTTAACAATAGCTTTTCATTAGAACAGCCAAGCTTATGCAGCAATACAAAATATTAGCGGTGGAAAACTCAACCTGGGACAACTGATGCAACCGCCGGATAGACTCGCCATTGCAACTCGATGACAAACGCGATGGCATGAAATTGCGCCGGCGAAGGCGACGGAGGCGGAACGGGCGCTTCCGCCTCCCCCTGTCTTAGAACTTGACGCCGAGGCTTGCCTTGACGCCGTGGTCACGGGCGCCGTTGGCGATCTGGCCGGTGTAGCTTAGGCCGAGATTGGCCTTGGGCGCGATGGCGAAGTCGAGGCCGGCTTCGACCAACATCGCGTCGCGGGCGATCGGCGCGCCATAGACGGTGAAGCTGTCGCCACCGGCAAAGGCCACCGCGGAAGCGGGCGTGACATCGCCGAAGGCATGCCGCCAGCCCAGGCCAGCGCGCGCCGTCGCCTTGGCGTCGCCGAGGTTGAAGTCGGTTGCGGCGCGCAGGCCAAGCGTTGTCGTCGTGCTGTCGAAGCTCTGGTCAGCACTGGTCAGTGCGGCCGAACCGCCGGTTTCGGTGAAGCCGTCGGTCGAGGTCGAGACATAGGCGAGGCCAGCGAAAGGCTCGAAGGCAACGCGGCCCTTGTCGGTCCGGTAGCCGGCCTCGACGAAGACCTGTGCGGTGCCCGCGTCGTAGTCGGCCTTCAGCGTTTCATTCAGGCCGGGGAACGACACTGTACGGGTCGTGTCGATCGAATGCCTGGTATAGGCAGCACCGGCGCGCAGGCCAACGGCGCCGAAATGGCGGCCGCCATAGACACCGACATGGAAATTGTCGCTGTTGCCGGAGGAAGCCCCATCGTCGGTATCAAAGCTGGTGCTGCTGTAGCCGGCAAGCAGGCCAAGCCGCCAGTCGCGGCCGACGATGGTATCGCCGCCAGCAACCAGACCGCCGCTCGAATGGTCGAAGCCGCCGGCATTGCTGTCGCCGTCAACCGAGCCCCAATTGCCCAGCGCCTGGCCCCAGACGACGAAGCGGTCGCTGTCCGCCGCGACCAGTTCAAGCCCACCTTCGCCATAGGACATGACCGGCAGGTCGGGTGCAGCGACATCGCCGAAGGCCGAGCGGATGCGGTTGGAGGCTGCGTCGCGCAACTGGCCGCTGGCTTCGGTGAAGCCGCCTGAAAGCGAGGCATGAACCTCGCCGGAAAGCTGATCGAGAGCCCCGCGTACCCCGTCTTCATTGGTCGACATAAGCAAAGCTGTCGCTACCGGAGCGTCGGCGGCCATGCCATCGACAGCGGCGCCGGTCGCAATCTGGTTGCGGGTTTGCCCGACATTGGCAAGCGTCAAATCGTTGCGCGTGAGCGTCAGCGTCACGTCGTTGCCGTCGCCGCCGGTATAACCGATGAGATGACGGAGAAAGATCAGCCTGTTGAGGTCGCCGACGGAGGCAAAAGTGCCGGTCACCGCATCGCCACCGTCATTGGCGATGAGAGTGAAAGGCCCATTGAGGGGACCCCAGGCTGCATTGGCCGGCGGCGACAGCAAAAGGTTGAGCGTCGCACCCGAGATGTCCACGGTGCCATTGACGATCAGCTTGTCGGCACCGGTCGGCGTCGCCTCGACCTCGAGGATGCCATGGTTGGCGTAGTTGCCGTTGATGGTCTGGGTGCCGACCGAATTGCCGGCGCCGTGGGTGGCGCCGGCCAGCACCGTGACATTGCCGCCGATCGTGCCGCTGCCGCCAAGCCGCGCGCCCGACATGACCTCGACCGGGCCGAGGATCGAGCCGACACCGCCAACGCCGACGATCAGCGTTCCGGCGTCGACGCTGGTACCGCCGGTGTAGGTGCTGGTGCCTGACAGGGTGAGGGTGCCCGAGGTCTTCTTGACCAGGCCCGCCGCACCGGTGATCGCACCGCCGAAATCGCCGCTGAAGATGCTGATATCGGCGCTGTCAGTAACGATGCCTGCGCCTAGCAGATTGTTGATTGGATTGCCGCCCAATCTGACCCCGTTGAAGTCGAGGGTGGCACCAGACTGCACCGTCGTCGAGGCCGCGGACAGGGTCAGAGCACCAAGGTTGCTGTTGCCCTCGGCCTTGAGGGTGCCGCCGGCAACCACAACCGATTTGATGCCGGTCGATACCATATGGGGACCCCCATACAAGATGGTGCCGCTATCGGTAGGGCTGCCAAATGTCACGGTCGCATCGTAGAAAGCGAAGCCGTCCGCCAGGGTCAATGTCGTGCCGGCAGCGGCGGCGATCGTGCCGGTCTTGCCAATGGAGATGCCGGTAAGCACCATATCGACAGTGCCCAACAGCTTGCCGCCGTCGATGCCGACACTTCCCGACCCCAGAGCCGAGGCATTGGCAATGGCAAGCGTGCCGGCTTCGATCCAGGTGCCGCCGGTGTAGGTGTTGGTGCCCGACAGCGTGAGCGTGCCGGCGCCAATCTTGCGCAACACGGAGGCCGAGCTGGCTTCGGAGATCACCCCCGAATAGGTGCCGGCGCCGGTACCCACGTTGATGGCGTGATTCCGGTCGATGGTCAGCGCATTCGAGATGTCGACGCCATTCTGGATGTCGGTGATCGTGCCGTTGGCGGCGACAACTGCGCCGCTGCCCAGTGCCTTGTTGTGGCCAAGACTGAGCGTGCCCTGGGACAAGGTGGTGCCACCGCTGTAGGTGCTGGCGCCCGAAAGCGTGAGTGTGCCGGCGCCGGTCTTCTTCATGCCCCATGCCCCGGCGGTGAACCCCGACGGCGCGGCATAGCCGGAATTTGCGGCGAGGAAGCCCTGTTCGTCAGAGATCACGTCCGAAATAGTCACCGCTTTACCGGCTGTGGGCGAAAAAGTGACCGTACCGCTACCTTTCAGGAACATGCCGGAACCGGCCGCCTGGCCGGAGGTCGGCAAGGCACCGTCGGAACCACTCACGGCACCGGCAACACCGGCGGTGACACCTCCACCTGAAATCGCACCGCTGACGATTGTCAGCGAAGCACCGTCGGCAACGAACAGCCCGCCGCCAAGCGCGCCGCCGCCGCCGCCTGCCGAGCGACCGTGGCCAGAACCGCCATTGCCAGCAGCGAAGCCTCCGTTGCCGCCACTGGTTAGGCCCGCGCCGCCGCCGCCGCCATAGCCGCCGCTGCCGCCGCTGTCGCTGTCGCCAAAGCCGCCGCCGCCGCCACCGCCGAAGCCGCCGAAGCCGCCACCATCAGCGCGACCGCCGCTCCCGCCGCCACCGCCGCCATAGCCGCCACCGCCGCCACTACCGCCGCGATAGCCGCCACTAGCGCCGTCATTTCCGCCGCCGCCGCCGCCCGACAAATCGCCCCCCGGCGTGCCCGGGAGACTGCCCGGCGTTCCCGAAGAACCACCATTGATGCCGCCACCAACACCAGCTGAATTGCCGTGCTGATCCGCGAACGCGCCGCCGCCGCCGCCACTGCCTGGTGAGAAGGCAGATGTACTGCCACCACTCCCCCCCAGACCGCCGCCGCCGCCCGTTATGCCGCTGGCTATGCCCTGCACGTTGTCTGCTCCACCATTGCCGCCAACCGCCCGGTTGCCGTCAAAAGAAACGCCGGAAAGTGTGACAGAAGCGCCGGTGCCGGCGCCAGCGTCGGCGCCGCGCACAAACAGCGCGCCGCCCGCCCCGAGGCCACCGCCGCCGGACTCGCCGACGTTACCAGTGCCGCCATCGCCGCCCTTGGCACGGCCATCGGCGAGGGTGACGTCGTTGATGGCGATCTCGCCTGAATTGGCGAAGAAGATGCGCTGGGTGTTGCCACCGCTGATAGTGTTGCCGTTGCCGTTGACGGTGAGTGGCTTGGTGGCCTGCGGCGCGCCGGCGGCATCGCGCAGGCCGAGCGGCGGCAGCGGTGCGGTCAGGGTAATGTTGGCACTGACATTGATGGTGTTCGACGCATCGCCATTGCTGTTTGCGGTGCTGATCGCAGCAGCAAGCTCAGTTTCGTTGGTGACGGTGAAGGTGGCGGCAAGTGCCGGCGGCGCGAAAGCCGAAAGGGCAATCAGGGACACGCCGGAAAAGGCGTGTCTTGCATGATGTCTTGTCGGCATGTCGGTCCCATCAGGCGGAATTCTGCATCACCAGGACCGGACACTTGCTTCGCCGCCAAGCGTCCGGTTGCAGCCATCGCCCGCGGGGGACAACGACACAAGCAGCCACACTCCGCGACTGCCCAGCCAGTCAGCAGGGGTACCGCGTCCCTGGAGCAGGAAAAATACGGCAGATGACGTATTTCGACATGGCGGCAATCCAAACGTCGGTTCGCCAAGGGACGGCTGCGGCCGAGGCGAGCGCCGCGTGGAGAGCCTCTCCCAGGCGGGAGAGGTGGCGAAGTTGAGGCCGAGGGTTTACGCCCCGTAGCGCTTCTTGAGGTGGCTGGTGAAATGCACCGCATTGAGCTTTTCGCCGGTGGCGCGTTCGAGCAGTTCGGGCGTCGACCACAGCGAGGCCTGCGACCAGATGTTGTCGCGGCGCCAGTTGTTGACCGTCTCGAAGTGGCCGCGCGCGATCTCATCGTCGACCGAAGGATGCGCCTTGCTCAGTGTTGCCCATTGCTGTGCAGCCATCATCGCGCCCAGCGTATAGGACGGGAAATAGCCAAAGGCGGCACTTGGCCAGTGCACGTCCTGCATCGGGCCGTCGGCCGGATTGGCGATGGTCGACAGGCCAAGATATTCGCGCATCTTGGCATCCCATGCCTCGGGCAGGTCCGACACCGACAGGCGGCCCGAGACAAGCTCCTGCTCCAGTTCGTAGCGCAGGATGACATGCAGCGGATAGGTGACCTCGTCGGCGTCGACGCGGATCAGGCCGCGCTCGACATGGTGAACATGCGGCAGGATTTCGTCCATCGACCAGCGCTCGCCAAGGTGCTGCTCGACCAGGGGCAGCGCCCAGCGCCAGAAGGACGGATTGCGGCCGAGCTGCTTTTCGACGAACAGGCTCTGGCTCTCATGCACGGCCATGCCGCGCGCCTTGCCAAGCGGCCAGTGCGACCAGGCCTCCGGCAGGTTCTGCTCGTAAAGCGCATGGCCGGTCTCGTGCAGCACCCCCATCAGCGCGGACAAGAAATCGGATGTCTTGTAGCGCGTGGTGATGCGCACGTCGGACGGCACGCCGCCGCAGAACGGGTGGTGCGACACCGACAGGCTGCCGCGCGTCAGGTCGAAACCCACAGCACCCATCATGGCGAGCCCAAGCTCGCGCTGACGCTCGATAGCGTAGATGCCCGACAAGGCGCGCACTGGGGTTTTCGCCTGACGCTCAGCCTGGACGGCCAATGCTTCGGGCACGAAGTCCTTCAGGAAGGCCTTGAGGTCGGTAAAAACAGGCGTGATATCCGCAGTGCGGTTGCCCGGATCATATTGCTCCATCAGCGCGTCGTAAGGGGCGAGGCCAAGCGCTTCGGAACGCAGGGCCGCCTCCTCGCGGACAAGCGCCACGATGCCTTCGAGTGCCGGCTGGAAACCAGCCCAGTCGTTCTTGGCGCGCAGGTCGCGCCACAGCTGTTCCGAGCGAAGCCGGGCTGAGGTCTGGCGTTCGACGAACTCCGACGGCAGGCAGGTCATGTTGGTGTATTGGCGGCGAAATTCGCGCAGGGCGAAAACCTGTTCTTCGTTCAGTGCCTCCGTCTCGGCGGCAGCGATCCAGTCGGCGATCTGGGGTGCGGTGGCCTGGCGGTGGTGCATGCCGGCGAGTGCCGAAAGCGCCTCCGCGCGCTTGGCGCCACCTCCAACGGCCATGTGCGTCGCCTCGTCGGCACCCAAAATGGCTAGCGCGTGTTCCAGCGCTTCGAGCTTGCGGCCGAGTTCGTCGAGCTTTGCGAAGGACATGGTGACTCCTCTGTCTCAAAATCGCGGCGAGAGGATACCAAACCGGTCACAATCGCAAGACCGTTCGAATGGACCAGCCCTTGCTGGGACGGCAAACCGCGTGTCGCGCACTTTGGCCTGGCTGGTAGCCGACGCAAAAAAGAACGCCCCCGGATTGCTCCGAGGGCGCAAGGCTTGGAAATTCACTGATCGTCAGCGGCCGGCGTCGTGGGTGATCTGGCCATCGAGGCTGGAGACCTCCGACTGAAGCTGGCTGTAGGTACCTGCCGACAACATGCCGCCATAGCCGGCATCGCTCACGGCAGTTCGGCGTATTGCTGCGTCCTCGCCCCTGAGTTGGCGCGCCTCGGCTGTGCTGATCCGCTTCATGTGCCGATCATTGGCAATGCGGGCGTCGTCATTGCGCAGTTCGGTGAGGATAACGCCAACCGGGTGGACCTGTGGCTGTCCGGAAATTGGCAATTGCGATCCCGTGACATCACCGCCACTAGGGGAACCTTGAGTCTGGGGGCCCATCTCATGGTTTTCGTGATGGTCCCTTGCAAGGGCGGAGGCCATCGGAGCGGAGATGAGGAGTGCGGCAAGCGCCGCCTTGAACATCATAGAGCGCATGTCTTGCGTCTCCTAGAACTGTGGGGCGGCTTTCGCCCCAGCATTGCGATCCGTCTAGAAACGTCGAGTCACGGTGGGAGGCCATCGCCGGCGCTTCTCGGACTGCATCTGGAGTCTAGGTCACGCTCCCAGCGAAGCATAATTAAGAAAAAATAATTATTGGATCCGCCGCAAGGACCACGATTGCGGCACACTGGCCACAAACTAGCCACATATGGGGCAGGCGCGTTTCACACGAAATCTTGATCTGGCGTGAAGTGAGCTTGATTTCGATGCGGCGGTTGTTGGCGCGAGTGACCAGTGCTGCCCTGGAAACCTCCAGGCAACGACATCAAGTACCTGAACGACAAAGAGGAGACTGCCACGATGGCAGCCCCCTCCAATTGGTTCAGATACAGCTGTTGATCAGCACCTTGTTGTTGCGGGTTTCGGCGCAGGCCGAAACCCGGAAGATCAACGCGACGTCGGCGCACAATACCAGGCAGCATGCCCCGGCATGCAAGCCGAGCGCGGCTGGCCGGAGATCGGCAGTTGCGACCCCGAATTGTCGTTTTCGCCCAGGCTCTGTGATGCTTCACGCGAATGCGACCGTTCGTGACCACCACCGCCGTGATCGTGTCCACCGCGCGCGAATGCGGCGGCCATAGGAGCGGAAACGAGGACTGCAGCTAAAATCGCTGTAAATGCCATAGAGCGCATTGTTGCGACTCCTGAAAATGCCGGGCGGCGAACCGCCACAGCGCTAGCTGTCCGTCAAGAAGCGTCGAGTCGTGGTGGGAGGCCGTCATCGGCGTTTCCCGGACTTGAACCGGGACTATAGATCTGGCCGAGGCCAGAGCAAAATTAAGAAAAAGTAATTTTGGAGTTTACTCAATCCGCCCCAGTCAGGGCTGGAAACATCAAGCCGATGCCCTATGTACAAATGGCCAATTCGTTCACGAAATCTTGATTCACCGTTCCGTGAGCTTGAGTTCGATGCGGCGGTTCTTGGAACGTGCCTCGGCGGTGTCGCTTTCGTCAAGCGGCTGGAACTCGCCAAAGCCAGCAGCGACCAGGCGGTTGGCCGGCACGCCGTTTTCGATCAGGAACTTGACCACCGAGGTCGAGCGCGCCGAAGACAGCTCCCAATTGTCGCGATAGCGGCCGGTGCCGGACAGCGGGATGTTATCGGTGTGACCATCGACACGCAGCACCCAGTTGATCTCCGGGGGGATTTCCTTCTGCAGTTCGAGGATGGCGTCGGCGAGCTTCTTCATCTCGCCCTTGCCGGCCTCGTTGATCTGCTCGGAGCCGGTCGGAAACAGCACCTCGGACTGAAACACGAAACGATCGCCGACGATGCGGATGTTTTCGCGGTCGGACAGGATCTCGCGCAAGCGGCCGAAGAAGTCGGAACGATAGCGGTTGAGTTCCTGCACGCGCTGGGCCAGCGCGACGTTCAGGCGGCGCCCGAGATCGGCGATCTTGGTATTGGATTCCTTGTCGCGAGTCTCTGAAGCGTTGAGTGCGTCTTCGAGCGCACCGATCTGCCGGCGCAGGGCCGAGATCTGCTGGTTGAGCAACTCGACCTGACTGAGTGCGCGCTGGCTGATCTGGCGCTCGCCTTCAAGTTCTCCAGTCAGCGAGCCGATGCGCGCGTTGGCCTCGGCACCGGCGCCAGAGCCTTGGGAGAGCAATTGCTCAAGCCGGCTCTTCTCGCTCTCAGCAGCCGACAGGGACGCCTGCAGATTGGCGAGCGCATCCTCGGTGTCCTGGGTGTTGGAGCGTTCGAGCGCCAAAAGCTGGGTCAACTCGTTGATCTGCGAATTGAGCCGGGTCAACACCTGGTCCTTGCCCGAGATTTCGCGGCTGAGCAGAAACTGTGCCAGCACGAAGACCGAGAGAAGGAACATGATGGCCAAAAGCAGCGTCGACAAAGCGTCGACGAAGCCCGGCCAATAGTCGATGCGGCGGTCGCCGCGCCGCCCGCGCGCCAATGCCACCTTAGTGCACCCCTTCCTTCTTCAGGGCGTCGGCGATTTTTTCGAGCGTAATGCGCATCGCCTTTTGTTCGTCCGACTGCGCCTCGACCCAGTCGCGCATGATCTGCTGCTCGCTGCGCATGTTCTTGACCAGGCCAGAGATGCCATCAGCGAGATTGGCCATGGCAGCGGCAACGCGCGGGTTCGACCCGCCGTGCTCCTGCATGTTGCGCAGGCGCTCGGACAGCACGCGGATTTCGTCGGAAGAGTCGTTCTTGGCATCGGCGACGACCATGTCGGAGGATAGGTCGGTGACGCTGGAGAGCCAGTTTTCCAGTTCGGTGTAAAAACGCGTCTGGGCGCGCCCGGCCTGGAGGTCAAGGAAGCCGAGCACAAGCGAGCCGGAGAGGCCAAACAGCGACGACGAGAACGCTGTGCCCATGCCTTGCAATGGTGCTGCAAGGCCAGCCTTCAGCGATTCGAGCACGGCTGAGGCGTCGCCCGTGCCGGGATCGA
Organism: Aminobacter sp. 01T433; assembly: GCF_056398585.1. Classification (NCBI taxonomy): domain Bacteria; kingdom Pseudomonadati; phylum Pseudomonadota; class Alphaproteobacteria; order Hyphomicrobiales; family Phyllobacteriaceae; genus Aminobacter; species Aminobacter sp. 01T433. The sequence continues at coordinate 331,500 of NZ_JBFTPR010000005.1, forward strand.
GCGACTGGATGGTTTCGCCGATCGAACCGATGGTGCCCAGCAGGCCCCAGAAGGTGCCAAGCAGGCCAAGGAAGACCAGCAGGCCAACAAGGTAACGCGAGACATCGCGACTTTCGTCGAGACGGGTGGCGATGGAATCGAGCATCGTCCGCATCGAGTTGGTCGACAACGCCATCGCCGAAGAACGGCCAAGCATCGCCTTCATCGGCGCGAGCAGCACCGGGTGCGTGGCTTCGGAGCCGGCGCGGAACGAGTTGACCCAGCGCACTTCGCGGAACAAGCGGCCGACCTGGACAAAGGCAAGGCCGATACCGACCACCAGCACGCCGATGATCAGACCATTGAGCCCGGGATTGGTGACGAACGCATGCGAAATCTGGCGCGTCAGGATCGCCACGATAAAGGCAACGATCGCCAGAAAGATGATCATCGTCAGCAGGAACACCTGCGGAGAGGACAGGCGGTGCGGATCGTAGTTCAGCACATCGGAGCCTTTGCCCACCCCGAGAGATTTCAACAATGCCATCGGCGCCCCGGTTCTAGTTCCCTGCGATTGGAGTCCGCGTATCCGTTCGGACGCGCTTGGGTGGTTCCATCGCTTTGAAGTCTACGCACCGCACTTTTGGGAAGTTTCGGCGCGATGCGTTAGTGGACTACGACTGTAAGCGGAAATGTGACGAAAATGAAAGACGCTTGCGCGCCCGTCCCTCGGGTCGCGTTGCAATCAGAGCCGCGCCACCACAAGAAGGTCGATCATCGCCGCCACATGCAACCCAGCGCCGGTGATGACGAAGCTATGCCAGACAGCACTTTGGAAGCGCAGCCGCTGCCAGGTGTAGAAGATGACGCCGCAGGAATAGACTATGCCGCCGGAAAACAGCAGCCATAGCGTGGCGGAGGGCAAGGTAGCGATCAGCGGGCGCAGGATGACGACCCCGCTCCAGCCCATGGCGAGATAAAAGGCGATCGCCAGCCGGTCGAGCCGTCCGGGCAAAAAGAGCTTGATCGCCATGCCGGCGATCGCCGCCGACCAGACGATACCGGCCATCAAGCTTGCCGTGACACGATCGTCGAGCTGGACGAGGAATGGCGTGTAGGTGGCGGCGATCAGCAGGTAGATGCCGGCATGGTCGAAGCGGCGCAGCACCCATTTTGCCGGCGAGATCGGCCAGAGATTGTAGACGCACGACACCGACAGCACAGTGAGCAGCGCCACCACGAAGACCACGGCGGCGAGATATTCACCGGTGGCGGTGTGGGAGGCGGAGATCGCCAGCAGCACTGAACCGGCAGCAACAGCAAGCACGATGCCGATTGCATGGACGATGCCGTCGGCAATGAGTTCGGCGCGCGAATGGGTGAAGCGCCCGACAAAGGGCACAGCAATCTCAGGCTTGCGGTGATTGTCCGTCATGATCCGTCCCTGCGCGGCCCTTAATATGGGCAGCAGCAGGGAATGAACGCAAGAAGGCTGCGACGCGGCGGATTAGCGCGGCGTAACCGGCCGCTTCAGCGTCTTGATGAGCGCGCGGTGGATGGTTTCGTTGCCCGCGACGATCGAACCGCCATCGAGCATGTCCTGGCCGCCCTTGTCGTCGGAGACAAAGCCGCCGGCTTCACGCACAAGAAGGATGCCGGCAGCAACGTCCCAAGGCGACAGCGCGGTTTCCCAGAAACCGTCCATGCGTCCGGCAGCGACGTAAGCAAGATCGAGTGCGGCCGAGCCGAGACGGCGCACGCCCGCCACTTCGCCCATGACGTTGCGCAGTTCGAGCAGGAAGTTGCCGTGGTGGCCGCGGCCGAGATGCGGCACGCCGCAACCTATCACCGCATCCGACAGCTTGGTGCGGCCGGAAACGCGCAGGCGGCGATCATTGAGGAAGGCGCCACCACCGCGCTCGGCGGTGTAGAGCTCGTCCATCGCCGGGTTGTAGATGACCGCGGCGACGATCTGGCCCTGACGTTCCAGCGCGATCGAGATTGAAAACACCGGAATGCCGTGCAGGAAGTTGGTGGTGCCGTCGAGCGGATCGACGATCCAGCGGTGCTGGTCGTCTTCGCCCGGGACAACGCCGCGCTCTTCCATCAGGAAGCCGTAGCCGGCGCGCCCCTTTGACAGCTCGGCAAACAAAATGTCCTCGGCCTTGCGGTCGGCCTGGCTGACATAGTCGCCCGGGCCCTTCAGCGAGACTTGCAGGTTTTGCACTTCGCCGAAGTCGCGAGACAGCGAGCGGCCGGCCTTCATTGCGGCCTGCACCATAACATTTAGGATCGCTGAACGCGCCATGATCTAGAACTTTCCGTTGCCGTGCTCAGTCCGCGCGGCGGACGTAGGTGAGCTCGTTGGTGTCGACAATGATGCGCTCGCCCGAAGAAATAAAGGGCGGCACAAGCACGCGGACGCCGTTTTCCAAAACTGCCGGCTTGTAGGACGAAGCAGCCGTCTGGCCCTTCACCACCGGGTCGGCTTCGCTGATCGTCAGCGTCACCTGGTCGGGCAGCGCGATGCCGATCGGGCGCTCGTCATAAAGCTCAACCGTGACCATCATGCCATCTTGAAGGAACGCGGCGCGGTCGCCGACGAAATCCTTGAGCAGCTCGAGCTGTTCGTAGCTGGCGGTGTCCATGAACACCAGCGCATCGCCCTGCTCGTAGAGGAACGAGAAGTCCTTCTGCTCGAGGCGGACCTTTTCGACCGTCTCGGCCGAGCGGAAACGCTCGTTGAGCTTGGTGCCGTTGATGAGGTTCTTCAGTTCGACCTGATTGTATGCACCGCCCTTGCCGGGCTTGACGTGATTGGTCCTGACCGCCACCCAGAGGCCGCCGTCATGCTCGATGACGTTGCCGGGACGGATTTCGTTGCCGTTGATCTTGGCCATGGTTGGGTTCCGGAAGAGAGGTTTGCGCCAGAAGGGGCGCTATCGGCGCCTCCAAGACCACAAAACGGCTTTTTAGGCAAGAGAAGTCGCGATTTTCGCGATATCAGCGAATGCGGTTTGCGCGCTCCAGCGCCTGTTTCATCTCGACATCGGTCAGGCCGCGCAAGAAGTCGTCCATCTCCGGATCATTGAGCCCGGCGCGGCGGGCATTGATGTACCAGGCCGCAGCGAGAATGGAATCGGGATCGACGCCGATGCCGCCCATGTAAAATTTGGCGAGACGGTTCTGGGCAGCGACGTTGCCGCCATCGGCCGCAAGCTTCATCCAGCCGAAAGCCGACTTCAGATCACGATCGCCGCCGCGCCCGTCGGCCATCCAAAGCCCGAGATCGAACTGGGCCGAGTCATAGTTCTGCCTTGCGGCGCGCACGAGCAGCATGCGCGCCTGCTTGTCGTCGCGGCGCTTGCCGCCAACGCCGTTGGCATAGATCTCGGCCATGGCATATTGCGCATCCGCAAGCCCTGTCGCCGCCGCCCGCTCATAATAGGGAACTGCTTTTTCCAGGCCCTTGCCCCCCGGCTCGCGCTGCACCAGCATCTGGGCGTAGTTGAACTGGGCGAGGCGGTTGCCGGCTTCGGCCGCCGACTGCATCAGGGCGCTGGCAGCCTTGTCATCACGGGTGACATAACGCCCGTCGAGCAGCAGCAACGCATACTGGAATTGCGCTTCGGCAACGCCTTGCTCGGCGGCGCGCTGGTACCATTTGGCCGCTTCGCCATCATTGCGCGCCACGCCCAGGCCCCGCGACAGGATTTCGGCCACCAGCGTCTGCGCGGCAGCATCGCCAGCCTCGGCGCGCGGCAGCGCCAGATTGTAGGCCGTCATGTAGAGGCCACGCTGGAACGCGCCATATGCCTCATCGGAAGGCTTGCCGCCAAAACGATTGGGGTCGATGCCATCAGGCGCCTTGACTGCCGGATTGGCACCGAGATCGGGTGCCCCCGCCGGCGCCGGAGCTGCAACAGGCGCTGGCAGCGGCGCGGGCGTCCTGTCCAACGGCATGGGTGCTGGGCCGAAGCGGTTGGGATCGATGGGGTCGATCACCTTGCCGAGCGAAGGAACCGCACCATGGTCGGACGGCGGAATCGGTGCGCTCTCGACAGCCATCGCGGGCTCGAGCCCAAAGCCCAGGCACAGCAAAGCGGCGAGAAAGCGCGAACGATTCATTGATGGCTACTCCTCGAAGCGCGGCGCGGTTTCGTCGAGCAGCGCATTGGCGCGGGCCACCGCCTCGCGCGGGTCGATGCCTTCGCCGAACACCGCCGACGATAGGGCGACAAACTCGACGCCTGTTTCCGCAACCGCCTGCACTGAGGCGATGTCGGAGCCGGCCATGACGATGCAGGGGATCTCGATCATCTCGGCCCACCACTGGCCAAGCGAAAGGTTGCGCGAATGCGGCTCGGGCTTGTTGTCGTAACCGAAGCGACCAAAGAAGATGTAGTCGGGCCGCTCCTCGCCGAGTTCGAGCGCATCGTCGCGCGTCTTGGCACCGCCGACGCCGACCATCATGCGCTCCTGGTAATTTTCGACGGCTTCGGCCAGCTCCGCCTTCTTGCCTTCGATGTGAATGCCGTCGGCCTGGACACGCCCGGCAACGCGGGTGTCACCGGCAACAACCACAGCCACGCCGGCCGCGCGTGCGGCGGCCGCAACCTTTTCGGCAAAGCTCTGGAACGAGCCTTCATCGACGCCCTCGCCCGGAAGGATGAGTGAAGCGACGTCGCCGCCGGACAAAGCCGCCTCGACATCCCCTGGCGAAACCGTAGGCGGCGCGATCAGCACGATGCGGCAGCGTTTGGGCGGCTTGTTTGCGTTCATGTTCTTCGATCCGGGTGCTTGACGCCTATGCAAGGCGATCATGTTTGCATTGGGGCATAGAACAAAGTGCCGCCGTTGAACAGGACGCGCGGCACTGCTCAAGCATATCAAAAGATTGGCGCGGCACTCGCCAACATCCAGCGATCCAGCTATCTCCGGGGAGAAAGGCCGCCCATGACTTCGCTTCTGCTTGATCCATGGTTTTACGCCGCCGCCGTGCCGGCGGTGATTCTCGTCGGCCTGTCGAAGGGCGGCTTTGGCGGTGCGGTCGGGTTTGTCGGCGTACCGCTGATGGCGCTGGTGATCTCGCCGGTGCAGGCGGCCGCCATCCTGCTGCCGATTCTCATCTTGATGGACGCGGTGTCGCTGTGGACCTGGCGCGGCGTCTTTGACCGTACGATTCTCTGGCAGATGTTGCCGGGGTCGATCATCGGCATCGGCATCGGCTGGCTAACGGCATCGGTAGTGACAGCCGACAATGTACGTTTCATCGTCGGCGCCATTGCATTCGCGTTCGTGGCGCGCTGGCTCTACACCAGCATCCGCCACGGCGCCGACCACAAGGCCGAGCCGAACCGCATCGCTGCCGCCTTCTGGGGCTCGATCGCCGGCTTCACCAGCTTCGTCGCGCATGTTGGCGGCCCACCCTTCCAGGTCTACACGCTGCCGCTGCGGATGGACCCAAAGGTGCTCACCGGCACAAGCGTCATCTTCTTTGCTGTGACAAACGCCATCAAGCTGGTTCCCTACTTCGCGCTTGGACAGTTCGGCACAGCCAACCTCGCCGCCTCGCTGGCGCTGATGCCGCTCGCGCCCTTGGCGACACTCGCCGGAGCCTGGCTCGTCAGGCGGATGCGGCCGGAGATCTTCTACCCCTTCACCTACGCCACGGTGGCGATCGTGGCGCTGAAATTGCTGTACGATGGTGTGGTCGACTTTATGTGAGGATGACCCGGCCCAATCGCTAAATTAGCTTTGCGGCGACAAGGGAGAAAACGTCATGGGAAAATACGCGGAAAACCTCGACAAGAACCTCGCCAATCACCAGCCGCTGACGCCGCTGAGCTTTCTCGAACGCGCGGCCAAGACCTTTCCCGAGCAATTGGCCATCATCCACGGCGACCAGCGCACAAGCTATCTGCAATGGTGGCAGCGTTCGCTGAAGCTTGCCTCCGCATTGGCAAAAAACGGCATCGGCAAGGGCGACACGGTGACGGTGATGCTGTCCAACACGCCGCCGATGTTGGAAGCGCATTTCGGCGTGCCAATGACCAAGGGCGTGCTTCACTGCCTCAACACGCGGCTCGACGCGGCGATCATCGCCTTCCAGCTCGACCATGCCGAAACCAGGCTTCTGATCGTCGATCGCGAATTCTCCTCCGTGGTCAAGCAGGCGCTGGCGCTGGCCACGGTGAAGCCGCTGGTCATCGACTATGACGACCCCTGTTATCCCGAGGACGCCCCCTACCCCAAGGGCGAACGCATCGGCGCCATCGACTATGAGGACTTCGTCGCATCGGGTGACGAGAGCTTCGCCTGGTCGATGCCCGACGACGAATGGGACGCGATCTCGCTCAACTATACCTCGGGAACGACGGGCAATCCCAAAGGTGTGGTCTACCATCATCGCGGTGCCGCGCTGATGGCCTACACCAACACCATCCATGCCGGCATGGCCAAGCACGCGGTCTATTTGTGGACGCTGCCGATGTTCCACTGCAATGGCTGGTGCTTTCCGTGGACTCTGGCCGTGCAGGCCGGCACCCATGTCTGCCTGCGCTGGGTGCGCGCCAAGCCGATTTACGATGCCATCGCCGACCTTGGCGTCACGCATCTGTGCGGCGCGCCGATCGTGATGTCGGTGCTGATCAACGCCCGCGACGAGGAGAAACGGGAGTTTCCGCAGCTGGTCACCTTCAACACCGCCGCTGCCCCACCGCCCGAGGCGGTGCTCGCGGGCATGGCCGATGCCGGCTTTGCCGTCACCCATCTATATGGCCTGACCGAAACCTATGGACCTGCCGTCGTCAACGAATGGCACGGCGAATGGGACGGACTGGAAAGGGGGCCGCGTACGGCAAAGAAGGCCAGGCAGGGCGTGCGCTATGCAGCGCTTGAAGACTTGACCGTGATGGACCCGGAAACGATGGAAAAGACACCTGAAGATGGCGAGACCATTGGCGAGGTGATGTTCCGCGGCAACATCGTCATGAAGGGTTACCTCAAGAACAAGAAGGCCACCGACGAAGCCTTCGCCGGCGGCTGGTTCCACTCGGGCGATCTCGGCGTGATGCATCCCGACGGCTACATCCAGATCAAGGACCGCTCCAAGGACATCATCATTTCTGGCGGCGAAAACATCTCGTCGATCGAGGTCGAGGACGCGCTCTACAAGCACCCTGCCGTTGCCTCGTGCGGGGTCGTGGCGAAGTCCGACGACAAATGGGGCGAGGTGCCTGTCGCTTATGTCGAGCTCAAGCCCGGCAAGATGGCGACCGAAGCCGAGATCATCGAGCACTGCCGCGGCCTGCTTGCCCGCTTCAAGGTGCCGAAGGCGGTGATCTTCGCCGAGATCCCCAAGACCTCGACCGGCAAGATCCAGAAATTCCGCCTGCGCGACATGGCCAAAGGCTAGAGGGTCGAGGGCGGCACCCTGTTGAACGCCGCCTTGGATCGTTAGACAGCGGCGGCCATCGAGGGACGCAAGCCGTCGAAGGCGGCCCAGAGACCGACGACGAAGACGGCTGCCATCGCCAACAGAATGGGCAGGTCCGAAGGCATCGGCTTCAGCACCATGTCGGCAACGATGATCAGCATCATGGCATAGTCGAAGCGCGCGACCTTGAGGATGCGCCGGCCCTGATCGAGGGCGGCTGGCGTTACACCATCGCGGGCGATCATTGCGGCCATGCGGTCGGCCGTGGGCTTGAACACCAGCGTGCCGATCAGGAAGGTCGTCACATATCCGGCCAGACCGATCATGATCCAGAGATCGCCGAAGCCGACCCAGAACCAGCACATGACAAGGCCAAGTGCCAAAGTTACCAGCGACGCCGGTGCAAACAGCCTGTTGCCGAGTTCGCCAACCGAACGCATCGCCTGCAGCATCCCCCCGGTATCGCCGGCACGGTCGGCGCGAACGGCAAGCAGCATGAGCGCGAAACCGCCACCGACCCAGATGACGGCGGCTATGACGTGCAGAAACTTGACGAGAGAGTACCAATCCATCTCCGAACCCTTTCCAATCCGGTTTTCCGAAAATGCTTCAGCTGATTTAGCCGCCGCTGATTTTCAGCGCCGGCAAATAGCATCGGCGCTGTTTCGGCATTGTGTCGGCGAGAAGAGGCGGATGTTTCGGCGGGCATATCAGCATGGGCTGACATATGATAATTTTCGCACACGCCGTGGGGACGGCGCATGTCGACGACCGGTCTCGGGGGAGGCGAACGGCCGGCACGGCTTCCTGGTGAACTTCCAATGTAACTGCCCTGCACGCGCGCGGCCTGGCCGCGCGGCATGCGGTGGAAACACTGCTGGTGCTAGTGCCCCTGCCTTGAGATCGGCAGTGATTTTGGCACGCGGATGCGAACCGCGCTGGCACCAAGGCTTGATGGTCTGAGATCAACCCATTCCCTGCGGGGAAAAGGCATTCGGAGAGAACTATGCAAGGGGTAGCACGGAATTTCTTCACGCTCGCCATCGTCTACGCGCTGGCCGGCATGGCACTTGGGCTGCACATGTCGATCAGCCAGAACCACGACCAGATGCCGGTCCACGCCCACACGATGGTTGCGGGCTGGCTGATGTCGGCGGTGTTCGCCTTCTTCTACCATCTGTTTCCGGTCGCCCGAGACAAGATGCTGGCCAAGATCCATTTCTGGCTGACGGCGGTGAGCGGCATCGGCCTTCTGGTCGGCCTGTTCTTCCTGCTCGGCGGCAATGCGGCGATCGAACCGGTGGTGGCAATTTCGTCGATGGGCTTTTACGCGGCGATATTTCTGTTCGCCCTCATCGCACTTCCGGTGGTCTGGAAGTCGTGAGTCGGCACAACATCAGCGGGGCGTTTCAAGCTTCATCGCTGTGCCGTGACGGCACAGTCGAAACTGACGAATAGCGAAATCGGCAGCGTCCTTAAGCGCCCATTAAGCATTCCCGTTGTTTACTGTGCATATCCAGTCATCTGGATTCTTACCGAGTGGTTGGAGCCACTTTGTTTGACGCCTCCCTGTTAAACTCTTGAGAGCCGCGCTTTTCCGCGGCTCTTTTTTTTCGCGCGCTAAGCCCTGGAACGCCCTCCAAAAGCGGTCCAATCCGGTGCGTTAACCCTTTGTTAAACATGCGCTTGCGTTCAGATCGACGGAAGCGCATTTTCATCGGGCTTAGCGTATAGGAGCGGGCCGCGCAGAATCCGTCGCCAAAGACGGGCAGAACGCGGATAGGGTTTTCAGGGTAGTGATGATGAACGAGCCTTCGAGGGAAAGCGGAAAAACGATCAAGCTCGCCGAAAGGCGGGTGTTTTCGCCGTCCTTCAAACCCCTCTACAATGAGGGCATGGGGCTGGTCGAACAGGCGGCCGAATATCTCGACGGCGCCGGACGTGTCGAGGCCAAGAAGCTGTCGCGGCTCGCCGCCACGCTTTACGCCGCCGAATCGATGCGGCTGACCACGCGCCTGATGCAGATCGCCTCGTGGCTGCTTTTGCAGCGCGCCGCAAATTCCGGCGAGATGACACGCGATCAGGTCGCGTCGGAAAAATCCAAGGTGCGGCTCGATACCGCTTCCGCCCATGACGATGCCGCCGGCTGGAACGAACTGCCGGGCGATTTTGTCGACCTCGTGCGCCGTTCGCTCCGCCTGCAGGCGCATGTGCGCCGCATGGACGAGGAGATCTACGGCAACGGCACGACCGTGGTTCCGGTACAGGCGATGCGCCGCAGCAATCCGGTGTCCGACCAGATTTCCCTGCTCAACACGGCCTTCGCCCGCAACTAACGGCGAGATGATCCCTGCGCCGAAGCAGGGATTGTTTCTGTTTTGTTCACATTTTTCTGGCGTCTTGCTTCCGTGGAGATAGAGTTCGCGGAATGAGAGAGATGATTCGTATCATTGGCATCGACCCCGGGCTTCAACGCACTGGCTGGGGCATCATCGAGAGCCTTGGCAATTCACTGCGTTTCGTCGCCGCCGGCACAGTCCGTTCCGACAACAAGGCAGCTCTCGCCAGCCGCCTGTGCCAATTGCATGACGGCCTTGCCGACGTGCTGCACCGCGAGATGCCGCATGAGGCTGCTGTCGAAGCGACCTTCGTCAACAAGGATGCCACGGCCACGCTGAAGCTCGGCCAGGCGCGCGGCATCGCCATGCTGGTGCCCGCCCGCGCCGGGCTGGTGGTCGCCGAATATTCGCCCAACGCCGTCAAGAAAGCGGTGATTGGCGTTGGCCATGGCGACAAGAAGCAGATCGCCATGATGGTCAAGGTGCTGATGCCGAAGGCCGTGTTCGACACCGCCGACGCCGCCGACGCACTGGCGATTGCCATCTGCCACGCCCACCACCGCCAGAGCCCGGCATACCGGCTGGCGGCGATGGCAGCCGCTCACGCCTGATGTTCTTGACTTGTTCTCATCGGAGCAGTAGGTAATACCGCAGAGGTATTACCATGCGCGTCACCACCAAAGGCCAAGTGACCATCCCGAAAGAAATTCGCGACCGGCTCGGCATCGAGGCGGGCTCGGAGGTGGATTTTGTTGAACGCGCCGATGGCGCGGTCGAGCTGGTGCGTGGTCCAGAGCCAGATATGCGGGCAAAGGCGCTTGACCGCAGTCTGGAGGATTGGTTCCGGCGCATCGAAGGCACGGGCGATAGCAATCTGACTGCCGATGACATCATGGCCATGACCAGGGATCGTGATGTCCGCGACGATCATTGATTCCAACATCATCATTGATGTCGTCGAGCCTGACTCGCAGTGGGCCACGTGGTCCAGGCAGCAGATTCGAGAAGCCCGGCGTTATGGCGACCTGATATTCAATGTCGTCGTCGCAGCCGAAGTCTCGCATGAGTTCGTTTCGGCCGAGCGCTATCAAGGCGTTTTCGTCTCCGCGCTGTGGACCTTCGAGGACATACCTTTCAAGGCGGCGCTGGCTGCCGGTTGGGCGCACCGCGAATACCGGCTGCGCGGCGGTCGACGAGAGCGCACCTTGCCGGACTTCCTGATCGGTGCACACGCCATGGTCTCCGGACACCGCTTGCTGACCCGCGACGCCTCACGCTACCGCACCTATTTTCCCAACCTCGAAATCATCGCTCCCGATACTCATCCATGACGAGGCTAAAAACATGATTGGCAAGTTGAAGGGCACCGTCGATGAGGTCGGCGAGGATTTCTGCGTGCTCGACGTGCATGGCGTCGGCTACGTCGCTTTTTGTTCTGCGCGCACGCTGGCCGCCCTGCCCGGCGCTGGCGAAGCGGCGGTCCTGTTCATCGAGACCTATGTCCGCGAGGACATGATCCGGCTCTACGGCTTCAAGTCGGAGCTGGAGCGCGAATGGTTCAAGTTGCTGCTGGCCAATGTCCAGGGCGTCGGCGCCAAGGTGGCGCTGGCGATCCTGTCAACGCTTGCGCCCTCCGATCTCGCCAATGCGATCGCGCTGCGCGACATCGCCATGGTCTCCAGGGCGCCGGGCGTCGGCAAGAAGGTCGCCGAGCGCATCGTCACCGAGCTCAAGAACAAGGCCCCGGCCTTTGCCGGCGAGGCCTCGGGCACCATCGGGCTCAAGCAGGAACTTGGCGAGGGCGTAGCGCCTGCCCCGATCGCCGACGCGGTCTCCGCACTGGTCAATCTCGGCTATTCCCGCGACATCGCCGCCAATGCCATTGCCGCTGCCATGAAGAGCGTCGGCGACGACGCCGACTCCTCCAAGCTGATCCGCTTCGGCCTGAAGGAGCTGGCGCGGTGAGCGCCTTGCTCGGGGTACGTATTCTTACTACATTAGAATTGTAAGAATTTTACCGAGGAGTAGGAAAATGGGCGGATACGCCACCCTGACCTCGAAAGGTCAGCTCACCATTCCAAAGGATGTGCGGGACGCGTTGACGTTGAAGCCGGGCGATACGATTGCCTGGACCGTCGTTGACGGCCATCTGATAGGCACGCCGCGCAATATCGAGTTTGCCGATCTCGCAGGGTTCCTGGGCAACCCGCCCGGCGGACCAGCAACACTCGAAGAAATCGACGCCGCCGTCAGAAGCGCGGTCGGTCGCCATGTGACCAGCGATCACAACGGCCACGATGGTCGTGAGGATGCGGCGTGACGCAGATCGGCATCGACACCAATATATTGCTGCGCATGGTACTGAACGACGATGCGGATCAGCGCGCGAAAGCTCTGGCTTTCGGTACCGGCCTCAGCGAACAAAACCCCGGATGTGTCAGCCTGATCGTCCTCATCGAGTTCGCATGGTCGTTGAGTTCGCGCTACCAGCAGTCGAAGCAGCAGGTGCTGGTTACGATCCAAAGACTGCTCAACGTCAAATCCCTGATGTTTGAAGATTTCGATGCCATAGTACGTGCTATTGAGCGCTCTAACTCCGCACAGGTTGATTTCTCCGACGCGTTGATTGCCGAACACAATCTCCAGCTAGGCTGCTCGCATACCGTTACCTTCGACCAACGCGCCGCCAAATCCATTCCATCCATGGAACTGCTTACGTGAACTCGCCCGACCGCATCATTTCCCCCGACAAGCGCGGCGAGGACGCCGATACCAGCCTGCGCCCGCAGACGCTCGACGACTTCGTTGGCCAGGCGGCGGCGCGGGCCAATCTCAAGATCTTCATCGAGGCGGCCAAGGGCCGTGGCGAAGCACTCGACCATGTGCTGTTCGTCGGCCCGCCCGGCTTGGGCAAGACCACGCTTGCCCAGATCATGGCGCGCGAACTCGGTGTCAATTTCCGCTCGACCTCAGGCCCGGTCATCGCCAAGGCGGGCGACCTCGCCGCTCTGCTCACCAATCTCGAAGAGCGCGACGTGCTGTTCATCGACGAGATCCACCGGCTGAGCCCGGCGGTCGAAGAAATTCTCTATCCGGCGATGGAGGACTATCAGCTCGACCTGATCATCGGCGAAGGCCCAGCGGCGCGCTCGGTGAAGATCGACTTGGCGAAATTCACGCTTGTGGCCGCGACCACTCGGCTTGGCCTTTTGACCAACCCGCTGCGCGACCGCTTCGGCATCCCGGTCAGGCTCAATTTCTACACCGTCGAAGAACTGGAGCTGATCGTGCGCCGTGGTGCCCGCATCTTGGGCATGCCACTGGCCGACGACGGCGCCATCGAGATCGCGCGGCGCGCCCGCGGCACCCCGCGCATCGCCGGCCGTTTGCTCAGGCGCGTGCGCGACTTCGCATCGGTGGCCGATTCCGGCCCGGTGACACGACGCATCGCCGACGAGGCGCTGTCGCGGCTGGAGGTCGATTCGCTCGGCCTCGATTCGCTCGACCGGCGCTATCTCTCGATGATCGCGATGAATTTCGGCGGCGGCCCGGTCGGCATCGAAACCATCGCCGCTGGCCTGTCCGAACCGCGCGATGCCATCGAAGACATCATCGAGCCCTATCTGATCCAGCAAGGGTTCATCCAGCGCACCCCGCGCGGCCGCGTGTTGACGGCGAACGCCTGGAAACATCTCGGGCTCGAAATCCCCCGCGACCTCGCCGTTCAGCAGATCAACCTGTTCCAGGAAGAAGAATGAGCCCACCTGGCTATCGACCCGGACTGATCGCCGACATCATTCGGCTGCACGCCGACTATTATGCACGCGAGTGGGGTTTCGGCCTGCCTTTCGAGGCAAAGGTCGCTGGCGAATTGTCAGCCTTCATGGCCGCTTTCAGGCCCGGTCTCGACTTCTTCGCTGCCCAGGACGACGCAAGCGGTGCACTTTTGGGCACGATCAGCCTGGAGGCGCCGACCCCGGCAGAGCCGCTTGCACATCTGCGCTGGTTCATCACCAGCGACAAAGCGCGCGGCACGGGGCTTGGCCGCCGGCTGACGGGTGCGGCGATCGAGCATGCCGATGCAAAAGGCTTTCCGGGCGTCTATCTCACGACATTCGACGGGCTGAAACCCGCCCGCCACCTCTATGAGTCTTTCGGATTCGCGCTCGTCGCGGAAGAAGAACGCGACCAGTGGTCCGGCGGCGTCCGCGAGCAACGTTTCGAGCGCCACAGGGCTCGATAAGCTGACGTCCAGCCTCTTAGCACAGGACCGACGAGAACCTACGGCGCTTGCTCCACTGGAAACGGCGTCGGCTGCCAGATCTTGGCAAATCCCTTGGGCAGCATGGCGATCCGCATTGCCTCCCAGGCGGCGAGCTGGCGGGCGATGCCGGCACGGTCGCCTCTATCCAGTAGTGGCCCCAGCGGCTCCACCACCGAGGCGACTTCAGCCTCGGCGAAACCCGGAATGCACCACAACGAACGGCCATGCCTGAGATCGTCAAGCTTGGCGCGGGCGGTTTCGAGATCGCCGCGCGCAGCATGCAATGACACACCGCGCAACTCGTCGATCTCGAAATCACGATGGGGAATGGGCTTGGTGGCGAGATAGGCAACCATATCGTCGAGCGTTACGATGCTGCGAAAAAGCGGGAGGATGTCACGCTCGATCTGCTCAATGAAGTATTCCGGCATGGCTGGGTCGTCCCACCGCCACAGGCCGGGGCTGTCGCTAAAGATACGATCGCCCCAGTTGAGGGGGAAGTGCCCAACAGGCTCGCAAAAATGGGTCACGGCCCATTGGGGAACGAAGTAGGTATCGTGGTTGCGGCTCAGTATGACGATACCGCGCAGCACGTGGCGTATCGGCTTCATCACCAGCCAGCGGCCGATCACCTCCATGTCGGAGTGGCGCGCGAGCAGCGGCTGCAGATGACGCTTGATCAACTCGGACGCGGTCATTCGTATGGCCTCACCTCGCTGCCCAAACCTTGTAGATCAATCGCAGGAAGATCCCCGACGCACCAACGGCGCCTCAGGATCATGCGGCACCCTAGGGGCCTGTCTCCACAGGAAATGGCGTCGGCTGCCAGATCTTGGCAAAACCCTTCGGCAGCTTGGCTATGCGCATCGCTTCCCACGTGGCGAGCTGGCGGGCGATGCGAGCAACATGCCGCTCAGCAAGCCGTGGAATGACGATAGGCCGAGCGGCATTGAGTGATCCTAGGCGATGTTCATGGACACTCAGGCAAGCTCAGGAGATTGTTTGGCTGATCTCCATCCGCTTCAGTCTTAAGATACTTGTTGCCAAAGCGACTAGTGGCGACGATTACCCACACAGTATCACCTGCCGGACGACTGACGTAGAAGCGCCACGTACCGTTTTCGATACCGTTGATTGCATCTACTTGCGTAAGCTTCCAACGTGTTCCGTCTGCATTTGCGCCGCCAACGTCGGTTATTCGTTCCCAAGCGTTGTCGCGGTCCCATTTGTTTATGCACTTAATTTGATGAGTAGCTGCCATCTAAGAAAGTTCCTGTATTCAAGCCCACAGCACGCTTGACGGGACCAGCCATCGAATTAGGGTGATCATGTTCTTCATGCGCCGAGCCGTCCTGTGGCTAGGTTGCGGTAGCGGCGGCGAACTTGCGATTCGCCGCCGTTAACATTGGACTGCAACCACCGCGTGAAATGCAACCCTTCCATCGCCTCACCCCCGTTATTCACAGGACTTTGTTCTGTTTTCGTTTTCGAAACGATCTGCACTCGTTTCCCAAAATGCATCGTTTTGGGCAACTCTGCGGTTGTGGCTGGAGGCTGAGCTAGCCTAATTGTGGTCGGTTACCTCAGCCCCCTGACCACCTCCAGCACATCTG
Source organism: Aminobacter sp. 01T433 (assembly GCF_056398585.1). Taxonomy (NCBI): domain Bacteria; kingdom Pseudomonadati; phylum Pseudomonadota; class Alphaproteobacteria; order Hyphomicrobiales; family Phyllobacteriaceae; genus Aminobacter; species Aminobacter sp. 01T433. The sequence goes on from NZ_JBFTPR010000005.1 coordinate 347,133, forward strand.
GCTCGGCCTTGCGCCCCTCGAATTCGTCGACGATGCCGAAGGCGCCGCCATAGCCCCAGATCGACCAGGCAAAGCCGTGCGCTTCCGCGCGTCCGATCATGTCGGCGACATAGGCCGCACGCCAGGCACCCGGCATGATCTTGGGGTTGTTGTATTCCTGCCGGATCATGCCGAACTCGCCGAGATAGATGTTTTCGGGCGAAATACCGTTTTTCCTGGCCCAGTCGGCGACCCGCCTGAACGGCGCGTCGAGCTCGGCTTCGAGTTTTTCCTTGCTGTCGATGAGCGCCACCTGCTCGTCGAGATAAGCGAGCATGCCGGGACGGCGCAGCAGAGGCGCTTCGGCCTTGATCTTCGCCCTCACCTTGTCGAGGGCCGCGTCGAGTTCGGCGCGCGGCACGGCATAAGGCGGATAAGGCAGCCCAGTGACGTAGGGAATGAAATCGCCGGCCCAGGTGGCGCCCTGATGGGTGAGCAGGAAAGGCTGGTAGGAATGGAAGGTCCAGATGACATTGTCGTCCGGAATATCCCTGGGGTCGAGCGCGGCGAGTCCCTCGGAGCTGCCCCAGCAACTGCCTGAGAGGATCAAGGTCAGCCGGGTCGCCGAGGCGCGCGCGGCGGCATAAAGGCGCTTGAGATGCTCCGACCAGAGTTTTGGCTCGGTCGGCTCGCAATCGACCACCGGCTCGTTCATCAATTCGAACGCCACCTGGGTCGGGTCTTCCTTCGACAAAGTGAGCGCCATCTGGCGGACCAGTTCGACATAGCGATCAAAATTTGCCGGATCGTCCATCACCTCCGCCATGCCGATCTGGCCGTTGCCAGCAGCCGAAATGAGATGAAGGTCGACAACCGCCTTGAGCCCGGCGGCATTGACGAGCCGGGCCGACTGAAGAACGCTTTCCAGCAACTGGCCGCGCAGCGCCGTGGTCTTGTCGGACAGGAACACCGAGGGGTCGACGGGAATGCGCACGACGTCGAAGCCTGTGTCCTTGAGCGCCTTCAGGTCGCTTTCGCCGAGCCGCTTGCGCCATTCGGGAAATGGCAGGATCACGTCTGGGTTGCCCCACTTGTCTTGGCCGGGCCAGGTCTCCCAGATGTCGAGATTGATGCCGCGTTTCATCGAAAAGCTGGCGGCACTGACTGAGGCAACCGGCAGGACCAGCATCAGCAGCGCCGTCAGACAGGTCTTGATCATCGCCATTATTGCTGCCATCCGGTTCGCTACGGACAAGACTGGTGCCCAAAAGCCCGGAAAAAGGAAAGCCCCATGGCCGATCATGGTGAATTCGACGCGCTGGCTGCCGGCCTTGCCGGCGCATTGACGCCGTTCGGCCACCGGCTGATGGCGCGGGTCTATTATGCAGACACCGATTTTTCCGGCGTCGTCTACCATGCGCGTTATCTCGAATTCTTCGAGCGCGGCCGCTCGGACTTCCTTAGGCTCGCCGGTGTCCATCACACCGAACTCGCCGACGGCAAGCATGGCGAAAAGATCGTCTGGATTGTGCGCCGCATGGAGATCGATTTCCGCGGCTCGGCCAAGATCGACGATGTGCTAACCATCGAAACCCGCACGGTCGAGATATCAGGCGCCCGGATCACCATGGCGCAGCAGCTCAAGCGCGGCGAAGACGTGCTGGTGGAAGCGCGCGTGGAAGCCGCGATCATCGGCGAGAACGGGCGCCCGAGGCGCTTTCCCAAGGAGTGGATCGACGCCTTCATGCCGAAAGCGTGAACACAGTCGCGTTACCAGATCCCTCAAGCGAGCAAACCCAACGTTGCGGCAACGCGCGGTGCCTCACTTCCTAACCCATCCTTAACCATAACGGCCCATTAAGGGAGCAGTGAAAGTCGTAAGGATTCCGAGCGGCCTTCCTTTCACCAAATTTCGCCCCGAAAAGGCCGAAAAGGCGCATTTTGGGGCACTTCCGGAAGCATCGCGCGAACGGACCACGATGGGATGATGCGCAAGGGCTAGCCACAAGCCAGGCCCGGAAATCTTAAGGACTGTTACAAGATGGAAACTCTACCTCTCGCCCATGCCGGCGCGGAATTGTCGATTTGGGCGCTGTTCTGGCAGGCAGGCTGGGTGGTCAAGCTGGTGATGCTAGGCCTGCTCGGCGCTTCAGTGTGGACCTGGGCGATCATCGTCGACAAGCTGGTTGCCTACAACCGCATGCGCGCAGCCCTGACGCGCTTTGAACAGATTTTCTGGTCGGGCCAGTCGCTGGAAGAACTCTACCGCAACCTTTCCGACCGAAAGACCACCGGCATGAGCGCGATCTTCGTCGCCGCCATGAAGGAATGGAAAAAGAGCTTCGAGAAGGGCGCCAAGTCGCCTCTGGCGCTGCAGACCCGCATCGACAAGGCAATGGACCTGGCGCTGACGCGCGAAATGGAGCGGCTGGAAGGCCGGCTCGGCTTCCTCGCCACCATCGGTTCGGCAGCACCCTTCATCGGCCTGTTCGGCACCGTCGTCGGCATCATGACCTCGTTCCAGGCCATCGCCGGCTCGAAGTCGACCAACCTCGCGGTCGTCGCCCCCGGCATCGCCGAGGCGCTTCTGGCAACGGCCATCGGCCTGCTCGCCGCCATCCCGGCCGTCATCGCCTACAACAAGCTGTCATCCGACGCCGGCAAGATCGCCGTCCGGATGGAAGGATTCGCCGACGAGTTCTCCGCCATACTGTCGCGCCAAATCGATGAAAAAGTCGCGCAGCGGGCCTGAGGAGTAGACCATGGGTATGTCAGTCAGCGCGGGCGGCTCCGGCCGCGGTTCACGCGGCCACCGGCGGCGCGGCCGCCATCACGGCCTGATGTCCGAAATCAACGTCACGCCCTTCGTCGACGTCATGCTGGTGCTGCTCATCATCTTCATGGTGGCGGCCCCGCTGATGACGGTGGGCGTGCCCATCGATCTGCCCGAAACCCAGGCCAAGGCGCTGAATTCGGAAACGCAGCCGATCACCATTTCCATCAACGAGGCCGGCCAGATCCATATCCAGGAAACCGAAATCCCGCTTGAGGAAGTGGTTGCCAAGCTCGGCGCCATTGCCAAGGCCGGCTACGAGGAACGCATCTATGTGCGCGGCGACAAGACCGCCGACTACGGCACGGTGATGAAGGTCATGGCCCGCATCCAGGCTGCCGGTTACAACAAGATCGGCCTCGTCACCCTTCAGGAACAGAGCCAGTAGTCCCCAAATGAAGATGAAGGCCGGCCTCACGACATCTGTGGTTTTGCATGCAGCGGTGCTGGGCTTTGGCCTGTTCACCCTGTCGGCGCCGAGCGCCCTCGAAGTCGCCGACGTCGAGGCGTTCCCGGTCGACATCGTGCCGGTGGAATCGATCACCCAGATCCAGAAGGGCGACAAGAAGGCCCCGGCGAGTGAAAAGCCGGCGCCGAAGCCGACGAGCCGACCCGACATCGTGCCCAACGCCCAGAACGTCGGCGACAACAAGACCGACAGCGACAAGCCGCCGACGCCCGAACCGACGCAGAAGGAAATCGACGTTGCGGCGGCCCCGCCGCCCTCGCCCAAGCCTGAGCCGAAACCGACGCCGGTCGAGCAGCCCAAGCCAGAGCCCGCCAAGCAGGCCGAGCCCAAGCCTGTGCCCGTTCCGGCAACCGAGGTGACGCCGCAGCCGCAGCCCAAGCAGGAGGTCAAGCCCGACCCGGTGGCCGAGACGATCGTCTCCGACCAGGCCGAGGCCGAAGCCGTCAAGCTGCCCGAAAACGCACCCTCGCCCGAGGCAAAGCCGCAGCCGCCCCAGGCGCAGACGGCCAAGACCCCAGACCGCAAGCAGGACGACAAGCAAACCCAGCAGGCGTCGTCCAAGCCCAAGTCGGAAGAGAAGGAATTCAACGCCGACGAGGTCGCAGCCTTGCTCAACAAGCAGAAGCCTTCGGGTGGCGGCGCCAAGCGCTCGACCGATCAGGCCGCGCTGGGCGGCAAGAAGGACACCGGCGGCAACAAGCTGAGCCAGAGCGAAATGGACGCGCTTCGCGGCCAGGTCCAGCGCTGCTGGAACGTGCCGGCGGGCGCCATGGATGGCGGCGGCCTCAAGGTTTCCGTACAGTTCAAACTGACCCCCACCGGCGAGATCGAGGGACGGCCGGAGATTATTTCCGGCGGCGGTTCGGCCGGTATCGAGCGCGCAGCTGCTGAATCGGCGCGCCGCGCCGTGCTTCAATGCGCGCCCTACAACCTGCCCGCTGACAAATATGCGGGCGGCTGGGATCAAGTCATCGTCAATTTCGACCCGAGCGAGATGTTCTGAGCGCCCCCGCTCATCCGGAACTAAGAGGCCTATCTAATGAAGCATGTAATCAGAGCGATCTTTTTGATCAGCGCCATGGCGAGCGGCATGACCGCCTTTGCAACCTTGCCCGCACGCGCGCTGGTCGAGATCGACGTCAACAAGGGCAATGTCGAGCCGCTGCCGATCGCCATCACCGACTTCCTGTCGGGCGATGCGATGGGCGCCGAGATCGCCGGCATCGTTGCCGCTGACCTGCAGCGCTCGGGCCTGTTTGCGCCGATCAACAAGGGCGCCTTCATCGAAAAGATTTCCAACCCCGATGTCGCGCCGCGCTTCGAGGACTGGAAGGTCATCAACGCCCAGGCGCTGGTGACCGGCCGCGTCAGCCAGGAAGCAGACGGCAGGCTCAAGGCCGAGTTCCGGCTGTGGGACACCTTTGCCGGCCAGCAGCTCGCTGGCGAGCAGTTCTTCGCCAACAAGACCAATTCCCGCCGTATCGCCCACATCATCGCCGACGCCATCTATGAGCGTCTGACCGGCGAAAAGGGCTATTTCGACACCCGCGTCGTGTTCATCGACGAGTCGGGCGCCAAGACGGCGCGCAAGAAGCGCCTCGCCATCATGGACCAGGACGGCGCCAATGTGCGTTACCTCTCCGACGGCCGCTCGATGGCGATGACGCCGCGCTTCTCGCCGACGCGTCAGGAAATCACCTACATGTCCTATGAGAGCGGCCAGCCGCAGGTCTATCTCCTGCAGATCGAGACCGGCCAGCGCGAACTCGTCGGCAACTTCCCCGGCATGACCTTCGCCCCGCGCTTCTCGCCCGATGGCCAGAAGGTGATCATGAGCCTGCTGCGCGATGACGGCAATTCCAACATCTTCTCGATGGACCTGCGCAGCCGCACCACCACGCGCCTGACCAACTCAAGCGCCATCGACACCTCGCCCTCCTATTCGCCTGACGGTTCCAAGGTGGTGTTCACCTCCGACCGCGGCGGTCGTGCCCAGATCTACGTCATGGGTGCGGACGGCTCGGGCCAGACCCGCGTCTCCTTCGGTGACGGTACCTATTCGACCCCCGTGTGGTCGCCGCGCGGCGACCTGATCGCCTTCACCAAGCAGTCCGGCGGCCAGTTCCAGATCGGCGTGATGAAGACCGACGGCTCGGGCGAGCGCATTCTGTCGACCGGCTACCAGCAGGAAGGCCCGACCTGGGCGCCCAACGGCCGTGTCGTCATGTTCTTCCGCGATCAGCCCGGCGGTGGTGGTCCCAAGCTCTATTCGGTGGATCTCACCGGCCGCAACGAGCAGGCAATCCCGACTGCGGGCTTCGCCTCGGACCCGGCCTGGTCGCCGCTGCTGGATTAACGCATCGGCCTAAAAACCCAGATCGGCTTTCGGGAACTGGATGAAACGCCGCGCGTCGGAAACGACGCGCGGCGTTTTTGCAACCATGGCCATTAACCTTCCCCCGAAAGGCGCGACCAATCGGCCAGGCGGCGTCATTTGCCCAATGATGCCGCCTTTCCGCCGTATTTCCGCCTACGGTGCGCGGCGAAGTACATGTTGGACGATTGCCATATTGCGGGGACGCGACAGGCAAGTGGCAACGAAATTTTAACCACGTTTCTTGAATGCCGGTTAACCGCAACGTGGTTACTGGATGTTCAACGAAATCACTCGAATGCGAAGGAGAGGCGGGATGCGCCAGATCGCGAAATTTGCAACCAACCCCGTGGTCGTGGCCCTGATAGCCTCGCTGGCGATTGCTGGCTGCGCCTCGAAGAAAACCCCTAACAGCGCGGCCGATCTCGGCCTCGGTGGCGCCGGCGCGGCGACCCCGGGTTCGGCGCAGGACTTCACCGTCAATGTCGGCGACCGCATCTTCTTCGATACCGACTCCTCGTCGGTTCGCGCCGACGCGCAGGGCATTCTCGCCCGTCAGGCCCAGTGGCTCGCCAAGTACAGCCAGTACGCTGTCGTTGTCGAAGGCCATGCCGACGAACGCGGCACCCGCGAATACAACCTTGCACTCGGCGCTCGTCGTGCCGCAGCTGCCCGCGACTACCTGATCTCGCAGGGCGTTCCCGCCAAGCGCCTCAAGACGATCTCCTACGGCAAGGAACGTCCGGTCGCCGTTTGCGACGACATTTCCTGCTGGTCGCAGAACCGTCGTGCTGTGACGACGCTCTCCGGCGCCGGCAGCTAAGTAGCTTAAAAGCCACAGAGTTGAACGAAAGGCGGTCTTCGGGCCGCCTTTTGCTTATCTGCAAGCTCGAAACAAAATTTGGCCGAAGTCTCGCGTCCTGATAAATGACGAGAGCGCATCGGCGCAAAGCAACCCATTCTCTTCCACGGCGAGAGGCTAATGCATTTTCGATCAATCCTGAGTGGCACGCTTGCCATCTTCCTTTTGTCCGGGGCCACAGCGCATGCGCGTGACGGTTTCGGCATCGACTTCCCAAAGATCGGCCTGCCGGGCGTATTCGGCAGCAAGACCCAGAGCAATGAGGGCACGATCCAGCTTGCCCAGGCCGGCGACCCGCGCGTCGCGGCACTCGAAGAGCAAATCCGCAAGCTCAATGGCAGCATCGAGGAACTGAACTTCCAGATCCTGCAGATGCAGGAGCAGCTGCGGAAAATGCAGGAAGACAACGAGTTCCGCTTCCAGGAGCTCGAAGGTGGCGGACAAAAGAAGTCCGACGCTTCCGGCAAGACCAACAGCTCGATCGTTGAGGCGCCCACGGCGCCTCAACCCGGCGGGACGCAGGCTGCCACGGCCTCAGCGCCTGCCGCCGGCGGGCACTCCGTCGAAGACGTGATCGTTGAATCCGGTACCGGCGAGCCAGGTGCCGGTGGCACGGGCACGCCACCGACGACCTTCGGCACCATCACGGTCGATGCCAATGGCAACGTGGTGTCTGACTCCTCCAACCCTCAGGCCGCAGCATCAGCGCAGCCGAAGGCACCTGTCGCAGCACAGCCGGCACAGCCAAAGGCCAATGGCACCGCCGTTGCCGCATTGCCTGACACCAACGACCCCAACGAGCTTTACCGCAACTCCTACCAGTTCGTGCTTTCGGGCGACTACACCACCGCCGAGCAGGGTTTTCGCGACCATATCTCGCGCTTCCCCAACGATCCCAAGACGGCCGACGCCCGTTTCTGGCTCGGCGAGTCGCTGCTTGGACAAAAGAAGTATCGCGATGCGGCCGAAATCTTCCTCGCCGCCAGCAAGGCATATCCAAAGTCCAAGAAGGCCCCTGAAATGATGCTCAAGCTCGGCGTTTCCCTGGCCGGCCTGAAGCAGCGCGACGTCGCTTGCGCCACCTTCAGCGAGATCGGCAAGCGTTATCCCGACGCCTCCGGAGCGATCAAGGAGCGGGTCAAGCAGGAACGGGCTCTCGCCGCGTGCTGACGCAGCCGATCGACGCCGATTTTTTTCAAGACTTTTCCGAGTTCGATTTTGCCTCGCACAAAATAGTCGTCGCAGCGGTTTCCGGCGGTAGCGACTCGACAGCCCTCCTTCTTCTTCTCAAATCCCATCTCGAGCGGCACGCGCCCTCGACGCGGCTTTTGGCGGTGACCGTCGACCACGCGCTGCGGCCCGGTTCGGACGCCGAGGCCGATCAGGTGGCGCAGCTCTGCGCACGCCACGGTGTCAGCCACCGGACGATGCGCTGGACCGGCGACAAGCCGTCGACCGGCATCCCGGCTGCGGCGCGAGACGCGCGCTACGATCTGCTGGCTCAGGCCGCCCGCGAGGCGGGTGCATCAATCGTCGTCACCGGCCACACCGCCGACGACCAGGCCGAAACAGTACTGATGCGCGGCGCGCGCGGGACCGGTCGTGGCAGTGCCGGCATGGCACCCGCGACTTTGTTTTGCGGCGACGTCTGGATCGTCCGCCCCCTACTTGGTCAGCGCCGAGAAAGACTGCGTGAGGTGCTCAGGGCACGCGGCACAGGCTGGCTCGACGACCCGACCAACACCAACGAGGCTTATGAGCGGCCGCGCATGCGGCTGTCGCTGAGCGAGAGCAGCGATCAGCGTATTGAAAACACGCTGATCGAGGCACGGAGGTCGGGTGCCGCGCGAACCGACCTTGGCGCGCGCGCAGCAAGCCTGATCGCCGAACACGCGAGCCGCGCGGCACCAGGCCTGCTGCGCCTCGACCCGGCACTTACGCAAGCGCCCGATAACGATGCGGCGGCTTACGCGCTGCGCATCCTCATTTCCGTGGCCGGGGGCATGGCGCATTTGCCCGACGAGGCGCGGGTGCAGAACCTTCTGGTGCGCCTGGCCAGCAATTCGAAGCAAGCAAAACCGGCCCGCGCCACATTGTCGCGCGCACTCATCGATGCGCGCGGCAGTGGAATTTTCCTGCTGCGCGAAGGACGCGGATTGCCCCAGACAATGCCGCTGGCGGCTGGCATCTGGGACGGCCGCTACAGGCTTTCGCCAACCGAAGACACAACAGAATTGACCGTGGCGCCGCTAGGTTTTTCCGCCGCGAAGGCAACGTCATCGCAAGCTAATGCACCGCAAAGTCTTGTCAGGGCGGCACTTGCGGCCGAGCCAGCACTTTGGCGCCAGGAAACATTGGTCGGCTTGGCAGTTCTAACAAATGCAGTCGCACTCGCCGCGCCTTGGGCGCGCTTCTTGCCGGCTTTCGATCTCGCCGTAGCTGCGTCTCTCCAAAAGTTGATCGGTTCCGACCCAATCCCGGTCTCGCCATGCCATAGTCACATTGGTGTTTGACCTTAACCCAGACTTAGGGACGTGCTTGGCAATGTGGGAGCCGGTGCCTATGTTAGGGACAAGCTTACTCTCACCATCCGCGTTCCCCACGAACGCCAACGGGATATTCGATGAATCCGAACTATCGCAACTTCGCGCTGTGGGCGATCATAGCCGTTCTGCTCATCGCCCTGTTCAATCTGTTCCAGACCCCGCAGACCCGCGGCGCGTCGAGCGAAGTGGCCTATTCGCAGTTCCTGCAGGATCTGAACTCCGGTCGCGTCAAGACGGTGACGATTGCCGGTGACCGCATCAGCGGCACCTATATCGACAACTCGACCGGCTTCCAGACCTACTCGCCCGGCGACCCGACGCTGGTGTCGCGGCTTGAGCAGAAGAACGTCACCATCAACGCCCGTCCTGAAAATGACGGTTCCGGCTCGATCTTCTCCGTGCTGCTGTCCTGGCTGCCGATGATCCTGATCCTTGGCGTGTGGATCTTCTTCATGCGCCAGATGCAGTCCGGTTCCGGCCGCGCCATGGGCTTCGGCAAGTCCAAGGCCAAGCTTCTCACCGAAGCGCATGGCCGCGTCACCTTTGGTGATGTCGCCGGCGTCGACGAAGCCAAGGCGGACCTCGAAGAGATCGTCGAATTCCTGCGCGAGCCGCAGAAATTCCAGCGCCTGGGCGGCAAGATCCCGCGCGGCGTGCTGCTTGTCGGCCCTCCCGGCACCGGCAAGACCTTGCTTGCCCGTTCGGTCGCCGGCGAAGCCAATGTGCCCTTCTTCACCATCTCCGGTTCGGACTTCGTCGAAATGTTCGTCGGCGTCGGTGCAAGCCGCGTCCGCGACATGTTCGAGCAGGCTAAGAAGAACGCACCCTGCATCATCTTCATCGACGAAATCGACGCCGTCGGCCGCCATCGCGGCGCTGGCCTCGGTGGTGGCAATGACGAACGCGAGCAGACGCTGAACCAGCTGCTGGTCGAGATGGACGGCTTCGAGGCCAATGAGAGCGTCATCCTGATCGCGGCGACCAACCGTCCCGACGTTCTTGATCCCGCGCTGCTGCGTCCGGGCCGTTTCGACCGTCAGGTCGTCGTGCCGAACCCCGACATCGTCGGCCGCGAAAAGATCCTCAAGGTCCATGTCCGCAACGTTCCGCTGGCGCCAAATGTCGACCTCAAGGTCATCGCACGCGGCACGCCGGGCTTCTCGGGTGCTGACCTGATGAACCTCGTCAACGAATCCGCACTGATGGCGGCGCGCCGCAACAAGCGCCTCGTCACCATGCAGGAATTCGAAGACGCCAAGGACAAGATCATGATGGGCGCAGAGCGCCGCTCCTCGGCCATGACCCAGGCCGAAAAGGCGCTGACTGCCTATCACGAGGCCGGCCACGCCATCCTCGCGCTCAACGTGCCGTCGGCCGATCCGCTGCACAAGGCGACGATCATCCCGCGCGGCCGTGCGCTCGGCATGGTCATGCAGCTGCCTGAAGGCGACCGCTACTCGATGAGCTACAAATACATGATCTCGCGTCTGGCGATCATGATGGGTGGCCGCGTTGCCGAAGAGTTCAAGTTCGGCAAGGAAAACATCACATCGGGTGCGTCTTCCGACATCGAGCAGGCGACCAAGCTGGCGCGCGCCATGGTCACGCGCTGGGGCTTCTCCGACAAGCTTGGCCATGTCGCATATGGCGACAACCAGGAAGAGGTGTTCCTTGGCCATTCGGTCGCACGGACGCAGAACGTCTCGGAAGAGACCGCGCAGATCATCGACGCCGAAGTGCGCCGCCTGATCGACGAGGCCTATTCGACCGCCAAGACGATCCTGACCAAGAAGAAAAAGGACTGGATCGCGCTGGCCGAAGGCCTGCTCGAATACGAGACCCTGTCTGGCGAAGAGATCAAGCAGCTGATCGCCGGCAACAAGCCCTCCCGCGACATGGGCGACGACACCCCGCCCTCGCGCGGCTCGGCCGTGCCCAAGGCCGGCTCGACCCGCGGCAAGAAGAAGGGCTCGGAGCCCGAAGGCGGCATGGAACCCCAGCCGTCAAGCTGAGGCCCGCGAACGCTGAACGAATGAAAAACGCCGCTGAGGAAACTCAGCGGCGTTTTTGTATTCAGCTCCAACCAACGATAATCTTATCGGGCCACGTCGAGTGGCTGAGCCAAACACAAACCTGCGTCAAGGTATTGGGCACCGGGATTTTTAGGATCGGTTGGTCTTCAACCGTCGATATTCGCAAATGCCTTGTGGGCGTCTCGATTGACCCTGAGAAATCCGGAGCGGTTGCAGGGTCGACATCCGCAATCGGCCCCAGAATGAACTCGGTTGCTCCTTCATTTTCGGGATAGGTGACTACCGAGATGCAAGAGGACGTCGACAAGATGTTGCTACCGCGAACCGGCAGTGGTGGCTCTCCACCCTCGACATCTGAGATGAACACGAGAGAGTTCACAGGGGCCTGCTTTTTCGAAAGGTACATCCCTATCTTCTCCTCAGAAGATACAGGGTCCAACCACCCTGAATCTGGCTGCATTGTAGGCAATGTGGGTACAAGCTCTGTCTTGCAGGAGACCTACTCAGAGCGCTTGGCAGCTGGTGATCAAGCACAAAATTGCCGAGGGGCGTTCCCGGATTCTTAGTGCCACAAGTATGGCAACCAGTCGTGCGTCCAATTCGATTGATCTCTGCCCTTTCCGCTCGCGTAAAGTTTCGACCGCTATTGCGCGCCACAATGGATTCGCCAGCAAAAGGCCCTACGCCAAGTCCGTATCCTCGCAATTGGTCGAGCCGACCTTGCGCCTCGCGCGCCGTTGCCAAATTTGCTGAAATTTGCCCTTCGACCGTCTCATACGCTTGAGGGCTCGGTCGCCATTTGGGATCAAGACGACCTAATTGCTGACGCAACGCCTGCATTTGTGAATGACTAATCTCAAGCCTAGTCACTTGCCCAGGAGATGCGTTCGGCCAGCGCACACTACCACGAGTGCCGCTTGCGCCCGTGCCACGCCGACCGGAAATACGAGATACGGCGCCACCCCCATCAGCCCACTGCCCGCCATCTGGATTGCCGGCAGGCACACGTGGTTGATCGGGTCGAAATCCCGCCTTCAATCGCAGATGCAGCGCGAGCAGCTTTATCTCGGCTTGTAGAACTGTGATGCTTCTTGCCAATCTACCTAAGTCTTGTTCGGAAATTTCAGACACTAGCATCTAGACTTTCCCCAAGCTCGACAACTCGATACTACACCCATACGTTGCAGGAAATAATTCCTATAGTCAATATGCCGTCTTGACCTTTGGCGCATGCACCCCCAAAAACCCAACCCTTTTCTAAGGTTTTGTGACATAAACTCACCAAATGTGATGCGTTGGTCGCCTCAGGTTGTGGCAAAGCAATCGCGGGTGGACTCCACGGGGACAGGCTAAACATGGCTGGACGCTATTTCGGCACCGACGGCATTCGCGGACGGGCCAACAAATTTCCGATGACGGCTGAGATCGCGATGAAGGTCGGCATGGCCGCTGGCCTGTCGTTCCAGCGCGGTAGCCATCGTCACCGCGTCGTGCTCGGCAAGGACACGCGCCTGTCGGGCTACATGATCGAGAACGCGCTTGTGGCGGGCCTGTGCGCCGCCGGCATGGACGTGTTCCTGCTCGGCCCGATCCCGACGCCCGCGGTCGCAATGCTGGTGCGCTCGCTGCGCGCCGACATCGGCGTGATGATCTCGGCCTCGCACAACCCATACCACGACAACGGCATCAAGCTGTTCGGACCCGACGGCTACAAGCTGTCGGACGAGATCGAGGAACGCATCGAAGCGATGCTCGACCAGGATGTCGAAGCGATGCTTGCCGATTCCGACGGACTTGGCCGGGCCAAGCGCGTCGATGGCGTGCATGACCGCTACATCGAATTCGCCAAGCGCACCCTGCCCCGTTCGATGTCGCTGTCGGGCCTGCGCATCGTGGTCGACTGCGCCAATGGCGCGGCCTACAAGGTGGCCCCTGCCGCGCTGTGGGAACTCGGCGCCGAGGTTATCGCCATCAATGTCGAGCCCAACGGCTTCAACATCAACGACGAGTGCGGCTCGACCCATCCTGCCGGCCTGCAGAAGAAGGTGCATGAAGTGCGCGCCGACATCGGTATCGCACTCGACGGCGACGCCGACCGCGTCGTTATCGTCGACGAGAACGGCACCGTCGTCGACGGCGACCAGATCATGGCGCTGATCGCCCAATCCTGGCAGCAAAGCGGCCGCCTTGCCGGCGGCGGCGTGGTGGCGACGGTCATGTCGAACCTCGGCCTCGAACGCTTCCTGGGCGACATCAATCTCGAGCTGCACCGCACCAAGGTCGGCGACCGTTACGTCGTCGAGCACATGCGCGCGCATGGCCTCAACATCGGCGGCGAGCAGTCGGGGCACATCGTTTTGACTGACTATTCGACCACCGGCGATGGCCTGGTGGCGGCATTGCAAGTGCTGGCCTGCATCAAGCGCTCCAACAAGCCGATGAGCGAGCTGAGCCGTACCTTCGAACCGGTGCCACAGCTTCTCAAGAATGTGCGCTTTTCCGGCGGCAAGCCGCTTGAGGAAGCCCTGGTCAAAGCTGCGATCGAAGACGGCCGCAACCGGCTTGGCAAGACCGGCCGCCTGGTGATCCGCCCCTCGGGTACCGAGCCTTTGATCCGCGTCATGGCCGAAGGCGACGACCCGCAGCTGGTCGAGACAGTGGTCAACGACATTGTCGGCGTCATTTCGGAAACCCGTACGGCCGCCTGACATCGGATTACTTCACAGATCGGAAAAGCCCGCTTCAAGCGGGCTTTTTTGTGCGCACGAAAGCCAGTTCATCTTGGCGAAAAACAGTTGTCGCAAGCATTCGTAGTTAACCGACACGGTTAAGTACACCTTAACCTATACCAAGCATTATCCACGCGGGTTAGTCAGATCGGGCGCGTAGCGGGTCCGCACGTATGGGATTTTTCAGCATGTTTGATTTTGGAAGGAAAGCGTTTATCGCCGCGCTGCTCGCCGGCGTTACCGCGCCGGCATTCGCAGCAGATTTGCCGGATCCGGTGATCGTAGACCCGATACCTGTGGTCTATGGCGGCTGGTATCTGCGCGGCCATATCGGCATGAGCAACCAGCAGCTCGGCGATCTGAATTCGGTATTGTTCGAAAACCCCGCCATTTTGGAACACTCGTGGCCTCACGAGGGGAAATTCGCGTCTGCGCCGATCTTCGGTGGCGGCATCGGCTATCAGTTCAACGACTTCCTGCGTGGTGACATCTCCGTGGAATATCGCGGCGCATCGGACTTCAATGCGACCGACTTCGTCAGGTATGGCGGTCCCAACAATTTCTACACCAACGACTATAGCGCCAAGAAGACGGAATGGCTGATGTTGGCCAATGCCTACGCGGATGTCGGCACCTTCTACGGCATTACGCCCTATGTAGGCGCGGGCATCGGCGCGTCGCGCAACACGATTTCAGGCTTCCGGGACGTCAATGTCGAGCGCAGCGGCGCTGGCTACGCCGGCGACGCTTCCCAGTGGAACTTTGCATGGGCGCTTCATGCCGGTCTCGGCGTCAAGGCCACCGAACGCATGACGATCGACCTTGGCTATAGCTTCGTCAATCTGGGCGATGCGCGCACTGGCACATTCTACAACGACGACCCCGCTGTAGCAGGGGCCGAAGGCTTCAAGTTCAACAACATCACCTCGCACGATCTCAAGCTCGGCGTGCGCTATTCGCTGAACTAAGCGACCAGTTCGGCCCTGCCAATACATCAAACCGCCCGGTTCACCGGGCGGTTTTTCTTTGCCCGGCCTGCTCGCACAAACGCCCGCCTAACCATCTGTTATCCTTAACTGCGACTTAACCTCTATGGTTAATGATGACATGAAAGGCGGCTGGATTCTCAGGCAACACCCCGGCGCCATCTCGGGAGAATGCGATCATGACATTGACGTCTCGCATGGCGCTGGCGCTGGCTGCGACCATGCTTTGGCCGCTGGCAGCAATCGCTGCCGACTATGAACCGCCTGTTGTCGTTGAGGAGGCGCCGGAATATGTGCCGGTGGAAGTCGGCTCCGGCTGGTACCTGCGCGGGGATATCGGCTACAATTTCAACAAGTCACCCTATGACTTCACCTTGTTCGACGTCGAATCGAGCAGCACCCGCGTCACGGGCAGCATCGGCGCCGGCTATCACTTCACCGACTACTTCCGTGGCGATCTCAACCTGGGGTTCCTGGCACGCGACCGCTACGCTGCGACCGATGGCTTTGTCACCATCGAAGCTGAAAACAACATGTGGACCGGCATGGCCAACGCCTATGTCGACCTCGGCACTGTTGCCGGCTTTACGCCTTATCTCGGCGCCGGCATCGGTCTCATCTACTCCAGTCAACGGGTGGACGACACCTCACTGACGCCGGACTGGCACCTTCGCGACACGCAATACGCACTGGCCTATTCGCTCAACGCCGGCGTCAGCTACAAGGTCAGCCAGAACACGTCGATCGACGTCGGTTACCAGTATCTCGCCGCACCAGATCTTGAATATGCCGACGTGCCGGCAGTGGAAGCCAAGAAGGGCGTCGATTTCCATCAGGTCAAGGTCGGCCTGCGCTACGACCTTTGGTAAATACTTGATCCGACAGTATAAAATGACGGCGGGCGAAGGCCCGCCGTTTTCGTTTCTTCACCAAAGATGTGGTCGGAGCCCGCTCATCAGGGGGCGGCTCGCAGGGCGATGCCCGGCGGTGGCGAGCGTAGCCCGCCACCGCCATTTGAGACTACAACTCCACACCAGCCAGTTTGGTCAGGAGCTTTTGCCGGTCATCGGCGGACTTGAGGCGGATCGTCAAGGCCTCGCTCTTGACCGGAACCTGGGGCGGGAGGCTGACCTCGATTTCCGGTGCGTGAACGGCAGCCCAATTCTTGAAGCGAGGCAATTTGTTCCCGCCACTGATGGGGAACGTGAAGCTGTATTTGAAGGTCATTTCGGATCAGTCCAAATGATGGCGTCCGGGCGTTAGCGAGCGCGCGCAATTACGAGCGCAGCAACTCGCGTAGCCGGCGCATATGCAATTATTGGGTGATGGATCTCGCTATCCTGGTGCCGCTCTTGCTCTCGCAGGTAGTGGCACCAGGCAATCAGCCTATGAGGAGGCTGCCTTTGCAGATGACAATGTGGGCAAAGGAAACTGTAAGCATGGCGGTTATGTCGGCCACCACGCCGGCATTGTCAACCACGGCCACCGAGCGAGGTCCCGGCCGGGGGAAAGAAGCGGCCCAGCCGCTCCTGACGTATCAGCTGGCCACACCCATGACCACGCGGTTGCGGCCTTCCTTCTTGGCGCGATAAAGAGCCTTGTCGGCGGCATCGACGAGATACTCGTAGTCTGGATGGCCTTCATAGGTCGCAACGCCAATGGACGCAGTGACCGACAATACGTCCCGATCCCGCACCGAGACTTCTTGATCTGCCAGCTGTTGGCGGATGCGCTCTGCAATCGCGCAAGCCTCGGTCCGATCGGTTTCCACCAAAACGATCAGGAACTCCTCGCCGCCGTAGCGGAAGACGAAATCGCTGGGCCTGACGGCGTTCAAAAGAAGCTCTGCGGTATGTCTTAGAACAATATCGCCGACGGCGTGACCATATCTGTCGTTGATCGCCTTGAAGTGATCGACGTCCAGCATGAGAACGCTGAGTGGGGTCTTCGCGTTCTTGGCGAGGGTGATTTCACGCCCCAGGACCGAGGGAAGAAAGCGTCGATTGAGTGCCCGCGTCAGGGGATCCCGACCATTCTCGACACTGGCCGCAGCTTGAAAGAGATCGTTGAGGAGGAACTTGATCTCCTCGATACGGCGCTGGAACTCGGCTACCGATGCCGGCTGATTGCCATCGATCGAGCGCAAGGCTTCGCCATCGATTTCACTGATCAGCTTCTCGATGCTCTCGAGGATGAGCGAGCCCTGGAAAAGAAGTGCTCCCCGATGCCGAACCCAAAGACCGAATGGAGACGCTGCGAGGTAGCCCGGCGCTGAATTGCTGCCGTGACCAAGCAGGTTGAAGAGAACGGACTGGCTCCATTCCATGAGCGTGGCGCGCTGGGTTTCACGCTCGAGATTGATGTCCTGTCCCAAGGAGAGCAGGCGAAAAGCCTCGTCGGTCTGTACCCGACGCTTGGTGTCGGACACATAGGCGGCACTCATCAACCTCATGGCGTAGTCGATGATCTCGTCCAGCAGGATCAAGGTGTGGGCGGTCGATGTCGACTCCAGATCGAGTTCGGCGACCTTGCAAGCGATCTCCGTCTTGAGAAGGCCCATGCCCTCCATGACCAGGTGGTTGGGGATTTTCAGCCGGGCGTGGATCTCGCCGATCTTGATCTGGCGCGCGTCAAAGGCATCGAGGCCTAAATGAGGGTCCGCTTCGATGAGGTCGAGCAGCCATTTGCGCAACGAATGGCTTAGGCGCTCATGCACGACCGAATGGCTCAAGAAGGCCGATGCCTCCTCGTCGCGGAGGAAGTTCTCGTAGAACCTGGCCACCAGCCCGTCGATATTCTGGCGCACGATCGCAGAAAGCCTGCCGCGCGCGGCCTCCCTGGTTGCCTCTGATGAAGTCTTCCAGAAAGACAAGCCTGAACGCCTGCTGATAGCCAAATTTCCGCTCCGTCGATGCCTGGGTGCCGTCCTACAGACGGATACCGGGGGGATCAACCCGCAGCGCGGACGCCAAGTCTCTCATCCCCATGAAGGCTGGAGTCAGGACGACGCTTCCGGCCAGAATGCGCTAGACAAGAGCCGAGTTCAATCAGGGGTGAGACCTCGAGGCGGCCTGGCGCAGTCTTGCGAGATCCTAAAACGTCCATGCTGTTCCCTCTTGCGGTTTCCCCCGCATTTCTATATTTCCGCCCGTGGGCCACCCCTCCCCAACGAGGGGCCAACTATCTGGAAGGATAGAACCACGATGACGATCGTCACCAAGCCCGGACTCCGTCCGGCAAACCCCAATTTCTCCTCAGGTCCCTGCGCAAAACGTCCCGGCTGGTCGCTCCAGGGTCTCGCCGACGCGCCGCTTGGCCGCTCGCACCGCGCCAAGATCGGCAAGACCAAGCTCGAACAGGCGATCGAGCTGACGCGTGAGATTCTCCAGGTTCCCGCCGATTACCGCATCGGCATTGTTCCGGCTTCCGACACGGGCGCTGTCGAGATGGCGCTGTGGTCGCTTCTCGGCGAGCGCGGCGTCGACATGGTCGCCTGGGAAAGCTTCGGCGCAGGCTGGATCACCGACGTGGTCAAGCAGCTCAAGCTCGAAGACGTGCGCAAATTCGAAGCCGCCTATGGCGAGCTGCCTGACCTGACAAAAGTCGATTTCGACCGCGACGTGGTCTTCACCTGGAATGGCACGACCTCGGGCGTGCGTGTTGCAAACGGCGATTTCATTCCGGCCGACCGCAAGGGCCTGACCATCTGCGACGCCACGTCCTCGGCCTTCGCCCAGCGCATGGACTATGCCAAGCTCGATGTCGTCACCTTCTCCTGGCAGAAGGTGCTTGGCGGTGAAGGCGCGCACGGCATGCTGATCCTCAGCCCCCGCGCTGTCGAGCGCCTCGAGACCTACAAGCCGGCCTGGCCGCTGCCAAAGATCTTCCGCATGACCTCGGGCGGCAAGCTGATCGAAGGCATCTTCAAGGGCGAGACCATCAACACGCCGTCGATGCTGTGCGTCGAGGATTATCTCGATGCGCTGAAATGGGCCAAGGGCCTCGGCGGGCTCGACGCGCTGGTTGCCCGCGCGGACGCCAATTTCGCCGCCATCGACGGTTTCGTGCAGAAGTCCGACTGGCTCGGCCATCTGGCCGTCGTGCCGGAAACGCGCTCCAACACCTCGGTCTGCCTGTCGATCGTCGATCCTGATGTCGTTGGCCTCGACAAGGACGGTCAGGCGGCATTCGCAAAGGGCATGGTTTCAGCACTCGAAAAAGAAGGCGTTGCCTTCGACATCGGCGCTTACCGCGACGCGCCTCCCGGTCTGCGCATCTGGGCCGGTGCCACGGTCGAGACCTCCGACCTCGTTGCTCTGATGCCATGGCTCGACTGGGCCTTCGCCAATCAGAAGGCAGCGCTCAAGGCTGCGGCCTGACCAGACCTGCGGCGGCCTCCGGGCCGCCCTTTCCCCGAACAGTTTGATCACTCTTCAAGGAGGCAGCTATGGCGCCCCGCGTTCTCGTATCCGACAAACTCTCCACCACCGCCGTCCAGATCTTCAAGGATCGTGGCGTCGAAGTCGACTATCTGCCCGACCTCGGCAAGGACAAGGAAAAGCTGCTCGAAGTCATCGGCCAGTATGACGGCCTTGCCATCCGCTCGGCGACCAAGGTCACCGAAAAGCTGATCGCTGCGGCGACCAACCTCAAGGTCATCGGCCGCGCCGGCATCGGCGTCGACAATGTCGATATCCCCGCCGCCTCGCGGCGCGGTATCATCGTCATGAACACGCCCTTCGGCAATTCGATCACTACTGCCGAGCACGCGATTGCGCTGATGTTCGCCGTTGCCCGCCAGCTTCCCGAGGCCAACGCCTCGACGCATGCCGGCAAGTGGGAAAAGAACCGCTTCATGGGTGTAGAGATCACCGGCAAGACGCTTGGCCTGATCGGCTGCGGCAACATCGGTTCGATCGTCGCCACCCGCGCGGTCGGCCTCAAGATGCATGTCGTTGCTTTCGATCCGTTCCTCTCCGAGCATCGCGCCGAGGAACTGGGCGTCGAGAAGGTCGAGCTCGACGAGCTGTTCGCGCGTGCCGACTTCATCACCCTGCACACGCCGCTGACCGACAAGACCCGCAACATCATCAACGCCGAGGCCATCGCCAAGATGAAATCAGGCGTGCGCATCATCAACTGCGCCCGAGGCGGTCTCATCGTCGAGAAGGACCTCATCGCCGGCTTGAAGAGCGGTAAGGTGGCCGGTGCCGGCATCGACGTGTTCGAGGTCGAGCCGGCCGAAAACAACGAGCTGTTCGGGATGGACAACGTCGTGTGCACGCCGCATCTCGGTGCTTCTACTTCGGAAGCGCAAGAAAACGTCGCCCTTCAGGTCGCCGAGCAGATGGCCGACTATCTGGTCAAGGGCGCTGTTTCCAACGCCATCAACATGCCCTCGATCACAGCCGAGGAAGCGCCGCGGCTCAAGCCGTTCGTCAAACTCGCCGAAGTGCTCGGCGCCTTTGTCGGCCAGGTGACGGAAGACCCGATCACCGAGGTCGAGATCCTGTTCGACGGCCAGATCGCGCAGATGAACACCAGGGCGCTGATCAGTGCTGCCCTTGCCGGCCTGATCCGGCCGCAGGTCTCCGACGTCAACATGGTGTCGGCGCCGATCATGGTGAAGGAGCGCGGCATCATTGTCGCCGAAGTCAAGCGCGACAAGTCGGGTGTCTTTGACGGCTACATCAAGTTGACGGTCAAGACCGAGCACATGACGCGCTCGATCGCCGGTACCTGCTTCTCCGACGGCAAGCCGCGCTTCATCCAGATCAAGGGCATCAATCTCGACGCCGAGGTCGGCCAGCACATGCTCTACACAACCAATGCCGACGCGCCGGGCATCATCGGCCTGCTCGGCACGGTGTGCGGCGAAAACGGCGTCAACATCGCCAACTTCCAGCTCGGTCGCGACCGGCCGGGCGGCGATGCCATCGCACTGCTTTATCTCGACGCGCCCTTCCCCGAAGACGTGCTCGCCAAGGTACGCGGTCACAAGTCCATCGACTCGGCCAGGCGCCTGCAGTTCGACATCAACGGGTTCTAAGAACCGCCTCCCAAGGCTGAAAGGCGCGGACTTGTTCCGCGCCTTTTTCTTTTGGAGAACACTCTTTCAGTCGTCCGGTCCGCTCCAGCCCGGCAGGTAGCTTGCCTCCGTTTGCCTGCCCAGTTGCAGGGCCTGCCGCGATGCCTTGTCGAAATTGTCGTTGAGAAGCGCCACTGGAACCCGGCGGCGGAAGAAGTCGGCCCACAGGAACTCTGCGAAAGGCGTGGTGTCCTTGGCGTAGCCGCCGAGCCGCCTGACCTCGCCGGCGAGGCTGCGATAAGGGTCGTCGATGAGCTTGTCGACGGACTTCGGGATATCGGCATAAGCCCGCCTTTTGCCCGATGCATCGAAGGGATGCATCCAGGCGCGGTTGTCGAGCACGACCAGAAACGCCTCCTTGTCGAGTCGCGAGAGGTCGCTGATGACGTTGACGAAAACCTCCCGCAGTCCCTCCTCGTACAAGGCACGCGCAAGATGATGGTGGTCGACGATGTGGTAGCGACCTTTCGGTCCGAAAACGACGGGAATGAAGTGATGGCCGAGGAAGGCACCAGCCTTGGCTGCTGGCAGCGCGCGCAATGCGGCTCGCTTCACCGCCACTTCGCGCAGACCGACCGTCATCTGGGTGGGGCGCAGATCCTCGACCAGAACCGGTTGTAGCGTCGGTTTGGTTTCGTTTGCCATGTCAGTTGCTCCCTTTGTCCGGTGCGGCCTCCGTGCCGAGTGCTGCAATCGCATTGTCGACGCTACGGAAAATCCGGTTCGGACCCAAAGCTGCGGTTATGCCGAAACGCGCGAGCGCGGATTGCGCCCGCACTGATTCCAGCCGAGCGATGGAGAAAGTCAGGCCGGCATCGTGGCAAAAAGCGATCACGTCGGACAGTGCGGCTGCCGCAGTGTAATCGATGTCGGTAACGTTGTTTGCTTCCAGCACGACATGCTCCAGCGACCCGGGTCGCGTCGAGACCATCGCCTCGATGCCACGTTTGAAACGTTCGGCATTGACGAAGGACAGCGGCGCCTGGAAGGCAACGACCAGCACGCCGTCGATGCGCTCGCCCTCGCTGCCATCCGCCGGCGGCCACCAGATCGAAGTACCGGGCACACGCTCGAATTCGATCGCCCGAGCCTGGGTCATGCCCCATAGGCCGTGGAGCAGCGACAGGCCGATGCCGGTGGCAACGCCAATCTCGATGGGCAAGGCAACGATAGCGAGAGCGGTGATGACGATGAGCGCGAATTCCACCGGCGCCTGGCGGAAGGTCGAGATGAAGGTTGGCCACCGCAGGATGCGCAGCGCGATGAACATCAGGATACCGGCCAGTGCCGCCTGGGGCACGTTGGCGAGCAATTTTGTGCCAAACAACAGCAACAGCAAGACGATGGCAGCGGCAAACAGACCGGCCAGTTGCGAGCGTCCGCCGGTTTCGGCAACGATGGCGGTACGTGGGGGGCTGGAATTGACAGGAAAAGCACCAAACAGGCCGGCCACCAGACTGCCGGCGCCGATGCCGACGAAATCGCGGTTCACATCAGGCCCCACACCCTCCCTGCCGGCGAATGAACGCGTGGTGGCGGCCGTCTGCACCATGACGACCAGTGAGATCAGCAGAGCCATCGGCACCAGAGTGCGCATATCCTCAAGTGCCACGCTAGGTATCACAAGCTTGGGCAGGGCGTCGGGCAAAACGCCCAAAACGGCAACACCATGTTGCTGAAGGCCAAACACGGTCACGGCCATAGTCGCCAGTGCCAGCGCGATCAGCGCGCCCGGGATGCGGGGACTGACGCGCTCGCCGACAAACACCACAAGGAACACACCGACACCAAGCGCCAGGCTGAGCAGATTGACTTGGCCGAGATCGGCGTAGACCGCTGCCAGCCTGTGAAAGACATCGCCGCTGCCCGCTGGCAGGCCGAGCAATTCGGGCAGTTGCGAAATGATGATGTGGATCGAGATGCCGGCCAGGAAGCCGGCGGTGACCGGCACGGACAACAGGTCGGCTATCCAGCCGAGCCGCAGCAATCCGCCGGCAATGACAATCGCCCCAACCATCAGCGCCAGCATGGCGGCAAGGCTGGCATATTGCGGCGAGCCTGACGTTGCGACCAGCGCCAGTCCGCCGGCGAAGATCGGCGTGATGGTGGAGTCCGCGCCCGCCGAGAGGTAGCGGCTGGCACCGAAAGCGGCGAATGCCACAGCGCCGGTGATGAAGGCGAAAAAGCCGATCTCGGGCGAGAATTCGCCAAGTCGCGCGGTCGCCATCTGCTCGGGTATGGCGATGGCGGCGAGCGTCAATCCCGCGGCCATGTCGCCGCCAAGATCTGCTCGGCTCCAGCCCTGCAAGGCGCCGAAGAGAACACGCGGCCTTGCATGCAACAGCCCCGTTCGCAAACCTCGCATGTGCGCCTCGCCCATATTCGCACCCGCCGCCAACGCCCTTGCAGCGGCGGCCTATTAAAACGTTTGGTGCCTGCCTCGCGTTCCCGTCAAGGTTGCGCCATCTTGCGCCCACTGTGTTCGGCAAGCCAGATGCCGCCGAGCACAAGGACGATGGCCACTGCATGATAGGCCTGGAACGCCTCGCCGATAATCATCACCGACAGCAGCGTGCCGAAGATCGGCACCATGTTGATGAACAGGCCCGCGCGGTTTGCACCGATCAGCTCGACGCCCCTGATGTAGAAGACCTGCGCCAGGATCGACGGAAACAACACCATGTAGACGGTGATCGCCCAACCCAGGGCGTCGGGCACGATCACGCGGCCTGTGCCGATTTCCCAAACGACAAACGGGATCGAGGTGACGAAGGCGGCTGAAGTCATCACGATCATCAGGCTCAGCCAATGGATGTCGGGTTTGAAGCGCAGCGCCACCGTGTAGGCGCTATAGACCAGCACCGCGATCAGCATCAGCGCGTCGCCGAAATTCATGTCGAGCGCCACCAGCGTCCTCAGGTCGCCATGGCTGGCCGTAAGCGCGATACCGGTGAGCGACAGCAAGAAGCCGATGATCTGGCCAAAAGTGACCCGCATGCGAAAGAGGAGGAAATTGGCTGCGAAGATGACCATCGGCATGCCCGCCTGCTCGATGCTGGCGTTGATCGCCGAGGTGAAGTTCAGCGCCGAATAAAGTGCCGCGTTGAACGCCGTGAAGCCGAAGCCGCCCAAAGCGACCAGCAACCAGATATGCTTGCGCACGACCGGCCAGTCATTCCGCAACCGAGGCCAGCCGATAGCGCCGAGGATCGCGGCGGCGATCGCCCAGCGCAACGACGTCAGCAACATCGGCGAAGCATGGCCGACAGCAAGCTTGCCCGCCACCGCGTTGCCGCCCCAAAACAGGGTGGTCAGCAACAGCAGGACATAGGCTTTTCGATTCATACGACCGGACTTTCGCTGGCGACAGGTGACATGCCGGCCTAGGTGCTGGGTCCAGACAAGTAAATGCGCCGAAAGGTGGAATTTGTTGTGCCTCGGACGGCAAAGAAAGGTCGCACATCCAATTGCTTGGCGTTATAGAGGCCTGTCATTTTGCACTGTTCGCGGCCCGGCCCGCGATGTCGGAAGGAAAATATCATGGCCAATGTGGTGGTCGTCGGTTCCCAGTGGGGCGATGAAGGCAAGGGCAAGATCGTCGACTGGCTGTCGGAGCGCGCCGATGTGGTGGTGCGGTTCCAGGGCGGGCACAATGCCGGTCACACGCTGGTGGTCGACGGTGTGGTCTACAAGCTGTCGCTGCTGCCCTCCGGCGTTGTGCGCGAAGGCAAGCTGTCGATCATCGGCAATGGCGTGGTCTTCGACCCGCATGCCTTTGTCGCTGAACTGGCCAAAATCCGCGCCCAGGGCGTCGAAATCGGCCCGGATCGCCTGAAAATAGCCGAAAACACAGCGCTTATCCTGTCGCTGCACCGTGAGCTGGATGGTTTCCGCGAGGACGCCGCCTCCAATTCGGGGACGAAGATTGGCACGACTCGTCGCGGCATCGGCCCCGCCTATGAAGACAAGGTGGGCCGCCGTGCGGTTCGGGTGATGGATTTGGCGGATTTGGATACCCTGCCCCAGAAGGTCGACCGGTTGCTGACGCATCACAACGCGATGCGTCGCGGGCTCGGCCACCCTGAGGTGACGCACGAAGCCATCATGACCGAGCTGACATCGGTTGCCGGCGAGATCCTGCCTTACATGGACCGCGTCTGGAAGGTACTGGACGACAAGCGCCGTGCCGGCGAACGCATCCTGTTTGAAGGCGCGCAGGGCACGTTGCTCGACATCGACCACGGCACCTATCCCTTCGTGACCTCGTCCAACACGGTTGCCGGCCAGGCTGCCGCCGGTTCGGGCGTCGGTCCGGGCGCAATCAACTACGTGCTCGGCATCACCAAGGCCTACACGACCCGCGTCGGCGAAGGTCCGTTCCCGACCGAGCAGCAGAATGAAGTCGGCGAGTTCCTCGGAAACCGCGGCCATGAGTTCGGCGTGGTGACCGGGCGCAAGCGCCGCTGCGGCTGGTTTGACGCCGTGCTGGTGCGCCAGGCTGTTGCCGTCAACGGCATCAAGGGCATTGCGCTGACCAAGCTCGACGTGCTCGACGGCCTCGACGAGATCAAGGTCTGCACCGGCTATATGCTCGACGGCGAGCTGATCGACTATTTGCCGGCGAGCCAGGGCGCACAGGCCCGTGTCGAGCCGATCTACGTGACGCTCGAAGGCTGGAAGGGCACCACAGCCGGCGCCCGCAGCTGGAATGATTTGCCTGCCCAGGCAGTCAAGTATGTGCGCTACATCGAAGAACTGATCGGTGCGCCGGTGGCCATGCTTTCCACCAGCCCCGAGCGGGACGACACCATACTTGTGACCGACCCGTTTGAAGACTAGTTTTGGCTCCTTCCCGGCGGCTGATTTGCCGCCGGACGCGGCGCGGCCCAGAAGAAGAGATAGGTCGACGAGAGAATGGCAGACTTCGTAGCGGTTCTGAAGAAGACGCTGGATGGCATGGGCGACACCACGCCGGCGATGCGCGCGCGGGTTTACGACAAGGCCCGCAGCACCATCGCGGCCAAGCTCGCCGCCCTAAATCCGCAGCCGCCCGCAGCTGTCGCCGAACGCCAGACGAAATCGCTCGAGGACGCCATCGCGACCGTCGAGGCGGAATACAACGCAAAGCCGGTGGAAGACGATCCGCTGGCCGAGCTGGAAAACGTCTTTACGTCGATCGCCCGCAACAAGGACCAGCCGACCTATAGCCGGCCCGCACCCGAGCCGGAAGTGCGCCGCTCGCCGGTGACCCCTGTCGCGCCACCGCCTGCGGCCGCCTCTGCGCCGGCCTACGTACCACAAGCGCGTGAGCCGCTGCCTGACTTCTCGGCAACAAGCCATGACCAGGACGAAGACGTACCGGTAGCTGGCGACGACGACCGTGCGGCAGACACTGCCGGCGATGATGTCGATCCGTTCCAGAACACCCGGCAGCGCCCACGCAAGCGCATCAGCGGTGGCCTCATCGCCGCTGCCCTTGCGGTTGCGGTTGTCGGTGCCGGCGGCTATGGCCTGTGGGTGAACCGCGCCGCCTTTTCGGGTTCCAGCGCCGACAAGCCTGCCGAGACTGCACCGCCAGCAAATGAAGCTGCAACGCCGCCGCCCGCCAATGGCGGCCAGGCAGCCCAGGCGCCGGCCAATGGCGAGCCGGGCAAGTTCACCCAGCGCATGACGGCCGATGGCAAGGAAGTCGATCCAGGTCCGGCAAGCGGCACCAACGGTGTCGGCGAAGGCACCTCCGTCGCCGCCCTGACCCAGCCGCCCCCCGCGACACCGCCGGCCACGCCCGAACCCGCACCAGCGACGACCCCGGCAGCATCTGCCGAGGGTGGTACGGCGCCGACGACACCGCCTGCTGCAAACGCACAGGTAGCCGTCGGCCAGAAAGCGATCTTCTACGAAGAGCGCACCAATGTGGCGCAAGGCTCGGCTGAATCGGGCTCCGTGGTCTGGACAGTGGTGCAGGAATCGCCAGGCGGCGACCTGCCGCCGGAACCAGCGATCCGTGCCGAGGCGACCATTCCCGGCAAGGACATCCAGCTGCGCATGACGATCCGCCGCAACGCCGACAAGACGCTGCCGGCGAGCCATATCCTCGAGATGATCTTCCTGACGCCTGACGGCTTCGAGGGCGGCGGCATCGAAAACATCCTGCGGGTGGCGATGAAGAGCTCTGAGCAGGACGCCGGCAATTCGTTGCTTGGCATTCCGGCCAAGATCGCCGACGGCTTCTTCCTCGTCGCGCTCAACGACAACAAGGCCGAAGTCGACGCCAACCTGAATCTTTTGCGTCGCCAAGGCTGGATCGACGTTCCGGTGGTCTACAAATCCGGTCGCCGCGCGCTGTTCACCCTGGAAAAGGGTATTCCGGGCGACAAGGTGTTCGAAGAAGCGATGAAGGCCTGGCAGGCCAAGGCTGCGGGATAAGTCTCTCGCTTGCTCGCGAATGCAATCTGACTGACGCGGACCACTGTTCGCGTCAGGAACCCTGGAACAGTATGTCCAGGGCGGAGACAATCTGATCGTGATGGTTGCCCAGGTTGGTTCGACGGTTTCCCAAGTCGGCTACGGCAACGGCGCTTATGAGGTGCGTAGCCATCACGACTTTACGGTCATCGACTTCGAATAGCGGATTGAGCTTCCGCACGGGCGGCGGCACCTCTTCTGCTGGCAGAAGAGGGATGACCACCCGAGATTTCAGATGATCCAGCAGATCTGACTGCACATCCAGCAGATAACTGCCTTCAAACGGGCCGGCAAACACATCATATCTGGCCATCAAAACAGCCGATATTTAGCCAAAGGCAGCCCATTCTTGTCGACATAGTCGTTCCAGGCATCCAAGGCTGCCTGGTTTTCCAACTTCCAGCGCCGCGATTTCTCTTCGGAGATAGCCTTCGCAAGGGCCTCTTCGGCGAGCTGAGACATGTTCAAACCCAACGCCTTGGCCTCCTCGACCAACCTGGAATCGAGGGACACATTCGTGGGCTTACGCGTAGGTTTGGGTGCTTTCTGCAGCATGAAGCCCTCCTTCGATCATGCACATATAGTATGCGCATGATCTTTATGAAGGCAACTGACGCTACCCCTCGAGTTCCTCGCGCAGCATCTCCAGCTCGAACCATTCTTCCTCGAGCGCGGTCAGCGTCTCGCGCTCCTTGTCGAGGGCAGCGATGGTCTTTTGGAAGCCATGCGGGTCACGCTCGTAAAAGGCCGGGTCGGCGATCTGGTTTTCCAGACGCGAGATCGACGCGGTCACCGCTTCCATCTTCTTGGGCAGGTTTTCGAGCGCGAATTTCTGCTTGAACGACAGCTTTTTCGGCGCCGCCTTAGGCGTCTCGGGGTCGCCGCGACCGCCCGACGCCTGGCCGTTGGCGGCCTTGCGCGATTTTCGGTCGTCGAGCTTGGTGCCGCCGCGCTGGGCCAGCATGTCGGCATAACCACCGGCATATTCGATCCAGCGGCCTTCGCCGTCGGGCGCGATGATGCTGGTCACGGTGCGGTCGAGGAAGTCGCGGTCGTGGCTGACAAGGATGACGGTGCCGGCAAAACCAGCTACCAGCTCCTGCAAAAGTTCCAGCGTCTCCATGTCGAGATCGTTGGTCGGCTCGTCGAGCACAAGTAGATTGGCCGGGCGTGCCAGCACGCGCGCCAGGATCAGCCGGGCGCGTTCGCCCCCGGAGAGCTCGCGCACCGGCGTGCGCGCCTGCTCGGGCTTGAACAGGAAGTCCTTCATGTAGGAAACGACGTGGCGCTGCTCGCCATTGATGACAAGGTTTTCGCCACGCCCGTCGGTCAGGTAGCTCGACAGCGTCTCGTGCGGATCGACAGCCTCGCGCTTTTGGTCGAGGGTCGCAATCTCAAGATTGACGCCAAGCCGGATCGTGCCGGCGTCGGGCTCAAGCTCGCCGGTCAGCATCTTGAGCAGCGTCGTCTTGCCGGCACCATTTGGCCCAACCAGGCCGACACGGTCGCCGCGCTGGATTCGGGTGGAGAAGTCCTTGACGACGACGAGGTCGCCGAAAGCCTTGTCGATGTTCTTGGCCTCGATGATCAGCTTGCCGGATTCGGCCGCCTCACTCGCCAGCATCGTCGCCACGCCCTCAGCCCCCCGATGGCCGCGGAAACTCTGGCGCATCGTCTGCAATTCGCCGAGCCGGCGCATGTTGCGCTTGCGCCGCGCGGTCACGCCATAGCGCAGCCAGTGCTCTTCGCGCACGATCTGGCGGCCGAGCTTGTGCTGCTCGCGCTCTTCTTCCTCCAGGATCTGGTCGCGCCATTCCTCGAAATGGGCAAAGCCACGGTCAAGCCGGCGCGTCTGACCGCGATCGAGCCATACCGTATTGCGGCTGACGCGTTCGAGGAAACGCCTGTCGTGCGAAATGACGATCAGCGCAGACGAGGTGCGGATCAACTCCTCTTCCAGCCATTCGATGACGGCAAGGTCGAGATGGTTGGTCGGCTCGTCGAGCAGCATGATGTCGGGTTCAGGCGCCATGACGCGGGCAAGGGCGGCACGCCGCGCCTCGCCACCCGACAGGTCGGCCGGAGACTCTTCGCCGGTGAGGCCAAGATGGTCGAGCAGATAGGTGGCGCGGTGCGGATCATCCGCGGGCCCTAGACCGGCCTCGACATAGGCGCGCACCGAGGCGAAGCCGTCCATGTCGGGCATCTGCGGCAGGTAGCGGATCGTCGCCGACGGCTGGCGGAACACCTCGCCATCCTGCGGTTCGACCAGCCCGGCAGCGATCTTGAGCAGCGTCGACTTGCCCGACCCGTTGCGCCCGACCAGAGCGATCTTGTCGCCCGAAGCTGCCGACAGCGATGCACCGTCAAGCAGCGGCGTGCCACCGAAAGTCAGACGGATGCCGTCAAGATTGAGAAGCGGTGGCGCCATGTTCAGAATTCCGAAGCAGGAAAGGGATGGGCGAAAAGCAGCGCGCGGCCGCTGCCGAGCGAGACACGCAAGGTGCCCCGCACTTCGTTGGATAGCGTCAGCGACGAGCCGAACGGCACATCAACACGGTCGAGCGGCCATTTGGCGCCCTCTTCGGAGAGGCCGGACAGCGCGGAGAAGGCGAGCAGGGAAAACAGCGTGCCGCTGGCATAGTCGAAGCTCATCGTTCCCGGCAAAAGCGGATGCGCCTCCTGGCGCCCGCTGGTCAGGATCACTTCGGTGCCTGCCTCGGCAAGCCTCAGCGCGAGAGCCAGATGGAGGAAAGCATGGTCGGCACGCGGGCCGCCAAAGGCACCGACCAGCACCAGCGACGTCGCACCACGCTTGAGCGCCGCCGCGATAGCAAGCTCGCCGTCGGTCTTGTCTTTGTCTTGAGGAAAGGTCTCGCGGGGCAGGTCGACAAAGCGCGGATCGACCTCGCTAGGCACGGAATCGAAGTCGCCAAGCCACAGCTCCGGCATCAGTTCCAAGGTGGCGGCGTGGCGAATTCCGGCATCGGCCGCGATGACACGGCTGCCCGCGACCTGACGGTCGACGAGCGGGGTGCGGAAAAGCTCGCCGCCAAGGAGTATGGTGAACCGGGTCATGGCAAGCGCATTACCAGTCCAGCAACGGAAACGGAAGGCCGAGACATGGTGCTGGGCCGGCAAACTACCGCTTGCGTGGCCTGCGGCACGGCCCTATTTGTGGAACCGCTCTAACGGGGTGCCCGACGCGTTCACACGCGCTGGCTGAGAGGCATGGGGAAATCCAGCCAACCCGCTGAACCTGATCCGGTTTGTACCGGCGGAGGGATTAGATGCTTCGGACGCCCGGCGCTTCAAATTCCCTTTCAACACCAATGAAGGAGGCGCCGATGCGCACGATCTTGCTGTCCTTGACCTCGGCCCTGGCGCTTGCCGCCGCTGCCCTTCCCGCAAGCGCCGAAGGCAAGCTCACCGTCTACACCTATGAAAGCTTCACGTCGGAGTGGGGTCCCGGCCCGCAGGTCAAGAAGGCCTTCGAGGCCGAATGCGGCTGCGAGGTCGACTTCGTCTCGGTGGCCGATGGCGTCGCACTGCTCAACCGCGTGAAACTCGAAGGCGCTTCGACCAAGGCCGACATCGTTCTCGGCCTCGACACCAACCTTACCGCCGAAGCCAAGGCGACCGGCCTGTTTACCCCGCACGGCGCTGTCGGCGAAAACGTCAAGGTTCCTGGCGACTGGAAGGACGACACTTTCGTGCCCTACGACTATGGCTACTTCGCCGTGGTCTACGACACCGAGAAGCTGAAGAACCCACCCAAGAGCCTGAAGGAACTGGTCGAGGGCGATCCCGAACAGAAGATCGCCATCCAGGACCCGCGCACCTCGACGCCGGGCCTCGGCCTGCTGTTGTGGGTCAAGTCGGTCTATGGCGACAAGGCACCGGAAGCCTGGGCCAAGCTCAAGGGCCGCGTGTTGACCGTGACGCCGGGCTGGAGCGAGGCCTACGGCCTGTTCACCAAGGGCGAGGCGCCGATGGTGCTGTCCTACACGACCTCGCCGGCCTACCACATGGTCGCGGACAAGTCCGAGCGCTACCAGGCGGCATCCTTCGAGGAAGGCCACTATCTCCAGATCGAAGTCGCCGGCATCACCACGACAGGCGCCAAGAACCCGCTGTCGGAAAAGTTCATGGCCTTCATGACGAGCCCAGGTTTCCAGGACGTGGTGCCCGAGACCAACTGGATGCTGCCGGCCGGCAAGACCGAAAAGCCGCTCGACCCGGCCTTCGACAGGCTGGTGAAGCCGGCCAAGACGCTGCTGTTCAGCGCCGACGAAGTCGCTGCCAACCGCAAGGCCTGGGTTGATGAATGGCTCGGCGTGATGAGCAAGTAAGACGGTCGTCCGAGATGGCTATGCCGCCCCTCATCCGCCTGCCGGCACCTTCTCCCCGTGAACGGGGAGAAGGCACAAGCGGCAACGCCCGCGCCCCCCTCGCCCCGTTTACGGGGAGAGGGTAAGGGTGAGGGGCAGCGCGGCCTTGACCAGATCCACCTCCGACCCCCGCATCATCGCCGGCATCGCAGCGCTCGTCGCTATCGGCGTGCTGATCGGCGGGGCGTTTGCCGGTCTTGGCATCGAAGCCGTGCGCAACCCTGAAGGTGCCGCGGCCGCGTTCGACGGTTATCTATTCCGTGTCGCCCGCTTCACGCTGTGGCAAGCGCTGTTGTCGACGCTGCTTTCGGTCGTGCCTGCGATCCTCGTCGCACGCGCTTTGTCACGGCACCCGCAATTTCCCGGCCGTGGACTGATCCTGCGCCTGTTCGCCGTGCCGCTGGCACTGCCGGCGATCGTTGCAGCTCTCGGCATCCTGTCGCTCTATGGCCGCGCCGGCTATTTCGCCGAACCGCTCGCGGCGCTGACCGGCGCGACATGGCCCGGCATCTACGGTTTGTCAGGCATCCTCGTTGCCCATGTCTTCTTCAACCTGCCGCTTGCGACACGGCTGATCCTCGAAGCGCTGCACACGGTGCCGACCGACCAGTGGCGGCTGGCGAGCCAGCTCGGCATGGGCTCGCGCGCAAGCTTCCGCCTGATCGAATGGCCGGCAATACGCGCGGCCCTGCCCGGCATCGCCGGGCTAGTCTTCATGCTGTGCATCACATCCTTCACCATCGTGCTCACGCTGGGCGGCGGACCAGCCGCAACGACGCTGGAGGTGGCGATCTACCAAGCGCTGCGCTTCGACTTCGATCCCGCACGTGCGGTAGCCCTCACCTTGCTGCAGATCGCGCTGACTGCCGTCGTGGTCATCGCACTGATGCGGCTCGGCGCCAACACCACCGGCGACACCAACCTTCCCGTCGCACGGCGCAACTACATCCAGGCCAAGGCGGGCGAAAAAGCGCTCAACGTCGCGGTGATCCTCATGGCCCTCGTCTTCGTCGGTGGCCCCATGCTGGCGACCGTCGCTTCCGGGCTCAAGGCCGATCTTGGCCGTCTCGCCGGCGAGGCCTCGGTCCAGCGCGCGACGCTGACCAGCATCGTGCTGGCCACGCTGTCGGCGACACTTGCCGCCGTACTTGCGCTGTCGCTGGTCATGGCGCGCCGGGCACTGGCCGGCGGCCGGTTGAGCGACAAGAAAACGCTGCTCGAACGGTTCACCGACACCGGCGCTGGTTTCGTGCTGGTGGTGCCGCCGATCGTCATCGGTGCCGGCTGGTTCGTGCTCGTGCGGCAGTCGGTCGATGTGTTTGCGCTGGCGCCGTTCATGGTCGTCACCGTCAACGCGGTGATGGCGATGCCTTTTGCAGTCCGCGCTATCCGCCCCGCTTACGACGCGGCGAGCGAACGCCACGAACGGCTATGCGCCCAACTCGGCATATCAGGCTGGAGCAGGCTGCGGCTGATCGACTGGCCCGTGCTGCGTCGCCCGCTAGCCACCGCCTTCGCTTTTGCCATGGCACTGTCGCTCGGCGATCTCGGCGTCATTGCCCTGTTCGGCAGCGACGCGGTGCAGACCTTGCCCTATCTTCTGCTCGCCCGCATGGGCAGCTACCGCACCGACGATGCGGCTGGGCTGGCGCTGATGCTTGGGCTGTTGTGCCTTGCCTTGATGATGCTCGCCGACCGCCTCGGCAGGGAGACTTCGAAATGACCTCGACACGTGCGGCGGTGCGCCTCGACCAGGTGGTGTTCAGCTACAGCGACACCATGGTGCGCTTTGACGTCGACTTCGCGCCCGGCGAGATCACCGCGATCATGGGACCGAGCGGTGCCGGCAAATCGACACTGCTCAATCTCGTTGCTGGCTTCGAGACCCCGCGTGAGGGCCGCGTGCTGATTGGCGGTGCGGATCTGACCCCGGCGCCGCCAGCCGAGCGGCCGGTGTCGATGGTGTTTCAGGAAAACAATCTGTTCGCCCATCTCGACGTTGCCAAGAATGTCGGCCTGGGGCGTTCGCCGGCGCTTCGGCTGAGCGCCACTGACAGGCAGGATATTGTGACAGCGCTCGCGCGCGTCGGCCTTGCCGGCATGGAAAACCGCCTGCCGCGAGAGCTGTCCGGCGGCGAACGCCAACGTGTTGCGCTTGCCCGTGTCCTGGTGCGCGATCGCCCGATTCTCCTGCTGGATGAACCCTTTGCCTCGCTTGGACCAGCGTTGCGCGACGATATGCTCGACCTTGTGGCAAGCGTCCAATCAGAACGCAGCATGACCGTGCTTTTCGTGACACACCAGCCCGAAGATGCGCGGAAACTCGCCGAAAACATGGTTTTCGTGGAGTTTGGGACGGTGGCTGCGACGGGAAAGACTGCGGATTTCTTTGCCAATTCTGGACCTGAGGCGTTCCGACACTATATCGGTAGTGAACGGCGATGACACGATCACGCCGAGTTGCCCGGAAGCGGACATAATTTACAGCCAAATCGCCATATTGGCGGTAATGGCCTTATTGTGTTGGTTCGCTGAGTCTGGCTACGTCCTTGGGACGCGGGCCGGCATCTGCTTCGCCTGCCGCCGAAGGAAACTGAAAGGACGCGAGCTCTGCCCATCTGCCGCGACGGACTGATCGAGACGAAAATGCCCCGCTACACGCGACTAGCCATCGCTGTGGCGCTGTCGGCGTTTGTCTCCGGCTGCCAGATGCTCAACACCTCCGACATTCGCGAATCCGGGTTCCAGCCGTCCAACAATCCGGTGACGGTCGACAACGTCACCCGCAACGACAAGCTCGCCGAGATCGCCAAGGCCCAGCATCCGCGCATCCTGGCGACCTATGGCGGCGAGTATTCCGATCCCAAGCTGGAGCGCATGGTCGCCAAGGTGGTCGGCTCCCTGACGACGGTTTCCAGCAACCCGAACCAGACCTATCGCATCACCATCCTCAATTCGCCCAACGTCAACGCCTTCGCCCTGCCCGGCGGCTATCTCTACGTAACGCGCGGGCTACTGGCACTGGCCAATGATTCGGCCGAACTGGCAGCGGTCATCGCGCATGAGATGGGCCACGTCACCGCCAATCACGGCATCCAGCGCCAGCAGAAGGAAGCCGAGGAAGTGCTGGCGACCAAGGTCGTCACCGACGTGCTCGGCGAAAGCCCGACCGCCAAGGCGGCGCTGATCCGCGGCAAGCTCAGGCTCGCACAGTTCTCGCGCAACCAGGAACTGGAAGCCGACGGCATCGGCATCAAGATGAGCGGCCAGGCCGGCTACGACCCATTTGCCGCCGGCCGGTTCCTGCAGTCGATGGCCGCCTACGCCGACCTGCGCGCGGTCAGTGGCGCCACTGACGCCAGCCTCGACTTCCTGGCAAGCCATCCCAACGCGCCGCAGCGCATCGACCTCGCCCAGCGCCACGCCCGCCAGTTCGGCGCGCCAGGCATTGGCACCCGCGACCGCGATTCTTTCCTGGCGGGAATAGATGGGCTGTTGTTCGGCGACACGCCTGACGAAGGCTACGTCCGCGGCACGACCTTCCTGCATCCGAAGCTCGGCATCTCGTTTTCGGTGCCGCAGGGATTCATCATCGACAACACCGCAGCCGCCGTCACCGCGACAGGCCCTGATAACACCGCCATCCGTTTCGACGGTGTGACCATCGACGCCAAGCTGTCACTGTCCGACTATATCAAGAGCGGCTGGGTGGCGGGGCTCGATCCGGCAAGCGTGCGCGCCGAAAACATCAACGGCAATGAGGCCGCGTTCGCGCGCGCCAGCGCTGAAGGCTGGAAGTTCGACATCGTGGTGATCCGCAACGGCGCGCAGGTCTACCGCCTGCTGACGGCAGCGCCGACCGCCAGCACCACGCTCGAAACGGTCGCCCGTTCGGTCAGCTCCAGCTTCCACGTGATGACCGCTGCGGAAAAAGCCGCGCTCAAGCCGCTGCGCATCCGCGTCGTCACCGTCCAGCCGGGCCAGACGATGGGATCGCTCGCCGCCAGCATGATCGGCGTCGACCGCAAGCTCGATCTGTTCAGGGTGCTGAACGCGATGGCGCCGGGCGCTACGGTGTCGGCCGGCGACAAGGTCAAGATCGTCACCGACCGGTAACGGATTCAGGCCGGCAGGAACGCCGAGTTCTGCCGGACCAGGGCCGATTTCAATTTCTCCATCGCGCGGGTCTCGATCTGGCGCACCCGCTCCTTGGAGATGCCAAGCGAGGTGCCGAGCTGTTCGAGCGTAGCACCTTCTTCCGTCAGCCGGCGCTCCTCGATGATCTGCAGCTCGCGGGCGTTGAGAACGCCAAGCGCGTCATGCAGCCAGCCCGAACGCCGCTCGATGTCGATTGCTTCGCCGACGAGTTCGTCGGGCAAGGGATCGTCCGACACCAGCAAGTCCATCCGCTCGCCAGAATCGCCGTCATCGTTGAGCGGCGCGTTGAGCGAGCTATCGGGCACCGACAGGCGCATGTCCATCATCG
Source organism: Aminobacter sp. 01T433 (assembly GCF_056398585.1). Lineage (NCBI taxonomy): Bacteria > Pseudomonadati > Pseudomonadota > Alphaproteobacteria > Hyphomicrobiales > Phyllobacteriaceae > Aminobacter > Aminobacter sp. 01T433. The sequence continues at coordinate 383,374 of NZ_JBFTPR010000005.1, forward strand.
CGACATCGGCTTCCGATACGCCAAGCGCTACCGAGATTTCCTGATAGGCAGACGTATTGCCGAGCGGGCCGCCACCCTGGGCAAGGCGGGCGCGCATGCGTCGCAGGTTGAAGAACAGCGACTTCTGGGCCGAACTGGTGCCGCCCCTGACGATCGACCAGTTGCGCAGGATGTAGTCCTGCATCGATGCCCTGATCCACCAGGTGGCATAGGTTGAAAAGCGCACTTCGCGCTGGGGATCGAAACGCGCGGCAGCCTCCAGCAGGCCGACATGCCCTTCCTGGATGAGGTCGCCCATCGGCAGGCCATAGCGCCTGAATTTGACAGCCATGGCGATGACCAGGCGCATATGGGCCGTGGTGATGCGGTTGAGTGCGTCCTGGTCGTGCTGTTCTTTCCAGCGGATCGCCAGTTCGAGTTCTTCCCCGCGCTCCAGATAAGGTGCACGCGATGCTGCCCTCAGCATCATCTGCTCGCCGGCCAAACCCGCCCGGTCCATATACATGCTTCGCCCCTTGTCTCGTGAGCAGCAGCCGGGCGGCGTTTAGCGGCGCTGCCCCGCAAGGCTATCAACGCGGAATTCTGGCGAATGTTCCCGGGGCTCAGGTCGAGGCCTTACCTGTAGATTCAAATTCTACGATTGCCATATACTTGAAATCTCATTCCTTATCTTCAACGTCCGCTTCTGCGAGATTGCATCCAATCACAACGCACCCGGCCTTTGGCCGGCTCAAATTCGGGATCATGTAAAATGAACTGGTTGAAATCGCTGGCCGTTGCCGCAACGCTCCAGATCGCCGCTGTAGGTGCTGGCCATGCCGGTGAAAACCTCAATGAGATCAAGGCCGCCGGCGTGTTCAAGATCGGCACCGAAGGCACCTATGCGCCCTTCACCTATCACGACGCCTCGGGCGCGCTGGTCGGCTTCGACGTCGAGATCGGCCGCGAGATCGCCAAGCGCCTCGGCGTCAAGGCCGAGTTCCTCGAAGGCAAGTGGGACGGCCTGATCGCCGGCATCGACGCCAAGCGCTACGACGCTGTGATCAACCAGGTCGGCATCACCGAGGCTCGCAAGGCAAAGTACGACTTCTCCGAGCCCTACATCGCTTCGAAAGCTGTGCTGATCGTCAGCGGCAAGAACGCGGACATCAAGGGTTTCGCCGATCTCAAGGGCAAGAAGTCGGCCCAGTCGCTGACCAGCAATTTCGGCAAGATCGCCGAGGCCAATGGCGCTACGCTGGTCGGCACCGACGGCTTCGACCAGTCGATCCAGCTGGTGCTCAACGGCCGTGCTGACGCGACCATCAACGACTCCCTGTCGTTCTTCGACTTCAAGAAGCACAAGCCCGATGCCGACGTGAAGATCGTCGCCGAAGAGGCCAAGGCCGATTACTCCGGCGTGATCGTGCGCAAGGGTGAGCCCGAGCTCGTCGAGGCGATCAACAAGGCGCTGGCCGAGATCAAGGCCGACGGCACCTACAAGAAGATTTCCGAAGCCTATTTCGGCACGGATGTCTCGCAGTAGCCGACGCTGACCAGACGGCGCCAACCCGCCTGAAAGGCGCTCATTTTTCCACCTCTCATTTTTCCCATGAACTTGCCCGGAAAATCTGCGATTTTCCGGGCAAGTTTGTTATGGGGAGGGAGCATTCATCTTGCCACATTGGCTGCAATTGATGCTGGAGTCGCTTGGCCCCCTGTTGTGGGCAGCACTCGTCTTCACAGCACCCCTGACACTTCTCTCCTTCGCCTTCGGCCTGACTGTCGGGCTAGGTGCAGCACTTGCGCGCCTGTTTGGCCCGTGGTGGCTGTCGGCGATTGTGCGCTTTTATGTCTGGATCATCCGCGGCACGCCGCTTCTGGTGCAGCTATTTTTGATCTTCTACGGCCTGCCGAGCGTCGGCATCGTGCTCGACGCCTTCCCGGCCGCCCTGATCGGCTTCACCCTCAACGTCGGCGCTTATTCCTCTGAAATCATCCGCGCCGCCATAAGCTCGGTGGCCAAGGGGCAATGGGAGGCGGCCTATTCGATCGGCATGACCTGGTCCCAGGCGATGCGCCGGACGATCCTGCCGCAAGCGGCACGCGTGGCAGTGCCGCCGCTGTCCAACACCTTCATCTCGCTGGTCAAGGACACGTCGCTTGCCGCCGCCATCACCGTGCCGGAAATGTTTCAGGCAGCGCAGCGCATCGTCGCCACGACCTATGAGCCGCTGATCCTGTATGTCGAAGCCGCCATACTGTATCTGGCGATGAGCTCGGTGCTGTCGTCGCTGCAGGTCAGGCTCGAAAAGCGCCTCAACCGCTATGGTGGCTTCCTGGAGGCGCGGACATGATTGGCCTGTCCCACATCGTCAAACGCTTCGGTGACAATGAGGTCCTGAAGGACGTTTCGGTCGACATCAGGGAAGGCAGCGTGACTGCCCTTGTCGGCCCCTCGGGCGGTGGCAAGAGCACGCTTTTGCGTTGCATCAACCTGTTGGAGATCCCGACATCAGGTACTGTGCGCATCGGCGACGACACGATTGAGTTCCGCCCCGATATCAAGGTTGCGACCAAGGCGATCCAGCAGCTTCGCCGCCAGACCGGCATGGTGTTCCAGAACTTCCAGCTGTTCCCCCATCGCACGGCGATCGAAAACGTCATGGAAGGCCTGGTGACCGTACTGAAATGGCCGGAAGCGAAGGCGCGGGAACGTGCACTGGCTCTGCTCGAAAAGGTCGGCATGGCCCACAAGGTCGATGCGTGGCCAGCGACGCTGTCAGGCGGCCAACAGCAGCGCGTGGCAATCGCACGTGCGCTGGCGCCGCAACCGAAGGTGCTTTTGTGCGACGAGCCGACGTCAGCACTCGACCCCGAACTCGCCCAGGAGGTGGTCGATGTGCTCGGCCAGCTCGCGCGGGAGGGCACGACCATGGTGATCGCCACGCACGATCTGCGCCTGGCGTCCAAGATCGCTCATGAGGTGGTTTTCCTCGAGGCAGGCATGGTCGTTGAAAAAGGCCCGGCGAGCGAGGTCTTCGGCAACCCCAAGCACGAGCGCACCAAGCGCTTCATCGCGACCATCACGCATCAACACGAGCACGGCAAAGGCGGCGAAGGCTAGGACTCGCCGCGCCAGGCGATGGTCAGAACGAGATCTCCGCCGCCAGGCGGACATCCACCACGGCATCGCCGGCGCCAAAACCGTCGAGCGTTTCATTGTGGTGGGCGATGATGTCGGCATGGGCAAGATTTGCCGTGTCGGCGGTCGTGTGACCGTCAGCAACAAGCGTGACATCGTAGCCGAGCGAAACGGCGCGACGCACCGTCGTGTCGACGCAGAACTGGGTCATGCAGCCGCCGACGACGAGGTGCGAGATACCCAGTTCGTCGAGGCGGGCACCGAGGTCCGTCTCGTGAAACGAGTCCGAGCTCGCCTTGTGAACGAGAACGTCACCGTCCCTAGGGGCCAGCTCCGGCCGGACTGCCCAACCTTCTGTGCCGACGGCCAGCCGGTGCCCGGCGGGACCGTCATGCTGGATGACGACAACCGGCACGCCTGCCGAACGCGCCTTGTCCTGGAGGTCGCGCAATCTGCCTATCGTATCGTCGAGCACAGCCTCCAGCAGCGGCTGCCGATCCAGGGTGCCCTTGCCCCTCAGGATCGCATTCTGCACGTCGATGATAAGAAGCGCTGCACTCATCTGCTGTCTGTCCCGAAGCGGCCATGTTTAGCCTCGGATACAGCAAAACGGCTCGGCTCAGTAGAGGCATCCGCAACAAACCGCCCGGTGGGCGAAGCTCACCTTCTGGACCCGTCGCCACGGTTGCAACGTCACGGCATGGCTCACCTTCTGGACCGTCGTCACTGTGGCCCGGTCACGGCATGGATCCCCGGGTCTGCGCAGTTCGCTGCGCTCCTGCTTGCCCGAGGATGACGAAGACACTTTGACCTTCAGCTAATCTCCAAGATTGGCGCTTAGCAGAAACTTCTGGCGATAGCCGGGCAAGATGACGGTCGGTAGGACGACGGGCGGGCATAACCACCGGCGCAAGACGACCGGCGGTCAAACTGGCAACCGAGCAAGGACCATCGACGCTGGTTGCCAATCTCCGACGTCCGCGATTGGCCGCGAGCCCGTTATGCCTTCGTCATCCTCGGGCAAGCAGGAGCGCAGCGAACTGCGCAGACCCGGGGATCCATGCCGTGATCGGACTCCATTGTGGCGACGATCCGGACATGCCGGCATCGCTCCAACGGAGGCTGTGGCACCCAACGAACGCTGCGGCGTGCAACAGACCAAGTGCCCACGCGCGTAGCAGAACGTTCTACGCACCCCAGGCGCACCCACCGACGCACAGCACTTCAGTTGCGCCACACAGCCCCTCACGCCACAAACAAAAAACCCGGCCATTGGCCGGGTTGTTCGTAATTTCAGCGAATAGCCAAATCAGGCAGCAACTTCCTGTTCTGCGTCGGCTTCTTCATTGTCGGCCTTGGTGCCGCGCTTCGGACCCTTGTTGAGGTTGGTCTCGATAAGACGGACAGCCTCGGTTTCCGACAGACGGTTGACGGCTGCGAGTTCGCGCGCCATGCGGTCGAGCGCTGCTTCATAAAGCTGGCGCTCGGAATAGGACTGCTCCGGCTGATTGTCGGCGCGGTAGAGGTCGCGCACAACTTCAGCAATCGAGATCAGGTCGCCGGAATTGATCTTCGCATCATATTCCTGCGCGCGGCGCGACCACATGGTGCGCTTGACGCGGGCGCGGCCCTGCACGACCTTCAAGGCACGCTCGACATAGTCGGTCTCGGAAAGCTTGCGCATGCCAATGGTGGTCGCCTTGGCGACCGGCACCTTGAGGCGCATCTTGTCTTTCTGGAAATCGATCACGAAAAGCTCGAGCTTGTGTCCCGCCACTTCCTGCTCGTCGATGGAAACGATCTGGCCAACGCCATGCGCCGGGTAGACGATATACTCGCCGGTCTTGAAACCGTGACGTGCTGCGGATTTCTTCTGCGGGATGGAAGTTGCCATACGCCCTGAACTCCTTCTTGTAACACCGGCCCGCCGAGGCCGGCTGAACGAGGATGTCACTCACGTGACCTTGTGCCGCACGACAATCGACCCCCAACCGGAGAGCTTGGACCGGTAAACCGCTAAAGCAGCGGCCTCCGGGTCCAGATTACTCTGGTCCGAATTGGGGTTGTCACCTTTCAGTGATTAAGGCTTCGCGCCATAGATCGACGTTGTGTCATCGGCATGTTGGCGTAGCTCTAACACAAAAAGTCGGAAGAATCAAGATTTTGGTGGATACGCGAAAATCTGCCGCGTCAAGAGTCGGCGGTGGCGCTCAATCCAACGATCTACCGCCTTTTAGGGCGGTACAGCTCTCAGTTGCCTTCGCCAGGCTCCGGCGAAAAGTACTTCTCGAACTTGCCTTCGATGCCATCAAACGCCTTGGCGTCGGCAGGCGGCTCTTTCTTGGCCGTGATGTTGGGCCATTTGTCGGCATATTCGGTGTTGATCTGCAGCCATTTGTCGAGGCTCGGCTCGGTGTCGGGCTTGATCGCATCTGCCGGGCATTCCGGTTCGCACACGCCGCAGTCGATGCACTCGTCGGGATGAATGACGAGCATATTTTCGCCTTCATAGAAGCAGTCGACCGGACAAACCTCGATGCAATCCATGTATTTGCATTTGATGCAGTTGTCGGTGACGACATAGGTCATGGCAGGCTCCGGGACTTCCCGTAATTTTGTATCTTTGTCGGTGAGGTAGCCCCTTTAAAGACCCGTTGCAAGGGCGGCCATTGCGCGCAGAAGGCAGTTGGCGGAACGGATTTCTCAACTTGAGTGCGACGACTCCAAAGCCTTTGCGTCACTCATTGCGCAGGCGGTCGGTGGCGCGCCTTTCCTTTTTTGTCGGACGGCCGCTTCCAGCCTCGCGCAGCGGTGGCCTGGCGTCGGGCGGTGCCTGGTCCTTGGGCGTCGGAACAGGCGATATATCTTCGTAGAGCTTGCGCGCTTCTTCGGCCGGCCCGCGCCGCTCGCCCGGCAGCAACACCTTGTAGACCAGGATGCGGCGGTCGAGCGTGATGGTCAGGACATCGCCTGTCTTGATGATGTCGGAGGCCTGGCCGAGCTTCTGGCCGTTGCTCCTGACACCGCCTGACTGGGCAAGCTTGGCGCCAAGCGAGCGCGACTTGACCGCGCGCGAGAAGAACAGCCACTTGTCGATGCGCTGTCTTCCCTCGCCGGCCAAGGCGTTTACTTCTTGAGCTGGTCGCGCAGCGCGGCGAGCTTGGCGAAGGGCGAATCGGGATCGATGCGCACCGGACGCTCTTCGCGCGGCTTCGGCTGGAAGGCTGGCTTGCCCTTGAAGCCACCGCGATCACCGCCATGCTTCTCGCCTTGCGGCCGTTCGCCACGGCCACGGTTTTCGGGACGACCGCCCTCGCCCTGCGGCTTGCCGCCGGGCTTGCGATCAAAGCGCGGACGGCCGTTGTCACGACCGCCTTCGCCGCCTTCACGGCTGCGATTGGCTTCGCCCTGACGAGCGGCGGGAGCGCCTGCGGCACCAGCAGCACGCGGCTCACGCTGGCCGCCACGCGGACGGTTGTCCTGGCGATGACGCGGACGCTGTTCGAAACGCCCTTGGCGCCACAGCAAGATGGGCTTGGGCTCTTCTGCAGCCTCGGAGGCTTCTGCTACTGCAGCTTCCGCCGGAGCTGCTTCAGCAGCGGGAGCTTCAGCGACAACCGCGGCCACTTCTGGCTCGGACGCAGCTTCAGGCTCGGCTGCGACTTCAGCCGCAGCTTCGCCAATTGCCTCGACCTGCTCGACGGCCACCTCGGATGCCGGCTCGACCTGTTCGATCTCGGACGCCTGTTCGCTGTTGTCGGCAACAGCCTGCTCAGGGGTTTCGGCCGTCTCGCCGGAGGGTTCGGCGGAGACCTCTTCGCTGCTGGCAGCGGCAGCAGCCGCCTTTGCAGCAAGTGCCCGAGCGACAGCCTCGCGGGCAACCGTGTCGATCGTTTCGAGCTTTTCCTTGACTTCGACGGCCGGCTTAGGCTCGGCGCGATAGCCAAGGCCCTTGAGTATCTCTTCCATGTCGTCGCCGGTGGCGCCGAGGATCGACATCATCTGTGGCGTGACGATGAAAGAGCTGCCGTCATAAGCGCCATCCGGACGCGCGCCCGTGCCCTGCTTCCAGGCAAGCGCGGGACGAATGAGGTCGGCAAGACGCTCCAGAATGTCGACACGCACGGCGCGACGGCCGAGATTGCGGAAGCCGGCGAGCTTGTAGAAGGTCTTGTCGAAGGTCGGATCGATAACGACCGAGGTGCGGCCAGCGGCGAGCGCGTGCACGACATCGCCAAAGCCTGGCTTGTCCTTGCCGTCATTCTTCAGCGCCCACAGCAGCGTGACCAGGCCCGACGGAGCAGGCTTGATCAGCGCGGGCACGAAGACATGATAGGCGCCGAAGCGCACGCCGAGCCTGCGCAGTGCCGCGCGACCTTCCTGGTCGAGCGACTTCACCTCTTCGGCGATGTCGCGGCGATTGATCAGGCCGAAATTCTCGACCAGCTGGAAAGCGATGCCACGGCCGATGCCGGAAAGCTGTTCGGCGGCCTTGAGATCGACGAGCGGCTTGAGCAGCGACTCGACCTGGAAATTGACAAAACGTTCGGCGCGCGCGGCAACCTTGTCGCGGGCCGGACCCGTCAGCTGCTCGTCGGCAAGCAGGATAACGCGCGGCTTGAGCGAGTCTTCGCCTTCGACCAGCGTGCCGATCGGCGCGCCAATCCAGCGCAGCACGCCGTCGGAGCCAAGCGCGATGTCGCCATTGGGCGCCGCCGAAAAACGCTCGGCGCGCGATTCGAATTCGGTGGCGAGCGCCTTTTGGGCCGCCGTTCGCACTGCCTTGGCGTCTTCTCCGCCCGCGCTCTGGTCGGCGGTGAAACGGAACCCTTGCAGTTCACCGACATGGTGGCCCTCGACGAGGACGGTTCCGGACGGGCTGATTTCGGCTTCAAGCATGGTGTTTTCTCTAAGGCGGCGCATGAGGACGGAAGTCCTGCGGTCTACAAAGCGTTTCGTCAACCGCTCATGCAGCGCATCCGACAATCTGTCTTCGATGTCGCGCGTTTTTTCTTGCCAGTGTGCCTGATCGGCAAGCCAGCCAGGGCGATTTGAGACAAAAGTCCAAGTTCTGATCTGTGCGATCCGGTGTGAAAGCGTGTCAATGTCGCCTTCGGTGGAATCGGCGCGGCGCACCTGCTCGGCCATGTAATTCTCGTCGACGTGGCCGCGCCGGGCGAGATCATCATACATCGAGGCGATAAGGTCAGCGTGCTGGGCGGGCGCGATACGGCGATAATCCGGCAGCGCGCAGGTTTCCCACAACAGGGCAACGCGCTCGCGGTTGGTGGCAAGCGAACGGATGTTTTCGTCGCGCGACAGATGTTCGAGCGCCTGGGCGTCGACCGCCGGTAGCGCACGCGTCAGGCCCTCGACGGGCGCCACCGTGTCGATCGAGCGCTTGAGTGCGTCGAGGCTGGCGAAATCGAATGCAGCCGTGCGCCACTGCAAAACCTTCACCGGATCGAAATCATGGCCCTCGATCTTTTCGATCAGCTCCTCGTCGAACGGGTCGACCTGGCCGGTGACGCCAAAAGTGCCGTCGCGCAGGTGGCGGCCGGCGCGGCCGGCGATCTGGCCGAGCTCGGCGGCGGTCAGCTGGCGATACTGGTAGCCGTCGAACTTGCGGTTCTGGGCAAAGGCAACATGGTCGACATCGAGGTTGAGCCCCATGCCGATGGCGTCGGTGGCAATCAGATAGTCGACATCGCCGGACTGGTAGAGCGCGACCTGGGCGTTGCGGGTGCGCGGGCTGAGCGCGCCAAGCACTACGGCAGCACCGCCTTGCTGGCGCCGGATCAACTCGGCGATGCCATAAACCTCGTCGGCCGAAAAAGCGACGATGGCCGAACGGCGCGGCAGACGCGTCAGCTTCTTTGAGCCGGCATAAGCGAGATGCGACAGGCGCGGCCGGGTGACCACAGAAACGCCCTTCAACAGGCGCTGCAGGATGCCGTGCATGGTGGCAGCGCCGAGCAGCAGCGTCTCTTGCTTGCCGCGCAAATGCAGGATGCGGTCGGTGAAGATATGGCCGCGCTCGAGATCGCCCGCGAGCTGAACCTCGTCGATGGCGACAAAGGCGGCGTCGGTCTGGCGTGGCATTGCTTCGACGGTGCAGACTGAATATTTCGCGCCCGCCGGCAGGATCTTCTCCTCGCCGGTGACCAGGGCCACCTTGTGGGCGCCGACCTTTTCGCAAACCCGGCCATAGACCTCGCGCGCAAGCAGCCTGAGCGGCAGGCCGATGATGCCACTTTCGTGGGCCACCATGCGCTCGATGGCGAGATGGGTCTTGCCGGTATTGGTCGGACCCAGAACCGCAGTGACATCGCGGCCTGACAGGATCAGGGGGTCGTTCTGCGTGGAGTGGACATTCATTCTCAGGAACCGCCCTCGGCGCCGGGCCAAACCGGCGTTGCGTCGCCTGTCGCGACGACTGGACACATAGGGATTTGCGCGGCGAAGCGAAAGCGGAATGTTCCAGATTTAAGTGTTGGAACGAGTCTAGAACGAATCAGCGACGAATCACTGACTCCGGATGATTCAGGTTTTGTTCACCCCAACATGTAGATTTTGGGCTGGCAAGCCGCACCACATGCAGATTCTCTAAAGTGGCCCGTTTCATGCGTTAGTGCACTGCCGTTAACCTTTGCCGGCCAGGCAGTGGAATGCCTCGGCCGCCTCAGTGCAAAATAATGATTTTGTTGATGTTTCCTATCGGCAAGTTAACCGGATGGGTGGCTCCTGCGGACAATTAGTTAAGATTTGAACCAAATGCGGAACGAACAGGCTACGAATCACTGATAGGATAAGTTTCCTGATTTGTTCACCGCTAGATGTTGTGTCCAAGCCCTCATCTCCACCGATTATCCACTGGTCATGCACAGGGATATGCATTGCGTCGCTGCCGGCGCATTAACCTTTGCGTGCCATCCCGGCACAGCGGCAGCTCAGCCAAAATATCTGTGATTGCATTCCCATAAGGCAACTACACCCGTTGCGCGCGAGATCGAGCCATGCCTCCATCCTAACGTTGAGTCTGCGCGGCGGGGGTTGCCCAGGCGGGGGCCTCTGGAAAATGCGGCGCACCACGCTGGCACGGAGGGAATATCATGACCAAACGTCTATTCGCCGAATTTCTCGGCACATTCTGGCTCGTCTTCGGCGGCTGCGGCAGTGCCGTGCTTGCGGCCGCATTTCCCGAACTCGGCATCGGTTTTGCCGGTGTTGCGTTGGCGTTCGGCCTCACCGTTCTGACCATGGCCTATGCGGTGGGCGGCATTTCCGGTGGTCACTTCAACCCGGCGGTCTCGGTCGGCCTGTTGGTGGCCGGGCGCTTTGAAGCAAAGAACCTGATGCCTTATGTCATCGCCCAGTTGGTCGGCGCCATCCTCGCATCGACGCTGCTTTACCTCATCGTCAGTGGCAAGGCCGACTTTGCCGGCATCGGCGGCTTCGCAACCAATGGCTACGGCGATGCTTCGCCGGGCAAGTTCGGCCTGACTTCGGCACTGATCATCGAGATCGTGCTTACCTTCCTGTTCCTGATGATCATCCTGGGCTCGACCCATGGCCGCGTGCCGGCAGGTTTTGCGCCCCTGGCCATCGGCCTCGCACTGACGCTGATCCATCTGATCTCGATCCCGGTGACCAATACCTCGGTCAATCCGGCCCGCTCGACCGGCCCGGCGCTGTTTGTCGGCGGTGTCGCCTTGCAGCAGCTGTGGCTATTCTGGGTCGCCCCGATCATCGGTGCGGCGCTCGCCGGCATCGTTCACAAGACGATGTTCGAAAGAGACTGAGATTTCCAACGGTAGATACGAAAACGGCGCCTTGCGGCGCCGTTTTTTGTCCAGCAGCTTGCAGCTTATCCGGCGAAATACTGCCCGCCATTGGCGGTCAGCGTGGCACCGGTGATGAAGCCTGACTCTTCGGAGGCCAAGAACACCACGCAGCGCGCGATCTCCTCCGGCTCGCCGAGGCGGCCGACGGGGATCTGGGCGATGATCGCCTCGCGCACCTTTTCCGGGACCGCCATGACCATGTCGGTCCCGATATAGCCCGGGCAAATGACATTGACGGTGATGCCCGCGCGCGCGCCCTCTTGAGCAAGCGCCTTGGTGAAGCCGATGTCGCCGGCCTTGGACGCCGAGTAGTTGGCCTGGCCGGCCTGGCCTTTCTGGCCGTTGATCGAGGAGATGGTGACGACGCGGCCGAACTTGCGGTCGCGCATGCCGCTCCACAGCGGATGGGTCATGTTGAAGACACCGTGCAGATTGGTGTCGATGACCTCCTTCCATTGTTCGCGCGTCATCTTGTGAAACATCGAGTCGCGCGTGATGCCGGCATTGTTGACCAGCACCGCAACCGGGCCGAGGTCGGCCTCGACCTGCTTGATGCCGGCTTCGCAGGCGTCATAGTCGGCGACCGACCATTTGTAGACCGGGATGCCCGTCTCGGCCTTGAACTTCTGCGCCGCTTCGTCATTGCCGGCATAGTTGGCGGCGACCGAATAGCCTGCGTTCTTCAGCGCGATCGAAATCGCAGCACCAATGCCGCGCGATCCGCCGGTGACGAGTGCAACTTTTGGCATTCAAGTTTCCTCCCCAAAATCCTTGATGGCCTTGCGGTGGGTCTCCCACAATAGACCGACAAGCGCCAAAACACCCCCAGAGAGTGACACCCAAAACAGCATCCTGGCAACAGCGTTCTCTATCTTGGACAGTTCAGCCTTCGCCTCTATGTTGCCATCGTAAGCTTCGGATATGCCACCCTCGATATCAAGTATCTCTTTCCCAGTTTTACTAAGTTCTAAAAATAGAGAGTTTATCTGCCCAACATCGTAATCAGGAGATCGAGAGTTTTTTCCATCTCCAACAACCTCGCGAAGCTTATGGGTGTTGCTTTGCCATTCCAATTTAGTTCGCAAGCCACGCTCCACAGTGCTCTTAATATCAGCGTCGAAGCGCTCGATGCTTTTCCTTAGCTCTACAGTTCTTGGCAGGATAAAATGTTGAAATGGCAATGGAGCAAGCAGAAGTGCGGCCCCGAATATCTTTAGTAATCCGGGGCCTGCCAAGCGATAATATGCACCGGTGGGTATTCCGGTCACATCGCCTCGACACACATTGCGACGCCCATGCCGCCGCCGATGCACAGGGTCGCTAGACCCTTTTTCGCACTGCGGCGCCGCATCTCGTAGACCAGCGTGTTGAAGACGCGCGCGCCCGAAGCGCCGACCGGATGACCGATGGCAATCGCCCCGCCATTGACGTTGACGATCGCCGGATCCCAGCCCATGTCCTTGTTGACCGCGCAGGCCTGCGCGGCAAAAGCCTCGTTGGCCTCGACGAGATCGAGGTCGTTGACCGACCAGCCAGCCTTTTCGAGCGCCTTGCGCGAAGCCGGGATCGGGCCGGTGCCCATGATCTGCGGGTCGACGCCTGCCGTTGCCCACGAAACGATGCGGACGAGCGGGGTGAGGCCGCGACGCACAGCTTCGGCTTCGCTCATCAAAACGACAGCGGCAGCGCCATCATTGATGCCCGAAGCGTTGCCGGCGGTGACAGTGCCTTCCTTGTCGAAGGCGGGCTTCAGCTTGGCAAGCGAGTCGAGCGTTGCGCCGTGGCGGATATATTCGTCCTGGTCGACGATGGTGTCGCCCTTGCGCCCCTTGATGGTGACGGAGACGATTTCGTCAGCGAAGCGGCCGGCCTTTTGCGCGGCTTCGGCCTTGTTTTGCGAAGCAACCGCGAACTGGTCCTGCTCGTCGCGGGTAAGCTGCCACTGGCGGGCGACGTTTTCGGCGGTGTTGCCCATGTGGTAGCCGTAAAAGGCATCGGTCAGGCCGTCCTTGATCATCGTATCGATCATCTTGAAGTCGCCCATCTTCACGCCGCCGCGCAGATGCTGGCAGTGCGGGGCCATCGACATCGATTCCTGGCCACCGGCGACGATGATCTTGGCGTCGCCCGTAGCGATCTGCTGCATGCCGATGGCAATGGTGCGCAGGCCCGAGCCGCAAAGCTGGTTGAGGCCCCATGCCGTTGCCTCCTGCGGAACACCTGCGGCCATCGCAGCCTGCCGGGCGGGGTTCTGTCCGGCACCAGCGGTGAGGATCTGGCCGAGGATGACCTCATCGACTTCCTTGGGATCGACGCCAGCGCGTGCCAGCACCTCCCGGACGGCGATGGCGCCCAGTTCATGTGCCGGCGTGTTGGCGAAGGCGCCATTGAAAGAGCCGACCGGCGTGCGGGCGGCGCTGGCGACGACGATGGAGGACGAGGCGGGCATGTTTCTCTCCAGACTTCGTGAGACGAATGTTTGTTGCGCGTCGAAGACGTTGGCGCTCATGACTTTTCTTGCCCGTTCCAGGACCCGAGTCAAACCGGAAAATCGCCTGATGTCCGATGCTGCAGCCGCAGTGCAGCAATGCTGCGCAGCATTTTTTTGCCGGCATCGCCCTGGCTTGCGTTCTTGCAGTGCACAAACCGCTTGGATTTGCGATTGCTTTGCGCTTATCCTCTGGACCGGCGAAATGTTACCGGCTGCTTACATGGCATTCCGGTCTTCCGGGGGAGGATGCTGATGGCTGCTAAAGACACGCCGATCGTAATCAAGAAATACGCCAACCGCCGACTCTACAATACCGGCACGAGTACTTACGTCACGCTCGAGGACCTGGCCGAGATGGTCAAGAAGGGCGAAGAGTTTACCGTGCAGGATGCCAAGACCGGCGAAGACATCACCCATCCGGTGCTGACCCAGATCATCTTCGAGCTGGAGAACAAGGACGGCCAGAACATGCTGCCGATCCCGTTCCTCAGACAGTTGATATCGTATTACGGCGATCAGATGCAGATGGTCGTGCCGAGCTTCCTCGAGCAGTCGATGCTCGCCTTCTCCAAGGAGCACGAGCGTTTCCGCGAGCAGATGAAGTCGGCCTTCGGCAAGGCGCCGATGGACATGATGAAGGGCACAACCCCGATCAAGGCGCTGGAGGAACAGACACGCCGCAACATGGAAATGTTCCAGAACGCGATGCGCATGTTCACCCCCTTCCCGATGCCCGGCGCGGGCGCTGCACCCGCCGAGCCGGCCAAAAGCGACGCTTCGGAGAAGCCAAACGAGCTCAAGGAGCTCAAGGAACAGCTCGCTGCGATGCAGCGGAAGATTGATTCCATGGGGTGAGACGCAGTCGGCCAAAGGCCGACGGGAAGCCAACTGCTTGGCTTTCCGAGCGTCGAACGCCCGGAGCGACAGCGAAGGGCCGGAGAACCGTCCCAATCCTGAAATGAAGCGAGGCTTCAATATCTAGGGCTGTCGTAACAGCCCCTCTCCCACCCATTCAGGTAAGGCAGTTTCAACCGGATGCAGGGTTTTGCCCGGCATCCCAAGCGTGTTTGCTATGCGCGCGACAACAGGAGAACCAACCATGAGCGAACTGACTTTGGCCAAGGCCAACACCATCATCGCCACCGCACTTGCGCTGGGTGCCGAAAAGACCTTCAAGCCGCTCGGCGTGGCGGTACTTGACGCGGGCGGCCATCTGCTCGCTTTCCAGCGCCAGGACGGCTCGCCCTTCATCCGCGCCGAAGTCGCCTCCGGCAAGGCCTATGGCGCACTTGCCGTCGGCTCGAGCTCGCGCGCACTTGGCGTTGCCGCCGTCGAGCGTCCGCATTTCTTCCAGGGGCTTTCGGCTGTATCGGGCGGCAAGATCGTGCCGGTGCCGGGCGGCGTGCTGATCCGCAACAAGAATGGCGACGTGCTGGGCGCGGTCGGCATTTCGGGCGATACGTCAGACAATGACGAGCTGGCCGCCATGGCCGGCATCGAAGCCGCCGGTTTCGTCGCGAAAGTCTAAGCTTTTGCGCATCCAATGGATGCGCAAAGCTATTCGCGGTCGAACATGACGTCGCGGCTGGCGGAGCGGAGCGAAACCGAAAAGCCAGCCAGAACGTCGATCAAAGCCACGACCATCAGCGTGAAGAAAACCGAGTGCACGGCCCCGCGCACCAACAGGAATTCGACCATGAAAGCGACGAAGACGAAGGTCGACAACAGATGATCGACCACGGACGCGTTGCTGGTGCGCGTCGACTTCACGATCTCGACAAACAGCAGCAGCAAGGCGACGACGATCAACAGGTCGCCAAGCGTCAGCGCGAAAACGCCGCCCGACATCATGTTGAGCGACAGGATTTCGGTCACCCACACGTCGCCCGCAGGTCCGCTGCCGAACAATCCTGCCAGGCCGATGTTGAACAGGATGAAGGGGATGATCAGTAGGGGAATGCCCGCGAGCATGGATTGGTCTCCGTGTTGCGCCGGCGTCTTCTAACGCATCGATCCCAGGATCGGAATCGATTTTCGCAAGGCCGCCATGCGCTGAATGACAGCATCGCTGGCGCGTCCGTTGGATGCGCTCCGCCCCGGAATCAAAAGTCCAACGACCAGGCGCCCCCAGACACGCAAAAAGAAAGGACCGGCAGGCCGGTCCTTTCTCGATACGCTCGCTGAGGAGAAGCTATGTAGCTTCCCTTGGAAAAGCTGCTTAGCTTTCCTTCGGCGTCAGAACCTGGCGACCGCGGTACATGCCGGTCTTCAGGTCGATGTGGTGCGGGCGGCGCATTTCGCCGGAATTCTTGTCCTCGACATAGGTCGGGGCCTTGAGCGCGTCGGCCGAGCGGCGCATACCGCGCTTGGACGGGGAGGTTTTTCGTTTAGGAACAGCCATGGATATACTCCACCAATCGGTCAAATGACCCTGACCGCCCTCGTGAAAGGGCCGCATTCAGGGCCGGAAACTGAGAAAGTTGGCGAGCCTATACACGGCGAGAGGTAGCTTGACCAGCCCGAAGCGACTCTTTTTTCGGTCGCAGGGGAGTCAAATTAGTCCAGGCACTGCACATAGGCACCGGCCTTGCCGGCACGGCGTTCGATGACCGAGGCGAGCCGCTTGAGCCCGGGCCCAGGCTTTGCCGGATTGCGCGCCGCCGGGTTGGGCAAGGAGACGGCGAGAAGTGCTGCCTGGCGCCCCGAAAGCTGGCTCGCCGGCTTGCCGAAATAGTGCTGGGAGGCCGCCTCGATGCCATAGATGTTGGGGCCCCATTCGGCGATGTTGAGGTAGATCTCCATAATCCGCCGCTTGGGCATCAGCGCATCGAAATAGACCGCCAGCGGCAGCTCGACCACCTTGCGCAGGAAAGAACGGCCATTCCACAGATAAAGGTTCTTTACCGTCTGCATCGGAATGGTGGAGGCGCCGCGGGTCGGCTCGCCTTCCAGCGCGTCACTGATGACGCCCCTCAACTCGCCGAGGTCAACTCCCTTGTGGAAGCAGAACTGCCCGTCTTCGGACATGATGACGGAATGCGCCATGACGGGTGCGATATCGTCGAGCGGCACCCATTGCCGGTCATAGCCCTGCAGGGTGACGAGGTCCTTGATCATCAGCGTCGAGATCGGACGAACAAAGGGCGGCAGGTACAAGAT
Source organism: Aminobacter sp. 01T433 (assembly GCF_056398585.1). Lineage (NCBI taxonomy): Bacteria > Pseudomonadati > Pseudomonadota > Alphaproteobacteria > Hyphomicrobiales > Phyllobacteriaceae > Aminobacter > Aminobacter sp. 01T433. The sequence goes on from NZ_JBFTPR010000005.1 coordinate 399,992, forward strand.
GGTCAGCACGACCGGCAGCGCTGCCATGGCCGCGACAATCAGCGCACCGAGCCGCACCCAGCGGCGCAGGCCGCCACGCGAGAAGCTCCCGCGCCGTGCTGCTGCCATCTCCAGCCCTTCGGTTTCCGGCTCTATGATCGGTTCGGCCAACCCGTCCGCCCTTGTCTGTCAGCCTTTCGGCATAAAGGCGCTTGGCTTCTTGCGCAACGTCTGACTGTCGGCTACCGCTCGCCGCCATGACGATCGACAGCGATATCATGTTCGAAACCGCCCTTCGCATGCGCGCGGATGCCGTTGAGGCCGAGCTCAGGCAATTGCTCGGCGAGCGCATCCTGCCGGGCGAAATCGCCCGCCCCGAGCATCTGATGGCGGCGATGCGCCATGGCGCGCTCAATGGCGGCAAGCGACTCAGGCCATTTCTGGTGCTGGAGAGCGCGGCATTGTTCGACGCCGACAGCGAAGCAGCGCTTCGCGTCGCCACGGCCCTCGAATGCGTGCACTGCTATTCGCTGATCCATGACGACTTGCCGGCGATGGACGACGATGACCTGCGTCGTGGCCAGCCGACCGTGCACAAGGCATTCGACGAGGCGACAGCGATCCTGGCCGGTGACGGACTTTTGACCCACGCCTTCGACATCATCGCGGACGAGGCGACACCGTTGCCGGCGGAGCGCAGGGTGGCCCTGGTGCTGGCGCTGGCACGCGCGGCCGGACCCGGCGGCATGGTCGGTGGCCAGGCGCTCGACCTCGACGCCGAACGCAACAAGCCTGACGAAGCCGGCATCATCCGCCTGCAGGCGATGAAGACCGGCGCGCTGATCCGCTTCGCCTGCGAGGCCGGGGCGATGCTCGCAGGCGCTTCCGCAGACCACCGCGAGCGGCTTGCCGAATTCGGCTCGGCGATCGGCCTTGCATTCCAGCTAGCCGACGACCTTCTCGACCTCACCGCCGACGCCGAAACGATGGGCAAGGCGACAGGCAAGGACGCCGCCGCCGGCAAGGCAACGCTGGTTTCGCTGCATGGCGCCGACTGGGCCCGCACCCAGCTCACCGGTCTGGTCGCCCAAGCCCACGACCTGCTCGAACCCTTCGGTGAGCGCGCAATCATGCTCAAGGCGGCCGCAAGTTTCGTCGCCGAACGCAATAGCTGATCCGGCGACGGGTCGGCCGACGCTGCTGTAGCAGGCAGTTTAGCGGCGTCAGAAACTCTTAATGTTAATGGTGTCTATTCCGGCTCTGTAAAATTGTGCGTATGTGTTTGGGGTTGCGCATGCCGGAGCACTCGTCCTTCATCGGCTCGATACGGATCAGATACCTGTCGGGTCTGTTGATCTTCGCGCTTTCTTCCATGGCGGTGATGGTTGCCTTCAGCCAGGGCAATTCCTACCGGCGCAATGTCGACACCATCGCGTCCGAGCTTTCGTCCTTTGCTCGCGACCTGCGCAACGCCACCAACTTCGCCGAAACCACGCCCACTGCCTGGCGTCCTGAAACGCGGGAGGCACTCGCGATTGCGGGCCGCAACCACGCGGCACGGCTAGAGGCCGGCATCGAGGCCCTGACCGACACGATCAATTCGGTGCGCCCGCAGCTGTCGGAAAAGTCGTTGCGCGAACTCGACAGCGCGTCCGTCAATGGCGACTTGTTCTGGTCGGCGCGTGACATCGCCCGCAACCTGGGTGCGCTCGCCACGGCTCAATCGCCCGACGAATGGAGTTCTCGCGAAATCCGCAACCAGAACGACCTGTTCGCCCAGCCGATGCTGCTCCGCGCAAGCAGCGCCATGGCGAGCGAGCGCCGATACGCCGAGGCGCGCAGCGACCGGCTGCTGATGATGGCAAGCGCCTTGCTCATGCTGGTGATCGGGGGGGTCGCCGTGTGGGTGTTCCGCCCGATGGAACATGCCATCCGCCGCGCCTTTGCCGAAAGTGCAGAGTCGCTGTCCAAGGCCGAGGCCGCCGACCGCGCCAAGTCGGAATTTCTCGCCAATATGAGCCATGAAATCCGCACGCCGATGAACGGCGTGCTCGGCATGGCGGAGCTTTTGGCGCGAACTGACCTCACGCCGCGCCAGAAGACGTTTACCGACGTCATCGTGAAGTCGGGCAACGCGCTTTTGACCATCATCAACGACGTTCTCGATTTCTCCAAGATCAATGCCGGCCAGCTGACGCTCGATCCTGCTCCTTTCCATCTCGGCGAGGCGGTCGAAGATGTCGCGACCCTGATCTCAGCACGTGTTGCCGAAAAGAACCTGGAGCTCATCGTCCGCATCGATCCGCGCCTGCCGAGCCATGTCGTTGGCGATGTCGGCCGCTTCCGCCAGATCATCACCAACATGCTCGGCAATGCGGTGAAGTTCACCGAACGCGGCCATGTGCTGGTCGACGTGACGGGAGAAATGATCGACGACACCGTGGCCCTCAAGGTCCGCGTCGAAGACACTGGCATTGGCATCCCCGCAGACAAGCTGCAGAGCGTGTTCGAAAAATTCGCCCAGGTCGACGGCAGTTCGACCCGCCGCCACGAGGGCACAGGCCTTGGGCTTGCCATCGCTGCCCGCCTCGTCGACTTGATGAACGGCCATATCGGCGTCGAAAGCGAACTCGGCAAGGGCTCGGTGTTTTGGTTCACCGCCATGCTGCCCAAGTATGAAGCGCAGCAGACAAGCGGCATTGTGCCGGTCGACGTCACCGGCGCGCGCGTGCTGGTCATCGACGACAACCCGGTCAACCGCGAGATCCTGCTCGAGCAGCTGAAAAGCTGGGGCTTCGACTGTGCCGCTGCCGAAAGCGGCGCCATCGGCCTCGCCTTCCTCGACCGCGCAGCCCAGCTCGGCGCCAGTGTCGACTGCGTCATCCTCGATTACCAGATGCCGGGCATGAACGGTGCTGATGTCGCCAAGGCGATTGCCGCCGACAGCCGCATCTCGTCGATCCCGGTCGTGCTCCTGACCTCGGTCGACCAGGTCGATTTCTCTCGCATGGTGCTCGATTTCGGTATCTCCGCGCATCTGACCAAGCCGGCACGTTCGGCGGTGTTGCTCGGCACGGTGATCGCCTCGGTGCAAAAAGCCCGTTCGCAGGCTGGCCGGATGGAATTCGTCCGAGAGCCGATCCATCATTCGCCACCTGCCTTCACCGTCATCCGCGGCCCGGTTCAAGCCCCGCTTGCCCACCCCGAGCCAACGCCCTTGCATGGCGGTGGGCTCGACGTGCTGGTGGCCGAGGACAACGAGGTCAACCAGCTCGTCTTCGGCCAGATCCTGTCTGGGCTCGGCCTCAGCCATCGTATCGCCGGCAATGGCCGGACGGCGGTGGAGATGTATCGCACCTTCAAGCCCAAGCTGATCTTGATGGACGTTTCGATGCCGGAGATGAACGGCTACGAGGCGACCCGCGCCATACGCGCTGAAGAAGCAGCCAATGGCAGCCGCACGCCGATCATCGGCGTCACCGCGCATGCGCTCAAGGGAGACCGCGAGAAGTGCATAGATTCGGGCATGGACGACTATCTGCCCAAGCCGGTGTCGCCAGACAAGCTTGGCGCCAAGATAGGCACGTGGTTGAGCGAGAGCGCCGAGCTGGTTCAGTCGGCGTAAAGCTGCCCAAGATACCTTTGATGATACCTATGACTTTCTTATTTCTTGGTGCGTTTGCCTCTCTCGAATACTGATGTTGGAGCTTTTACCTTCCTGACCGCGACTGGATAACGGCAATTTTTGCCGCTCCGGCGCGAACAAAAAAGGAAGACTTCGATGCTTCGCACTCAGATGCCCGACAGGTTCGTCAGCGCGCAAACCGTCGAGACCGCGAAACGCGTGCCCGCAAACGACCACCGCCCGGTCAAAGGCCAGACCGAGCCCTTCATGTTCACGCGCCTGTTTTTCGTCACCGGCCTGCTGCTGGGTGGCTTGGCACTTGCCACGATGCTTTCAAGCTGAAGATGGATATCCGCGAGGTGATCTCGGTCGAGGACGTGATCCTCGACCTCAAGCCTGATGGCAAGACGCGGCTGCTCAAGGAGCTCGCGTTGCACGTAGCCAGGCGCACGGGCTGCCCGGCTGCCGAGATCGTCTCGGTGCTTTCGGCGCGGGAGAAGCTTGGTTCGACCGGCCTTGGCCAGGGGGTGGCGATCCCACATGCCAAGCTGCGCGGGCTGCAAGAGCCGTTTGGCGCGTTTGTGCGGCTCAAGACACCTTGCCCGTTTGAAGCCGTCGACGATCAGGATGTCGATCTTGTCGTGCTGCTGCTGTTGCCCGAGATCTCGCCGCTGAAACACCTCAACGTGCTGGCCAAGATCGCCCGTTTCCTGCGCGACCCTGGCACCGTCGCGCGGCTGCGCAAGGCCGAGGACGCAAAGAGCTTCCATCGCATGCTCAGCTTCGACCATCCATCAGCCGCCAAGACGGCCGTAGCCTGAACAAACTTAGGCTTCAGCGATTCCTGACCACGATACAGGAGCCGCCGACGCTGTGCAGGCTCTGGCAGATGAGACCGGCCTCGCTGCGGTCGTCAGCGCCGATACGCACGGCATAGATGCCGCGCCGCCCCATCGGCGTGCGAACACGGCTGACGACCGGTTCATGCGATGAAAGCAATTTGGGAAAACGCCCCTCGAGGCGCTGCCACTGCTTGATCGCCGCCGAGCGGCGGAAATTGCCGGCGACCTGAATGCCCCAAGGCTTGATATTGATGCTGGCCATGGCGACCGTCGCCGACATGATGACCCGCAGGTTTTGACAGGCAACCGCAAAAGACAGCTTCGGATCGAGCGGCCGATTGGTGCCGGCATAGGCCTTGTCGGAAAAATTGTCGGCCGGCTCCCCCATGATGTCGAGCACGTAGTCCTCGGTTTCGAGTGGCAGGAAACCGCCCGACGACAGCCAGCGCGAGACGCGGTTTTCGCCAGCATTGTAGGCAGCGGCTGCCAGGCCCAGATTGCCGAAACCGGTCTTGAGTTCGCCGAGATAGCGCGCCGAAGCCGGGATCGCCTGTTCCATGTCGAAGGGATCGGCAAGGCCGCGCATGGCAGCCGTTCCCGGCATAAACTGGGCGATGCCTTCGGCACCCGCGGGGCTTACCGCGTTCGGATCGAAGCGGCTTTCCTTCCAGATCAGGCGGGCAAAGAACTCGCTCGGCAGGCCATGGCGGCGGGCATGGGTGTCGATCAGGTCGCAGACACGCGCGACATGGATTTTCTCAGCCGAGCGAGGCGGATCGGCGAGCGCCGATACGCAAAAGACCAGAGAAACGAGGAAAGCCAGCGCTGTCCTCGCCAGGTTCCGCATCGCTATTCGGCTGCCGCCCTGCCGCCTTGACCGAAGCGCTGCTCGATATAGTCGGCGACCATTTTCTCAAAATCCGCAGCGATGGCCGGTCCGCGCAGCGTGGCTGCCTTCTTGCCGTCGATGAAGACGGGGGCCGTGGGCGTCTCGCCAGTGCCGGGCAAGGAGATGCCGATATCGGCATGCTTGGATTCGCCTGGGCCGTTGACGATGCAACCCATCACCGCGACCTTCAGCACTTCGACGCCGGGATATTTCTCGCGCCAAACCGGCATGTTCTTGCGAAGATCGTCCTGGATATTCTGGGCCAGCTCCTGGAACACCGTCGAGGTCGTGCGGCCGCAGCCGGGGCAAGCCGCCACGATCGGCACGAACTGGCGGAAGCCCATGGTCTGCAGCAATTCCTGCGACACCTGGACTTCGCGAGTGCGGTCGCCATTGGGCTCCGGCGTCAGCGAGATGCGGATGGTGTCGCCGATGCCCTGCTGCAGCAGGATGCCCATGGCGGCGGACGAAGCAACGATGCCCTTCGAGCCCATGCCAGCCTCGGTCAGGCCGAGATGCAGCGCATGGTTGGAGCGGGTGGCAAGCATGGTGTAGACGGCGATCAGGTCCTGCACGCCGCTGACCTTGGCCGACAGGATGATCTTTTCGCGCGGCAGGCCAATCTCTTCGGCAAGGTCGGCCGAAATCAGCGCCGACTGCACGATCGCCTCGTGCATCACCTGGTTGGCGGTGAGCGGCGAACCGTTTTTCTGGTTCTCGTCCATCAGCCGGGTCAACAGGTCCTGGTCGAGCGAACCCCAGTTGACGCCGATGCGCACCGGCTTGTCGTGGCGGATCGCCATCTCGACGATGTCGGCGAACTGTTTGTCCTTCTTTTCCTTGAAGCCGACATTGCCCGGATTGATGCGATATTTCGCCAGTGCCTCGGCACAGGCCGGATGGTCTGCCAAAAGCTTGTGGCCGATATAGTGGAAGTCGCCGACCAGCGGCACGTTGACGCCGAGCCGGGCAAGCCGGTCGCGGATATGAGGAACCGCAGCGGCACTCTCGTCGCGGTCGACGGTGATGCGCACGATTTCCGAACCGGCACGATGGAGTGCTGCAACCTGGGCCACAGTCTTGTCGATGTCGGCCGTGTCGGTGTTGGTCATCGACTGCACCACGACTGGCGCTTCACCGCCGACGATCACGCCGCCGACGCTAACGCCGACCGACTTGCGGCGAGGAAATGGGGAGGAGAAGTAGCCGGTCATCGGACGGCCTTTTTAAGCTCGAGGTATCCGCGTCTGAGGTGGCGCGCGCGGCGCGCCATGTCAATATCGCAGGTGGACGCGCCCGCCAAGAGTGGGGCGCATCCCAGCCAGACAGGCCGTTTCCACCATAATTTCACGAAACTGTGCGCCAGTCGTGCTTCTATTGCGCCACACAGCGCGTATATGCTGCATTGCAACATAGGCATTCCCGAAGGATTTTCCTGCCATGACCGCGACAAGAACCGCCATCGTTACCGGCTCGACTTCCGGTATCGGCCTCGCCATTGCTGAGGCATTCGCGGCCGAGCGCTGCAATATCGTCGTCAATTCGTTCTCCGACACACCGGCCGATCACGCCATCGCCGAGAAGATCTCCGGGCAATACAAGGTTGCCGCCGTCTATATCCAGGCGGACATGTCGAAGGCAGCGGACTGCCGCGCGCTGGTTGCCAAGGCCGCCGCAAGATTCGGTTCGGTCGACATCCTCGTCAACAATGCCGGCATCCAGTATGTCGCTCCCGTCGAGGACTTCCCGGTCGAGAAGTGGGATGCCATCATCGCCATCAACCTGACCTCGGCGTTTCACACCACTGCTGCCGCGATCCCATTGATGAAGAAGGCCGGCGGCGGCCGCATCGTCAACATCGCCTCGGCGCACGGCCTCGTCGCCTCGGCCTACAAGTCGGCCTATGTCGCGGCCAAGCATGGCATTTTGGGCCTGACCAAGACGGTGGCGCTGGAAGTCGCCCTCGACAAGATCACCTGCAACGCCATCTGCCCCGGCTATGTGCTGACCCCGCTGGTTGAAGCGCAGATCCCCGACCAGATGAAGGCGCACAACATGGACCGCGATACCGTCATTCGCGAGGTCATGCTCGACCGCCAGCCGACCAAGGAATTCGTCACCGTCGAACAGGTTGCGGCAACGGCTGTGTTTCTCGCCTCCCCGGCTGCGGCCCAGATCAACGGCACGCATGTTTCGGTGGACGGCGGCTGGACCGCTCAGTGACGGTCTCAAAGGAAAAAATCGCCATGGCTGGAAACGGCAAGGCGGAAGAGAAGAAGCCCATCAACATCGCACTTCAGGGCGGAGGCTCGCACGGAGCCTTTTCCTGGGGCGTGCTTGATCGCCTGCTGGAAGATGGCCGGCTCGACATCAAGGCGGTATCGGGCACCAGTGCCGGCGCGATGAACGCCGTGGCGCTGGCCGACGGCTGGATGCGTGGCGGTGCGGAAGGCGCACGCGCCAAGCTTGAGGATTTTTGGCGCGCGGTGGCGCGCAAAGGCCGCTTCAGCCCGGTGCAGCGTTCGCCCTGGGACATGTTGTGGGGCAACTGGTCCATCGAAAACACGCCCGGCTACATCTGGTTCGACACGATGTCGCGCGTGTTTTCGCCCTATGTCGCCAACCCCTTGAACCTCAACCCGCTACGCGACGTGGTCGCCGAAGAGATCGACTTCGCCAATGTTCGCGCCTGCAAGGACATCGACCTGTTCATCTCGGCGACCAATGTCGAGACCGGCCAGCTGCGCGTCTTCAGCGACGGCGAGATCGACCTCGACACGGTGATGGCCTCGGCCTGCCTGCCGCAGATCTTCCAGGCCGTCGATATCAAGGGCGTGCCCTATTGGGACGGCGGTTACGGCGGCAATCCGGCGATCTACCCGTTCTTCAAGGCCAACGACACTGACGACGTCCTGCTCGTCCAGATCAACCCGGTGATCCGCGAACAGACGCCAAAGACCGCCAACGAAATCCAGAACCGCATCGACGAGATCACCTTCAACGCCGGGCTGCTGCGCGAATTCCGCGCGATCGCCTTCATCAAGGAACTGATCGCCGCAGGCCGGTTGCCGCATGGCGAGTTCCACGACATCCGCATGCATCGCATCGACGCCGATGAAGCCTTCAAGGATCTTTCGGCATCGTCCAAGGTCAACGCAGAATGGGCGTTCCTCGAATACTTGCGCGACCTTGGCCGCACGGCGGCCAGCGACTGGCTCGAAGACAACTTTGATTCGGTAGGCAAGCAGGCCACGCTCGACCTATCCGGGCAACTGGACGATGGCTTCAGGCCGTTGCACGGACCCGCCGCAGGGCCGCGCGTGCGCGAGTTTTTGGCCACAAGAAGCAAGCCGGCTGCCGCTCGCCAGCACAACTAAGCCGCGAAAAGCCGCCATTTTGGCTCGGCAACCGCAGCGTGCTGACACCTCCTGCCAGTTTTGTCAGGATGATGTTTCCATTATTTTTTATCACTATTTTGCGATCTGTATTTGATGTAGAAGACGCCCTCCCCGCCACATTGCCCCCTTGGCGGATTTGAATGCGGTATTGCGCGCCACCATATCGGGGCGACGCGCCAGGCAAGACGGCGGTGGCCGCAACCGTCCTCAACGGATAACGACAATGTCGAAGATTAGGTTCCACAAGCTTGCAGCCTTGGTCGTGCTCGTCGGATTTGCGGCGTGGATGGGCACAGGCGAATTCTCTTCTGTGGGCAGCGCCCAGCCCGACCCCGAAGCAAAACCTGCCCAGGCCGAACAACCCAAGGCACCGCTGCGCACCGTGATGGTTGTCGTGCCGCCGCGCTTCGATCACGCCCGCGCTATCCGCGTGTCAGGCAAAACCGAGGCCGACAAGCGGGCCACGCTCGCCAGCCGGGTTAACGGTGTCATCTTGCAGCTTCCCGTCAAGCAAGGGGATCGCGTCAAGCAGGGTGACCTGGTGATGATGCTCGATGCCGAGGAAAAGACCGCCGCCCTCGATACGGCGAAGGCTGTGCTTGCCCAGCGCAAGGCCGAGTGGGAAGCGGCGCAGAAGCTCGTGGTCGCTGGTACCAGGACCAAGCTTCAGGCCGACAGTGCCTGGTCCGCCTATGCGACCGCACTTTCTCTCATCCAGGCCGCCGAAGCCGAACTTTCGCGCAACCAGGTCAAGGCGCCTTTCGACGGACTCGTTGACAAGGTCAGCGTCGAGATCGGCAGCTCGGTGCTGCAGGGCGCGGAAATCGCCACCATCCTCAACCTCGATCCGATCCTTGGCAAAGGCGAGATCAGCGAACGCGACCTGCGCTACATCAAGATCGGCGATGAAGCCGAGGTGAAGCTGGTCAATGGCGAGGTGGTGATGGGAAAGCTGCGTTACATCAGCCGCGACGCGACGTCCCAGACCCGCACCTTCCCGGTCGAAATCGCCATTCCCAACGCTGACGGCGCCATTCCCGCCGGCATGACGGCTGAGATCACCGTGCGCGCCAAGCCTGTCGACGCCGTGATGCTGCCGCGCTCGGTGGTGACGCTGAACGAGAATGGCGATCTCGGCATTCGCGCCGTCGATGCCTCGTCCAAGGTGGTATTTTACCCGATCGACCTTGTCGACGACACCCAGAACGGCCTCGTGCTCGGCGGCATTCCCGCCGACGCCAAGATCATCATCCGTGGCCAGGACCTGGTCAAAGATGGCGACGAGGTCAAGGCCCAGCTCGCCGACGAGGCGATGGTCAAGAAGCTCATCGAAGATGCGACCGGGACGCAGTAAACAATGGACATCGTCAAGCTTGCGATCCGCAATGCGCGGCTGACCCTATCGATTCTGCTTTTCCTCGTCATAGCGGGTACGCTTTCGTACCGCGCCGTGCCGAAGGAAGCCGAACCGGACGTCGCCATCCCGATCATGTATGTCAGCCTTGTCTATCAAGGCATCTCGCCGGAGGACGCCGAGCGGCTGCTTCTGAGGCCTGTTGAATCGCAGCTCAAGAACCTCAAGGGTTTGAAAGAGATGCGCTCCAACGCCTTTCAGGGCGGCGCCAATGTCATCGTTGAATTCGACCCCTCCACAAACCTCGGCGACGCGCTGATCGACACCCGCAACAAGGTGCAGGACGCCAAGCGCGACCTGCCTGCCGGCGTCGAGGAACCGACCGTCAACGAAGTCAACCTGTCGGAGTTTCCGGTCCTGGTCGTCACGCTGTCGGGCGATGTGCCCGAACGGGCGCTGACAGCCGCTGCCAAGAAGCTGCGCGACCAGATCGAAGAAGTGCCCGGCGTGCTGGAAGGCACGCTTCAAGGCTCGCGCGACGAGCTGGTTGAGGCGATCATCGATCCGGTCAAGCTGTCGTCCTACGGGCTGCAGCTCAACCAGCTGATCCAGGGTATCGGCCAGTCCAACAGCCTTGTCGCCGCCGGCACCATCGAGGGTTCGGAAGGCAAATATGCCGTCAAGGTGCCGGCGCTGATCGAAACGCCTGAGGATGTGGCGCGCCTGCCTGTGGTGGCGACGCCCGACGCGGTTGTGCGCGTACAAGACATCGCCACGGTGCGGGCGACCTTCAAGGACGCCGAGACGATCACACGCCTGGACGGCAAGCCGGCGATCGCGATCGAGGTCAAGAAGCGCATCGGTGCCAACATCGTCGAGACGATCGATGGCGCCAAGAAAGTCGCCGATGCTTTCGTCAAGACCGCGCCGGAAGGCATGGAGGTCACCTACACCCAGGACAAGTCGGTCTTCGTCAACCAGTTGCTGAACGACCTCCAGAACCACGTGCTCATCGCCGTGATCCTGGTGTTCATCGTCATCTTGTACGCGCTGTCAGGCCGAGCCTCGCTGCTCATCGGTCTCGCCATCCCGTCATCGTTCCTGATGGGTATCCTGGCGCTCGCGCTGATGGGCTACACGATCAACATGATCGTGCTGTTCAGCTTGATCCTGGCGGTCGGCATGCTTGTCGACGACGCCATTATCGTGACCGAATTTGCCGAGCGGCGCATGTCGGAAGGCATGCCCAAGGAACAAGCCTTCGAGCTGGCCGCCAAGCGCATGGCCGGCCCGGTGATTGCCGCGACCATGACGCGCATCGCGGCCTTCTCTCCGCTGCTGTTCTGGCCCGGCATCATCGGCGACTTCATGAAGTATCTGCCGATCACGCTGATCGTCACGCTTGCGGCGTCGATGGCCTACGCGCTCATATTTGCGCCGACGCTCGGGGCCCTCTTCGCCAAGGCGCCCGCCCATGCGGAAGAGGAGCACAAGGACGGCGTCTACATGGCGGTCGTCAAGAAGGCAGTCCACTATCCGATCACGGCCCTGGTACTGACGCTCGCGCTACTTGCCGGCGGGTTCTACTCCTATGTCAAGTTTGGCAATGGCGTGGAATTCTTCCCGACCGTCGAGCCCGATTACGGCCTGCTCTACGTCCATGCACGCGGCAACCTCTCGCTTGAAGAAATGGATGCCGCAACCCGCGAGGCCGAAAACCGGATTCTCGGCTGGCCAGGCATCAAGTCGGTATACACGCGCTCCGGCAAGACCCGCGGCGGCCAGGACATCCCCGAAGATGTCGTCGGCGTGATCCAGTATGAGTTCGTCGACTGGCGTGAGCGCAAGTCGGCGCATGTCATCCTTGACGAATTGCGGGCCACGATGGCCGGCATTCCCGGCGTCGATGTCGAAGTGCGCGTGCCGGACGCAGGTCCGCCGAGCGGCAAGGCTATCCAGGTGCAGCTGTCCGCCGTCGATCCGGCAGGGCTGAACGAATATGCCAAGAAGGTCGCGGCAGCGGTCGCCAAGGTGCCCGGTGTCATCGACATCTCCGACGGCTTGCCGCCTCCCGGTATCGACTGGGCGCTCGACGTCGACCGCTCCAAGGCTGCCCAGTACGGCGTCAGCCCGACCGCGGTCGGCACCGTCGTCCAGCTGGTGACGACAGGCTTGAAGCTCACCGACTATCGTCCTGCCGGTGCCGATGATGCTGTCGACATAAGGCTGCGTCTGCCGGAGGACCGCCGGACGCTCGCAGCGCTCGACCAGTTGCGCATCGAGACCCCGCAAGGCTCGGTGCCGATCTCGAACTTCGTTGCGCGCAAGCCAGAGCTGACCGTCGGCATTTTGAACCGTATCGACAGCAAGCGCACGATCACCATCCAGGGCAACGTCGCATCCGGCTACCAGGTCGCGTCGGTCCAGGCTGAAGTGAGCAAGGTCGTCGGCGAGATGGCGCAGCCAGGCATCGACTGGAAACTCGCCGGCTCCAACGAAGACAGCGCCGAAGCAAGCGCGTTCCTGGGCAATGCCTTCGGGGCTGCGATCTTCCTGATCTTCATCGTGCTTCTGGCGCAGTTCAACAAGTTCACCAGCGTGGTTCTGGTGCTGTCCTGCGTGGTCATGGCGACGGTCGGCGCCCTGCTCGGCATGCTGTTGACCGGCCAAGCCTTTGTCATCGTCATGTCCGGCATCGGCATGATCGCGCTGGCGGGCGTTGTGGTGAACAACAACATCGTGTTGATCGACACCTATGACCGGCTGCGCGAAGAAGGCTGGAACAAGATGGACGCGGTGCTGCAGACCTGCCGCGAGCGTGCCCGCCCAGTGGTGCTGACCGCCTTGTCAGCCATCTTGGGCGTGGCGCCGATCGCGTTTGGTCTCGGCCTCGAGATCTTCCATCATGAGACGACCATCAACGCGCCGTCGACCCAGTGGTGGATCGCCTTGTCGAGCGCCATCGTCTTCGGCCTGTCTTTCGCCACCGTCCTCACCTTGGTGGTGACGCCGGCGATGCTGATGGTGTTCACCCGCGACAAGCGCAAGCCAGGCCAGCGCGGCTGGTTTGGCAGGCTGGTTCAGTGGTTCAAGGCGCGTTTCGGCAAGGGCTCTGCCACCCCGACGCCGCCTCCGCCCGTGGACGACGAACCCGCTATCGCCTTCCCCAAGGCCGCGGAATAGACCAACACACTGCGCGCACGCAAAAGGCCGCCCGGAACAACCGGGCGGCCTTTTGCGTTCCTGCCTCGACAAAGCGTAAGATTACGAGGCATGAACAATGACAATTTCGACGCTGCTTATCATCATCCTGATCCTGATCCTGCTTGGAGCGGTGCCAGCCTGGCCGCATTCGCGCGGATGGGGCTACGGACCTTCCGGCATCGTCGGCGTGCTCCTTGTCATCCTTCTCGTGCTGATGCTGATGGGCCGCGTCTGACTGCCTGAAGCCAGCTGAACGGCAAAACGCCCGGAAGAGTCCGGGCGTTTTCTTTTGCACTAGATCAGGCGGCCTTTGCCTGAGGCAGCAAGCTGAGATCGGCGAGTGCGCCTGCTACCGCCTCGTCGAGCGGCGTATGGGGAATGTGGCCGATGATGGGCTCGAGGCGCTGCGACACCAGCCGATGCTGCTCGAAACGCAGGTACGACATCGACACGATCGCCTTCCACATCGGCACGAACGGGGCCCCAGCGCGCAACACCCACCAGGGCATCGATGATAGCTTGAGCTTGCGGCCAAGCGCGCGCTCGATCGACGCCTTGATCTCCAGGTCGGTAACCGCATGGCCCGGCAGATTGAGGTTTTCGTAAACACCGAGCTTGTCGTGGTTGTCGGCAAGGGCCACGAAGGCCGCGGCGAAATCGGGCAGATATGCCCATTCATGCATGAGGTCGGCTGGCCCCGGTGCAGTGTAGATGCCCTTGGCGAGCTTCGAGGTGACCACCAGATCGAACCACGAACCGGTACCCTTGCCGCCGAAGAAATCGCCCGCCCTCAGCAAAACGGTACGAACGCGACGGGCCTCGGCTTCGCGGCGAAACAGCTCTTCGGTGGCGGCCCTGATACGGCCCTTCTCGGTCGTTGGGTGCTGCGGGGTATCTTCGGTGATGACGGCGGGCATCGGCGAGCCGAAATTGTAGACGGTACCCGCAACCATGTGCAGCGCCCCATTGGAATGGCACGCCGCCATGACATTTTCGGCCATCGGCAGGACCGTGCTCCAGTCGGAATAGACCGGGCTCAGGCCGTTGAAGATGATGTCGACGCCTCTGGTGGCATCAATCAGCGACTGCCGGTCGAGCGCGTCGGCGGCTATGGCTTCGGCCCCTGCCAGCTCCGCTGGCAGCTTGCCGTCGCGGGTGATGGCCCGCACCTCATATCCGGCGTCGAGGAAGGCCTTGGCAACGGCGCGGCCGAGCCGGCCACGGGCACCCAGAATTGCGATCTTGGTCATGTCGGTCACTCCTGCGTTTGTGGTGACCCGTTTTCGTTCATTCACAGACGGAAATGAATTGACTCAAAATGGCGACTTGATATTCAATTTTGAATAAATGCCTGAGATAGACTGGAACCTGATCCGGAGTTTTGTCGCGGTTGCCGAGACCGGCAGCCTGTCGGCCGCCGCGCGCAGCCTGGCATCGAGCCAGCCGACGCTTGGGCGCCACATCGCCGAACTCGAACAAGCGCTTGACGTCACGCTGTTCCGGCGCGGCCGCAATGGCTATGTGCTGACCGAGGCCGGAAGCCTGCTGTTCGAACGAGGCCGGGCGGTCAGCGAGGAGGCCACAGCCTTCGCCAGGCTCGCGCTGGGATCTGTCGAGGCGATCGCAGGCACCGTTCGCATCGCCGCAAGCGAGATGGTGGCAGCCCATGTGCTGCCGGCCATGCTCGCCCGGCTCGGCCTCGAAGAACCTGGCATCGAGGTCGAGATCGTCGCCTCCAACCAGGTCGAGAACCTGCTTCGGCGCGACGCCGACATTGCCATCCGCATGGTGCGCCCCGCCCAGAACGAGCTGGTGGCGCACAAGGTCACCGACATTGCGCTTAGCATGTGCGCTACGTCAGCCTATCTCGACCGGCGTGGCCGCCCGTCTGCGCCGGACGATTTGCGCGACCACGACCTGATCGGCTTCGACCGCAGCGACGAGATGATCCGCGGCTTCGAACACTTCTTGCCGGGCATCACCCGGCAAGACTTTCGGCTGCGCAGCGACAATCACATTGTTCTCTGGGAAGCGGTACGGGCTGGCAACGGCATCGGCATCGCGCAAGAGCAGCTCGTTCGGCGCGAGCCGCACCTCGAAATCGTCCTGCCTGAACTGACACTGCCAATGCTGCCGGTATGGCTCGCCATGCACCGCGACGTGCGCGCAAGCGTGCGTATCCGCCGTGTCGCTGATTTCCTGCACGAGGAGCTGAAGCGTTATTCGGCAGGCGTCGCCTGAGGCACGGCCCTGAAGTCGGCATGGCGGGCAAGGCCAGCCATCAGGCTGACAACCACCAGGAAGCCGGACAGGGCGACAAAGATCGGCGCGAAGCCGGTATGCCCGGCAACGAAGCCGATGGCCGAGGGTGCCACCAGGATGCCTGAATAGCCCATGGTGGTGACGACGCTCATGCCGATATTCGGCACGACGCCCGGCTGGTTTCCGGCGGCGGAAAAGGCGATCGGCACCATGTTGGCGACGCCAAGGCCGCACATGGCAAAGGCGGCGATCGCAATCCATGGATTGGGTGCGAGACCGGCAGCGAGCATGCCGCCCGCCGCAAGCAGTGCCGAACAGCGCAGCGTGTTGACCGCGCCGAAGCGGTTGCGCACGCCATCGCCAAGGAAGCGCATCAGCGCCATGATGCCGGAGAAGGCAGCGAAGGCAAAGCCAGCGGTGGCGATGTCGGCGCCGAGTTCCTGCTTGAGGTAAAGTGCCGCCCAATCAAGCACCGCGCCTTCCGGGATCATCGAAAACAGCGCCATGATGCCGACCAGATAGATGGTGGGGAGGCGCGGCAGGCGGAAATGCCGGTGCTCATGCGTCACCGGCCTGTCCTCGCCGATCAGATGTCGCAACGCAAAGGCCGTCATGGCAGCGGCTACCACGGTTACAAAAATCGCATGCGGCAGGTGGCCGAAATTCTGGATGATGATGCCGCCTAGTGCACCGCCGGCAAAGCCACCAAGGCTCCAGAAGCCATGCGACGACGACATGATCGCCCGCGACAGCCGTTTTTCCACGGCGACGGCATTGGCGTTCATGGCGACATCCATCGCGCCGATCGAGCCGCCGAAGATGAACATCGTCACCGCAGCAAGCCAGACATTGGGTGCAAGGGCGACCAACAGCAGCGCAAAGACCACGATCCAGGCAAAGCCGATCACCACGGGCCGCGAGCCGCGCTTGGTCATCAGGTAGCCGGAAAACGGCATCGCCGTAAGCGCGCCAAGGCCAAACACCAGGATCAGCAGGCCGAGCACAAACTCACTGATATGCAAGCGAGTCAAAAGCAGCGGGATCTGCGTCGCCCAGCTCCCGGTGACAAAACCATTGATGAAAAAGGCAGCGGCCACGGCCCAGCGGGCGCGTGCTGCAATAGCCTTTGCAGCGAGATCAGTTGTGTTTGTGGCGTTCATCGAACGCGACTCCTAGCATATGAGCCTGACAGCTGAAATCGATTTCAGGCAGCCGTGATCGGCAGATTCAAAAAGTTACCGCACCAGTGCACTTGGCAAACACGCGCAGCGCAGCGCCCGCGTCAACATAGACTAAATCGATTTAGATTGCGATCAAGCCCCTATTCCGAGCAGTCATTGGGCCAGAACCGCCGTCCTGACACGGCTTCGCCCGATTTCCGTCCAATAGCGGATGTAGCCGGATGGTGAAGACTGCAGCGGAACAGGCAACACCAACCGCTTGCAGATCATTTCCGCCTTTTGCATGCCAATACGGGTTGGGGGTCGATGCCGGCTGTTTGCCGCGTCGCACCGTTGTGGAGTCTTGTACCATGAATAACCCACCGTTCCGGCTCGCCGGAATTTCGAGCCAGGTAAACGCGCATCTGCAACAAGCCGGCCAAGATCTCAGGTCGCGCAAGCTGTCGCCATCGAGCATTGCCCTGCTTGGTTCCTGTGCAGCGGTGGTCGCCTTGGCTGTCGTGCTGATTGCAAGCGCGTCAGCACCCGACCCGACGCAGACGGCCGCGGTGCCGCCGCAGGTGACGCAGCCTCAGACTACCGGTCTCGGAGGCTTGTCCGCGGCTTCGCAAGGAGACCCAGCAGCCAAGCAAGCGCGGCAGCCTGCCACGCCAACGCTGGAACGCTCTCCGCCAGCCGCCGACAATTCGCGCTGGGGCCAGGCCAGTGCATCGCAGGCCGGTGCGAGTAAGGTACAGGCCAACGCGGCGGGGCCGGACGAACGCCAAGCAAGCGCTTCAGGACAGGCGCCCGCCGTACCAATAGGCGAGATCAGGGATAACTCCGACACGGCATCGATTGCCCCCCACGGCCTGCGCGGCTCGCTGGATGTACAGGTCGCCGAGACCGACGCCGAGGTAGCGATGCTGGAAGCGTCAACCGGCATGGTCGATGCAAGCGCCACCCAGGCCAGCACCAGCCTGCTCGACGGCCCCCTGCCCGACCTGCGCCCGGCAAAGGCCGCCAAATGGGGCAATTTGCGCGATGGTCCCGCCGACGAGTCCAAGGTGATCCTGGTCGTGCCGGCAAACGCCGCCATCGACGCCGAAACCGACTGCAACTGGTGCACGGTCGTCTACAAAGGCCAGCGCGGCTACATGTTCAAAAGCCTCATCCGCCGCAGCGCGGCGGAAGAAGCAAAGGCGGGCCAAGGGCTGTTCTAAACCACTGGCCGGACAAGGATCAGCCATAGACGACCAACAGGTCTTTGGCATCGATCTGGTCGCCGGTGCGCACCAGCACTTCGGCGATCGTTCCGTCGCGCTCGGCGTGAAGGGCAGTCTCCATCTTCATGGCTTCGATCGACAGCAGCACGTCGCCCGCCTTGACCGGCTGGCCGGCCGAGACGGCAAGCGTCGAGACCACGCCCGGCATCGGCGCGCCGACATGGGCCTCGTTGCCGGCTTCGGCCTTGCGCCGGACCTTGGAAGCCAATGCGCCATGCGCGCGGTCCGGCACCTTGACGCGGCGCGGCTGGCCGTTGAGCTCGAAGAACACCGTCACCATGCCCTTGTCATCGACGTCGCCGACGGCAAGGCAGCGGATGACCAGCGTCTTGCCCTTCTCGATGTCGACGAAGACTTCGTCCTCAGGCTCCATGCCGTAGAAATAAACCGGCGTCGGCAAGACGCTGACCGGCCCGTAGGTCTCCTGCGCGTGGACGAAGTCCGAAAACACCTTCGGATACATCAGCGACGAAGCGAACTCGTTTTCCGAAAGCTTGCGGCCAAGCTTGGTCTCGACGTCCTTGCGGTTCGCCGTGAGGTCGGCTGCCTTGAGCAGCGAGCCGGGGCGCGCGGTGATCGGCTTTTCGCCCTTCAGTACCTTCTTCTGCAACGCTGCCGGCCAACCGCCCGGCGACTGGCCGAGATCGCCGCGCAGCATCGACACGACCGAATCCGGGAAAGCGATGTCCTTGGCCGGGTTTTCGACATCTGCGACGGTCAGTTCCTGGCTCACCATCATCAGCGCCATGTCGCCCACCACCTTCGACGACGGCGTCACCTTGACGATGTCGCCGAACATCAGATTGACGTCGTGATAGGCCTGCGCCACCTCGTGCCAGCGGGTTTCAAGCCCGAGCGAGCGCGCCTGCTCCTTGAGGTTGGTGAACTGGCCGCCAGGCATCTCATGCAGATAGACCTCCGAGGCCGGCCCCTTCAGGTCGCTTTCGAAGGCGGCATACTGGTTGCGCACCGCCTCCCAGTAGAACGAGATGCGGCGGATCCATTCGGGCGCAAGCCCCGGATCGCGATCCGAACCGCGCAGGGCCTCGACGATCGAGCCCAGGCAAGGCTGCGAAGTGTTGCCGGAAAACGCATCCATCGCCGCATCGATGGCATCGACGCCACTTTCGACCGCCGCCAGCACCGTTGCCGCCGAAAGACCCGACGTGTCATGCGTGTGGAAATGGATCGGCAGGTCGGTCGCATCGCGCAGCGCCTTGAACAGAGCCCGCGCAGCACCTGGCTTGAGCAGGCCGGCCATGTCCTTGACGGCAATGATGTGGGCGCCGGCAGCTTCCAGCTCCTTGGCCAGCCCGACATAATATTTCAGGTCGTATTTGGCGCGGTTCGGGTCGAGCAGATCGCCGGTGTAACAGATCGCCGCCTCGCAGAGCTTGCCCTCTGCCCCCACCGCGTCCATCGACACGCGCATGTTCTCGACCCAGTTGAGGCAGTCGAAGACGCGGAACAGATCGACGCCGCCGGCAGCAGCCTGGCGTACGAAATGCTGGACGACATTGTCGGGATAATTGGTGTAGCCGACGCCGTTGGCGCCGCGCAGAAGCATCTGCAACAAGATGTTGGGTGCAGCCTGGCGCACCTTGTCGAGGCGCTCCCAAGGGTCCTCGGTCAGGAAGCGCATGGCGACATCGAAGGTCGCCCCGCCCCAGCATTCAAGCGACAGAAGCTGCGGCAGAGCGCGCGCGTAGGTGCCGGCGATCTTGGCGATGTCATGGGTGCGGACGCGGGTTGCCAGCAGCGACTGGTGACCGTCGCGCATTGTCGTGTCAGTGATCAGCACCTGCTTCTGCGCCCGCATCCAGGCAGCGAATTTCTCCGGGCCCAGTTGGTCGAGCTTCTGCCTGGTGCCATCGGGGATCGGGCCGGTGAACCATGGCACGACCGGTGCGGCAGCTTCCGGGTTGGGCGCGGCACGGCTGCGTGTCTCGGGATGGCCGTTGACGGTGACATCGGCCAGATAGTTGAGCAGCTTGGTAGCGCGGTCCTGGCGCTTGACCTGGGCAAACAGCTCCGGCGTCGAGTCGATGAACTTGGTGGTGTAGGAGTTGTCGTGGAAGGCCGGGTGCGTGATGATCGCTTCAAGGAAGGTCAGGTTTGTCGCCACACCGCGAATACGGAACTCGCGCAGCGCGCGGTGCATGCGCGCAATCGCCTCGTCGGGCGTCGGCGCCCAGGCGGTCACCTTCTCGAGCAGCGGGTCGTAGAAACGCGTGATGACCGCGCCCGAATAGGCGGTGCCGCCATCGAGGCGGATGCCGAAGCCGGTGGCCCCACGATAGGCGGTGATGCGGCCATAGTCGGGAATGAAGTTCTGCTCGGGATCTTCAGTCGTGATACGGCACTGCAGAGCGTGACCGTTGAGGCGGATGTCGGCCTGATCGGGCACACCCGATTCCGGCGTGCCGATGGCGAAGCCATCGAGAATGTGGATCTGCGCCTTGACGATGTCGATGCCGGTCACCTGCTCGGTGACCGTGTGCTCGACCTGGATGCGCGGATTGACTTCGATGAAGTAGAATTTGCCGCTGTTGGCGTCTTGCAGGAATTCGACGGTGCCCGCGCCGACATAGGCGGTTTCGCGGGCAAGCTTGAGGGCGTGCTCGCACAACTCGTTGCGCTCGGCCATTCCGAGATAGGGTGCTGGCGCGCGTTCGACGACCTTCTGGTTACGGCGCTGGATCGAGCAGTCGCGTTCGAACAGATGCACGGCGTTGCCGTGGGTATCGCCCAGCACCTGCACTTCGACGTGGCGGGCGCGCTCGATCAGTTTTTCGAGATAGACTTCGTCCTTGCCGAACGCCGCCTTGGCCTCGCGCTTGCCTTCCACCACCTCGCGGGCGAGATCGGCTTCGCTGCGGATGGCGCGCATGCCACGACCGCCGCCGCCCCATGAGGCCTTGAGCATGACCGGATAGCCGATCTTGGCGGCGAGTTTCTTCACCTCGTCCATGTCGTCGGGCAACGGGTCGGTCGCCGGGATCACCGGCACACCGACTTCGATGGCGAGGTTGCGTGCCGCAACCTTGTTGCCGAGCCGGCGCATCGTGTCAGGCCTGGGGCCGATGAAGATGATGCCGCTCTCGACACAGGCCTCGGCGAATTCCGGGCTCTCCGACAACAGGCCGTAGCCGGGATGGATCGCGTCAGCGCCGGACAGCTTGGCGACGCGAATGATCTCTTCGATCGAAAGATAGCTCTCGATCGGCCCCATGTCCTTGGCGAGCCAGGGACCACGGCCGACCTGGTAGGATTCGTCGGCCTTGAAGCGATGGAGCGAATATTTGTCCTCTTCCGCCCATATCGCCACGGTTTTGAGCCCCAGCTCATTGGCCGCGCGGAAGACGCGGATGGCGATTTCGGATCGGTTGGCGACGAGGATCTTGCTGATCGGCACGAAAACGCTCCAGACGCTGGATATTTAAGAGGCGGCGAATGATTAGCGGGAAAATGCTGCGGTGCAACCGAAAACCCGGCTCCTTAAATCGATTTAATTTCCGTAGCGTCAGAATGCTATATTTTCCGCGGCACAAAAAAATGCCCGGCGCGGAGCGCCGGGCATTTCTTGGTCGATGGTGCTCGCAGAATTACTTCTGCTGCACGTAGGTGTACTTGCCGTCGGCGCCCTTCTGCCACTCATACATGACGTAGCCTGGCAGCTTCGGATCGCCCTTTTCGTCAAAGGAGATGTCGCCGAGCGCCGTCTTGAACGGGCCCTTCTCCTTGAGTGCCTTGGCTACAGCCTGGGTGTCGGTCGAGCCGGCAGCCTTGGCAGCTTCAGCGATCGCCTGCATCGCGGCATATGAGTAGAGCGTGTAGGCTTCCGGCTCGAAGCCGGCGGCACGGAACTTCTCGACCAGGCCCTTGTTCTCGGGGATCAGGCGCGGGTCCGGACCGAAGGTGTTGAGCGTACCGGCAACGGCGTCGCCGGCGATCGAGGCGAGTTCGTTGGAGACGATGCCGTCGCCCGAAACGAGCGTTGCCTTGAGGCCCTGGTCAGCCGACTGGCGGATGATCAGGCCGGCTTCGGTGTGAAGACCGCCCCAATAGACGATCGAAACGCCGGCTTCCTTCATCTTGGCGATGAGTGCCGAGAAATCCTTGTCGCCGATGTTGACGCCTTCATACATGACTTCCGTCACGCCGGCGGCGTTCATCGCCTTCTTGGTTTCGTCGGCAAGGCCCTGGCCGTAAGGCGTCTTGTCGTGGATGACGGCGATCTTGGCGTCCTTGAACTTCGACGCGAGATAAGCACCGGCAATACCGCCCTGCGCATCGTCACGACCGCAAGTGCGGAACACGTTCCACAGGCCGCGCTCGGTGAACTTCGGATTGGTCGCAGCCGGGGTGACTTCGAGGATGCCGTTTTCGGCATAGACTTCCGACGCCGGGATCGAGACGCCCGAGTTGAAGTGACCGACAACAAACTTGACGCCGTCAGCGACGAACTTGTTGGCGACCGAAATGCCCTGCTTAGGATCGGAGACGTCGTCGCCGACCACAAGCTTGATCTGCTCGCCATTGATGCCGCCGGCTGCGTTGATGTCAGCAACAGCCTGCTCGGCGCCCTTTTGAAGCTGCGCGCCGAAGGCAGCATTGGGGCCGGTGATCGGGCCGGCGACGCCGACGATGACATCGGCCCATGCGCTGCCGCTGAACGCTACGAGCGCGGTCAGTGCAACAGCCGACAAAAGTGACTTTTTCATTGAAACACTCCCATTAATTGAGTGGGCGTGGAGTTTCTTTCTTGCGATGCCCACCCATATCGCAGAAAGGTGAGTTTGCCGATTTTCCGGCAGTTGTCACGCCGATTCATTGGCGAATCGGCGCCGATATTTGGCCTTTGCCCCTCAGGACTTCGATCTCCAAGAAAGAGGCGAAACCTTTTCATAAAGCCAATTGTATTGCGTGACCATCTGGTTTGTTCGTGTGTATTTATAACCAGTCAGTGCAAACGCCATAAGCACGATAGTGTCGACGATATAGAATTGCAGCGTAAACATCGTGCCGTCGAACAACGCATGATGGATGAAGCGTATAGCGATACCTAGCCCTAGTATGTAGAGCACCAGTTTGGCGTAGCTTCGCCATGTCTGCGCGCAGGCGCGACCGGTCATCCAGGCCGCCCATCCACCCAAGACGCAGGTGACGAAAAAGAACTGCCAGATCGAGGCTTCCTCGTAGAGAATGCCGTGCATGATGGATCCTCCTAGTGGCGGCCGCCTTCGAGATAGGCCGCGCGAACCTCTGGATTGGCGAGAAGGTCCTTGCCCGAGCCACTCATCGTGACCAGCCCATTGACCATGACATAGCCGCGCGTGGCGAGTTTCAGCGCGCCAAAGGCGTTCTGCTCGACAAGGAACACGGTCAGGCCCTGGGTCCGATTAAGCTCGCGGATGGCGTCGAAGATCTGCTTGACGATCAGCGGTGCGAGACCAAGCGACGGCTCATCGAGCAAAAGCAGCTTGGGCCGCGCCATCAGCGCACGGCCGATGGACAGCATCTGCTGCTCGCCGCCTGAAAGCGTGCCGCCGCGCTGGGCGATACGCTCCTTGAGCCTGGGAAACAGGGTGAACACCTTCTCGACGTCCTCATCGTAATATTTGAGGTTGTCGAGGCTTGCGCCCATCTGCAGGTTTTCCATCACCGTCATGCGCGGGAAGATGCGCCGCCCCTCCGGCGACTGCGCGATGCGCAGCCTGGCGATCTCATGCGTCGGCAGGTCGGTGATGTCGGTACCAGCGAAGGTGATGGTGCCGCGGCGCGCCCTGGGCGTGCCGAAGATTGTCATCATCAGCGTCGACTTGCCGGCACCGTTGGCGCCGATAAGGGCGACGATCTCGCCTTCGTTGACCGAGACATCGACGCCGCTGAGCGCGCGGATGTTGCCGTAATAGGTCTCGACACCCCTGATGTCGAGCAAGGTCTTAGCCGTCACTTGCCACCTCCGCGCTTGGCTTTCGCCGGCTTGGCCGCTTCACGCGCCAGCGCCTTGGCCTGCCCTACCCAATCTTCGCGCTCAATCCGTCCGTCGAAGGCGAGGTAGGCTTCCGCCGCCGCGATATCGGACTTCTTCCACCCCGCCACCTGGTCGAAATGAAAGATGCCGTGGTCGTTGAGCTTCTTCTCGTTGACCGGTCCAATGCCCTTGATCAGGATCAGCCGGTCCGCCACACCGCCACGCGGTGCGGCAAGCACATTGGCAATGGTCTTGGCGACCGGTGCCTTGGCCGGCGCAGCCGTGGCGACAGGCGCTTTGGCAGTGGGGGCTTTGGTGACGGTAGCCTTGGCCGTTGGTGCCTTGGCCGGCTTGGCCGATACCTTGGTTCCAGGCTTGGCAGACGCCGCGACCTTTGGTGCGGCAGCCGGCTTGGCCGATTTTGCTGGAGCCTTGGGCGCGGACACTACCTTCACCGGGGCTTTGACCACCGCCGCTTTCAGCACCGGCTTGTCAGCTTTTGGCGCCGCAGGTTTTGACGCTGCTTTTGGAGCCGGCGCTGCCTTGGTGGCTTTCGCCGACGCAGCCTTTGTGGTCGCTGCCTTCGGTGCAGCCGTAGCAGGTTTTGCCGCCGCCTTGGCTGCTGGTTTCGCAGCCGGAGCCTTGGCCGGCTTTGCAACCGCTTTCGATGAGTCGGCCTTCGCCACGGCCGGCTTGACCGTTACAGGAACTTTGGCAACCGGTGCGGCCGAAGCAGCAGTTTTGGCCGGTGCTCTCGGTGCCTTTGCTGCAGGCGCAGCCTTTACCGGCTTGGGCGAAGCCATCAGTCCGGCGGCAGGTGCGGCGGCTGACTTTGCCTTCGGCGCCTTCGCCTTGGCCGCAGCAGCCTTGGTAGCTGGCTCGGCAGCAATCCTGGCATCCCGGGCTTCGACCTGCGCCGCCTTCGACGCGCCCTTGGAGACAGTCACGATCTCACCGTCGCCATCGCTGTGGCTGATCGTGTCGCTGACCGGACCGGCCATCATTGACGATGACGCGCTTGGACCATGCGCCGGATCGGGCACGCCCTCGAGTTCCTCGATCACCTGCTCGTCGCCGACCTCGACCAGGACGGTGGTGACTTCCTCGTCGTCGACGCCGAGATAGGCGGCGATGACCTTCGGATCGGTCCTGACCGACGTCGGGTCGCCGTCGGAAATCTTGCGGCCGTATTCGAGCACCACCACGTGGTCGGAGATCTGCATGACCACCGACATATCGTGCTCGATGAGCAGGATCGACGTGCCGGTATTTTCCTTGATGTCGATGAGC
The DNA here is from genome assembly GCF_056398585.1 of Aminobacter sp. 01T433. Lineage (NCBI taxonomy): Bacteria > Pseudomonadati > Pseudomonadota > Alphaproteobacteria > Hyphomicrobiales > Phyllobacteriaceae > Aminobacter > Aminobacter sp. 01T433. The sequence goes on from NZ_JBFTPR010000005.1 coordinate 425,258, forward strand.
AGCGTGTTGAGCGCCAACGATTCCTTCGGATTGAGACCTGCGGCCGGCTCGTCGAGGCACAGCAGTTCCGGCTCGGTACACATGGCACGCGCGATCTCGAGCCGCCGCTGCGCACCATAAGGCAGATCGCCCGCCGGATCGTCGGCGCGGTCGATCAACTCGCATTTTTCGAGCCAGTGCTTGGCGATATCGACAGATTCGGCCGAAGCCTTGCGATAGCCGCCGAGCCCGAGCAGGCCCATGACCGTATAGCCAGAAGCCTTCATCAACTTGTTGTGCTGCGCCACCAGCAGATTTTCGAGCAGCGTCATGCCCGAAAACAGCCGGATGTTCTGGAAGGTACGCGCCACCTTGGCCTTGGCCGTGATCTGGAAGTCGGGCATGCGCTCGAGCAGGAATTCTCCGCCCTCACGTCCGGTGAAGCGGATCATGCCCTCGGTCGGCTTGTAGAAGCCGGTGATGCAGTTGAAGACCGTGGTTTTGCCAGCGCCGTTCGGGCCGATCAGCGCGGTGATTTCGCCGCGCTTGGCTTCAAACGACAGGTCGCCGATGGCAACCAGGCCGCCGAACTTCATCGACAGATGCTCGACCTGCAAGATCGGCTTGTTCATTGAAACGTTCATCAGCCGTGTCCTTCCTTGGTGAAGGAACTGGAGATGGCTTTTCGCTCATGCAGGAAGGCAGTGGGTTCTCGACTGCCGACGAAACCTCGCGGCTTCCACAGCATCACGATGACCATGGCCATGCCGAACAGCAGCATGCGGTAGAGCTCCGGCGTGAAATCGGACCCGAAGACGACCTTCAGGAACTCCATTTCGCGCAGGATTTCGGTGCCGCCGATCATCACCGCGGCCGCAACCGCGATGCCGACCAGCGAGCCCATGCCGCCGAGCACAACGATGGCAAGGATGATCGCCGATTCCAGGAACACGAAGGATTCGGGCGAAACAAAGCCCTGGCGGGCAGCGAAGAACGAGCCGGCGAAACCGCCGAACATGGCACCTGTGGCAAAGGCCGTCAGCTTGGTCGTCGTCGTATTGATGCCGAGCGAGCGGCAGGCGATTTCATCCTCGCGCAGCGCTTCCCAGGCCCGTCCGACCGGCATGCGGCGAAGCCGGATGGTGACGAAAGCGGTCAGCAGCGCCAGGGCCAGGATGAGGTAGTAAAGGAAGATTTTGTAGTAGGCACCGGATTGGGCGATGTTGAGCACCTTGGCGATGTAGTTGGGGTCGGAAACGTTAAACGACATCAGTCCAAAGAAGCTGACTTTGGGAATGCCGGAGATGCCGGCCGCGCCATTGGTCACTTCGCGCCAGTTGATCAGCACCAGGCGAATGATCTCACCGAAGGCCAGTGTCACGATCGCCAGATAATCCCCTCGCAGCCGCAGTACCGGGAAACCAAGCATGACGCCCCAGAAGGCGGCCATGCAGCCAGCCACCGGCAGCAGGATCCAGAACGACCAGCCGAGATGCGTCGCCAGCAGTGCATAGGCATAGGCGCCGACGGCGTAGAAGGCGACATAACCAAGGTCGAGCAGGCCAGCGAGACCGACCACGATGTTCAGGCCCCAGGCGAGCATGACATAGATCAGGATCTGGATGCCGAAATTGTCGACCCATTTGAGCGAGCCCTGGAAACCGGACGCCATCGACCCCGAGATCAGCGTCAGCGTTACCACGACAAAGATCGGGTAGATCACCAGAACGCCGATACCCAGCGCCGAGAAATGCGCATGGATGAAGGTACGGAAATAAAACAGCACCGACGCCAAGGCGTAGATGATGGTCAGCGCACGCAAGAAACGCACATAACCGGCGAGTGTTGGCCCGAATATCCCGTCAAGCGAACCAGCGAAGACCAACAGCAGCGCGGCGATCACGAGGGCCGCGATGAAAAAAGGCAGCCGGAAGAACCGCGTCGCCACACTGTCCGGCAGCAGGCCGCTGGCAACGTTGACGATCTTCTGCCGCGCCAGGAACGGCTGACCGTAGGCGACATAGACAAAGCGTCCGACCATCACCAGGCCGACAATGATGGCGAGCAGGCCCCAGCGCGGGACGAGGATCAGCTCGTTGCGGATGTTCTGGTCGGTCCTGAGGCCGATGAACAGGAAAAACAGGCCGAAGGAGATGGCGCCCGCATAGAGCGCCTCCTTGATGCCGCGTTGAAACGGCGTTGCGGTCTCTTCGCGGAGAGCTTGTGCGATATTGGCCATTGTCTCAGACCTTCTCGACTTCGGGCCGGCCGAGGATGCCGGAGGGCAGGAAGATGAGCACGATGGCGAGGATCGAGAACGCCGCGACATCCTTGTAGTCGATCGAGAAGTAAGCCGACCACATGCTCTCGATAAAGCCGATCATCAGGCCGCCCAGCATGGCGCCCGGCAGCGAGCCGATGCCGCCAAGCACGGCTGCGGTGAAGGCTTTGACGCCTGGAACAAAGCCGTCGGAGAAGGCAACGACACCGTAATACATCAAAAACAGCGTGCCAGCGACGGCAGCAAGGGCCGCGCCCATGATGAAGGTGATGGAGATGGTACGGTCGACGTCGATGCCGAGCAGTGCGGCCATCTTGCGATCCTGCTCGCACGCCCTTTGGGCGCGGCCAAGCGAGGTCTTGTTGACCAGGTACCAGAACAGCGCCAGCAGCAGCACCGTGACGACGACGATGATGATCTGCTTCAGCGAGATCGAGATGCCACCGACATTGTAGACCGTCGAGACCATCGGCGGGATCGGCTTGTTGCGCGGACCTTGCGTCACCTGGACGAAGTTCGACAGCGCAATCGACATGCCGATTGCCGTGATCAGCGGCGCGAGCCTGAACGAGCCGCGCAGCGGCCGGTAGGCAACCTTTTCGATCGTCCAGTTGTACAGGCTGGTCATCAGCATCGCCACGACCATCATGACGAGCAGGAACAGCACGACATTGACCGAGACGAAGATGCTGCTCAGGATCAGGAACACGATCAGCGCGACAAAAGCCCCGAGCATGAAAATGTCGCCATGGGCGAAATTGATCATGCCGATGATGCCGTAGACCATCGTATAGCCGATTGCGATGAGGCCATAGATGGACCCCAGAGTCAGCCCGTTGACCATCTGCTGGACGAAGTACTGCATATGTATGCGGCTCCCCTGGAATGTCGCGCAATGCGCGCATTCCTTTTTGATATTTCCCCTAGTCCTAATGTTTCGAGCCTGGATTGCAACGTGATTCTTACACCCGTTGCCGCCTGCCGGACGGCATTTGAAGCCGTCTCTGTTTTTATGTTGTCCAGGCCCTGGACCATTGCGAAACCTATCATTGGCTCAACGCAATGTCTTTGCCGATTCCGGTGATTTTGCGCGCCAAGATCGAAGAATGTAGCGCTCTATAAGCCCACGGCAACAGTTTCTTGCGTCTTACCGCTGATCTCCCTTCTAAGATTGTCTAGACATATTGGCTGTTCCACCTCCCTGCCATACGACTATTTGACTACGAACCCATGTGCGAACGGATCACGGTCGTCGATGATGATCGTGTTCAATCCGATCATCCGCGCCCGCCCGCCGATTGAGGGAATGGTGGCTTTTTTTTGCCGGAGCCGATGTGCCGCTGCGGCAGCTGTGGCCGTCGATACTGAAGGAGGAATGGCGCGCCATGATGGGTGATACCTTGCGTCAGAAACGTTGGGCCGAAAAGGGTCTGAGATCAAGCGCCGGCTTTTGGCCGAGCATGCGGTCGCGAACCAGCCGGCCGGTCGCCGCCGCCTGGGTCAGCCCGAGATGGCCGTGGCCGAAGGCGTAGTGCACGTTGGGATGGCTGCGCGAGCCGCCGATGACCGGCAGCGAGTCGGGTAGAGACGGACGGAAACCCATCCATTCGCGCCCACCCGAGGGGTCGAGCCCGGGCAGGTATCGTCTTGCCTTTTCGAGCATCGCCTTTGACCGGGCGTAGTTCGGTGGACGCGCAAGACCGCCGAGCTCGACCGCCCCGCCAACACGCAGGCCGGTGGCAAGCGGAGTGATGACAAAGCCATGACCGGAAAAGATCAGCTGACGCTTCACGTCGAAGGCGCCGGTCGGAAGCGTGGTGTTGTAGCCGCGCTCGGTTTCGAGCGGGATGACATCGCCGAGCTGGCGCGCCAGCAGATGTGACCAGGCCCCGGCTGCGATCAGCACCTGGCGGGCAAACAGCGTGCGGCCCTGCTTGAGCTGGATCAGGATGCGGTCGCCAGCCTGCCTGACAAGACCGACATCGCCCTTGATGAAGACCGCACCTTTGGTTTCGGCATAGCGCCAGATCGCCTTGCCGAGATCTTTCGGGTCGGACACCGTCTTCCAGCCGGGCACGAAGGTACCGCGCGTGAAGCGGTCGGCGAGCCCGGGCTGGTAGCCGGCAAGCTCGCTCTTTTCGAGATGTCTGTAGGCTATGCCGAAACGGTCGCGCGCCGCCCAACTCGGTAGTGCGGTCTTGAATTCTGCCTCGCTCTCATAGAGCTCCAGCGACCCATCTTCGCCCAGCATCGAGCCGGTACTGGAGCGTGCCATCAGCGACGCCCATTCCTGCTCGGCGAGTTTCATCAGCCCGGCTTGCGCTGTGAGGCTCGCCTCGTAGTTGGCAGGTGACCCGGCCTGCCAGAAGCGATAGAGCCACGGCGCGAGCTGGGGCAAATAGGCGGGCGGAATGCTGAGCGGGCCAAGCGGGTCGGCCAGCCACTTCGGCACGTTGCGCATCATGCCCTTGTGAGCAAGCGGCAGCACGTCGGAGAAGGCGAAAGCACCCGCATTGCCGGAACTCGTTTCCTCGCAGACGCCTGTACGGTCCAAGACCGTCACCTTGCGGCCGGCATCGACGAGATAGGCAGCCGCCGCGATGCCGACGATGCCGGCACCAATGATGGCGATGTCGATCTCCTCGACCGCCGCGCTCATGCCTTGCTCCTCCCCAGGACGCCCCTCCCCGACCGCGTTGCAGCGCGCTCCCGACAGAGACTGGCGCCGCATCCCCACCCGATCATTGGTGCCGATTTCAAAAACCTCCGCAAGCATGATGTTTGCGGACCAGGCAGGTCGAGACGTCGAGATCGAGCATTGCGGTGGCGACCTCCGGCCACATGCTGCACCCCTCCACTGATATATCAACCATATATGACGAAGCAATCAAGTTGCCGATTCGCCGTCGCGCCTGATATATCAAATATATATCATTGCGCTTTCAAGAGATTCGGTCATGCAAGCTGAGAAACTGGAACCGGCTGCGATACGGGCCTATCTTGAGCTTGAACGGCTGATCGTGACCCTCGAACTCGCCCCTGGAAGCGTCGCTACCGAAGGCGGACTGATCGATCTGCTCGGTCTCGGCCGCACCCCGGTGCGCGAGGCGATCCAGCGTCTGGCATGGGAAGGGCTCATCGAGATCAGGCCGCGCGCCGGCCTGGCAATCGCGCCGCTGCATCCCGGCGATTGGCTGCGCGTGCTCGACGCGCGCCGTGGCATCGAGGTCGTGCTGGCACGGTCGGCGGCCCGCTTCGTCACCCGCGACGCGGCCAACCGGTTTCATGCCGCAGCTCTTGCAATGCAAAAAGCAGTGATCGCTACCGACGTGCTTGGCTTTCTCGAAGCCGACAAGGCGGTCAATGAAGCCCTCGCACTCGCCGCCGACAACGACTTCGCCGCCCGTCTCGCAGCGCCACTGCAGACCCACAGCCGCCGCTTCTGGTTCCGCTATCAGCGCGACACCGGGCTTGCAGCATCAGCCGAACATCACGTCGCGCTGATCCGCTCGATCCTCGAACACGACGAGGATGGCGCTGCCCAAGAGGCGGAGCGATTGATAACAATGCTGCGCAGCCAGGCCGAGGCAGCAGCGACACGTTAGGCGGCATGCTGGCGATCAATGCCTGGGTTCGAATTTGCGAACGACATCTATCGAGGCTTCCCAGCCGTCGCCGGCCGCAAGCACGCAACTGCGCCCTCTGACATCGGTCATGAGGACCGTCCAGGTGCCATTGTCCGAGGTGTAGATTTCAATGATGGCATCATCGCTGGCGACGCCATAACCAAGACGTTGCTCCTGAAAATTGTCCATCAGGCCTGCGATGATTGCATCATGGTCGCTGCAAAACAGCTGCGCGAAGGCTGGAGTGGCCGACAGCAGCATCGTAAGGCTGAGCGCTCCCAGCCCATATCTGCGATGTGCGAGCAGCGCCATTCGGCACCTCCTTGCCGCCGCATCTGAGCGGAAAGGTAACGTCCCATTTTAGCACGAAACGCTATGTGTGGCCCAGGAGAACAGGCGCCACCTGCCCCAGCTTCTTCCAAAGGGGAGATCGCGTTTCGACGCCAAGTAGTTCGGCTTGGCCGTGCCAAAAACGCAAAACGGGCGCCCAAGGGCGCCCGTCTGATTTTCAATCTCGGAAGATGGATCAGTTCATCGTCGGGATGACGAACTCGGCACCATCCTTGACGCCCGACGGCCAGCGCGAGGTCACCGTCTTGGTCTTGGTGTAGAAGCGGAATGCATCCGGACCATGCTGGTTCAAGTCGCCGAAGGACGAAGCCTTCCAGCCGCCGAAGGTGTAGTAGGCAATCGGCACCGGGATCGGCACGTTGATACCGACCATGCCGACCTGGACGCGGGATGCGAAGTCGCGAGCCGCATCGCCGTCACGGGTGAAGATGGCGACGCCATTGCCCATCTCGTGGTCGTTGGCGAGCTTGATGGCGTTCTCATAGGTCGGTGCACGCACCACCGACAGGACCGGCCCAAAAATCTCTTCCTTGTAGATGCGCATGTCGGCGGTGACATTGTCGAACAGGCAGCCGCCCATGTAGAAGCCGTTTTCATAGCCCTGCATCTTGAAGCCGCGGCCGTCGACGACGAGCTTGGCGCCTTCCTTGACGCCGATGTCGACGTAACCCTTGATGCGCTCGAGCGCCTCACGCGTGACAACCGGACCGAAATCGGCCGAGGAGTCGGTCGATGGGCCTACCTTCAGGCTTTCGACGCGCGGGATGAGCTTTTCCATCAGCCGCTCGGCCGTGTCGTGGCCGACGGGAACGGCAACCGAGATCGCCATGCAGCGCTCACCGGCCGAGCCGTAGCCGGCGCCGATCAGCGCGTCGACGGTCTGATCCATGTCGGCGTCGGGCATGATGATCATGTGGTTCTTGGCACCGCCGAAGCACTGCACGCGCTTACCGTTGGCGCAACCACGGCTGTAGATGTACTGCGCGATCGGCGTCGAGCCGACGAAGCCGACAGCCTTGATGTCAGGATCGTCGAGGATCGCGTCGACCACCGTCTTGTCGCCATTGACGACGTTGAGGATGCCTGCGGGCAGACCCGCTTCGAGGAACAGTTCGGCGATACGCATCGGCACGCCCGGATCGCGCTCGGATGGCTTCAGGATGAAGGCGTTGCCGCAAGCGATCGCAGGGGCGATCTTCCACAGCGGGATCATCGCGGGGAAATTGAACGGGGTGATGCCAGCGACCACGCCAAGCGCCTGGCGCATCGAATAGACGTCGATGCCGGGACCTGCGCCGTCGGTGAACTCGCCCTTCATCATGTGCGGAGCACCGATGCAGACTTCGACGACTTCAAGGCCGCGCTGGATGTCGCCCTTGGCGTCGGCGATGGTCTTGCCGTGTTCGCGCGCCAGAAGCTCGGCCAGCGAGTCGTATTCCTTGTTGACCAGTTCGAGGAAGCGCATCAGCACGCGCACGCGGCGCTGCGGATTGGTGGCGGCCCAGCCGATCTGCGCTGCCTTGGCGTTTTCGACGGCGGCGCGCAGTTCCTGCGCCGAGGCAAGTGCCACGGTGGCGCGCACCGAGCCGTCCATCGGCTGCAGAACGTCCTGCTTGCGTCCGCTGGTGCCGGCGACATGCTTGCCGCCGATGAAATGACCGTAGTCGACCATTGCTTCACTCCCAATTCTTTGTTGATGGCCCATTGTCCCGCCTAACGCGCGCCTTTGCAACGCGAGCGTGAACGCAACCGTTGTGCGTAAAATAACGACCGACGAGAGCTTGAATGCGATTTCATGCATAGTAGGGTGCACGAGCCGCCGCGCTTACAAAGGATAGAACCGCCAATGAACTGGGATGACGTCCGCATCTTCCTCGCTGTCGCGCGCACCGGACAGATTCTCGGCGCGGCGCGCCGCCTTGAGCTCAATCACGCAACGGTTTCGCGGCGCGTGGCGGCACTGGAAGAGGCGTTGAAGACCAAACTTTTCCGGCGGCTGACCACCGGCAGCGAGCTAACGCCGACAGGCGAGCGCTTCCTCGAAGTCGCCGAGCGCATGGAAGCCGACATGCTGACCGCCCGCGCCGAAATCTCCGGCGAAGGCGATGAGGTGTCGGGCACGGTACGCATCGGGGCGCCCGACGGCTTTGGCGTTGCCTTCCTGGCGCAGCGCCTGGGCACGCTGACCGCACAGCATGCCGACCTGCGCATTCAGCTGGTCCCGGTTCCGAGGACGTTTTCATTGTCGCGGCGCGAGGCCGACATCGCCATCACCACCGAGCGGCCGAGCGAAGGCCGGCTGGTGGCGGCAAAACTCGTCGATTATTCGCTCGGCCTGTTCGCCTCGCGCGCCTATGCCGAAGAACATGGCCTGCCCTCTTCGCGCAGCGAACTTTCAGCCCATCGCCTGATTGGTTACGTGCCCGATCTCGTCGTCAGCCCATCGCTCGACTATGCCGCCGAGTTCAGCCCTTCGTGGGAATCCGCCTTTTCGATTTCATCCGCACTCGGACAAGTAGAGGCCGTGCGTTCGGGCGCCGGCATCGGCATCCTGCACACCTTCATCGCCCGCACCATTTCAGAAATCGTGCCGGTGACCGCGATCGCGCCGATCCGCCGCGCCTACTGGCTGGTCTATCACGAGTCCGTCCGCCCGCTGCGCCGCATCCAGACGGTAGCCGGCTTCATCACCAAGTCGGTGGAGCGCGAACGGGCCCTGTTTATCTGACCCCTTCCGACAATCTCACGCATCCGCTAACACTACAGCGCCGCGCGTCCAATTGGACGCGCAAAGGACGCTGTAGCACTTTGAAATGTGCATGATCCTTTCCGAAAATCGATTCCGATTTTCGGGGTCATGCACGCGTTTCAAGCGAGGAAACCGATTTGCTGCCCCGCCCCTACGCGGAATTGTTGCGCAAGGCCCGGCGCGCGACACGACGCGCCGACGAAGCCGAGGATCTGCTGCAAACTGTCCTCGTCGCGGCGGTCGAAGCCGGGCGCACCGACCTGTCGAAGATCGAGAACCGGCGTTGGCTGGAAGGCGCGCTGCGGCGGCGCGCCGCTTTCGACGCGCGTTCGGCCGTACGGCGCAGGAAGCGCGAGGCGCCATTCGCTGTCGGCAGTTGCGAGCCAACTGAACGCGAAATCGTGCCTGTCCGCTTTGTCGCGACCTTGCCGCCCCGTCTGCGTACGACGACGCTTCTCGCCCTGACTGGTCACACGCGACAGGAGATCGCCTGGCTGCAACGCCTTGCCGACCCGGCGCTTCGCCAGCGCATCGCCGAAATCCGCAAGCGCTGGCTGGCCTTTGGCGGCGATCCGGTAGCGGAAATTCCTGGCCTCACCGGCGCGCTCGCCTTCGGCAGCATCAGGCGCTCCTTGCTCGCCATGACAAGGCAGCCTGGCGCCCTGCTCGCAAGCCACGACCCCGACGGGCATCTTTTTGTGATCGGCACCTCACAAAACCCTGTCGCACGGCAACTCAACAGACGTGCAACTGAAATCACGGAGTGACCAAATGTTCGGCAAATGCAAACTCGGCAACATCTGCTACTACGTCTCGGATATCGACAAGACCGAGACCTTCTACCGCGATGTCATGGGACTGGATGTCCAGCGCATGGACGGCGGCGGCGAGGGTGAAGGCGATTGGCTGATCGCAAGCACCGCAAACGGCGTCGACCTGATCTTCTTCGAGATGGAATCGCGGCCCGGCAACTCCCCCATCATCGTGTTCGAGATCGCCGACGGTGGCATCGACGACGTCGTCTCGTCACTCGCCGGCAAGGGCGTGACCATCGTCACTCCGGTGAGTCATGCGCCAGGCGGCTGGTCGTCCGAATTCGCCGATCCTGACGGCCACACGATTTCAATGTACCAGTCGGCCGAAGCGCCGCGGTCGCTGAAGGCTGCCTAAACGGGTCATGCCCAATAGCGATCGGGGCCAAGCCCGCTGGCGTCGATCTCCGGCTCGCGGCCGGAGATCATGTCGGCGAGGATTTTCCCCGAGCCGCAGGCCATGGTCCAGCCGAGCATGCCGTGGCCGGTGTTGATGAACAGGTTCGACAACTTCGTCCTGCCCAAGATCGGCGGACCGTCAGGTGTCATCGGCTGCAGGCCGCACCAGAAATGCGCGTCGCGCAAGTTGCCCGCACCGGCAAACAGCTCTCGCAGCGACCGTTCGAGCGGCGCACGGCGCGATTCATCCAAGGTCAGATCGAAACCCGACATCTCCATCGTGCCGCCGACCCGGATACGGTCGCCTAGCCGAGTGATGGCGACCTTGTAGGTTTCGTCGATGACAGTGGAAACCGGCGCGCGGTCGGCATCGGCGATCGGCATGGTCAGCGAATAGCCCTTGAGCGGATACACCGGCACGCGCTGGTGCAGCTTGCGCATGAAGCGTTCGGAATAGCTGCCGGCCGCGAGCACAAAGGCGTCGGCATTGGCAATGCCATCGTCCGAAACGACCTGATGAAGGCGCCCGCCTGAATGCTCCAGCGAGTAGACACGCTTGCCGAACCGGAAGATCACGCCGCGTTCGCTGCACAGTTCGACCAGACGTTCGGTGAAGAGCCGGCAGTCGCCGGTTTCGTCATCCGGCATTCGCAGGCCGCCAACTATGTCCTGGCGTGCACCGGCAAGGCCTGGCTCGGCCGCGATACAGCCAGAAGCATCGAGGATCTCGTAGGGTACCTCGAACTTGTCGAGCACGGAGGCGTCGGAACCGATGCCGTCGAGTTGCTCCTGGGTGCGAAACAGCTGCAGCGTGCCATGGCTGAGTTCGTCGTAGGAAATGTCGGTGCCTTCGCGTAGCACGCGCAACATATCGCGACTGTATTCAGCGAGCGCCATCATCAGCGCCTTGTTCGCCTGATAACGTTCTGCCGTGCAGTTGCGCAGCATTCTGGCCAGCCACATCCACATCTTGGGATCGAATTTCGGCCGGAAGGAAAGTGGCCCATCCTTCATCGCGAGCCATTTCAGCGCCTTGAGCGGCATGCCAGGTGCCGCCATTGGCGAGGCATAGCCTGACGAAATCTCGCCCGAATTGGCATAGCTGGTCTCTTGGGACGGCCCCTTCTGGCGGTCGTAGACGACCACCTCATGACCTGCTTCGGCAAGATAATAGGCGGTCGTCACTCCGATAACGCCGCCGCCGACGACTATGACCTTCATTGCGCCCCCAAGTGCGCGACCCCGAAAGGGGGCACGCACAAACTCATAGGCGGCGCCCGTCAGGCCGCCGAAGGGCCAGGGTCATCGCCGTTTCTGGAGGTGTGCCGGATTTTTCTTGGCACGCCAAGGGATTGTGGCTCATCGGAACTGAATACCAGTACCGGGAAGCGGCGGCCGGTTGTCTCGGTATCGCTTGCCGGCGTGGTGATTCCGGGACGCGCCGCCTCGGGCTGATAGTGGATCTCTTGGACACAAATGGTTTCGGTGGAGCCTCGACCGCAGTCGACCACGATCGACTGGCCTTTGCGCAGGCCGAGCAAAGCCAGGCCGCGTGGCACGGTGATCGGGATGATCTGGCCGACCATGCCGTCCATCGGACCATGCGAGACAATCCGGGTATGGGGTGCACCATCATCGACGCTGAAAGTCACGCGGCTGTTCAGCGTGACCACGTCGGCATCGGCTTCGTTTGAAAACACGACATGCGCCGAAGCGAGCTTGCGGCGCAAAAGGGCGACAAGGGGGCCACCCGACCAGGCCAGGCGGTCAAGCATCGTCTTGACGATGGCGAAATCCTTGGTCGTCAGCTGACATTTGGACATGGCATAGCTCCACAAGTGCTGGGCTTTGCCCGGCACTGGCATGGTTCGAAAATCGGGCTGCTGTTGAAGCTCGCGCTCGTCAATTGGCGTCTTCGCGCGGCACTTCGACCGTGATGATCTCGAGTTCGAGACGACGGCCGTCACGCGAGGTCCAGGCGACCGACTGGCCTTCACGAAGGCCGATCAGTGCAGCGCCCACCGGCGTCAGGATCGAGACCTTGCCTTCGGCGATGTCGGCCTTGCCTGGATAGACAAGCGTCACCGTCTTGACCTCGCCGTCGCCGCTGCGGAACGTCACGGTCGAGCCCATGCGGATCACGTTGGCCGGGATGCGGCTGAGCGGCTTGATCTTGGCCCGCTCCATTTCGGAAAGCAGTTCCTCGGCAATGCCCGGCAGGCGTTCGAGACTGGATTCGGCCAAGCCGGTCAGCCTGGCATAGTCGTTTTCGCTCACCACGATCTCGTGTTCGCGGCGCTGCTTGATGTTCTGGCGCAATGGAAGCCTCATAGATTGTCGTCCGGCCGGCGCATCAAAAAGGCGCGCGACCGGTCCGTCCGTGGAACGGACGTGCCCAAATGCTCAGCCCGAACCGCTACGCGGCTCCGGTGCTCATGATTTCATGCGTTGAAAAAAATCGGCCCCAAGGGCTCGGAAGTCGCATAGCGACCGAGCCGGGGCTAGTATCCCGCGATGGGGCAGACCCGAAATAGGGCAAAGCTGCCGATATGAGCGATGGTGCACATGGCCGAAGAGTCGCCGACCCTGCCTTGCTTGTCAAGGGCAGCAGCCGCAAGGCTACAGCGCCGCGCCTCCTCTTGGACGCGCAAAGGACGCTGCAACACTTGAATTGGCGCATGATCCTTTCCGACAATCGGTTCCGATTGCCGGGGTCATGCGCTAGCCGGCCAGGTGCCTGAACGCAGCGACGACCTCGTCATAGACCCGGCGTTTGAACGGCACGATCAGCTCGGGCAACTCGACCATCGGCTTCCAGGCCCAGCGGTCGAACTCGGCAGAATGGCCGCCGGGAGGCGGGTCGATGGCGATCTCGTTCTCCTCGCCCTCGAAGCGGAATGCGAACCATTTTTGCGTCTGGCCCCGATATTTGCCCTTGAAGGCGACGCCCAAGAGATGCGGCGGCAGGTCGTAGTTGATCCAGGCAGGCGCCTCGGCCAGCAGCGTGACGCTGCGCATGCCGGTTTCCTCGTAGAGCTCGCGCATGGCAGCCGGATAGGGCTCCTCGCCCTTGTCGATGCCGCCTTGCGGCATCTGCCACAGCTGGTCGGTATCAGACAATTCGCTGTCCGGTTCCGCGATCCGCCGCCCTGCCCAGACCAGCCCTTTGGTGTTCAGCACCATGATGCCGACGCAAGGCCGGTAAGGCAGGTCTTGGGGCGCAATCTTGGTCTTCGACATCAGTCACTATCCTCGTTCGGGGTCGCTCGCGACAGCCGAGATCGGCACGATCTCGATGCCGCGCTTGCGCGCCTCGCTTGCCCATGAGGTCACGGCATCCACCGTGACGTCGAATGCGTTGCCGGTGCCGATGGCAAAACCCTTGGCGCGCGCGGTCCGCTCCAGTTCGTCGAGCTTGTTGAGGATCGCGCCGCGATCCTGGACCGCATCGATGATGGTATCACCAGCGGCGAACGGCACGCCGTTCTTCAGCGCCTGCTCGGGCGCCAGGCTGCGCGCCGACGAACCGTCATCCACATAGCCGATGCCGCGCTTGCCCAGTTCGGCCATCATCGCGCCCATTGCCTCCGGGCTCGTCGAAAACCGCGCGCCCATATAGTTCATGACGGCGGTGTAGTTGGTCGTCCGCGACAGCGTCCAGCGCAGGTTCTTGAGGTTTTCGTCAGCACTTGCCTCGACCGTCAGCGTATTGCGCCCGGGATTGACGTTGGGAAAATCGAACGGCTCGAGCGGCACCTGCATGACGATCTCATGGCCCTCGCGCCGTGCGGCCTGCATCCAGCGGCCAAGGCTGTTGCCCTGGGGGGCGAAGCCAAGCGTGATCTCCGGCGGCAGCTTGCCGATCGCCTGTTGCGTTCCCGTCTGCGACAGGCCGAGCCCGCCGATGACGATCGCCACCCGCGCGCCCCGCGCACCCGACCAGGCCCGAGCATAGACGTCGAACGGACGTCGCCCGTCGGCCGACCGTATCGGCAACGGCCCGCTCGCGCTGTCTTCGATCAGCGTTTTTTCAGGAAGATGGGCGATGCGCACATTTTGTCCGACAGCGGACGGATCGCGGATGACAACGACCCCGTCCTCGCCCACCGGCGGATTGACACGAATGATCGCGGGGCCACCTGCGGTTGGTGCTGTCGCAGGCTTTGGCTTGTCCGCAGGCTGAGTGGGCGCAGCAACGGTCTCCGGCGTTGCAACCGCAACGATTTCGGGCGTACGAAACGGCTTTTGGCGAAGCGCAATCGACGCCGACACAGCGACAACCGCCGCAGCGCACAGGCCAGCGATCAATGGTCCCTTGCGCAGCTGGGCAAACCGCTTGCCAGCGGGGCGGCGTGCAGCCTGCCCAAGCGGACGGTCGATTTCTTTTTCGATCTGCACCACTCCGCGCTCTCAGCCAGCACCCCGAATCAAACTGCCGAAACCTTGCGGCCCCGGCAGCTTTGCATTGCCTCGATCAAGCAACCAGCCCCATGGGCCGGCGCCGAACGGTTTTACTGCTGGTTCATCACAGCCTTGTCAGGATTGGGCGGGAACGACGGGTCGGTCTTCTGCCCGCGCAGCAGCTCAAGCGCATAGTTGAGCTGCAGGTCGTCCTTCGGCTCCGGCGGCACATAAGCCGCAGAACCCGAACCCTTGTCGCTCTCTTCCACGCCCTTGATGTGGCCCTTGAGCTCGGATTCGCCACGCGTGACGTCGCGGCCCTGCAGGTCGGCCGGCAGCGGCTGGTCGACCTTGATGTCCGGCGTGATGCCCTTGCCCTGGATCGATTTGCCCGACGGCGTGTAATAGAGCGCCGTCGTCAGCCTGAGCGCACCGTTCTCGGCCAGCGGGATGATGGTCTGCACCGAGCCCTTGCCGAAGGACTGCGTACCCACCACCGTTGCGCGGCGCAGATCCTGCAGCGCACCGGCGACGATTTCCGACGCACTCGCCGAGCCGCCATTGATCAACACGACCAGCGGCTTGCCGTCGATGTCGTCGCCTGGACGGGCGTCGAAGCGGGTGATGTCCTTGGGGTCGCGGCCACGCGTCGAAACGATCTCGCCACGGTCAAGGAAGGTGTCGGAGACACTGACCGCCTGGTCGAGCAAGCCACCCGGGTTCAGGCGCAGGTCGAGCACGTAGCCCTTGAGCTTGTCTTCGGGGATCTGCTTCTTGATCTCGGCGATCGCATTTTGCAGGTCATCGAAGGTCTTCTCGGTGAACGAGGTGATCTTCATGTAGCCGACATCGTTGTCGACGCGGAACTTGACCGCCTTGACCTTGATGACGTCGCGCATGATCGAAAGCTCGATCGGCTTGTCGGCGCCCTGGCGCAGGATCGTCAGCTTGATCGGCGTGTTGATCAGGCCGCGCATCTTTTCGACCGCGTCGTTCAGCGTCAGGCCGCGAACTTCCTCGCCGTCGATCTTGGAGATGTAGTCGCCGGCCAGAACGCCGGCCTTGGCGGCGGGCGTGTCATCAATCGGGGTGATGACCTTGACCAGTTCGTTTTCCATCGTCACCTCGATGCCGAGGCCGCCGAATTCGCCCTTGGTCTGGACGCGCATGTCCTTGGCGGCTTCAGCGTTGAGATATGACGAATGCGGATCGAGCGAGGTCAGCATGCCGTTGATGGCGTTTTCGATCAGCGACTTCTCGTCCGGCGGGGTCACATACTGGCCCCGCACGCGTTCGAAGATATCGCCGAAGATAGCAAGCTGGCGGTAGGTCTCTGAGCCCGCCGCGTTCGCTGTTGAGCCGGGTGCACCATACACCAGGCTCATCGCTGAGGCTCCCATCAACGCCCCGGCAAGCAGAAGCGACAGTTTACGCATCATTTATGTCCTTCCAGAGGTGCGGTCCGCCCACCATGGGGTCGGATCGACGGGTTTTCCATCCTTGCGGAACTCGACATAGAGTTCCGGCGTCGCATTCGCATTTTCCGAAGCTGAGGTGCTCGCCACCCTCGCCTCACCCATCGCACCGATCGGCTCGCCTGCTAGTACGGACTGACCCGGCGCGACGCTGATTCTGCTCATCCCCGCCAAGACGACATGATAGCCGTCGCCGGCATTGAGGATCAAGAGTTGACCATAGGAGCGGAAAGGCCCCGCATAAAGAACACTTCCATCCGCCGGAGCGGTGACGATGGCGCCCGATTGTGTCGCAACCATGTCCCCAAGCATGGTTCCGCCTATGCCGTCAGCAGCGCCAAAGTGGCGTTTAATGCGCCCGGTGACCGGCAGCGCCACCTGCCCCTGCAGCAGGGAAAACGGTGCGGAAGCAATAAGTTGGTTGGCTTCCGGCACCACCGGAACGACAGGTTCGTTTGCCGCCTTGGCGGCCGCCTCTGCAGCCACTCGCGCGGCCTCCGCATCGGCTGTCTTCTTCGCCGCCTGTGCGTCGAGCGCTGCGATCAATTCTTTGAGACTGTCGGCCCGCGCCGCCAGTTCGGCAGATTTTTTTGTTTCTTCGGCCAAAGCCGTCTCGGATTCGCCGCGTAGACGGCTCTTGGCTTCGAGCAGCAGATCGAGTCGCGCCTTCTCGCCCGCCTGGGCCGTCATCGCCGTGGTCAAGCGGTCGCGCTCGGCCTCGATCGAGGCAACCACCCGCGACAGCTCCTTGAGATCGGCCATCAATATGTCGGTCTCCGAGCGCAACTCGGGCACCACCGCACCCAACAGGATCGCGCTGCGGATCGACGACAGCGCATCCTCCGGCTTGACCAGGATAGCCGGCGGCGGATTGAGACCCATGCGCTGCAGCGCGCCCAGCACTTCGGCCAGCACGCCGCGGCGCATGTTGAGCGAGGTGCGGATGCCCGCTTCCTGCTCCTTGAGCCCTTCGAGCTTGCCGGCAATGTCTTCGATGTCTTGGCCGAGCTTGCGTTCGGTCTTGGCCGACTGGATCAGGGCCGCGGTGATCGAGGCGTGGTCCTTCTTCACCTGCGCGATTTCGGCCGCCAGCTTTTCGCGGCGCTCGGCCGACAGCTCGATGTCGCGCGCGACACTTTCGTATACGGACCGCGTCTGGTCGGGGTTTGGCAGCGGCGGTCCCACCTGAGAGGAAGCTGCTCCGCAGGCAAGCGTCATCAGGCCCGCCGCGACAATGCCGCGGCACGGCGATAGCCACGCCTTCAGAGGAGAGTTCCGCGCCATGCGATGATCCGGTTGTATGTCTGCGACCTTAGTGGCGGCATCGTTAACGAACCATCAACCATGTTTGCCGGGCACGACCGCGAGCGAACATTTGCCCGGCCATTTTGTCGAATTCCGGGCGTTCACGCGCGATGATAGGGATGTCCCGACAAAATGGTCGCCGCCCGGTAGAGCTGCTCGCCGAGCATGATGCGCACCATCTGGTGCGGCCAGGTCGCGGCACCGAAGGAAATCAGCAGCTGTGCTTCGTTGCGAAGTGCTTCGTCATGGCCGTCAGGGCCGCCAATGGCGATCATCAACCCACGCTGGCCGCCATCGCGCAGCGAGGCGATCTTGTCGGCAAACTGTTGTGAAGAGAGATTCTTGCCACGCTCGTCGAGCAGGATCAGCGCGGCTCCGGGCGCCATCTGGGCACGTAGCCTGTCGGCTTCCTCGCGGCGCCGTTCGTCGACATTTTGTGCGCGGCTTTCGGCGATCTCGGTGACCCCGGAAAAGTCGAAGCCGAGCGGCCCACCGCTTTTCGAGAACCTGTCGAGATAGCGGTCGGCAAGTTCCTTCTCGGGGCCGGCTTTCATCCGGCCCACGGCATGTATCGCTACCTTCATCCCTGTCTAACGGTTCAGTGAACCGTTTCTTCCTCTAGATCCGGCGCCTGCCACATCTTTTCGAGATTGTAGAATTCGCGGATCTCGGGCCGGAAGATATGGACGATGATATCGCCTGAATCGATGAGCACCCAGTCGGCACCCGACAACCCCTCGACGCGGGCAGTGCCGAGATCGGCATCCTTCAGCGCTTTGAGGAGATGATCGGCAAGTGCCGCGACGTGACGGTGCGACCGACCCGAGGCGATGACCATATAGTCGCCTAGGCTCGATTTCCCCTGGATGTCGATGGAGACAATGTTTTCGGCCTTGGAGTCTTCCAGACTGGCAAGGACTGTCTTGATGGCGCGGGCAACAGCGTCGTATTCGCCTATCCCGGCCGGCGAAGGCAGGATTTCCGCCCTCTTCCGAAGTGCTGTTCTCAGTGTCTTTCCTTTCCGACAGGAACAACCAAATCACCCTGAACGTGGGCGACACCATTTAGATAGGCAGAGTTGGGCTACAGTTTCAAGACAAGCCCGTGCAAACACCTGACAACAAGCCGTTAGCACCCATCTTTCTTGACATGCTACGGATCGACCGGCGGCGGCAATTGCGCCGACATCGGCGAGAAACTGCCGGCTTCATTTGCCGGAACCGCACCCGTCATGCACAGCCGCCACAAGACAAAGGCCGTGAAGATCGCGCCGATGGCAATCGCCACATACATGAAGGCATAGGTGCCGTAGACAGCGGTCAGCACGGTGCCAAGGCCCGGCACGATGAAACCCGACAGCGACCAGGCAAACAGCATGCTGCTCGACAGGGCAACCAGGTCGTCCTTGCTGGCGCGGTCGGAGGCATGCGCGCTGGACAGCGAATAGATCGACTCGCTTGCCCCGCTCCACACGACATAGATCGCAACCATGATCGGCAACGCGCTGCCGTCGAAGCGGCTGGCGGCAAGCCCGGCGATCACCACCAGAAGGCCGGCGGCAACGAGCACGTAGCGCCGATCGGTACGGTCGGAAATCCAGCCGAACGGGATCTGGAACAACAGCGTGCCGAGCGGCATGGCAAACAACAGCGTCGCCACCTGTTGCTGGCTGAAGCCGCTGGCCGTGGCGTGGATCGGCGCGAAGCCGGTGCCAGCATCGACACGCCGCCGACGGCCAACATGCCAGCGACCCCGACCGGCGAGATACGCCAGGCGCGTGCCAACGCCACCGAAGCAGCCTTTGGCGGTGGCGGCTGACGCAGGCGGGTGAGCCCCACCGGCAGGATCGAGACGGCATTGAAGGCGATGCCAATGAGCGGCGCCTGCGCGGTCGCGATATCGACGAAGCCGAGCAGGAACGAGCCGACGCCCAGGCCGACGACATATGAGACATAGAAGATCGCCATGACGCGGCCACGGATTTCATTGCCGACGGCATCGTTGAGCCAGCTCTGGGCGACGATGAAAAGCCCGCATATGGCAAAGCCGTAGAGCACCCGCGCGGCGATCCACACAACAGGGAAGGTTCCGGCGCCTATGGCCACGTTGGACAGCACGACCAGGGCTGAAAACACCATATAGGCGCGTGCATGGCCGACCCGGCGCACCAGCGCACCGGTGAGCAGGCAACCGGCAAGGCCGCCGGCGGAAAGGCCGGTGAGAATAGTGCCGGCCCAGGTCGGTGCATAGCCGGCAGCACCCAGGCTGACCGGGATGTAGCCAAACATCAGGCCGTTGCCGACCGCCACCAGCGCCATCGCCACGATGACGCCGGCAACCGCAATCACCGGTGCGGGCGGTTCATCGTCCTGGCCTGTCGCGTGCTTTTGTTCCATGCCGCCAATTTCGCCTGCCGTTGCTGCGTGCGTAGTTGCAAAAGCGACATCGGCACGCTGGCTCCGCCAATTGCCCATCCTGGATCAAAGTGAAAGGGCGCGCGTTTTGGCCCATCGACATTTCGTGCAAAAAACGTCGTGGCAGCAACCACAATCAAACGAGCCGCGCCGACAAGGGGCATACCGGGTGCGTTCTCATGCAGGAAAGACCAATGACCCCGGTTCAAAAAGCCATCTGGTTCATCGAAAGCCACTATTCCAGGGATATCGGACTAGACGAGATCGCCGCCATTGGCGGTGTCTCGCGTTTCCACATGTCCCGCGCTTTTGGTGCCGCCACCGGCCATTCGCTCATGGGTTATATCAGAGCCCGCCGCCTCACCGACGCGGCGTTCTCGCTGGCCAAAGGCGCGCCCGACATCCTGGAGGTCGCGCTCGACGCCGGCTACGGCTCGCATGAGGCATTCACCAGGGCCTTTCGCGACCGCTTCGGGCTCACGCCCGAGGCGGTGCGTGCGAAGGGCGCTGTTTTCCAACCCGATTGTGTGGAGCACCTCAAGATGGACGAAACCTTTGTCGAAAACCTGGCCCCGCCGCGTTTTGTCGATGGCGGCCCACTGCTCATCGCCGGCTTCGGCGAGCGCTACACCTGCGAGACCAGCATCGCCATCCCGTCGCTATGGCAGCGCTTCGGGCCGCATTTCGGCAGCGTTCCGGGCCAAAAGGGCATGGTCGGCTATGGCGTCTGCTGCAATTTCGATGACGACACCTTCGAATACATCTCCGGCGTCGAGGTCACCGACTTCTCCGGCCTGACATCGGAGTTCAGCCGCCTGCGTATCTCGCCGCAGCGTTATGTCGTGTTCGCCACCACCGAGCACATCTCGGCGATCCGGCGCATCACCAACACCGTGTGGAGCAAGTGGTTTCCAAGCTCTGGCCACGAGGCCGCCGATGCCCCGCATTTCGAGCTTTATCCCGAAAGCTTCGACCCGGTGACGGGCAATGGCGGCTATGAGATCTGGATGCCGATCAAGAGCTAGGCTGGGCGAAGGCAAAAGCAAAGGGGTAGCCGAAGTTCGGCTTCCGCAAAGGTTGACGATTTGCGGTGTCGGGCACAAAGTCGTTGCGGGATGGGTATGGCGTGGCGTGACTGATTGGTTGGACATACTCAAGGAGCAGGCCGAAACCGGCGCGGTCATGGCGCGCGAGGTGCCTGTCACGCTCGCCAATCCCGACATCAGCCGGGATCAGGTGAAAAAGCTGTTTGCCGCGCTCGAACAGCAAGCCGAATTCGTCGAAAAACTGCGCCAGGTGCTGGAGGCCAACGACTTCGAGCCCGAAGTGCTGGTCGCCGCCGAGAAGCTGGAAGATCGCTATGCCGACTTGGCGGCTTCTGCTGCGGAACGGCTGAAGGCTATGCGCAGCAGCGGCAACGCGCGCCGGCAATAGAACTCGATTTGGTCCAAGCTCGCAGCTTCGCTTCCGCGATCACGGTTTTGCCGCGCGGTTGACGCCGCATGTGGCGATGACGGGCACCGTCTGGATACCGGCGCCCGTGATACGGTCAGGCCGGCGGCGTGCCGGAATGGATGACCTTCTTGATCTCCGCACGGAAAGACGGCGAGTCCTTTTCGCCATGAACTGACACAGCGTGCTGGACGGCCGCATCAATGAGTTCTTTTTCGGTGTCGGCCGCGATAGCCACGGTGCACTTCATTTCGCTCGGGAACTCACGGCAATCGATATATTGGCGCATCGTCTTCGCCTCCCAGCGACTTTATATGAGAAACCGCTAATATTAATCCCGCAAGCGGGCAGCGGCAACTCATAAGAGCGATGGGAGATAGGGCGCGCCAGCGCAATGCGATTGCATCACACCGCGTTCACAAACCCGTCCAGCACCTTCTTCTGGCCGGCCTTGTCGAAGTCGATGGTCAGCTTGTTGCCGTCGACGACCGAAACGTTGCCGTTGCCGAATTTCTGGTGGAAGACGCGGTCACCGACATTGAAGCGCGAGGGTTCGGTCGCGACGGACTTCGCCACCAGCTCGCCCTCGATCATGCGGCCCTTGACCGAGCCGCGGCCGGCACCAAAGCCTGAATCGGTCTCGCCATAGCCGATGCGCTCGACCGAATGGCCGGAGCGCGAGCCCCAGTTGCGGTCGGTAGCCTCGGTGCGGTTTTGCTGCGCGCGCTGCCAGCCCGGCGTGGCGTAGGTGTTGGAGAAGGACTTTTCGCCGACACTGTCGAAGCGCGAGGCGCCATAGGGGTTCTGGCGGCCGCCGCCCGAGCCGTAGCCGCCATAGGAATTGCCGGCGTCGGCGACCTCGACATGGGCCTCGGGCAATTCGTCGAGGAAGCGCGAAGGGATGGTCGACTGCCACAAGCCGTGGATGCGGCGGTTGGATACGAACCACAGATGCAGGTTCTTCTTGGCGCGGGTGAGGCCGACATAAGCGAGGCGGCGCTCTTCCTCCAGGCCCGAGCGGCCGCCCTCGTCGAGCGCGCGCTGGTGCGGGAACAGGCCTTCCTCCCAGCCGGGCAAGAAGACGGTCTCGAATTCCAGGCCCTTGGCCGAGTGCAGCGTCATGATGTTGACCGCGTCGAGATCCTCGTTCTTGTCGGCGTCCATGACGAGCGCGACATGCTCGAGGAACGAGCGCAGCGACTCGTACTCCTCCATCGAGCGTATGAGTTCTTTCAGGTTCTCGAGCCGGCCCGGCGCTTCGGCCGAGCGGTCGTTCTTCCACATGTCGGTGTAGCCGCTCTCTTCGAGAATGGTCTCGGCGAGTTCGGTGTGCGGTGTGTTGTCGAGCGCCTTTTGCCAGCGCTCGAAATTGGCGGCGACCTCGCGCAGTGCGGCGCGCGGCTTGGGCTTCAGCTCGTCGCTTTCGGCGAGGTTGCGGGCCGCTTCAAGCATCGGCACGCCGAGCGCGCGGGATGTGTCGTGGACCTGGCGGATGGCGGCTTCGCCAAGGCCGCGCTTGGGGATGTTGACGATGCGCTCGAAGGCAAGGTCGTCGGCACCTTGGGCGACAACCCGGAAATAGGCCATGGCATCGCGGATTTCCTGGCGCTCGTAAAAGCGCGGGCCGCCGACGACGCGGTAATTGAGGCCAAGGGTGACGAAGCGGTCTTCGAACTCGCGCATCTGGAACGAGGCACGGACCAGGATCGCCATGTCGTTGAGATTGTGCTGCTGGCGCTGCAGCTGCTCGATGGTCTCGCCGACGGCGCGGGCTTCTTCTTCCGAATCCCAGGCCGCATGCACATTGACCTTGCCGTCCTCGGGGTCGTTGCGATCGGTGAACAGCGTCTTGCCGAAGCGGCCCTCATTGTGGGCGATGAGATGGGAGGCGGCACCCAGGATATGGGCGGTGGAGCGGTAGTTGCGCTCCAGCCGGATGACGACGGCGCCGGGAAAATCCTTGTCGAAGCGCAGGATGTTGTCAACCTCGGCCCCGCGCCAGCCATAGATCGACTGGTCGTCGTCGCCGACGCAGCAGACATTCTTCTGGCCCGGCGCGCCGGTTTCCTGGGCGAGCAGCCGCAGCCACATGTACTGGGCGGTGTTGGTGTCCTGGTACTCGTCGACGAGGATGTATTTGAAGCGCTTGTGGTATTCCTTGAGCACGTCCGGATAGGCGCGGAAGATGCGGATCGGGTGGCACAAGAGGTCGCCGAAGTCGCAGGCGTTCAGCGTCTTCAGCCGGTCCTGATAGGCCTTGTAGAGCTCGCGGCCCTTGCCATTGGCAAAGGCGCGGGCGTCGCCCTCGGGGATCTCGGCGGGGCCCAGGCCCTTGTTCTTCCAGCCGTCGATCATCATCGCGAACTGGCGCGCCGGCCAGCGCTTGTCGTCGAGGCCCTCGGCCTGGATCAGCTGCTTGATCAGACGGATGACGTCGTCGGTGTCCAAAATGGTGAAGTCGGAGCGCAGGCCGGCAAGCTCGGCATGGCGGCGCAGCATCTTGACGCCGATGGAGTGGAAGGTGCCGAGCCAAGGCATGCCCTCGACGGCTTCGCCGACAAGCAGGCCGATACGCTGCTTCATCTCGCGCGCGGCCTTGTTGGTGAAGGTCACGGCGAGGATCTGGCTGGGGTAGGCGCGGCCCTGGCTCAGGATATGGGCGATGCGGGTGGTGAGCACGCGCGTCTTGCCGGTGCCGGCACCGGCAAGCACCAGAACCGGTCCTTCGGTGGTTTCGACGGCGAGGCGCTGCTCGGGGTTCAGGCCCTTGAGATAGTCGGGCGCGGCAGGCGCCTGGCGTGCAGCCATGGCACGCGCCGCTATACCGCTGGGCGCAGGCGTGCCAGCGGGCCGGGACGGCATTGCGCCGGGCTCGTCAAAAAAGGGCATGTCGTCCGGAAAGTCTGACATTTGCCCCGAATGTAGTGATTCGGGGCAGAAAGGCCAGAAGCGTCTCTGTTTTGTTCTGGTTTGAACCGGGGAAATTGCTCAGTTGTTTGCCTGACGAACGGCTGGGAGCACCGCTTCGGCGCCAATTTTCCGCTCTACACGCAGCTGTCACGCGGCGAACTTCGGCTGCGTCTACTTGGCGGTGCCGTTGCGCAATGCCGTCGACGACAGCAGCGAGCGCGGTCCGTGGATGAAGGTCCATGCCGGGGCCTTCATCCGCGCCAGGCGCGACGCATCGCCCTCATCGACGCGTGCGTAGTCGAAGGTCTTGGCGACCACCGACGACAAGAACGACAGCGTCGCCCCCGGACGGTCGATGACGGCGATGGGGAAGGTCATGACGATCTGCCGCCAGCGCTGCCAGTGGTGGAAGTCGCGCAGATTGTCGGCACCCATGATCCAGACGAAATCAACGCCGGGGTTTCGCGCCTTGATCAAGGCCAGCGTGTCGGCGGTGTAGCGCACATTGTGGGTCGCTTCGAAGGCGGTCACCTTGATACGCGGGTCCTCGGCGATTGCCTCCGACAGCTCGATGCGCTTGGCAAGCGGGGCCAGCTCGCGCGTGCTTTTCAACGGATTTCCCGGGGTGACGATCCACCACAGCTGATCGAGCTGGAGCCTGCGCATGGCGATTTCGGCGACAAGGCCATGGCCGGCATGCGGTGGATTGAACGACCCGCCAAACAGCCCGATCTGCATGCCCTTCATCGCATGCGGCATGCGCAGGTACTTCTGGGAAACTGGCGGCTCTGACGGCAACAGCAACTTTAGGCCCCCTCAGCCGTCACATCAGGCCTATGCTTCCCGTCACGGCCTGAGCTGGCCGTTGCCGCGCACGCGGTACTTGAACGACGTCAGCTGCTCGACGCCGACGGGCCCGCGCGCATGCATCTTGCCGGTGGCAATGCCGATCTCGGCACCCATGCCGAACTCGCCGCCATCGGCGAACTGCGTCGAGGCGTTGTGCAGCAGGATGGCCGAGTCTATCTCGTTGAAGAAGCGTTCGACGGCCTTGGCATCCTCGGCGACGATCGCCTCGGTGTGGTGCGAGGAAAACGTCTCGATATGCTCGATGGCGCCTGAAACGTCGTCGACCAACTTCACCGAGATGATGGCGTCGAGATATTCGGTCACCCAGTCGGCGTCGGTCGCGGGCTTGGCATCCGTGAAGGCGGCGAGCACGTCTTCGTCGGCATGGATCTCGCAACCCGCCTTGCGCAGTGCCTCAAGCACCGGCACCAGATGGGTGGAAGCCACGGCGCGGTCGACCAGCAGAGTTTCGGCAGCACCGCAGATGCCGGTGCGGCGCATCTTGGCGTTGACGGCGATGCCAACCGCCATGTCGAGCTTGGCCGACTTGTCGATATAGAGATGGCAGATGCCCTCGAGATGGGCGAAGACCGGCACGCGCGCATCGTTTTGCACACGCTCGACCAGGCTGCGGCCGCCGCGCGGAATGATGACGTCGAGATTGCCGGACAGCCCTTTGAGCATCTCGCCAACGGCAGCGCGGTCAGCCACCGGAACAAGCTGGATCGCATCCTCGGGCAGCTTCGCCGACTTCAGCCCCTCGACCAGGCAGGCATGGATCGCCAGCGACGAATTGAGCGAATCCGAGCCGCCGCGCAGGATCACCGGATTGCCGGCCTTGAGGCAAAGCGCTCCCGCATCCGCCGTCACGTTCGGGCGGCTTTCATAAATCACGCCAATGACGCCAAGCGGCGTGCGCACGCGCTCGATATGCAGGCCGTTGGGCCGTTCCCATTCGGCAATCACTTCGCCGACGGGATCCCTCAGTTCGGCAATCGCCCTGATACCGTTGGCCATGTCGCGGATGCGGCCCGTCGTCAGCTTGAGCCGATCCATGAACGAACCGCTCAAGCCGGCTTCCTCGCCGTTCTTCACGTCGATGGCGTTGGCGTCGAGGATTTCATCCTCGCGGCGCAGGATGGCTTCGGCCATGCCGATCAGCGCGGCATGCTTGCGTTCGGCGGAAGCGATGGCGAGTGGACGGGCGGCGGCACGAGCCTTGCGGCCGATCTCGGCCATCAGGGACGCTGTATCCTCGTGGGACTTCTCATGCGCCTTCAGCATGTCCTACCCTTCCGCTTGCACCGCAACCTTGTCCGTGTGGCTGACCACGAGGTCGTCGCGATGGATCATCGCCGAGCGCGCCTCATAGCCGAGAACGGTCTCGATTTCCGTCGTCTTCAGCCCAGCGATCCTTACGGCATCCGCAGCGTCATAGGCAACCAGTCCGCGCGCGATCTCGCGACCCTCGGGCGACAGGATCGCCACCGTGTCACCGCGCGAGAAATTGCCGCTGACCAGCTTCACACCGGCCGGCAGCAGCGACTTGCCAGAAAGTAGCGCACCAACAGCACCCGCATCGACAGTCAACCGGCCCGCAGGCTCCAACTGGCCGGCGATCCAGGTCTTGTAGCCCTTCACCGGATTGCCGCTCGGGCGGAAATAGGTTGAGCGCTCGCCGCGCTCGATGGCCATCAGCGGCGACAACCGCGTGCCGGCGGTGATGATCATCGCAGTGCCGGCGGCGGTGGCGATCTTGCCGGCGTCGAGCTTGGTGCGCATGCCGCCGCGCGACAGTTCGGAGGCTGCGTCTCCAGCCATTGCTTCGATGTCAGGCGTGATGCGGTCGACGACGGGGATGAACTTCGCGTCGGGGTCGCGTGCCGGTGGCGCAGTGTAGAGCCCGTCGATGTCGGACAACAGCACCAGCAGGTCCGAGCCCATCATTGTTGCAACACGCGCCGCCAGGCGATCATTGTCGCCGTAGCGGATTTCGCTCGTCGCCACCGTGTCGTTTTCGTTGATGACGGGCACGGCGTTCATCTTGAGCAGCGTCGAGATGGTGGCGCGCGCATTGAGATAACGCCTGCGTTCCTCGGTGTCGCCGAGCGTCACCAGGATCTGGCCCGACTTCAGCCCCTTGCGGCCGAGTTCTTCCGCCCATGCGCCCGAAAGCGCGATCTGGCCGACGGCGGCCGCCGCCTGGCTTTCTTCGAGCTTCAGCGCGCGCTTGCCGAGGCCAAGGATGGTGCGGCCGAGCGCAATTGCCCCTGATGAGACGACCAGCACATCGGCGCCAGCCTCCGCCAGCGTCGCGATGTCGTCGGCCATCGAGGCGAGCCATTCCCGCTTCAGCCCGGTTGTCCTATCGACCAGCAGCGCCGAGCCGATCTTGACGGTAATGCGCTTGTAGGTCCTGAGCGAAGGGATCGTCATGGCAGGTTGCCTACTTCGTCCAGCGTGCGTCGGAGGGTGCCACTTCGCCGCTTGCCTGCCGTGCTTCCTCGACCACGCTCATCAGCGCGCGCAACGTCTCTTCGACGCCCTCGCGGGTGACAGCAGAAAGCAGGATCGGCGCACGCCCGGCAGCGCGCTTCAGCGAAGCCACCTTCTTCTTGCGCTCGTCCGGGTCGAGCGTATCGACCTGGGAAAGTGCCACGATCTCGATCTTGTCGGTCAGCCCGTGGCCATAGGCCTCAAGCTCGCCTCGCACGATCTTGTAAGCCTTGCCGGGGTTTTCTTCCTGAGCCGAAACGAGATGCAGAAGCACGCGGGTGCGCTCGACGTGGCCAAGGAAACGGTCGCCGATGCCAACGCCCTCATGGGCGCCTTCGATCAGGCCGGGAATGTCGGCGATGACGAACTCGCGCGCGTCGATGCGTGCGACGCCGAGGCCCGGATGCAGCGTGGTGAAGGGATAGTCTGCGATCTTCGGCTTGGCCGCCGTGACGGAGGCAAGGAAGGTCGACTTGCCGGCATTGGGCAGGCCAACGAGCCCCGCGTCGGCGATGAGCTTGAGCCTGAGCCAGACCCACATCTCCTGGCCGTCCAGGCCAGGGTTGGCACGGCGCGGCGCCTGGTTGGTCGAGGTCTTGAAATGCTGGTTGCCAAAGCCGCCATTGCCGCCCTTGGCGAGCAGGAAGCGTTGGCCGACCTGGGTCAGGTCGCAGATCAGCGTTTCGTTGTCTTCTTCATAGACCTGCGTGCCTACAGGCACTTTCAGGATGATGTCGGAGCCCTTGGCACCGGTCATGTTGCGGCCCATGCCGTGCACGCCGGTCTGCGCCTTGAAATGCTGCTGGTAGCGATAATCGATCAGCGTGTTGAGCCCGTCGACGACTTCCAGCCAGACGTCGCCGCCACGCCCGCCATCGCCGCCGTCCGGCCCGCCGAACTCGATGAACTTTTCGCGCCGGAACGACACCGCGCCCGCACCGCCATTGCCGGAGCGGATGTATACCTTGGCTTGATCGAGAAATTTCATCGGACTGTTCGTCTCTTGCTGTTATTTGGTTGTTTCAGCGAACCTGCCATAGCGCAAGGCGCGGCGAAGGGCGAGCGCGGATTGAAAGCCGCCTGAGATGACGGGAGATTTCGACAGTGAAGCTGGTCACCTACAACACCCAGTACGGCATCGGCCGTGACGGCCGCTACGACCTTCAGCGTATCGCAGCTAGCGTCGAAGGTGCCGACATCATCGCCCTGCAGGAGGTGACCCGCAATTTCATGCGCAACAACGGCGCAGACATGGTCGCTGGACTTGCCGAACTGATGCCCGACTACTTCCACGTCTACGGCGTCGCCATGGATATCGACTTCGGACTGCTCGAAGACGGGAAACCGGCCAACAAGCGCCTGCAATTCGGCAACATGGTGCTGTCGCGCTGGCCGATCGTTGCGTCGCGCTGCATGCTCTTGCCGCGCACACGGCGCCTCAATCGCGGCAATTTGCAACGCGCTGCACTCGAGGCGCTGATCATGGCGCCATCCGGTCCGCTGCGCGTGTATTCGGTGCATCTCGATCACGTCAATCCAGAAGAAAGGATGGCGCAGATCCGTCATCTCAAGCAACGGGTCTACGCCTATCCGATGGAAGGCGGCGCCATATCAGGCGCTGCCGAATACGGATTCCCCGAGCTCCCCTGCCCCGAAGAATTCGTGCTTTTGGGCGACTTCAACATGGTACCTGGCTCACCCGAACATCTTGAGATGACCGGCGCGCCCGACCCTTTCGAAGGCCCCCAGATCGTCGCCCACCACCCGGTGGACGCCTATGCGCTCGGGGGCATTGCCAGCGGATCGGTCACCTGGACTGACACTACCCATCCGGAAAAGACCCGCCTCATCGACTACGCATTCGTCCAGGCCAGCCTTGCTGCCAAGGTCAAATCCGTCCGCATCGATAGCGAAGCGAACGGCTCCGACCACCAGCCGGTCTGGCTTGAGCTGGCCTGAGCCGCCTTAGCTGCGCGCCCACGACCTCAGGCTCGCCCAGGTCTTGCGGTCGAGCCGATAGCGCTCGACCGGCACCTGACCGGCAACGATCGAGTTCAGCATGCCCTGTCCGGCATACTGGAAGCCGCACTTGTGGATCACCCGCCGCGACGCCGGGTTGATGACCCGGCACGAGACGTTGAGCACATTGACGTTGGTCGCGCGGAAGGCGAGATCGACCAATGCGTGCGCGGCTTCGGTGGCATAACCGGACTTCCAATAGGGCTCGCCGATCCAGTAGCCGAGCTCAAGCCCACGATCGGTGACGTTGAGCCCGGCCGAGCCGACAAAGGCACCGGTGTCTGCAACGGTGATCGCGTAGACCACGCCGCCGCGCTGGGCCCGCGCCATCGAAAGAAAGGCCCGCGCCTCGCCCTCGCCGTAGGGGTGCGGCATGCGCGATAGCATCTCGGCGATGTGGCGGTTGTCGGCGAGCTCCACCAGCTCGGCAATGTCGTCTTCATGCGGCGGACGCAGGACCAGCCGCTCGGTCAGCAATATCGGGCAATCAACGGACAGCCTTTCGTCTTCGCTGTCTTCCTTCTCGGCAACCATGTTAAAAATCCTCCAGGAAAATGAAAAAGGGGAGATGGAAACCCATCTCCCCTGATCCTTTTCCTGGCTTGGCCAGACACCGGTTCCCGAGATGGGGCGCCGGTGTTGTAGTGCGGAACCGGCTACTCCGCGGCCTTGAGAATCGGATTAACCGATACGTAGGTTCGGCCATTGGCTTTTTTATTGAAGGTCACGGCGCCTGCTTCGAGCGCAAAAAGCGTATGATCCTTGCCCATGCCGACGTTGACGCCGGGATGCCAGGTGGTGCCGCGTTGACGAACGATAATGTTGCCAGGAATCACGGATTCGCTGCCGAACTTCTTGACGCCAAGGCGCTTGGACTCTGAATCGCGACCGTTGCGCGACGAACCGCCAGCTTTTTTATGTGCCATGGATGTTCTCCTTCAGTCGCTCTGATTACTCTGATTCCGCGACGGCTGCAGCCTTTTTCGGCGCGGCCTTCTTCGCGGGCTTTTCTGCAGCCACGTCAGCTGCGGCTTCGGCCTGCACTGCCGCCTTCTTCGAAGGCTTCGCACCGCCGGTCAGGATCTCGGAGATCCGGACAGTGGTGTGGTGCTGGCGGTGACCGCGCGCACGACGCGAATTCTGGCGACGACGCTTCTTGAAGGCGATGACGGTCTTGGCGCGGCCGTGCTGGACGACTTCCGCCGTCACCACAGCACCGACCACGAAGGGCGCGCCGATCTCGGCGTTGTCGCCTTCGCCAACGGCGAGCACTTCAACGAATTCAACGGTGTCGCCGGCTGCGCCGACGAGCTTTTCGATCTTGATCACATCATTGGCGGCAACGCGATACTGCTTGCCGCCCGTTTTGATGACTGCGAACATTTTATGCCTTTCGCTGTTCGGTCGACCTTGTTGAACCACCTGAGCGGTCCGGGTCGTCTTTTTGTCAGTCGTACGGGTTCATGACAAACGGCGCAGAGAACCCTCCACGCCGAATGCAGGGGTCCCGTAACCGAAGGTTGCCATCGAGTCAAGGCGAACACGCCGGCAAACCGCGGTTTCGCAGGCGCCCGGCCTTCCCTCCTGCCATCAGGTCATGGAGGGGAGCCATCGGATACACGGCTGCGCCAGAACCGGCAATCGCGCAGACCCGGCCTCACCCCAATGAGCCTTATCACGAGCAAAGACCGCCCGTGCGGTCGCTCGCAGCCCGCCGCCTCTGTTGGCCGCAGCCCACCGACCGGAAACGCCCTGCGGGCACTCCGCACCTGCAAGGTCCGAAGCATTCGAGCCAAAAGGGAGCGAAAAGGACATGGCGGCAGCACAGCTGACGCAGCGTCTTGCGCCTATTTCCGCGCCGGCTGAAAAGATACCTGGTCTCGACCACATTTGGCCTTGTGCGATAGGCCATGAGCCGTTATTTACTGCGCCGCGCCGGCAACGGCCGATCACGACCGCGGAGAGGTGGCAGAGTGGTCGAATGCACCGCACTCGAAATGCGGCATGGGTGCAAGCCCATCGGGGGTTCGAATCCCTCCCTCTCCGCCACTTGCCGCCGATAACGCGGTATTCTGCGAGACAACTGCCCAATCAGCGCCGATAGCATGCGAGCTTCAGCAAGGCTTGAGCGGGCACGCCTTCGCCTCCGCGCGATCGGCAAAGCCCCCTATGCAGGCGTCTT
This sequence comes from Aminobacter sp. 01T433, assembly GCF_056398585.1. NCBI lineage: Bacteria > Pseudomonadati > Pseudomonadota > Alphaproteobacteria > Hyphomicrobiales > Phyllobacteriaceae > Aminobacter > Aminobacter sp. 01T433. Next base: position 456,958 of record NZ_JBFTPR010000005.1, read on the forward strand.
TCGGGTGGTGGAGTTGAGCCAGCAAATCAGAGCCGCAGGCTTCGACATTCTTGCCGCTGAAAGTCACGCAACGAAGGGCAACGACAACCTTCCTTACATCGTGGCTCGCAAGAGGTGACGTGGACGGTCCACGCCGCCGGCAACTCAGGCCGCGCGCCATGGGCGTGCCACTCCGAAACGTTCTCAATGAACGCAGGACTGGCACGCCCTATCAGGGTTCCCGAAAACGCAAGCGTCGATCACCGCATCGTCAGGAGCGGGCGCCTCATTCCGCCGCTTGCGCGTAGGACGCGGGCACGTAGTTGAGGATCGGCCCCAGCCAGCGCTCGACCTCGGCAATGGTCATGCCCTTGCGCTGCGCATAGTCCTCGACCTGGTCGCGCTCGACCTTGGCGACACCGAAATAATAGCTCTCGGGGTGTGCGAGGTAGATGCCGGAGACCGACGAGCCAGGCCACATCGCCATGCTTTCGGTGAGACTGACGCCGGAATTCTTCTCCGCGTCGAGCAGGCGGAATAGAGTCACCTTCTCGGTATGGTCGGGCTGTGCGGGATAGCCGGGTGCGGGCCGGATGCCGCGATATGGCTCGCCGATCAGATCATCCGGCGCCAGGTTTTCGTCCGGCGCGTAACCCCAGAACTCCTTGCGTACCTTTTCGTGCATGCGCTCAGCGAAGGCCTCGGCGAAACGGTCGGCCAGCGCCTTGACCATGATCGAGGAGTAGTCGTCATTGGCGCGCTCGAAGCGCTGGGCGATCGCTACTTCCTCGATGCCGGCCGTGACAACGAAGCCGCCGAGATAGTCTGCCTTGCCGCTGTCGAGCGGGGCAATGAAGTCGGACAGCGCCATATTGGCCTTGCCGTCGCGCTTGGTCAGTTGCTGGCGCAGGGTGAAGAAGGTTGCCAACGCATCGGAGCGCGCCTCGTCGTTGAACAGCCTGACATCGTCGCCGACCGCATTGGCCGGCCAAAAGCCGATGACGGCCTTGGGCGCGAACCATTTCTCGTCGATGATCTTCTTCAGCATCGCCTGCGCGTCCTCGAACAGCTGGCGCGCCGCAGGCCCTTGCGCCTCATCCTCGAGGATCTTCGGATAGCGCCCTTTCATCTCCCAGGTCTGGAAGAACGGCGTCCAGTCGATGTAGCGAGCGAGTTCGGCAAGATCCCAGTTCTCGAACACCCTGGTGCCGAGGAAGGACGGCTTCGGCGGATCGTAGGACGTCCAGTCGACCTTGTGCGCATTGGCCCGCGCCTTGGCCAGCGGCAGGCGCTGCTTGTCGGCCTCCGAGCGGGCATGGGCGTCGGCGACCTTCTTGTATTCGGCCTGAATGGTCTCGACGTAGCCGCTCTTGGCATCCATGGACAACAGGTTGGACACGACGCCGACCGCGCGGCTGGCGTCGTTGACGTAGACCGTCTGGCCGCTGACGTAGCGCGGGTGGATCTTCACCGCCGTATGAACGCGGCTGGTGGTGGCACCACCGATCAGGAGCGGAATGTCGAAGCCTTCGCGCTCCATTTCGGCGGCGACATGCGCCATCTCGTCGAGCGACGGCGTGATCAGGCCGGACAGCCCGATGATATCGACCTTCTCGTCTTTTGCTACCTGCAGGATCTTGGTTGCCGGCACCATGACGCCAAGGTCGATGATCTCGTAATTGTTGCAGGCGAGCACGACGCCGACGATGTTCTTGCCGATGTCGTGGACGTCGCCCTTGACCGTCGCCATCAGGATCTTGCCAGCAGTCTGGCGCTCGCCATTGTCGATGCCCTTGGCAGCGTTAGCTGCCTTTTCCGCCTCCATGTGCGGCAGGAGGCCGGCCACCGCCTGCTTCATGACGCGAGCCGACTTGACCACCTGCGGCAGGAACATCTTGCCGGCGCCGAACAGGTCGCCAACCACATTCATGCCAGCCATCAGCGGGCCTTCGATGACATGCAGCGGCCGCTCCGCCTTCAGCCGCGCCTCGTCGGTGTCGGCATCGATGAACTCGGTGATGCCATTGACCAGCGCATGCGAAATACGCTGCTCTACCGGCCAGTCGCGCCAGGCGAGATCGCGCTCCTTGGCCTCCTTGCCAGCCGTGCCCTTGTAGCGTTCCGCCAGTTCCAGCAGCCGCTCAGTCGCCGTGCCGCCTGCCTTGGGCGCGCGGTTGAGCACGACGTCCTCGCAGGCTTCGCGCAGCTCCGGGTCGATCGATTCATAGACGGCAAGCTGTCCGGCATTGACGATGCCCATGTCCATGCCAACCTGGATGCAGTGGTAGAGGAACACGGCGTGCATGGCCTCGCGCACCGGCTCGTTGCCACGGAAGGAGAAGGACAGGTTCGACACGCCGCCCGAGATATGAACATGCGGCAGGGTCGCCGTGATTTCCCGCGTCGCCTCGATGAAGTCGACGCCATAATTGTCGTGCTCCTCGATGCCGGTGGCGACCGCGAAGATGTTGGGATCGAAGATGATGTCTTCCGGCGCGAAGCCGGCCTGCTCGGTCAAAAGCTTATAGGCGCGGGTGCAGATCTCGACCTTGCGTGCCTTGGTATCGGCCTGGCCCTGCTCGTCGAAAGCCATGACGACGACGGCAGCACCATAGGCACGGCAAAGCCTGGCATGATGCAGGAAAGCCTCTTCGCCTTCCTTCATCGAGATCGAATTGACGATCGGCTTGCCCTGGACGCATTTCAGCCCGGCTTCGATCACCTCCCATTTGGAGCTGTCGATCATGACCGGCACGCGCGCGATGTCGGGCTCGGCGGCGATCAGGTTGAGATACTCGACCATCGCCCTTTTCGAGTCGATCAGGCCCTCATCCATATTGATGTCGATGATCTGCGCGCCATTGGCGACCTGGTCGCGGGCGACCTCAAGGGCGGCGGCGTAGTCGCCAGCGGTCACCAGTTTGCGGAACTTGGCCGAGCCGGTGACGTTGGTGCGTTCGCCGACATTGACGAAGGGAATCTCGTCGGTGAGCGTGAACGGCTCAAGACCCGACAAACGCATCTGCGGCTTGAGTTCCGGAATTTGGCGCGGCGGATGCTTTGCCACGGCTTCCGATATGGCGCGGATGTGCTCCGGCGTCGAGCCGCAGCAGCCGCCGACGATGTTGATGAAGCCTTCGCGCGCAAACTCCTCGACCTGGGCGGCCATGAATTCGGGGCTTTCGTCATACTGGCCGAAAGCGTTGGGCAGGCCGGCATTGGGATAGGCGCAGATGAAGGTCTCGGCGACATCGGACAGCTCGGCCAGATGCGGGCGCATTGCGGCGGCACCGAGCGCGCAGTTGAGCCCGACCGTGAACGGGTCGGCATGGCGGATCGAATTCCAGAAGGCAGTCGGCGTCTGGCCGGAAAGCGTGCGGCCGGACAGGTCGGTGATGGTGCCCGAAATCATCACCGGCAGGCGCACGCCCTTTTCGATGAAGATCTCGTCGCAGGCAAAGATCGCCGCCTTGGCGTTGAGCGTATCGAAGATGGTCTCGATCAGGATGATGTCGGCACCGCCGTCGATCAGGCCGCGCAGCTGTTCGCCATAAGCGATGCGCAAATCGTCGAAGGTGACGGCGCGATAGCCGGGATTGTTGACGTCGGGCGAGATCGATGCGGTGCGGTTGGTCGGCCCAAGCGCGCCAGCAACGAAACGGCGCTTGCCGTCTTCCTGCTGCGCGCGGATCGCGGCGCGACGAACCAGCCGCGCGCCATCGCGATTGAGCTCATAGACCATGTCTTCCATGCCGTAGTCGGCCTGGGCGATGGAGGTCGACGAAAACGTATTGGTCTCGATGATGTCGGCGCCGGCGATGGCGTATTTGTAGTGGATCTCCTCGATCGCCTTGGGCTGCGACAGGATCAGCAGATCGTTATTGCCTTGCTGGTGGCAGGCGCAGCCGGTGAACTTGTCGCCGCGAAAATGGTCCTCGTTGAAGCCGAGGCCCTGGATCTGGGTGCCCATCGCACCGTCGAGGATCAGGATGCGCTCGCGCGCCGCGGCTTTCAGCGCGCCAAGCACCTCCGAGCCATCAGGCTTGGCGGCAACCGACCCAAACAGGGCGTCGAGCGAGGTGGCGTTTTGCGACACTTTTCATCCTTTCGGCGACAAAGCCGTCAGGTCACATAAAGACATCTTTATGTCAATATGTCGAGACTGTTTCCTGCCACCTGCCATCGGCGGTGCGCCTTAAGCGCGGCGACTGGATCGCACCGTGGATACGCGAAACGAACGACGCGTCGTATTCGCCGATGGCCGCGCCCCAGTTGTCGCCCTGCAGCATGGCGAAAATAGCCGCCACTGGCTCGATGCCTGCGCTGCGCAAAAGCCGAAGCACAGCCAGCATCGAGGTGCCTGAACTGATGACGTCATCGACCACGACCACCCGCTTGCCCTGAAGCAGCGGCAACATGCGCGGATCGAGATAGAGGCGCTTGGCATGCGTCGGGCTGGTGATCGAACTCATAGGCTGCGACAGCTCCTCGCTGTACCAGAACTTTCGCGACGTCCCGAGCGCCACCATCCTGGAATGGCCGATCCGCCGCGCTACGCCGTTGGCGAGCGGCAGCCCAAGCGTCGGCACGCCGATGACGACTTCGGGATCATGAGCCGAAGCGAGTGCCGTCATGGCATCCGTCAGTGCATCCTCGACGGCAAAGCTCGCCTGGTTGACGATCAGCGACGCCACGGCCTTATCGTCGCCACCGGGCAGGATGCGGATCGGCAAGGCGATCTGGCGTCCGTCGGCGAGCGCCGCCGGATAGAGCTCGGTGAACCCGTCGGCCGGTGCAGCATCGAACGTGCCTGCGGGATAGACGGTCTGCCAGAATTCATGCGGAGCGAGTGGCACTACGGAGCTTTCTGTTGCAAAAGGAGGCGCGGCGCGGACGACCCTGCGCTGTGCGACTAACGAGACAGGCCGGACGGAGTTTAGCGTGATGACATCGAGCAGCGGCAACGACAAGGCGGAAATCGAGATGCTGGCGGCCTTGCGCCGCGACATCCACGCCCATCCCGAGCTCGGTTTCGAAGAAATCCGCACCGGTGGCATCGTCCAGAAGATGCTGGCGGATGCCGGCATCGAGATCCATGCGGGCCTGGGCAAGACCGGCGTTGTCGGCACGCTCAGGCTTGGCGACGGCTCGCGCCGCATCGCCCTGCGCGCCGACATGGACGCGCTCGCCATGCCCGAAATGGCCGAAGACCGCGCCTACAAGTCAACCGTCGAAGGCAAGATGCACGCCTGCGGCCATGACGGCCACACGGTAATGCTGCTGGGTGCTGCCCGCGAGCTGGCGCGCAGCCGCAATTTCTCCGGCACTGTGCATTTCATCTTCCAGCCCGCCGAAGAGGGCCGTGGCGGCGCCAAGGCGATGATCGCCGACGGCTTCTTCAAGCAATTCTCCGTCGATGCGGTCTATGGCCTGCACAACATGCCGGGCATCGCGCCCGACAGCATGGCGGTCGTTGCCGGCCCGCAACTCGCCTCCTCCGACCGCTGGACCGTCACCTTCAAGGGCATCGGCACCCATGGCGCCAAGCCGCATCTCGGCCGCGACGCGATGACGGCAGCCGGCCAATTCCTGACAGCACTCCACACCATCGTCGCGCGTCGGGTCGACCCTCTCCAGCCGGCCGTCGTCAGCGCCTGCGCCATGGAGGCCGGCAGCTTCGAGGCACTCAACGTCATCCCCGACCTCGTCAAGATCGGCGGCACGTCGCGCGCCTATTCAGCCGCCGTGCGCGACCAGTTGGAAGAAGAAATCGGCGCATTGGCCGAGGGTTCGGCACGGCTCTACGGCATCGAGGCGGAGTACCGCTATTTCAGGCAGATGCCCCCAGTGGTCAACGACCGCGACGCGACCCGGCGAGCGCTGGCAGCGGCCCAGGCGGCATTGGGCACAGACAAGGTGATGACCGAGTTCCCGCCGTCGACCGCCGGCGACGATTTCGCCATGTTCAGCCAGGAGGTGCCCGGCGCCTATGTCTGGCTCGGCAACGGCCCCGCCGTCGACGGCGCACTGCACCACAACAGCCGCTACGATTTCAACGACGCGGCAATCGCAACTGGCGTGAAGTTCTGGACGACTTTGGTCGAGCAGGAACTGGCCTTGGCCTGAAGAGACCGTCATCCCGGGCGAGCGTAGCGAGACCCGGGACCCATTGGTCAGGACATCGTGCAGCGCGGCCGGGTACTCGCCTTGTCGCAAGTCGTGAATGTTCTCGCGAACCCAGATCCCGGCCGCGCCGATCAATAGGTCCCGGATAGCCTACGCTTTGCTTCGGCTTCCGGGATGACGAGCCACTCACTCCGCCGAAAGCCTGTCATAGAGCAGCTTCAGCACCGCAGCACTTTCAACCTTGAGGGCCACCGAAACCGGCGCGCCGTCTTCCGAAACTGTCAAAGCGCCCGCGTCACGCGTTGTGCCGGTGTCGACCGTGAGCTTCAGCGTCTCGCAACCGAACAGGGCTTCGTCGAGCGCCAGAAGCATGACGCATGGGTCGTGCAGCGGCCGGCTCTCGCCGCCCGTTGTCGACTGGAAATAAGCGTCGATCAGCGCACCCGATGCTACCGCTGCCGGCACGCCGGTCTGCTGCAGCATCGCAGTATCGTCGCGCGTGGCACGGACTTTTCTGGTCACATCGAGCGGAATGAGCGTCACTTTCAGCCCCGCACCGAAGACGATCTCGGCGGCTTCCGGGTCGGCGGCGATGTTGAACTCCGCGCGTGGCCCGATGTTCCCAGGCTCATAGACCGCACCACCCATGGCGATGACCCGGCCGATGCGCTTGGCCGATGCGGGATGGTCCTGGACGAGCCGGGCGATATTGGTGAGCGGGCCAAGGGCCAGTATGTCGATGGCGCCAGCATCAGCCGCGTCCAGTGTGTCGCGCAACCAGGCAACGGCATCGTTGCCGATGGGAGATGCCAGCGGGTCGGGGAAGGCCACGCCGCCCAGCCCGTCATTGCCGTGGATGTCGGCGGTGTCGAAACCTTTTCGCGACAGCGGCCCTGCAGCACCCGCGACAACAGGCACGTCGATACGTCCTTCGAGCGCCAGGATGCGGCCGGCATTGCGCGTCGTGGTGGCGATGCCGATGTTGCCGGCAACCGTCGTGATGCCCTTGACGTCGAACTCGGCCGACTTCAATGCGAGCAGGATCGCCACCGCGTCGTCGATGCCGGGATCGGTGTCGATGACAACCGTGCGGGTGGGGTTCTGCTGCATCGCGCGACCTTTCGTTTCAGCCTCAAATCAAGTCTGGCTTCGCTTCCCATTTTCAGGTCAGGTGAATCAAGCTGAAATGCTTGTCCCAGACATCGACACGAGTAACTGAATTGACTGACACCTTGCCCGACGACCTGCTGATCGACGCCGCTGACGAAATCCGCATCCGCCAGCACCTCGTCCTTGTAGCGCTGGGCAAGCGTGATGCCGACCGCCTCGTGCAGCTCGGCCGGGTGCTCGACGTGCACACCGGCACCTGGATGGATGATTGCGAAGTCGCGACAAGCGGCCGGCGCATCGCCTATGTGGGCCCTGCCGGTACGTATCCCGGCACAGCCCGTGAGACCATCGATCGCACGCATCTGTCGGCGGTGCCCGGCTTCGGCGAGGTGCACAAGCATATCGAAAGCTCGCACCTGACGCCCGAGCACGAGGCAGCGCTGGTCATGCCGCGCGGCAACACCTGGACCTGCGAGGCGAGTCACGAATTCTCCAACGTCAACGGCCCGCACAATCTGCAATTCTGGCTGACCGCGCGGCGCGCCGGCTCGCCGATGAAGATTTTTCCATTGCCCGGCTCGGCCGTGCCGCCCACCGCCTATGAATGGGGCGGTGGCCATTTCGGCTATGACGAGCAGGCGGCCTTCCTTGCCGAAAGCGCGATGGTCGCCGGTCTCGACGAGGTGATGGACTGGCCGGCCGTGTGGAACCCCGAAAACCCTTCCTACGGGCGGCTGTGGGGCATGATCCAGGCGACCTTCGAAAAGCGTGGCGTCGTCGAGGGCCATGGTTCAGGACTGCGCGACATGGCTTCGATCAACGCCTTTGCCGCAGCCGGCCTGTCGTCCGATCACGAAGCCTGGACGCCTGAAGAAGCTTGGGACAAGCTCAGGCGCGGCATCTTCATCGAGATCCGCCCGCATTCGATGCCCGACATCATCAAGGGCCTGCTTGAACGCGGCCTGCGCGACTGGAGCCAGGTGGCCTTCGCCACCGACGACCGCAGCGCTTCGGATACCCTCAAGATGGGGGCGACCGACTACAATGTCCGCCTCGCCATCGAAAGCGGGCTTGCCCCCGAGATCGCTTATCAGTGCGTGTCGATCAACCCGGCGCGGCACATGCGGCTGACGCCGTTTGTCGGCTCCATCGCGCCTGGCCGTTTCGCCGATCTGGTGATGCTCGACAAGGCGGCGACCGTTTCGATCGCCGAGGTCTGGGCCGACGGCGAGCAGGTGTCGGAGCACAAGACCTTCACCGGCCATCTGCCGCGCATCGACTGGCCCGACTGGGCGACCAAGACCGTGAACATCGGGCGCAAGCTCAGCGCCGACGATTTCGCCATTCCGGCGGAAGGGACCCGCGAAACGATGCAGGCAGCGTTGCTTCGCCCCTTCCATTGGGACGACAATTTCATCACCACGGAATTGCCGGTGGTAGACGGCCAGGTCCAGCGCGACACAGAACGCAACATCACCAAATTCGCCGTCGTCGACCGCTTCTCGGGCAAAGGCAAGGTGGCGAAGATGTTCTGGCTCGGTTGCGGGCCGAAAACGCCTGACACGGCCGTCGGCTGCACAGTGGCGCATGACAAGCACAACATCTGGGTCGTCGGCTCGTCCGACGCGGCCATGGCCGAAGTGGTCAACCGCATCGTGGACAACCAGGGCGGCTGGGCGCTGGTGACGGATGGCAAGGTGGTCGCCGACGTGCATTACGAGGTCGGCGGCCTGATGACCAATCGGCCGGCCGAAGCGCTTGATGCCGAGATGGACAAGCTCTACGCCGAGGCCAACAAGATCGAATGGCTGTATGAGCCGACGTTTTCGCCGCGTTGGTTCCCCGGCTTTCCTGAGCGGCTGCAATTCGCAACACTGACCTGCGCGCCGTGGCGCTGGGTGCTGGTGGCACCGACCGATGCGGTGCCGCAGGGTTTCGTGAATGTGCAGACGGGCGAGAGCCATCCGGTAGTGTGGTGAGGGCAATGCGGTTGCCGTCATCCCGGGCGAGCGCAGCGAGACCCGGAACCTATTGATCAGCGCGGCCGGGCTCTCATCCAGGCAATACAGTCAGGAAGTGCTGAAAATTACAGCCGGACGAGGACCCGGCCGTGCTCGACGCTGTTCGGGCCATGGACCCCGGATAGCCTTCGCTTCGCTCCGACTTCCGGGGTGACGAAGTGGGCGCCCCTCAGCCCTTGTCTTTGGCAAACGCCGCCAGAATCCGCGCCCACGACCTGATGCCCTTGCGGAAGCTACTGAGGTCGTATTTCTCGTTCGGGCTGTGGATGCGGTTGTCGAAACGGGCGAAGCCGACAAGCAGCGAGTCCATGCCGAGCTTGTCCTTGAACGCGCTGAGGATCGGGATCGATCCGCCTGTGCCGGCGACGGCCGCCTCGCGCTGCCATTCCTCGGTCAGCGCGCCGAGAGCCTTCTGCAGGAACACGCCATCGACCGGCATGACCGTTGCGGCACTGGCGCCATGGTCGATGAATTCGACTGAAGAATCCGCCGGCACACGCGCCCGGACATGGGCGCGGAACGCGGCGCGGATCGTCTCGGGGTCCTGGCCAGCGACAAGGCGGAACGAGACTTTCGCCTTTGCCTTGGCCGGGATGACGGTCTTGAAGCCGTCGTCAGTGTAACCGCCAATGACGCCGTGGATTTCGCAGCTCGGCCGCGCCCAGACCTGCTCCAGCACCGAGCGCCCCGCTTCGCCGGCGGGGATGCTGAGACCGATGTCGCCGAGAAAACCCTTTTCATTGAAAGGCAGGCGCTGCCACTGAGCCTTCACCGCTTCGGGCAGCTCCTGGACACCATCATAAAAGCCTTCGACAGCCACGCCGCCATCCGGCGTCCGCAGGCTCGACAGCACGTCCGACATCACCTGCAGCGGGTTGCGCGCCGCATTGCCGTAAATGCCTGAATGCAGGTCGCGGTCGGCGCAGGAGATTTCGATCTCTTCTTTCAGCACGCCGCGCAGCATGGTGGTGACCGCAGGCGTCTCGGCGTCCCACATGTCGGTGTCGCAGACCAGCACGACGTCTGCCTTGAGTTCTGCGCCGGTCTTTTCGAGGAAGGGTGCAAGGCTCGGGCTCGAAATCTCTTCTTCGCCCTCAAACAGCACCGAAACCTGGATCGGCAGGCTGCCGGTCACAGCTTTCCAGGCGCGGCAGGCTTCAACGAAGGTCAGCAACTGGCCTTTGTCGTCGGAGGCGCCGCGCGCGACGATATGGGTATCGCCATCGGGTTGCGGCACAAGCTTGGGCTCGAACGGATCAGAGTGCCACAGCGCCAGCGGGTCGACCGGCTGGACGTCGTAGTGACCGTAAAACAGGACATGCGGCCCCTCGCCCGAACGATCGTGACCGACGACCATCGGATGACGCGCGGTCGGACGCACAGAAGCGTCAAAGCCAAGCGCTGAAAGCTCCTTGGTCAGCCAGTCGGCGGCGCGGCGGCAATCGGCGGCATGGGCCGGATCGGTCGAAACAGAGGGAATGCGGATCAGGTCGAAAAGCCGCTCAAGGCTGGCGTCGATGTTGGCGTCGACATTTTGCAGCACCTTGTCGAGGTGTTCCGAGGCTTCGGTCCGGTTCATAGGTATCGTCCTTCTTCCCTCTTCAGCTGGCGGCGTCGATGCGGGCCATCTCGGCCTTAAAGCTCTGTGCCACCTGCAGCGCGTCGCGCAGCACCTTCTTGCGTTCGAGGCTCAAAACCTCGCGGCCGCGCATCAGCCATTGGCCCGCCACCATCACGTCGCGCACGTCGCTCGGCATGGTGGCGAACACCAGCGTCGAATAGATGTCGTAGATCGGCTGCTGCCGCGGCGACGACAGGTCTACGCGGATCAGGTCGGCCTTCTTGCCCGGCTCCAGCGAGCCGACCTTGCGGTCCAGCCCCAGCACGCGCGCACCTTCGATGGTCGCCATGCGCACGACTTCCATCGACGGCATCGGCTTGCGGCTGCGGCCCAAAAGCTTCTGGAACATCGACACCGGCGCGAACTGCGAAAACAGATCGAGCGTGTTGCCGCTCATCGCGCCATCGGTGGAGATACCGACAGGAATGCCCGCCGCGCGCATAGCTTCGACAGGCGCAATGCCCCTGCCCGCCTTGCCGTTGGAACGGGCATTGTGGGCGACGCAAACCTGAGCATGGGCCATCCGCTCGATGTCGGTTTCATCGACATGCAGGCAATGGGCGCAGATCAACCCCTTGCGTAGCAGGCCGGCCTTTTCGACAACCTCGACAGGGCGCATGCCGTGAGTCTTTTCAGCCCACGCCATCTCGGCATCGCTTTCGGCGAGATGCATCTGCACAGGCACGTCAGGATGATCTTGGGACCAGCGCGCGATGCGCTCCATGACGGCCATGCCGGTCGAGTATGGCGCATGCGGCGCGATCGACGGGATGACCCGGTCGTGCCCCGAGAATTCCGCCACCAGCTGTTCGGTCAGCGCGAAACCCTCGTCGACGTTCTTGTGATCAGGCGGATCGAAGTCGGCGATGGTCTGGCCAAGCACGCCGCGAAGGCCCGCTTGGGCGACGACGCGGGCAACCTCGGTCTCGAAATAATACATATCGGCGACCGTGGTAACGCCGCCCTCGATCAGTTCGAGTGCGGCCAATGCCGTGCCGGCACGCACCGCCTCGGGCCGCACGAACTTGCGTTCAAGCGGCAGGATGTAACGATAGAGCCGATCGTCGACGTCTTCGCCCAAGCCACGGAACAAAGTCATCGCCATGTGGCAATGCGGATTGACCATTCCCGGCATGACCAGATCGCCGCCGGCGTCGATCGCGTCAGCGCCTGATATCTCGGGCGCAGGCCCGGCACCCACCGCCTTGATCGTGTCCCCATCGATATGGACATAGCCATTGGCGATGACCGGCATGTCCACGGTGCAGGGAAGAACAGTGGCATTGGTGATGATTACCGACATCTGCCAGCCTCCAATTGCGGGCTTGGAGAGACAACACCCCCACCCCTAACCCCTCCCCACAAGGGGGAGGGGAACGACGTCACCGCCGTTGCCACCAAAACTGTTGAAGGTCGGATCTGGGCGAAAGCGCCACAGAATCCCCCTCCCCCTTGTGGGGAGGGGTTAGGGGTGGGGGTGACCAGCCAAGGAAGCACGTTCTATTCCGGCTTCAGCACGCAGCACTGATCGGCAACAGGCACGAGCTTGGCCTTGCTGCCGAGCTCAAGCGGGGTCGACAACGCGCCATTGGCGATCAACATGCCCGCCGCCGTATCGCTCTGGTATTGATAGGCGCGGCCGAGATAGGTCCTGAGCCCCAGCGTCGCCGGAATGCCCTCGGCCTTGGGATCGGTGGAAACGGCCAGGCCGTCGGCACGGGCGGCAAGCACGAATGCATCAGGGATCGCGCCAAAGCGGTCCTGCGACAGCTTGAGCTGTGAGCCGTCGGGCGTCGTTGCGGTCACGGTTGCACCGTCGCGCGCCGAAACCTTCATCGGCACCAGGTTCTCGAAGCCGACGAAACGCGCAACAAATGCGTTGGCCGGGCGCTGGTACAGCGTCTCGGGCGTGTCGAACTGCATGATGCGGCCGGCATTCATGATGGCCACGCGGTCGGAGATCGAGAACGCCTCCTCCTGATCGTGAGTGACATAGACCGAGGTCGTGCCGTTGGCGCGCTGCAGCTGGCGGATTTCGACGCGCATGTCGACGCGCAGCTTGGCATCGAGGTTGGATAGCGGCTCGTCGAACATCAAGAGCGGCGGCTCGATGACGAGTGCGCGGGCAAGCGCCACGCGCTGCTTCTGGCCGCCCGACAAGGCGCCCGGCAGGCGGTCGGCGAGCTGCGACAGCCCGACACGCTCCAGCATCGCCTTGGCGCGCTTCTCGCGCTCGGCGGCAGATACGCCGCGCTGCTTGAGGCCGAAGCCGACATTGTCGAGCACGGAGAGATGCGGAAACAGCGCGTAGTTCTGGAACACCAGGCCGATGTCACGCTTGTAGGCCGGCAGGCGAGTGAGGTCCTTGTCGCCGAGGCGGATCGAGCCGGAGGTCGGCTCGAGGAAGCCCGCGATAAGGCGCAAGGTGGTTGTCTTGCCGCAGCCCGAGGCGCCGAGCAACGAGACGAGCTCGCCCTTGCCGACCGACAGCGACAGGTCCTCCAGCACCTTGGTGGCGCCGTAGTGGGCGGTGAGATTCTGGACTGTTAGTGCCTGGGTCATATGGGTCTACTTCGCAAGGAAGGTGAGGCCGAGCGTGCGCTCGACGATGGCCATGACTGCGACTGTCAGCAGCATCAGCAGCACCGACACCGACGCAATCGTCGGGTCGAAGAACTGCTCGACATGGGCGAGGATCTGGATCGGCAGCGTCGAGATGCCGGGACCGGTCAAGAACAGCGACGTCGACACGTCGTTGATCGAGGTGATGAAGGCCAGGATGAAGGCCGCAATCACGCCGGAGCGGACGTTGGGCAGCACGATGGTGAAGAAGGTCTTCACCGGCGGGCTGCCAAGGCTGACGGCCGCCTCTTCGATCGAGAAGTCGAACGAGGCAAGGCTCGCCGAAACGACCCGCACGCAATAGGGCAGCACCAGCAGCATGTGGCCGACTAGCAGCGTCAGGAAGATCGGCGTGTCCATGCCCACCGCCACCGATTTCAGCAGCGAAAAGCCAAGCACGATCTCGGGCACCAGGATCGGCAGCACGAAAACAGTCGACAGCCAGGACGGCAGCTTGATGCGGTAGCGATTGAGCGCATAGGCCGCGGGAATGCCGATCAGCAGCGCCAGACCTGTCGCGAGGAAGGCAAGCTCAAGGGAGGTCACGATGGTGCGCTTGAAGGCGCTGATGGCGAAGATGTTTTCGAACCAGCGCAGCGTCAGGCCTTGGGGCGGAAAGGTCAGGTAGGTGGTGTCGCTGACCGAGGCGCCGAGCACGATGATCAGCGGCCCCATCAAGAAGATGTAGACCAGGACGGTGAACAGGATCAGCAGGGGATTGATACGGCTGGTCATCATGTCGCCATCGGGTTGAGGCGCCGCGCAACGCGGCTCATGGCAAGTACGACGGCGACTGTGATCACCACCATGATTGCTGCGATTGTGGACGCGCCGACCCAGTCGAACGACACCATGGCGCGCTGGTACATCAGCGTTCCCATCACCATCTGGCGCTCGCCGCCAAGCAACTGCGGCGTGGCATAGGCGGTGAACGAACCGGTAAAGACGAGCACAGCGCCAACGATCAGGCCAGGTACCGCCAGTGGCAGGATCACCTGGCGGAACGTCCCGGCGGGCGTGGCGCCCAGCGAAGCCGACGCCTGGACGACGTCGTCGGGGATGTTTTCAAGCACGCCAACCAGCGTCAGGATCATCAGCGGCACGAACAGATAGACCATCGCAACGATGACCGATCCTTGGGTGTAGAGCATCGACAGCGGCTCCGAGGTGATGCCGATGCCGACAAGGAAATTGTTGAGGATGCCGTTCTTGCCGAGGATGATCAGCCAGGCGAAGGAACGCACGACGACACCGGTCAGCAGCGGGAAAACGGCAGCGATGATCAAAAGGCTCTTCAGCTTGCCCGGGGACTTCGACACCACATAGGCAGTCAGGAAACCGACGACCAGCGAGATGGCGGTCGTTGCCAGCGATATCTCGATGGTGCGCCACAAAACTGTGCGACGGAAGCCGCTGCTGAAAAAGGCGACGTAGGGCGCGAAGATGCCGCCATCTTCGCCAAAGGTCGTGGCGATGGTGGCGGCGACCGGCAGCACAAGGAAGACCAGAACCGCCAGCGTCGCAGGCCCGGCGAGCCACCATCCGGCAAAGCGTTTCAGCATGAAGTCCCGATCTCTTCCAGTTTACCCTGGCGCGCTCCGCCTGGGGAGCCTCGCTTGCGAGGCTTGCTAACCTTCATTGCGCGATAGCGAAAGGCGCAGAATGCCGCAAAGGGCGGTGCAGCGGGCAAAAAGGGTAGATTCTTGTGCGATGTACACAAGAATGAGGAAGGGCTGACGCCCTTCCTCATCTGTTGGTTTTACATGCCGAACACTTCGTTCCAGCGGTCGACCCAGTCGGTCTTGGCCGTATTGAGCTTCTCGTAGTCGACCTGCTTCAGCGACGCGATCATGTCGGCGCCGTAGGTCCAGAGCTTGGCCTGTTCGGGCGTCAGTTCGACTGCCTTGACGACAGGCGCATCAACGCCGTTCTCGCCGGTCTTCTGCTGCACTTCCTTGGACAGCACGAAGTTGATGAACTCGTGCGCCAGTTCGACGTTCGCAGCGCCCTTGGGGATGTTGATGGTGTTGAGCGTGGCGATCGCGCCGTCGGAGAGGTCGGCCCAGGCAGCGGTCGGAACGGCGGCCTGGATCTGGGCGAGCGTGAAGTCCTGGGCAACGGCAGCGCTGATCTCGCCGGTCGAGAACAGGTTCACCAGTTCGGAGCCGGTGTTGTAGTTCTTGACGACGTTGGGCTTGAGCGACTCGATGGCCTTGAACGCGCCGTCGGTATCGGCAAACGGATCAACGCCGGCATGCGCAGCAGCGATCATCACGGCCATCGGGCCGGCGGTGGTGGTGATGCCCGGCAGCGACAGCGAAGCCTTGAAATCTTCCTTCCAGAGGTCGTTCCAGGAGGTGATCGGCGCCTTGACCTTGGCTGTGTCGTAGATCACGCCGACGCGGCCGATGGTGTAGGCCGGACCGAATTCGCCCTGCGGTGCCTTGGCGAGATCGTAGAGGCCTTCGAGGTTCGGCACCTTGGACTTGTCGATCGGCTGGAACAGGCCTTCCTTGATGCCGATCTGCGAGTAGGCGTCGGTGAAGTAGGCCACGTCGACGCCTTCGCCGTTGCGGATCTTGATCTTGTTGAGCCGGTCGGCGTTGTTACCGGTCTCGAACACGATCTCGCAGCCGCATTTTTCCTTGAACGGCTTGATGATGTACTCGTCGAGCTTGTCGCCGTTGAAGCCCCACCAGGAGATGGTCAGCGTCTTGCCCTGGGCAAATGCCGGTGCGGCGACGAGCGTCGTCGCGAGGCCAGCAACGCCAGCCGCGAGAAGGATGTGAAGTCGTGTCATGGAAAGCCTCTGTTGTTTGACGCCCTGGCGCCAAAGGGGCACGCTGAGGGACGGCTGAGCCTATTTTCGCGACAGCTAAGGTGCAACTCCAAATGTTGTGCAGCGCACATCATTGTGGGCGAAGCTCAGCTGGATTTTGTGTCGTCGTCCATTTGAGCAGCATGCCCTCGGACTGCGGACGCACAGGCTTCGAGATAAGCATAGCCGTATCTCAGATCGGGCTCGAGATAGGCACCTTCACCCCACTCATTCCAGGCGTTGATGAAGACCATCCGCTCGGATGCGGGGTTGGCTCTGGCTCGTTGCATCGCATTTCCAAGCCAGTCCTGAAATAATGCTGGCGTCGATCCATGGTAGATTTGCGCGGAGGTTGGCCGACGGGCGCTGTTGTCCCAGGTTGGCATGACACCGGGGTGAACCACCCCTGCAGTGGATGGCTTGGCCTTGTCAGCCGCCACGACGTCCGGATAGCGACGGATTCGCCCGCCTTTCTTGACTGGCGAAACCGCCAGGCTGCTTTCGATATTCGGGGTGCGAACACCGTGCGGGGGGAACTCCGACAAGGCATCGAAGCCGTATTCCGCATGATCAGCGAAGTCGAAGGCGTTGGTCGCGATGAGATAGATCCCAGGATAGCCCAGCCGCTCCATCTCGCCGCGCCAGCGCGCGACCGTCGCCTTGAGGTCGGGAAAAAGGCTCGCGCGATAGATTGTGAGGACCGGCTTGCCGTCGATCTTCAGATAACGCGGATCGCGGAAATATTTGTCGAGGCCGCGAATGACCGCGAGATCGTCCTCCGCCGAATGTGTCTGGGCCAGAAGTACGTCCTGCTCGCGGCCTGACCAGCGCCGCGACCAGGGCTCGTTGGCCCAGCACAGGCTAAATGGCAGATCAAGATCAGCCGTTTTCAGGTAGTGATCGAGCGGGCCTTCAAGCAGGCGCTTGCCGCCGAACCAATAGAAATGGAAGCAGAATGCCGAGATCCCATACAGCTTGGCAAGCTCTACCTGTCGCTGCATGATCTCAGGCACACGAAGGTCATAATAACCTAGTTCGCCCGGCAAACGCGGCTGATAGTGTCCTTCAAAAACTGGAAACGCGCGCGCGACATTGCGCCACTCGGTAAATCCCTTGCCCCACCAATCGTCGTTTTCCGGGATTGGATGGAACTGGGGCAGGTAATAGGCGATCAGCCTGATATCGACAGGCGACGGCCCCTTGGTGGCAATCGGCACGTAATCCGATGATGGGTAGTTCGCTTGCGCGTTACCGACATAACAGTCGTAGAGATTGCTTGCAGCCGGCCGGCTAGCGGTCACGGACTTCACAGCGCGGCGAAGTGCCGTCCACAGCCTGCGTAGCGCTGAGGGATTTTCGCGCCATGGCGCGCCGGACTGGGCATTCATAAGTGTTTTCCGACATTGTCGACCGGGCCGCCGTCCAATCCCCGCACAAAGCCCAAGAGTTTGGCACGACGCGCGCTGTTGAACAGCACATGTGGCAACAGCAATTTCAGCCGGGTGCGGTAGCGCTCTGCCGGCAAATCCAGCGGCCGTTTGTGCTTGTTCATGACATAGACCAGCGAGCGCCCCATGGCCTCGCCCTTGATGCGGCCCGACTCGATCGACCGCGCGCTGGAGTTCCCCTCCGCATGATCGACGACGGCTTTCGCAGCAAGTCGCAATTCGATGCCTGCCTGCCGCAGCCGCAGACTGAGGTCATCGTCCTCATGAAACAGGAAGATTTCTCGGTCGAACCCGCCGATCTGTTCGAAATGCTTGCGGCGGACGAAAATACAGGCGCCGTGCAAGACCGGAATGATGCAATCGTCTTCAGGTGGCGCGCCGCGCCAGGACTCCGATTGCGGCAGCAGCCTCGACCAGCGCTTGAACCTTCGCCGCGCGCCTGAAAAAAACCGCGGATTGAACGCCGCATTGGGATAGGCGTTGGCAGCGGCGACAAGCGCTTCGACAGCACCGGCCTCGATCCTGAGGTCGGGATTGACAAAGAGCAGGAACGTCGCGGTCCCGGCAGAAGCCCCAACATTACAGGCGCCGCCGTAACCAACATTGTTGCCGATTTCGACCACCGTCGCCCCACTGGCGGACGCGATTGCAGTTGAATTGTCAGAACTGGCGTTGTCGGCAACAATAACATTCACGCAGTCTGGAACGCTTTTTGTAAAAGCCTCCATGACACGCCCGCTGTTGTGGGTGACGACAACCAGATCGACATCTATCTTCATATGATGTTCAGCTTCGCTCCACATGCACCGAGGTCGACGACCGATAGACCAATGCCTCAGGCGAGGTCACTCCCAAATTGTCCGGGAAACCAACATTGTCAATCTTTGGTGCCTGCCGCCAGCTCTCCCACCAATGCCCGAACCCTGTCCTTCCACTCACCGGCGCGATAGCCGAAGTCGCTGGCGAAGGCGTCCGAGTTGAGTTCCGAATTTGCCGGACGCGCCGCCTTGGCCGGCCACTGGTCACTGCCGACCGGCTCGACCGCAGCCGAACGCCCGCCAAGCGAAGCACTCACCGCAAAGACATGGCTCGCCAGGTCGTACCAGCTCGCCCGGCCTTGGCCAGCGAGATGGTAAAGGCCGCTGGGAAAGCCGCCTTCGCGGCGCCGGACACCAGCTGCGGCCAACAGGCCATCGGCAAGGTCATGGGCTTCGGTCGGGTTGCCGAACTGGTCGGCCACGACCTTAAGGTGATCGCGCGTCGTGGCCAATGACAACATCGTCTTGACGAAATTGCGGCCATAGCGGCTGACCACCCAGGCGGTGCGGACAACCAGGTGATCCGGATTGCCGGCACGCACCGCGTCTTCGCCTGCGAGCTTGCTGCGGCCATAGACCGTCTGCGGATTGGGTCTGTCGGTCTCGACATAGGGGCGCGGAGAGCGGCCGTCAAAGACGTAGTCGGTGGAAACATGGACGATCGGAATGCCGGCGAGCCTGGTCAGCCGTGCCAGTTCGGCAGGGGCCTCGGCGTTGATGCGAAAGGCGCGCTCGGGCTCGTCTTCCTGCTGGTCGACGCCGGTATGTGCCGCGGCATTGATCACCATGTCGGGTGCGACCGCGTTCAGCACCGGAGCGAAGGTCGCCGGGTTCTCGAGGTCGAGATCGGGCCGTCCGACAAGTACGATCTCAGCCTGGCCCTTTGCCTGCTCCGCAAGCGAGCGGGCCAGCTGGCCCGACGTGCCTGTGACCAGGATCTTCACTTGGCGCCGACCAGTCCCTGGCGGGAGCCGTCGAAACGCTGTTCGCGTATCGGCCGCCACCACCAGCCATTGGCGAGATACCAATCGATGGTCCGGGCAAGCCCGGTCTCGAATGTTTCCTCAGGCGTCCAGCCGAGCTCGTGCTCGCTCTTGGTCGGGTCGATGGCATAGCGCCGGTCGTGGCCCGGGCGGTCGGTGACGTAAGCGATGAGGTCGAGATGCGACTGACCGCCCGCCCTTGGCCGGCGGGCGTCGAGCAAGGCGCAGATGGTCTGCACCACTTCGAGATTGGTGCGCTCGGCGCGGCCGCCGATATTGTAGCTCTCGCCGACCCGGCCCCTGGTCATCACCGCTTCCAGCGCCCTGGCGTGGTCTTCGACAAACAGCCAGTCGCGCACATTGGCGCCCTTGCCGTAGACCGGCAGCGGCTGCTCATCGAGCGCATTGGCAATGACCAGCGGGATCAGCTTTTCGGGGAAATGATAGGGCCCGTAATTGTTGGAGCAGTTGGACAGCACCACCGGCAGCCCGTAGGTCTCATGCCAGGCGCGAACGAAATGATCGGAAGCCGCCTTCGACGCCGAATAGGGCGATGACGGCTTGTAGGGCGATTCCTCGGTGAAGACGCCGGAATCGAAAGGCAGGTCGCCAAAAACCTCGTCTGTCGAAACATGGTGGAAGCGGAAGCGCGTGCGCGCCTCCTCACCAAGGCCGCGCCAATGGTCGAGTACGGCCGACAGCAGGCTTGCGGTGCCAACGACATTGGTGGTGACAAACGCCATCGGTCCGTCAATCGAGCGGTCGACATGGCTTTCGGCCGCCAGATGCATCACCAGATCGACCTTCTCGTCGGCCAGGATCTGGCGCACCGTGTCGGTGTCGCAGATGTCGGCGTGGTAAAAGGCGTAATTGGGATTGCCTTCAAGATCGCGCAGCGACGTCAGGTTGCCGGCATAGGTCAGCTTGTCGAGATTGACGACGCGGTAGTTGCCGGTGCCAACCAGATGGCGGCAGACGGCCGAGCCGATGAAACCGGCACCGCCGGTGACCAGAACAGTTTGGAGAGCTTGCTTCACGAATGGACAAATCCGGTTTCGACTTCAGACAAGAAGGGCGCCGCAGCATCCTTCGCCGACAGGATCATTTCAGCTGTTGGCACCGGCCAGTCAATGGCGATGTCGGGATCATCGAAGCGGATCGACCGGTCATGCGGCTGCGAATAAGGTGCTGATACCTTGTAGACCACCTCGGTGTCGGGCTCGAGCGTAACGAAGCCATGCGCGAAGCCCTTGGGCACCAGGATCTGGTTCCACAGCTTGTCGGACAGCGTCAGCCCGACCCATTCGCCATAGCTGGGCGAGCCTTTGCGGATATCGACGGCGACATCGAAGATCGCGCCGCGCAGCACCCGCACCAGCTTGTCCTGGGCGAAGGGCGGCGTCTGGAAATGCAGCCCGCGCATCACCCCGCGCGCGCGTGAAAACGACTGGTTGTCCTGCACGAAATCGACATGGATGCCAGCCGACGCCAGTTTCTCGGCGTTCCATGTCTCGGAAAAGAAGCCGCGTTCGTCTTCGAATTTGGCTGGCCGGATCTCCAAGACACCGTCCAGGCCAAGTTTGCGCACTTCAACCATGGCTGATTTCCCTGACCCGCCGTTCGAGATAACGCGCATACTCGGTCTTGCCGAGCGAGGCGGCGCGGCGCAGCACCTCTTCGTCGGTCAGCCAGCCCAGTTCAAAGCCGATCTCTTCGGGACACATGATCTTGATGCCCTGGCGATGTTCGATCGTGCGCACGAAGGACGAGGCGTCGTGCAGGCTGTCATGGGTGCCGGTGTCGAGCCAGGCATAACCGCGGCCCAATCGAACGACGTGCAGCTTGCCCTGGTCGAGATAGGTGCGGTTGACGTCGGTGATCTCAAGCTCGCCACGCGGCGACGGCTTGATCGACGCGGCGATGTCGACGACCGAATTGTCGTAGAAATAAAGCCCGGTGACCGCCCAGTTCGACTTCGGCTCAACCGGCTTTTCCTCGATCGTCAACGCCTGCTGGGTCGCCTTGTCGAAACTCACCACACCGTAGCGCTGCGGATCCTCGACCTGATAGGCAAACACCGATGCACCGCTTTCGCGGCCCACCGCCGTGCGGCAGCGCTCGGAAAGCCCATCGCCGTAGAAGATGTTGTCGCCGAGGATCAGCGCCACCGGGCTTGTGCCGACGAACTCGCGCCCGATGATGAAGGCCTCGGCCAGCCCGTTGGGCGAGGGCTGCTCGGCATAAGAAAACGACACGCCAAAAGCCGATCCGTCGCCGAGCAACTGCTGGAACTGCGGCAGGTCGCGCGGCGTCGAAATGATCAGGATGTCGCGGATCCCCGCCAGCATCAGAACGCCTAGCGGATAATAGATCATCGGCTTGTCATAGATCGGCAAGATCTGCTTCGAAACCGCTAGCGTGGCTGGGTAGAGTCGCGTGCCGCTACCACCGGCTAGTATGATGCCCTTCACAGTGGATTCCCGATATCGTTGCCTCGACCCCCGTCCGGCTGACTTTCGCAATAGACCGTATAGCCACCGCAAACAAGACACCACGTAGCCCAGCCACAATCACGTGCAGATTGCGGTTCATGAAGTAATACTTGGGGCGCATTGGTCCGCTTCCGACCCTGGACTGGCCCCACGCATTGAAAGGTACCAAAATGACCCAGGCTTTGCCGGCCATTGCTTATGCTCTATTCCTCGCCGCCGTGGCGTGGATTTCACCTGCTGCAGGAGACGACATGTTCGAACACGAATTGCACGCTATGGCGGCGAAGGGCGACGCGCCCGCTATCCGGGGACTCTTGGCCAAAGGCGCCAGTATCGACGCCCGCGACCAAAGCGGACGCACAGCGCTTCTGATCGCCACGCATGCCAATCAGGTAGAGGCGGCGAAAGTGCTGATCGAGGCCGGTGCCGACGTCAACGCCAAGGACGCCATCAGCGACAGCCCCTATCTCTATGCCGGCGCGCGCGGGCATCTGGAAATCCTGCGCATGACGCTCACGCACGGCGCTGACCTCAAGAGCACCAACCGTTATGGCGGCACGGCCCTCATCCCGGCAGCCGAACGCGGCCATGTCGACACCGTGCGCACGCTGATCGAGGCCGGCGTCGATGTCGACCATGTCAACAAGCTCAACTGGACGGCCCTGCTGGAGGCGATTGTGCTGGCTGATGGCGGCCCGCGCCATGTCGCGATCGTCAAGCTGCTGGTAGACGCAGGCGCCGACATCAATCTTGCCGACGGCGATGGGGTGACGCCGCTACAGAATGCGCGCAAGCTCGGCTTCTCCGAGATAGAGAAGATCCTGGTGGCCGCCGGAGCGCGATAATGTTGCTGGGACTTACCGGCCGCCGCTGCCCGCTGCCTTATCCAGTCGGACTGGACAACTCCACCCGTCCGTTACGCTTGGACCCACGTTCCTAACCGCCGAGCCCGCAATTCCAGAAAAGCAAAAAGCCGCCGGAATGACCGACGGCTCGAAGCTATTCTGGTGGGCCGCAGCCGGCATAAAGCCTTAGATCGCGGCTTCCAGCGTCGAAAGATGGTTCAGATAGGCTTCCGCCTTGGTGCGGGCCTGATCTTCCTTGGCGTCGGAGAGATCCTCGCGCGCTTCCTGGATACGGCGCAGCAATTCGGCGCGGTCGATATCCTTAACCGACGTCGCCGATTCGGCGAGCAGCGTGCAGCCAGCCGGAACGATGTCGGCGAAACCGCCGAATACGACGTAGCGCTCTTCCTTGCCAGCAACGGTCTTCACCGTCACAACACCAGGCTTGATCGTGGTCATGACCGGCGCGTGGTTGGCCATGACAGTCATTTCGCCTTCCGCACCGGGAATGACGACGGACTCGACCTGCTCCGAAACGAGCAGACGCTCGGGCGAGACCAGTTCGAATTTGAAAGCTTCAGCCATGGTGTCTCACAAATGCTTGGTCGGAGTTCCGAGCAGACCTGCCCGTAACAGGACAGTGATCGGGCGACAGCGCGGACCACGAGGCCCGCGCTGCGGCTAGTATGATTATGCCGCTTCCGCAGCCAGGCGCTGGGCCTTTTCGATCGCCATGTCGATGCCGCCGACCATGTAGAAGGCAGCTTCCGGAAGATGATCGTATTCGCCGTTGACCAGGCCCTTGAAGCTCTTGATCGTGTCTTCGAGCGGAACCAGCTGGCCGGGCGAACCGGTGAACACTTCAGCGACGAAGAACGGCTGCGACAAGAAGCGCTCGATCTTGCGGGCGCGGGCGACGGTGACCTTGTCCTCTTCCGACAGTTCGTCCATGCCCAGGATGGCGATGATGTCCTGCAGCGACTTGTAGCGCTGGAGGATTTCCTGAACGCGACGGGCGACCGAGTAGTGCTCTTCGCCGACGATCAGCGGATCGAGCATGCGCGAGGTCGAGTCGAGCGGATCCACGGCCGGGTAGATACCCTTTTCCGAGATCGCGCGGTTGAGAACGGTCGTCGCGTCAAGATGCGCGAACGAGGTTGCCGGCGCCGGATCGGTCAAGTCGTCGGCGGGGACGTAAATCGCCTGCACCGAGGTGATCGAGCCCTTGTGGGTGGTGGTGATGCGTTCCTGCATCTGGCCCATGTCGGTCGACAGCGTCGGCTGATAGCCCACGGCCGAAGGAATACGGCCAAGCAGAGCCGACACTTCCGAACCCGCCTGGGTGAAGCGGAAGATGTTGTCGACGAAGAACAGCACGTCCTGGCCCTGGTCGCGGAAATGCTCGGCGATGGTCAGGCCCGACAGGGCGACGCGAGCGCGCGCACCTGGCGGCTCGTTCATCTGGCCGAACACCAGGGCGCACTTGGAACCTTCGGTCGAGCCGTTGTTCTCGTGCGGGTCCTTGTTAACGCCCGACTCGATCATTTCGTGATAGAGATCGTTGCCTTCGCGGGTGCGCTCGCCAACACCGGCGAACACCGAATAACCACCGTGCGCCTTGGCGACGTTGTTGATCAGCTCCTGGATCAGAACGGTCTTGCCAACGCCAGCGCCGCCGAACAGGCCGATCTTGCCGCCGCGGGCATAAGGTGCCAGCAGGTCGACGACCTTGATGCCGGTGACGAGGATCTGCGCTTCCGTCGACTGGTCGACATAAGCCGGCGCTTCCTGGTGGATGGCGCGCTTCAGCTTGGTCTTGACCGGACCAGCTTCGTCGACCGGCTCGCCGATGACGTTCATGATGCGGCCGAGCGTTTCGTCGCCAACCGGAACCGTGATCGGCTCGCCCGTGTCATACACGGCCTGGCCGCGAACGAGACCTTCCGAAATGTCCATGGCGATGCAGCGAACGGTGTTTTCGCCGAGATGCTGCGCCACTTCGAGAATGAGGCGGTTGGAGCCGTTCATCGTCTCGAGTGCGTTCAGGATCTTGGGCAGGTTACCGCCGTCGAAGGAAACGTCGACAACGGCGCCGATGACCTGGGAGACGCGGCCAGCCACGCCCTTGGCCGACAATACAGGAGCCGAAGCCTTCACGGCTGCTGCCTTGGCGGGCGCCGCCTTCTTTGCTGCCGGGGCTTTTGCCGCCGCCGGAGCCGCTTTCGGAGTAGCTGCTTTAGCCATGGTGTTAACCTCTTTGGTCGATTAGAGCGCTTCCGCGCCCGAAATGATTTCGATCAGTTCTTTGGTGATCTGAGCCTGACGCTGGCGGTTGTAGGACATCGTCAGCTTGTTGATCATGTCGCCGGCATTGCGCGTCGCATTGTCCATCGCGCTCATCTTGGCGCCCATCTCGCCGGCCGCGTTTTCGAGCAACGCCCGGAAAACCTGCACGGAGATGTTGCGCGGAATGAGGTCGCTCAGGATCTCGCCCGGCTCGGGCTCGTATTCATAGACAGCACCGCCCGCGGCATCCGCATCAGCGCCATCGGTCGGGGCAGCGGCGGGGATGATCTGCTGCATCGTCGGGATTTGTGCGATCACCGACTTGAATTCCGAATAAAACAGCGTGCAGACGTCGAACGCGCCGTCGTTGAACAGCGACGTCACCTTCTTGGCGATGCCATCGGCATGAACGAAGCCGACTTGCTTGGCTTCGCGCAGATCGACACGCTCGATGATCAACGACGCGTAGTCGCGGCGCAGGATGTCGAAACCCTTCTTGCCGACGCAGATGATTTTCACCGTCTTGCCCGAAGCCAGAAGCTTGCGGACGTGATCGCGCGCAAAACGCGCGATCTGCGAATTGAAGCCGCCGCACAGGCCACGCTCGGCCGTGCAGACGACGAGCAGATGCACGTCGTCCTTGCCGGTGCCGGTCATCAGCGCCGGGGCATCGCTGCCACCGGCCACTGCTCCAGCGATGTTGGCCAGAACGGCGCCCATGCGCTGCGAATAGGGACGCGCGGCTTCCGCAGCTTCCTGCGCACGGCGCAGCTTCGCCGCGGCGACCATCTGCATCGCCTTGGTGATCTTCTGCGTCGCCTTGACCGAGGCGATACGGTTGCGGAGGTCTTTTAACGAAGCCATGCCTTACCCGTCAGTGTCAGGCGAAGTTTTTCGCGAACGCGTCGATATGGGCCTTGAGCTTGCCGCGAACGTCGTCGCTCAGCGCCTTTTCGATACGGATCGCGTCGAGAACGTCCTTGCCGTCCGAACGCATATGCGCAAGCAGACCCTGCTCGAAGCGGCCGACCTGGTTGATCGCCAGCTTGTCGAGGTAGCCGTTGACGCCAGCGAAGATCACCGCAACCTGCTCTTCAGTCTTCAGCGGCGAGAACTGCGGCTGCTTCAGAAGCTCAGTCAGGCGTGCGCCGCGGTTGAGCAGGCGCTGCGTGGCGGCGTCGAGATCGGAGCCGAACTGCGCAAAGGCCGCCATTTCGCGGTACTGAGCGAGCTCACCCTTGATCGAGCCGGCGACCTGCTTCATCGCCTTGATCTGCGCCGACGAACCGACGCGCGAAACTGACAGACCGACGTTCACCGCAGGACGGATGCCCTGGAAGAACAGGTTGGTTTCGAGGAAGATCTGGCCGTCGGTGATCGAGATCACGTTGGTCGGGATGTAGGCCGACACGTCGTTGGCCTGGGTTTCGATGACCGGTAGAGCCGTCAGCGAGCCGCTGCCATTGTCGTCGTTGAGCTTTGCAGCGCGCTCGAGAAGACGCGAGTGCAGGTAGAACACGTCGCCCGGATAGGCTTCACGGCCGGGCGGACGGCGCAACAGCAGCGACATCTGGCGATATGCGACGGCCTGCTTGGACAGATCGTCATACGAGATCAGCGCATGCATGCCGTTGTCGCGGAAATATTCGCCCATGGCACAGCCGGCGAACGGCGCCAGGAACTGCATCGGAGCCGGATCGGAAGCCGTGGCAGCAATGATGATCGAGTATTCGAGCGCGCCGCGCTCTTCGAGCACCTTCACAAACTGCGCGACGGTCGAGCGCTTCTGGCCGACGGCGACGTAGACGCAGAAAAGCTTTTCCTTCTCCGGACCGGACTGGTGGATCGCCTTCTGGTTCAGGATGGTGTCGAGAATGATGGCGGTCTTGCCGGTCTGACGGTCACCGATGACCAGCTCGCGCTGGCCGCGGCCGACCGGGATCAGAGCGTCGATGGCCTTGAGGCCGGTCGACATCGGCTCGTTGACCGACTTGCGGGGGATGATGCCGGGTGCCTTGACGTCGACGCGGCGGCGTTCGACTGCCTTGATCGGGCCCTTGCCGTCGATCGGATTGCCGAGCGCGTCTACGACGCGGCCGAGCAGGCCGGGACCGACGGGAACGTCGACGATCGAACCGGTACGCTTGACGGTGTCGCCTTCCTTGATGTCGCGGTCGGCACCGAAGATGACGACGCCGACGTTGTCGCTTTCAAGGTTCAGCGCCATGCCGCGAATGCCGCCCGGGAACTCGACCATTTCGCCCGCCTGGACGTTGTCGAGACCGTACACGCGGGCGATACCGTCACCCACCGACAGAACCTGGCCGACTTCGGAGACTTCGGCTTCCTTGCCGAAATTCTTGATCTGGTCTTTCAGAATTGCGGAAATTTCCGCGGCACGGATGTCCATCAGCCGACCTCTTTCAGTGCAAGCTTGAGCGAATTGAGTTTGGTTTTGAGCGACGTATCGACCTGGCGCGAGCCCATCTTCACGATCAGGCCGCCGAGCAGCGAAGGATCAACGGCGACAGCAATCGCCACGTCCTTGCCAGCAACGCTCTTCAGCGCCGTCTTGAGTTCCGATTCCTGAGCCGCCGTCAGCGCATGCGCCGAAGTCACTTCGGCTGAAGTCTCGCCCCGATGCTCGGCAGCGATCTGGCGGAACGCCTTGATCATACCGGGAAGGGCAAACAGGCGGCGATTGCGCGCCACGAGGCGAAGGAAATTGCCGGCCAGACCAGTGATCTTGGCCTTGTCGGCGATCGCCGCAATGGCCTTTTCCTGCTCTTCGCCGGAGAAGACCGGGCTTTTGATCAGGCGGTCGAGATCGGCATTGCCGTCGAGCAGCACAGCGAATCGACCAAGGTCGGCTTCTACCTTTGCAACAGCGCCTGCTTCGAGCGCGAGATCGAACAACGACCCCGCATAGCGCTCAGCGACACCGGAGATTGGCGAGGAAGATTGGGCCACGGACCGTCTTTTCTCTTGTCTGACAGGCCGCAAGATTGTTGGCGCGAGCGTTAGACTCTAGCTAAATCTTTGACCTTACTGCGTTTTTTGACCCCGGAGCTCGCGTCAGCCGCATCCCCCCGGCCGAAAGTCGATTGCCGTCTAGCACAGGCTTTTGAGGACCGCAACACGTCCTCTAACAGCCATTTGAGGCACTATTGTCGCATCTTGCGCCTTGGAGCAGGGGCTTGCTGCCGATTCACGGCCAGAAGCCGAAAACAAACCCCAACGGAAGCGCGGCCAGGGTCAGTTCGATAATGATGGCGACCCAGTTGTAGGGCGTGTTGGCAGCGTCCGACATCATGGCAACGATCCGGCCGAAGGCCGTGAACAGCCAGGAAACGCCCAGAGCCATGTACAGCCACGGCTGGGCGAGCAGAATCGCACACAAGCCGACGCCAAGGAAAAAACCAGCCATGGTGGCGCGCCCTTGCGCGATGGCTTCGGGATTGTCGGGACGAGGCTGCAACCTGAGCAGGCGAAAGGCGATTCTCGGGGCGAAAAACAAGATGACGCCGAACAGCAGCGTCACCGCCGCCGAGCTCCACGCCAACCACTCGCCCTGGCTCATCGGCCACGGAAATGCGAACTCCATCTATCCCCCTCCGATCAGAGCGCCGCGCGTCGATTCGCAGGCGCAAAGGACGCCCTTACACTGCGAATCCGCGGTGATCATAGCCGACGCCCGGCCGAGCGCCAGAGCGCAGCTGGCGGGACCGACTCAAACAGTTATGTTGCGCCGTCAGACCCGCTGGAGAGGACCATGGCGATACCGGAACGAATTGCCTGGGCGATCGGCCACCTCGGCATCAGGCCAAGCGACCGGCTGCTTGAGATCGGCTGCGGCCGCGGCGTCGCCATGGCCGAGATCACGCCGCTGCTGATCGACGGCCACATCACCGGTCTTGACCGATCCGACAGCGCGGTGAGTTCGGCTGAAGACAGGAACCGCGCCGCGATTACATCAGGCAAGGCGGCCGTCGTCCAAGGCGCTCTCGCGGACTGGAAGGGTGTGGGCGCCCCGTTCGACAAGATCTTCGCCATCAACGTCAATCTGTTCTGGCTGGAAGCCGCGCGCGAACTCAAGCTGATCCACTCCCTGCTGGCATCAGAGGGCCGGCTGTTCCTGTTTTTCGAACCGCCAAATGCTGACCAGCTTCCGACCATCGAACATGCTGTTGCAGTGCGCCTGGCTGCAGCAGGTTATACGCTGGAGAAGACCCTGAACGGCCCAAGCCTGCAACCGCCGCTGCTCGGCATCGTCGCAAGTCCCTCGACGTAGGTTACAAGAAGCTCTGCGGGTCGATGTCCACCTGCACGCGCACCGAACCGCGCACCTTCGGCCCAGCAGCCAGCAGCGCGCGGATGTAGCCCTGGATGTCCGCCTTGCGGTCGGCTTGAACCAGGAGCCGGAAGCGGTGGCGCCCGCCGATCAAGGCCAGCGGCGCTTCGGCAGGGCCAAGCACGTGGACATCTTGCGCCACTTGCGCCGCACGCCGCAGTCCGCGCGCATGGCTCTCCGCTTCGGGGCGCGTCGCAGCACTCACGATGATGCCGGCGAGCCTGCCGAAAGGCGGCAATGCTGCCTTTTCGCGTTCGGAAATCTCGCGGTCGTAGAACGCCTCCGAATCGCCTGAGACGATCGCCCGCATGACAGGATGGTCGGGTTGGAAGGTCTGAAGCAGGCCAAGGCTCTTCTTGCCGGTGCGCCCTGCCCGACCCGTTACCTGCGACAGCAATTGATAGGTGCGCTCGGCGGCGCGCGGATCGCCATTTGCGAGGCCCAAATCGGCGTCGACCACGCCAACCAATGTCATGTTGGGAAAGTTGTGGCCCTTGGCGACAAGCTGGGTGCCAATGACGATGTCGGCGTCGCCATTGGCGATCGCCTCCAGCTCAAGCCTGAGCCGTTTCACCCCACCCAGCATATCCGACGACAGCACGATGGTTCGCGCGTCCGGGAAATGCGAAACGACCTCCTCGGCGATGCGCTCGACGCCTGGCCCGCAGGCAACGAGATGATCGAAGGTACCGCATTCCGGGCACGCCTCGGGGCGCTTTTCGTTGTGGCCGCAATGGTGGCAGACGAGCTGGCCGCGAAAGCGATGCTCGACCAGCCAGGCCGAGCAGACAGGGCAACCGAAGCGGTGGCCGCACACCCGGCACAGCGTCAGTGGCGCGTAGCCGCGACGGTTGAGAAACAGCAGCGACTGCTCCTGGCGGCCAAGCGTCTCGCGCATCTTGCCGAGCAGCACCGGCGACAGGAAGCCGCCGCGCGCCGGCGGCGAGCGCCGCATGTCGATGGTGGCAAGCTTGGGCAGTGCGGCTTCCGCGAATCGGGCCGACAAGACGGCCCGCGCGTATTTGCCCTGCTCGGCATTGACCCGGCTTTCGACAGAAGGCGTGGCGGAAGCCAGCACCACCGGAAAGCCGCCGATATGGGCACGCACCACGGCCATATCGCGGGCATTGTAGAAGACGCGGTCCTCCTGCTTGTAGGCTGGGTCGTGCTCCTCGTCGACAACGATCAGGCCAAGATTGTTGAACGGCAGAAAAAGCGCCGAGCGGGCGCCTGCGACCACACGCACGCCGCCCTCCGCCACCTGGCGCCAGACGCGCTCGCGCATCCGGGGTGGCAGGTCCGAATGCCACTCGGCCGGCTTGGCGCCAAAACGGTTCTGGAAGCGTTCGAGAAAGGCTTGGGTCAAGGCAATTTCAGGCAACAGGATCAGCACCTGCTTGCCCTTGTCGAGTGCGGCCGCCACGGCCTCGAAATAGACCTCCGTCTTGCCCGAGCCGGTGACGCCATCGATCAGGGTGACGCCGAATCGGTCGGCCTCGACCTGGGCCCGAAGGCCAACGGCCACCGCTTCCTGGTCGACCGTCAACCCGGCGTTGCCATAAGACGTGTCGGGCGGGGCCACCACCGGACGCGGCGGGATCATCACCGTCTCGAACACGCCCTGCGCCCTCAGCCCGTCGATGACGGTCGAGGAGACGCCGGCGGCATGCGCCAGTCCCGAGCGCGTCCAGGCCATGCCGTCATTGGCCATTTCGAGCACCCGCGCGCGCGCCGCCGTCATCCGGTCGGGCTCGCCGTCACTGCGCTTGATGCCTTCCGTCCACGGCTCCGGGTCGAAGGCTTCGGGCGCGCGCAAGATCATCCGCGCCACCATGCCGGGCGGCGACAAGGTGTACTGCGCAATCCAGTCGACCAGCCGCCGCATGTGCTCGGTAACAGGCGGACAATCGAAGACATGGGCTATGGGGCGGAGCTTCTTGGGGTCGACAGCTTCGACCGGCCCGTCCCAGACGATGCCCGCCACCTCGCGCGGCCCCAGCGGCACACGCACGATCGAGCCGGGCACCACCTGCATGCCGTCGGGCACTGCATAGGAATAGGCGCGCTCGGCCGGCATCGGCACCAGCACGGGTGCGGCTCTTGTTCTTGGCGAATCGGCGGTCATGACGCGTGACCTTGCCCCGAACTTGGTTTAGAGCAAAGGCCGACACGTGCGGTGCCCCAGAGGCACCCTTCCATTGCCAAGGAGACAGTTATGAAGTTTTTCGTCGACACGGCCGACGTGAAGGACATCCGTGAGCTCAACGAGCTCGGCCTTCTCGACGGCGTCACCACCAACCCCTCGCTGATCCTCAAGTCCGGCCGCAACATCGCCGAAGTGACCAAGGAAATCTGCGACATCGTCGAAGGCCCGGTCTCGGCGGAAGTCGCTGCGACCGAATTTTCCGAGATGATGAAGGAAGCAGCGGTTCTGTCGAAGATCGCTGACAACATCTGCATCAAGGTGCCGCTCACCCTCGACGGTCTCCGCGCCTGCCGCGCGCTGACCTCGGAAGGCCGCATGGTCAATGTCACTTTGTGCTTCTCCGCCAACCAGGCCCTGCTCGCCGCAAAGGCCGGTGCCACCTTCATTTCGCCGTTCATCGGCCGTCTCGACGACATGGGCGTCGACGGCATGGAGCTGATCGCCGAGATCCGCCACATCTATGACAATTACGGCTTCGACACCGAAATCCTCGCCGCCTCGATCCGCACCGTCGATCACGTCAAGCGTGCCGCAATGATCGGCGCCGATGTCGCCACCATCCCGCCGGCAACGCTCAAGGCACTGGTCAAGCACCCGCTGACCGACAAGGGCCTCGAGATGTTTTTGGCCGACTGGGCCAAGACCGGCCAGAAGATCGGCTGATTTCTTTCATTCGAACATCAAAGCCGGCGCAGCCCATGCGCCGGCTTTTTTGTGCCTCACAGCACCTCAAGCCAGCGGCGGCAAGCGCCGCTTCACCGGCTGTGCCTTGACGATCGAGCTGTTGGTCTCGGCCTTGTCGGTGATCTGGTCGAGGATCTTGTCGAGCTCGTCGATCGAGCGGATATGCAGACGGGCGATGAAACAATCGTCGCCGGTCACCTTGTCGCATTCCGAGAACTGCGGAATGTCCTCGATCAGTTTTTGGACCGCATGCAGCTTGCCGGGCAGCGGCCGGATGCGCACGATGGCCTGCAGGGTGTAGCCGAGCGCGTGAGGGTCGATGTCGACGGTGAAGGCGCGAATGACGCCGCGTTCCTCCAGCCGCCGCAGCCGCTCCGACGTGCTGGGCGACGACAGGTTCACCCGCTGCGCCAGCTCCTTGAGCGAAATCCGGGCATCGTCGACAAGGATTTCAACAATGCGCCTGTCCAGATCGTCCAGCATATGGGCCTCTTAGGCATTTTCGGCCTGTGACCTTACAGAATTAGGATCAACATCACAAACGCCTTTGCAAACTCATATATTCCTGCCAGCCACGCGCGTAACAATGCGGCCCTGAACAAAGGGCCTGAAAAATGTCGGACAAGCTGCGCGGCACGGTCGAAATGACCGCTGCAATGGTGATCTCGGGAACGATCGGGCTGTTTGTCGTCCTGTCGGGCCAGCCGGTGATGGATGTCGTGTTCTGGCGCTGCGCCTTTGGTGCCATCACCTTGCTGATCGTCTGCGCTGCGTTGGGCCTGTTTCGGGCCGACATCATGTCGCGCCGCCAGATCGTCTATGCCGCCATCGGCGGGATCGCCATCGTCTCCAACTGGATCCTGCTGTTTGCCGCCTTCCCGCGCGCTTCGATCTCGATCGCAACCGCCGTCTACAACACGCAACCCTTCATGCTCGTGGCGCTGGGCGCGCTATTTTTTGGCGAGCGCCTGACGCTGAACAAGCTGACATGGCTCGGCATCGCCTTCGGCGGCATGCTGATGATCGTCCAGGCCAAGCCCGACACCGGTTCTGTCGGAACCGACTATCTCGGCGGCATTCTTTTGGCGCTCGGCGCCGCGTTCTTCTACGCGATTGCCGCGATCATCACCAAGAAGCTCAAGGGCGTGCCGCCGCACCTGATCGCGCTGATACAAGTTACGGTTGGCATCGCGATGCTCGCGCCCTTCGCCAACTTCGCGCAGCTTCCCACGGACGCATACACCTGGTCACTGCTCGTCGCCGTGGGCGTCATTCATACCGGTGTCATGTACATCCTGCTCTACGGCGCGATCCAGAAGCTGCCGACCAACCTCGTCGGCGCACTGTCCTTCATCTATCCGGTTGTCGCGATCCTGGCCGACTTCCTGGCCTTCGGCCATCGTCTCCAGCCATTGCAGCTTGTCGGTGCTGCCGCCATCTTGATTGCCGCCGCCGGCATGACGCTCGGCTGGTCCCTCATGAAACCACGCGCCGTCCGCGCCTGAAACGTCAATCGTCGTCCGGCATCAGCCCGGTCGCGCGCATGCCTTCGATCATCGTCGCGCCTTCGAGGCGCACAACGGTCAGCGCCCTTGACCCTGTCCGGTCGCGTACAAGATCGGCAAGCTCGCGCGAATGGGTCACCACCCACAGTTGCGTTCGTTCGGCGGCACGCGCGATCATGTCGGCAAGCGACGGCAGCATGCGCGGATGCAGGCTCGCCTCCGGCTCGTTGAGCGCGATCAGCCGCGGCAGGCGATACGACATCAGCGCGCCTGCCAGCGCCAGGAATCGGATCTGTCCGTCGGACAGCTCTTGCGGGCGAAACAGTCGCTGCGGAAACTCCGGCAGCATCAAGCCAAAGGTCGCTCTCTCGCCCGGCACTGGCACGTCGAGCTGCGCGCCGCCCATGGCTTCGGCGATGCTGGCATCGAGGTCGGCGGTATCGCCCCTGATATGCCGCAGCGTGGCAAACACGGCGGCCAGGTTGGCGCCGTCCTCATCGAGCATCGGCGACGTCGTCGCCAAGGCGGGCTTGCGCACCGGCGAATCGGTATCGGTGCGAAAGCCGTGATAGAAGCGCCAGCCGGCAACGGCAGCGCGCAGATCGCCGACTTCCGGATAACGCCCTGCAGCACCCAGAAGCGCCAACGCGGTTTCGGAATTGAGGATGCGCTCGGGATGCTCGACCCGGCGGCCCTCGCCGTCGCGAGCGAACACCGCAGGTCCCTTGCGGGTCATCATCTCGACCGGGCGCAGCCCGGCCTCGACAACAAGCGTCTCTTCCTTGACATGCGGCTCGAAGGCAAAGCCTGCCGCTGCCGGCGGTGGCAGGCCGATCTCGACCTTGTAAGTGTATTTGGCCGCAGTTTCGTCGTCCACGAACTCGGCATCGATGATCACGCGCACAGGCTGGCCAGCACGGCGCTTGCCCGACCACAGCGCCGAACTCATGCCGCCTTCGCCAGCGATTTCGCGGGCGAGCGAGCCTTCGGCCGAAGCCTTGATCAGTTGCAGCGCACGATAGAGGTTGGACTTGCCGGCGCCGTTTTCGCCGACAAAGACCGAGGCCTGGCCGATGTCCAGCCTGATCGACCTTAGGGATCGGTAGCCTGCGGCAGAAAAGGATATCAGCCGCATCGAGCGATCGAGCCCCTCGTCACTTAGCTCTTGGACATGTCCTGTGCGATGGCCAACCTGAGCAATTCGGCCAGCTCGCGCGCCGCACGGTTTTGCGCGTCGCGTTCCGCCCGCACGTTGGCAAACTCCTGGCGTGGACGATCGTAGGATGCCGACACGCTACGTTTGCCGCCGGCGACCCGCTTGCCGGTCTTGATGTCGGTGATCACATAGCTGCCTGTCAGCGTCATCGTGCCGGCCGTCGGCTCATCGTCCTTGCTGGTGACCTGGGCAAGAAGTGCCGATTCATTCAATGCCCCGACCGCAAGATCCATGGTGTAGGGTGCCGAGGCCTGCTGGCCGGTCCCGCCATTGAACATGAAGATCAGATGGTTGCGGACTTCCTGGCCGTAACGGGTGTTGACCGGCTTGATATTGATCGATGCAAGCTGTGTCGTCGTGCCTGTCGTGGCACCGGACGTCACCGGTGCGTCCGAGTAGAGCGGACGCACCGTGCAGGCCGAAGCCAGTGCAAGTGAAGCAAACAGCGCCAAACGTGCAGCAACACGCCACGAACTGGGAGATTTCCGCGCCTCAGGCAACGACATTGACGATCCTCTGCGGCACAACGATGACCTTGCGCGGGGGCTTTCCATCCAGCGCCTTCTGCACTGTTTCAAGCGCCAGCGCCGCTTTTTCGACGGTCAATTGATCTGCGTCGCGGGCGATTGTCAAATCCCCTCGCTTCTTGCCGTTGACCTGTACCGGGTAGGTGATTTCGTTGTCGACGATGAGTGCCGGATCGAATTTCGGCCACGCTCGATCGGCCACCATGCCTTCGCCATTGAGTGCTGCCCAGCACTCCTCGGCCAGATGCGGCATCATCGGCGCGATCATGACGAGCAGGATATCGACCGCCTCGCGCAATGCCGAAATCATCTCTCCTGATGCCTTGCCAGCGGCCGCATCGGCGAGCGGGGCCTGCAACGCATTGGTCAACTCGTAGATGCGCGCGACAGCCTTGTTGAAGGCCAACTTGCCGATATCTTCGCCAACCGCCTTCAACGCCTTGTGCGCCGCCTTCGACACCAAAGCGGCATCGCCTTCGGCTGCTGGCTTGCCTTCGGCCTTCGCCAGCGCCTCGGCCGATTCGGAGATCAGCCGCCACACGCGCTGCACGAAACGGTGCGCGCCTTCGACGCCGGCCTCGGTCCACACGACATCGCGCTCGGGTGGCGAATCGCTGAGCACGAACCAGCGCGCGGTGTCGGCGCCGTAGCTGGCGATGATATCGTCGGGGTCGACCACGTTCTTCTTCGACTTCGACATCTTTTCGATCGAGCCGATCTCGACGGGTGCGCCGGACGACAGCAACGTGGCGCGGCGTTTGCCGTCGATGTCTTCGATCTTCACCTCGTTCGGCGAAACCCATTCGGCCGAAGCGCCGCTGCCGAGACGATAGGTCTCGTGCACGACCATGCCTTGCGTGAACAAGCCCTTGAACGGCTCGGACAGGTCGAGGTGCCCTGCCTTGCTCATCGCGCGGGTGAAGAAGCGCGAATAGAGCAGGTGCAGGATCGCATGCTCGATGCCGCCGATATACTGGTCGACGGGCAGCCACGAGTTCGCGGCCTTCGGATCGGTCGGCTCGTTTTCCCAAGGTGCGGTGAAGCGCGCGAAATACCACGACGAATCGACGAACGTGTCCATCGTGTCGGTTTCGCGACGCGCCGCCTTGCCGCATTGCGGGCAATTGACGTGACGCCAGGTCGGGTGACGGTCGAGCGGATTGCCCGGACGGTCGAACTCGACATCGTCGGGCAGCTTGACCGGCAGGTCGGCCTTATGCACCGCCACCACGCCGCAATCGTCGCAGTGGATCATCGGGATCGGGCAGCCCCAGTAGCGCTGGCGCGAAATGCCCCAGTCGCGCAGGCGGAACTGCACCTTGCGTTCGCCCATGGGCCGGTTGCCGATCGAGATCTGCTCGAGGCGGTTGGCGACGTCGTTGAACGCCTCATCCGGTTTCATGCCGTCGAGGAAGCGCGAATTGATCATCACGCCGTCGTCGGTATAGGCCTCTTCGGTGACCTGGAAGGTCTTGGCGTCGCCACCTTCCGGCATCACCACCGGCACGACCGGCAGGCCATATTTGTTGGCGAAATCGAGGTCGCGCTGGTCGCCCGACGGGCAGCCGAAGATGGCGCCGGTGCCGTAGTCCATCAGCACGAAATTCGCGACATAGACCGGCAGCGTCCAGCTCGGATCGAACGGATGAACGACGCGGATGCCGGTGTCCATGCCCTTCTTTTCGGCGGTCTCAAGCGCTGCCACCGACGTGCCCATGCGACGCACGTCGTCCATGAAGGCGGCGAGCTCGGGCTTGTTTTCGGCGGCCTTCCTGGCCAGCGGATGATCGGCCGAAATCGCCATGAACGAGGCGCCGAAGATCGTGTCGGGCCGTGTCGTGTAGACTTCGAGCTCGTTCTCGCCCGCAGGTGCGGTGCCGGCTGCCAGCGGCCAACGGATCAGCAGCCCTTCCGAGCGGCCGATCCAGTTGCGCTGCATCAGCTTGACCTTTTCGGGCCACTCGTCGAGGCCTTCCAGCGCATCCGACAGGTCCTGCGCGAAATCGGTGATCTTGAAGAACCACTGCGTCAGCTCGCGCTGTTCGACCAGCGCGCCCGAGCGCCAGCCGCGCCCGTCGATGACCTGCTCGTTGGCGAGCACGGTCATGTCCTCCGGGTCCCAGTTAACCTTGGAGGACTTGCGCGTCACCAGGCCCTTTTCGACGAAGTCGATGAACAGCATCTGCTGGCGATGATAATAGTCGACGTCGCAGGTCGCGAACTCGCGGCTCCAGTCGAGCGACAGGCCCATCGACTTGAGCTGCGTGCGCATGGTGGCGATGTTCTGATAGGTCCAGTCCTTGGGATGGACCTTGTTTTTCATCGCGGCGTTTTCCGCCGGCATGCCAAACGCGTCCCAGCCCATCGGATGCAGGACATTGTAGCCCATGGCCCGGCGGAACCGGGCAACCACATCGCCCATCGCGTAGTTGCGGACATGGCCGACATGGATGCGCCCCGATGGATAGGGGAACATCTCCAGCACGTAGTATTTCGGCCGGGGATCTTCGTTCTGCGTCTCGAAGAGCTTTGCCTCGCCCCAGGCTTTCTGCCATTTGGGTTCGGACGCGCGCGGATTGTATCGTTCGGTTGCCATAGGATGTTTTTCACTTAAAAGCGTGCATGGACCGGGGCGAAAACCCGCGGTTCAGGAAATCGTTACGGGTGTTCACCATGGATTCCCGGACCCGTCAACTCCGGCAGGCCAGGGGCGGGCAAAAAGCAGCAGGGCCAAAGTATGGAAAGCTCGGTCGAACAGCTCGCGCTGGTGAAGCATAAGATAGGTACGGCCGAGCGCGAGGCCAACCGTCCCGCAGGCGCCGCAACGCTCGTTGCCGTGTCCAAGACCTTCGATGCCGAGCATATCCGCCCGGTCATCGAGGCCGGCCAGCGTATCTTCGGCGAAAACCGCGTCCAGGAAGCGCAGGGCAAATGGCCCGAGCTGAAGGCCGAATTCCCCGACATCGAACTGCATCTCATCGGGCCGCTGCAGTCCAACAAGGCCAAGGAGGCGGTGGCGCTGTTCGACGTCATCGAGACGGTCGACCGCCAAAAGATCGCAGCCGAACTCGCCAAGGAAATCGAACGCCAGGGCCGTGCGCCAAAACTCTACGTCCAGGTCAATACCGGCTTAGAGCCGCAGAAGGCCGGCATCGAGCCGCGCGAGGCTGTCGACTTCGTCAAGCGCTGCCGCGATATCCACGGCCTCGCCATCGAAGGCCTGATGTGCATCCCGCCGGCCGATGAAAACCCCGGCCCCCATTTCGCCCTGCTGGAAAAGCTGGCGCGTGAGGCCGGCGTCGAAAAACTATCGATGGGCATGTCGAGCGACTATGAACTTGCGGTCGCCTTCGGCGCCACCAGCGTTCGTGTCGGCTCGGCGATCTTCGGGACGCGCTGAAAACAGATCAGGATGGCCGTCGATCCACCCGTCACTTGAGTTGCGGGGCGTGCCGCCCTACATTCAACCTAGCCAAGCTAGCTAGGTGCTAAAATGAACTGGCATCTCCAAGACGCAAAGAACAATTTTTCGAAGCTCGTCCAGCGCGCCCGCAGCGAAGGGCCGCAGACCGTCACCGTGCGCGGCGAGCCGGCAGTGGTGGTGCTTTCGACTGAAGAGTACGAGAAGCTGGTTGGCAAGCGGAAATCAATCGCAGAGTACCTGCTCTCGGGCCCGGCTTGGGATGAAGAGTTTGCAGCAGAGGTTGAGCGTCGCTCGGACACGATGATCCGCGATATCGAGCTTTGAAATGTACCTGCTCGATACGAATGTCGTCTCCGACATACAGCGACGCCTGCCCAAGCCCACGGCTTGGCTTGCCTCGATCGATCCGTTTTCGGTCAGCTTGAGCGTGATCACCATAGGCGAGATTGAACGCGGCATCATCAAACTGCGGCGTGAGGACGCCGAGCGGGCTAAGCGACTGGAGTTTTGGCTACGCGAGCTGCGCCACGAGAACGCGGATCGAATTCTTCCCATAACCGAAGAGATCGCGCTGGCTTGGGGCCGGCTGACGGCCGGCAGAACGAGAGGCAGCGCCGACACGCTCATCGCCGCCACATCGCTCGTTCACGATCTGGTTCTCGTGACGCGCAACGTCGCCGATTTCGAAGATATAGGCATTCCGCTGCTGAACCCCTGGAAGCTATAGCCCAACTGGCCGGCTCCGCCGCTCACTGACCGTTCGCTGGAAGCTCGCGCAAAGAAGAAGGGCCGGAGCTTTCGCCCCGGCCCTTTCAAAAAAACCGCGTTGCCCTATTCCGCGGCGACGATCTTGCCGCCGTCCCACTTGAACAGCGAGAAGCTCGGCGAGGTCAGGTCGCCGTTTTCGCCATAGGTCAGGTTGCCGATGGCAGTCGCGATCGGCTCGCCCGACTTCAGGGCTGCGGTGACGGCTGCGGTATCGTCGGCCTTGCCGGCCTTTTCGATGCCAGCCTTGAGCACTTCGACCGCGGCATAGGCGTTCAGCGTGAAGGCTTCCGGCGGGATGCCCTTGTCCTTCAGAACCTTGACGGCATCGGCCGAGGCCGGATTCTTCAGCGCATCCGAAGCATTGGTAAACAGCGTGCCCGCACCGGCATCATTGGCGATCGCCCAGAATTCGGTGTTGGACAGGCCCTCGCCGCCGATGATCAGCGCCTTGACGCCGCCGTCATGGAGCTGGCGCGCCAAAAGGCCGCCTTCCGGGTGGTAGCCGCCGAAATAGATGACGTCGACATTGTCAGCCTTGATGCGAGTGACGAGCGCGGACAGGTCCTTTTCGCCAGGCGTCAGCGAATTGTACTGCACTTCCTGCAGGCCGCCTGCATTGATGGCCGCCTTGAAGGCATCGGCCAGGCCTTTGCCATAGGTGCCCTTGTCGTGGATCACGGCAACGCGCTTGTCCTTCATGGTCTTGAGGACATAGGCAGCAGCGACTTCAGCCTGCTGGTCGTCGCGGCCGCAGGTCCTGAGGACATTGGTCAGGCCGCGTGCAGTGAGGTCAGGGGCGGTCGCCGTCGGCGTCACCATCAGGATGCCGTTTTCGGCAAAGACGTCGGAAGCCGGGATCGCGACACCCGAAGTGACCGGGCCCACGACATACTTCACGCCTTCGCCAACCAGCAGGTTGGCAGCCGAAACGCCCTGCTTTGGATCGCCGGCGTCGTCAGCAAGCTTCAGCACGATCTTTTCGCCGAGGATGCCGCCTTTTTCGTTGATGGCATCGACGGCAGCCTGGGCGCCGTTCTTGACCTGGTCGCCATAGGCAGCGACCGGGCCGGTCAGCGGTGCGACAAGGCCGATGGTGATGTCGGCATGCGCCACGGAAGCAAACGCAAGCGATGCGGCAAGCGCGCCCGCAAAGGTTTTCATGTTCATTTTTCTCTCCCTCTAACTCGCCAATCGTGAAGGGGTTGGCGGAAAGTTCTGATTGCGGAATACCCGTCCTGAACCCGACCTGCAATCGGCCCAGCCTTCTTGGAGCCCGCATTTGGTTGTGCCAGCGCATCTCGCGACACGCAGTCGGGCGTCAATAATAGCGTTTCACGCGCGGATGCTCACTGAGGGGTGGCGGCCGATAAAGAGGCCTGTAATTGTCGAAGCGCGCCTCGATGTCGGGGCAAAGCAGGTCGACATCGACCGCCTTTGCCCGTATCGAACGCTCCCCCGGCAACCAGAATATCCCTAGGCCTGTGCGTTCGTCATGCACCAGACCGAGCACCTTTCCGTCGAGGTCGACCGTCATCGGAAAGTCGAGACCCGCCAGATTGCGCAGCCTGTCCAGCATCCAGCCCAGGCTGAGCGCGGCGAGATTGTCGTCGTCGTCATATCCGCCGCCAATGTCAGAATGCACGCCTGGAAACCAGCATTCTTCGACCACCTGGCCCGCTGCCTTGCCCCGGGCATCGACGTCGTCCCATCGCACCGGAGCAAATGTCTTGCGGTTCTCGTCAATCGAAAGCGCGTGCAGGCCGACCGGCACCCGTATTGACAACTCGGTGTCGTGGAACTCCTGCTTGTAGGGGTTGACCACATTCATGATGCCCGGCAGGCCGAGCGCACGCACAGTGTC
This sequence comes from Aminobacter sp. 01T433, assembly GCF_056398585.1. Taxonomy (NCBI): domain Bacteria; kingdom Pseudomonadati; phylum Pseudomonadota; class Alphaproteobacteria; order Hyphomicrobiales; family Phyllobacteriaceae; genus Aminobacter; species Aminobacter sp. 01T433. The sequence goes on from NZ_JBFTPR010000005.1 coordinate 498,669, forward strand.
GAACACGCCTATTACCGTCGGCATCACCGGCGCAGCAGCATATTTGATGCTGAAATAGGCGCCCGCCTTTCGCCGCTCGGCCTGTTCCTTGATCTTGTAGGCTGCGACCGCCTCTTGGGCGATGGCACGGCGCCTTTTGGCGCCAGCCCCCTCCTTGTCCCTGGAGATAGGAACACCCTTGTCCGCCCGAGCTATGCCGCAGGTTGCCAGCACGCCACCTAGGCAGCGAACGGTGTAGGCGCCACGGCTGAAGCCGAAGAATCCGACCTTCATGCCCGGTTCCCATGCGATCATCAGTGCTTCGTAGCAATCGACGATGTTCGCCGTGATGCCCCAGCCGGTCGCCTTGCTCCAGAGATTGCGCAGCGTACGCGTCCAATCCCACGTGCCTTGTTCCGGCGCGCCCAGCCCGGCATCGTAGAAGGCGCGGAAGCCTGGCCGGCCATCGACGGCCGAGTACATCTGAAACACATTGGTGTTCTTGATCCGCTGGCCCTCGACTTCTTCGACCTGATCGGCGCGGACGCCGCGTTGACCGGTTCCATCGGAAAAGATCAGAACCCAAGCATCCCCTGACTCAGGCATGTCAATTCTCGCTGAGAAGAGCCATTTTGTCGGATTATACTAACATGGACTGCCCAACACGCATCCTTGTTTGTGCGTCATCGATGGTAAGAAGAGCTATCGGTCGAGCTAATGCAGAACGAACTCGCCGTCGACCTTGCGCCATTCGTTCGGCGCGATCAGCTTGCGGTGGGTGTAGTGCACCGAATGCAGCGGGCCATCGAGCTTGGCCCGCCAGAATTCGATAAAGCCAAACAGGATCGGGAATTTGGGCGCCAGATCGTAGTCCTGCCAGATGAAAGTCTGCAGCACATGAGGGTGGTCGGGCATATGGTAGAAGATCTCGGCTGTGGTCAGGCCATAGCCCTTGAGCATCAGTTCCAGTTCAGAAGCGTCGCGCATCGCAAGCCTTCCGTGTCGAACGGTCCCTCGGGCATGAGTCTGCGCCGCGATGGTTAACCGTCTGCTAAAAACAACGAAATCCGAATGCGAAAGTTCCAAGATATCAGCACTTTAGCAGCCGCTTGCCATCATTGCTAATCGTCTTACAGCGGCAGCGATGTGCCGCTATGCAAGGATGCGAGGCAAATCCAATGTCTAATATTGTGGCGCACTGCAAATTGATAATAATGCGCGCCAACGTGCGGCCCAGAGTCGCCGTCCGCCGGCCATCAGGAGCCGCCGGATCGTTTCCGGGAGGAAGGGAAAGAAATGTCCGAAGTCCGTGTCCACCGTGTCCAGCCGGCGTGGAAGAACAATGCGCTCATCGACAATGACACTTACCTGAAATGGTATGGTGACAGCATCAAGAACCCCGACAAGTTCTGGGGCAAGCACGGCAAGCGCATCGACTGGTTCAAGCCCTACACCAAGGTCAAGAACACCTCCTTCGACGGCAAGGTTTCGATAAAGTGGTTCGAGGACGGGCTGACCAACGTCTCCTACAATTGCATCGACCGCCACCTCAAGAAGCGCGGCAACCAGACCGCCATCATCTGGGAGGGCGACAACCCCTACGACGACAAGAAGATCACCTACAACGAGCTCTACGAGCACGTCTGCCGCCTCGCCAATGTGATGAAGAAGCACGGCGTCAAGAAGGGCGACCGCGTCACCATCTACATGCCGATGATCCCGGAAGCGGCCTACGCGATGCTCGCCTGCACGCGCATCGGCGCCATCCACTCGATCGTCTTCGGCGGCTTCTCGCCTGACGCGCTCGCCGGCCGCATTGTCGACTGCGAATCGACCTTCGTCATCACCGCCGACGAAGGCCTGCGCGGCGGCAAGACCATCCCGCTCAAGGAAAACACCGACAGGGCGATTTCGATCGCCGGACGCGAAGGCGTTGTGGTCAAGAACGTGCTCGTGGTGCGCCGCACCGCCGGCAAGATCAGCTGGTATGACGGCCGCGACCTTTGGTATCACGACGAGGTCCGGTCGGTGAAAGCCGAGTGCAAGCCCGAGAAGATGAAGGCAGAGGATCCGCTGTTCATCCTCTACACCTCAGGCTCGACCGGCAAGCCCAAGGGTGTCCTGCACACGACCGGGGGCTATCTCGTTTATGCCTCGATGACCCACCAATACGTGTTCGACTACCATGATGGCGACGTCTACTGGTGCACCGCCGATGTCGGCTGGGTCACCGGCCACAGCTACATCGTCTACGGCCCGCTCGCCAATGGCGCGACCACGCTGATGTTCGAAGGCGTGCCGAACTACCCCTCGGCCTCGCGCTTCTGGGATGTCGTCGACAAGCACAAGGTCAATATCTTCTACACCGCCCCCACCGCCATCCGCGCGCTGATGGGTGCTGGCGACGACCATGTGACTAAGACCTCGCGCAAGAGCCTTCGCGTTCTGGGCTCGGTCGGCGAACCGATCAATCCGGAAGCCTGGGAGTGGTATTACAACGTCGTCGGCGAGAAAAAGGTGCCGATCGTCGACACCTGGTGGCAGACCGAGACCGGCGGCATCCTGATCACGCCGTTGCCCGGCGCCACCGACCTCAAGCCCGGTTCGGCGACGAGGCCGTTCTTCGGCGTGGTTCCCGAACTGGTGGATAACGAAGGCAAGCTGCTGGAAGGCGCTGCCGACGGCAATTTGTGCATCGCCGATTCCTGGCCCGGCCAGATGCGCACGGTCTATGGCGACCATGAGCGCTTCATCCAGACCTATTTCGCCACCTACAAGGGCAAATACTTCACCGGCGACGGCTGCCGGCGCGATGCCGATGGCTACTACTGGATCACTGGCCGCGTCGATGACGTCATCAACGTCTCGGGCCACCGCATGGGCACCGCCGAGGTCGAGTCGGCACTTGTCAGCCACGACAAGGTCTCGGAAGCCGCCGTTGTCGGCTACCCGCACGATATCAAGGGCCAGGGCATCTACAGCTACGTCACGCTGATGGCGGGCGTGGAGGCCACCGAGGATCTGCGCAAGGAACTCGTCGCCCATGTCCGCAAGGAGATCGGCGCCATCGCCTCCCCCGACAAGATCCAGTTCTCGCCAGGCCTGCCCAAGACGCGCTCCGGCAAGATCATGCGCCGCATCCTGCGCAAGATCGCCGAAGACGACTTTGGCGCCCTCGGCGACACTTCGACGCTGGCCGATCCGGCCGTCGTCGACGATCTCGTCGCCAACCGCCAGAACAAGCGGGGCTGACCCGGCCCATCCCCTCGCGCCGCAAGGGCGCGGGGGGATTTCCTTGCTGCTCGGCAGCCGATCTTGGCCAGCACAATCGGCCAGCCCTCATTCCCATCGCCACGCATGACGTCACCGCCTGCTGCAGCAAGGCGGCGCGCAGCGTTGCGCATGATCCGGCAAGCCCCTGAGCTTGGTCCATGCGTTACCCCAGGCTAGCTATTGACCAACTAGGAAAAATATTTTCGTATAGGATAATATTTTTCACATCGAGCTAGGAGGCCTTCATGGCCCGGGAAATCGAATGGGCGCGCATGACTGCGCCCGAATTGCGCGAAATCGCGGCACGTGGAAACGCCATCGCCATCCTGCCGGTTGGTTCGCTGGAGCAGCACGGCCCTCATCTGCCCGTCATAACGGATACGGCGAGCGCCGAAGCCGCGGCCCGACGTGCTGCACGCCTGGTGGATGAACAGGTGCCCTTGGCGGTGCTGCCTGGCCTTTGGCTGGGCATGAGCGAGCATCATTTGCCTTTCGGCGGCACGATCAGCCTCGACTACACCGCCTATTTCCATGTCCTGAAGTCGATTGTCCGCTCGCTCAAGGCGATCGGTTTTACGCGCCTTCTCATCGTCAACGGCCACGGCGGCAACATCGATCCGCTGGCCATGTCGACCCGCGAACTGGCCGTCGAATACGACATGCCGATCGTCTACACGACGCCATGGTACCTTGCGCCAGAGGAAACGGCAGCGCTGTTTGAATCGGACAACGGCCCGAAACATGCCTGCGAAGGCGAAGCGTCGGTGATGCTGGCAATCTCGCCCGACACCGTCAAAACCGACAAATTCGAAGAGGCCTACTCGGCCGAGGCTGGAAAAAACGAGGCGCCGCATGCCGCGCATCGCTTCTACTCGTTTTCCGAACGGGCGCCCAACACCGGTACGTGGGGCGTACCTGCGAAGGGGACTGCGGAAAAGGGCGAGCGTTTCCTCGATCTGCAGGCCAGGGAACTCGCCAAATTGATCGTCGACCCGATCCTGTGGACGCAGCCCGATCCGGTCTGGAGGCCAGGCCGCGGGCTCGACACGCGCGCTGGGCGCGTCGACTGAACCGAAGGCCCTATCAACCCCGATTTGAAATCAGAACACCCATAGGGAGAGCCTGATGAAGTCATTGAAACGCAGCTCAGTTCGAGCTGCCATGTATTTTTCCGCTGTCGCCGCTGCCGCCATCCTGCTTGGCGGCCAGGCTTCGGCCAAGACGCTTGTCTATTGTTCGGAGGCTGCACCGGAAGGCTTCGATCCGGCACTCTACTCGACCAACAGCACCTGGGATGCGTCCTCGAAGCCGATCTATGGCCGGCTGGTCGAATTTGAAAACGGCACGACCAAGCTGCTTCCCGGCCTGGCGGAGAGCTGGACCGTTTCCGACGACATGCTGACCTACACGTTCAAGCTGCGCCCTGGCGTGAAATTCCAGACCACCGACTACTTCACGCCGACACGCGACATGAACGCCGACGACGTGGTGTTTTCCTTCGACCGCCAGCGCCTCACCGACAACCCCTGGCATCAGTACGTCACCGGCGCCAACTACGAAATGTATGCCGGCATGGACATGCAATCGACGGTCAAGGACATCTCCAAGGTCGACGATCTGACGGTCAAACTGGTACTCAGCCAGCCGAACGCGTCGATCCTCGCCAACCTGGCTATGGATCTCGGTTCGATCCTGTCCAAGGAATATGCCGACAAGCTCGCCGCCGCGGGAACGCCGGAAAAGCTGAACTCGGAGCCGATCGGCACCGGGCCGTTTCAGTTTGTCGGCTACCAGCAAGATGCCGCGGTGCGCTTCAAGGCCAACCCGACATATTGGGGAACCAAACCGAAGCTGGACCAACTCGTTTTCGCCATCACCACCGATGCAACCACGCGCATGCAGCGCCTGAGAGCTGGCGAATGCCAGGTCGCCGCCTATCCAGCGCCGGCTGACGTGCCCAGCCTCAAAGCCGACCCCAACCTGGTCGTCATGGAAAAGCCGGGCCTCAACGTGGCCTATCTCGCCTACAACACGCTGACCCCGCCTTTCGACAAGATCGAAGTGCGCAAGGCGCTGAACATGGCGATCGACAAGAAGGCCATTCTCCAGGCGGTGTTCCAGGATCTCGGCGAAGTCGCCAAGAACCCGATCCCGCCGGCGATGTCGGGATACAACGATGCTGTCGTCGACGACCCCTACGATCCGGTCGCAGCCAAGAAGATGCTCGACGATGCGGGCGTCAAGGACCTGAAGATGAAAATCTGGGCGATGCCGGTCAGCCGGCCCTACATGCCCAACGCCCGTCGCGTCGCCGAACTGATCCAGTCCGACTTCCAGAAGGTCGGCGTCAGCGTCGAAGTCGTGTCCTACGAATGGGCCGAATATCTGAAGCGCGCCCGCGACAAGCAGCGTGATGGCGCGATCATTCTGGGCGGCACCAGTGACAATGGCGACCCGGACAACCTGCTGTCTTATTTCTTCTCCTGCGCCGGCGTCGGCGGCGCCAACATGGCCAACTGGTGTCACCAGCCCTTCGAAGACCTGCTTCAAAAAGCCCGCACGACGGTCGATCCGGCCGAGCGCGCAAAGCTCTACGAGCAGGCTCAGTTGATTTTCAAGGAACAGGCACCGTGGGCGACGCTCGATCACTCGACCGTCTCCTTGCCGATGTCCAAGAAGGTCAGCGGCTACGTGATGGACCCGCTGGGATCGCATCGCTTCGAGACCGTCGATCTGGCCGAATAGCGGGATAGACGACACCGGCCTTTGGCCTCAAGCCCCTCGCGTCGCAAGGCGCGGGGGGCTTTGCAATTCGCAAGCAAGCTTCAGCGATAGAGATCCGCCCGAGTCGGCGGCAAGCCGCTCGGCCCGCGTGCCCGTTTGGTGACGACGGTCTGGAAAATCTGCGTCGAGCCGCGTTCGAAAGTCACCGAGCAGCCAGTCAGATACAGCAGCCAAAGGCGTGCCCTGGCTTCGCCGACCTCGGCGATCGCCTCGTCGAAGCGCGCATGCAGGCGCTCGGCCCACAGGCGGCACGTTTGCGCATAGTGCTCCCTGAGGTTCTCGGCATCGTAGACGAGGAAGCCATGGGCCTCGAGATTGCCGAGCGTCATGCCGATCGTGTCGAGTTCGCCGCCGGGAAAGATGTATTTGACCAGCGCCTTGAATTCCGCCCCCTTGTGCAGCGTCTTTTTCAAGCTGCCTTTGCTGCGCTTGGTGATGGCGTGATGCAGGTAGATGCCGCCTGGCTTGAGCAGGCGCTGGACGGCCGAGAAATAGGCATCGTGATTGGCAAGGCCCAGATGCTCGAACATGCCGATCGACGATATCTTGTCGAACGAGCCGGTGAGCTCGGTGTAGGATTTGATCTCGATGGTGATGCGATCTTCGAGCCCCTCGGCGCGGATGCGCTCGCGAGCCAGTGCTGTCTGCGCTTCCGACAGCGAGACGCCGTGGCCGACAACACCGTAGTGTTTGGCGGCATGGATGAGCATCGCCCCCCAGCCGCAGCCAATGTCTAGCAATCTCTCGCCCGGCTTCAGCCGCAGCTTGCGGCAGATATGGTCGAGCTTGTCGGCTTGCGCCTGGTCGATGCTGTTGGCGAAGTCCGTGAAGTAGCCGCAGCTGTAGACCATGCGCTCGTCGAGGAAGAGCCGGTAGAAGGCGTTGGAAATGTCGTAATGGTGCTGGATCGCTTCCTTGCTTGAGCCGCTGACGTAGGGATTGCGTCCGGCAAGCCCTGCCTGCGCGGCCATCTGTTTTCGCGAAAACAGCACGGCAGGCAGGTCGCGCAGGATCGCAAGTTTCGGCAGGGACTTGAGCTTGGTCTTCAGCTTGCCCGAAGGCAGCGCGTAGAAATCGAACAGCGATCCGTCTTCCACGTCGATCGTCTTGGCAATCCACATCTCGATCAGTGTCGACAGCGAGGGGCGACGGATCACTTGCCAGACGATGTCCTGATCGTTGATGGCGAGCACTGGACCCGTGGCGGGGCCGATCCGCTCTCCGGTCCACAACCTGACCGCAAATCCCGGATCCAGGCTTTCGACAACGGTTCGCACGATCCGTGCCGCTTTGTCTGCTGCATCCATTCCCGCCCCCCAGTGCACTTAACGACAGCGTGGTCCAGAACGCGATGTTGACCAATTGGCCGGCCGTTCGCAACCCACTTGTCGAAATGCCTTGACTTAGAGTGCACTCGAACTCCTAGCCTTGCGAGCGTCGTAACGAGACAGGGTTGACCATGAAGATCGGCGAACTCGCAAGACGCTCGGGCCTGACCGCCTATACGATCCGCTACTATGAGCAGATCGGCCTGCTGCCTGTGCCCGACAAGGATGCGTCGGGGCAGCGGGACTATGACGTCTCGATCCTTACATGGATCGAATTTCTGGGTCGCCTCAAGGCAACCGGCATGCCGATCCGCGAGATGCTGCGCTACGCCGCTCTTCGCCAACAAGGTGCGAGCACCGACGCCGAGCGCCGCGCCTTGCTTGTGGCGCACCGAAAAAAAGTGGCGGCCCATGTCGCCGATCTTCAGGCCAACCTCCTCGTCCTCGACGCCAAGATTGCCGGCTACGCCGACGCAGAAAAAAGGATCGAGACACAAAATGACCAATCAGACCGAAAGCCGCTTCGAGCGGGGCGCGCGCGCACTCTCTGAGATCGATGGCGAAGGCGGCCAGAAGGTCGTGGATTCGCTCGCCGACATCGCACCCGATTTCGCCCGCTACATCATCGAATTTCCGTTCGGCGACATCTATTCGCGCCCCGGCCTCGACCTCAGGTCACGCGAGATCGCAACGATTGCCGCGCTGACAGCACTCGGCAACGCTGCCCCGCAGCTCAAGGTGCACATCCAGGCCGGGCTGAATGTCGGCCTTAGCCGCGATGAAATCACGGAGGTCATCATGCAGATGGCGGTCTACGCCGGTTTTCCGGCAGCGCTCAACGGCCTGTTCGCGGCCAAGGATGTGTTTGAGACGAAGCACACAATGGCGGCATAAATACGTACCGGGCGCATAGTGCGATGGTCGTACTTGTCAAAACGTCGGAAACACCCCACCTTGGTGTTCGTGTTCAACGAACTGAAAGGAGGTGATCCGATGTCGAGTGATTTCGTTTTCCTAAACGTGGCCTCAGCGGATTGCCCTTTCGGGAAGCAGTCTTCCCGTTAAGGCGCGAGATGCGCGGCTGGTGACTCAAATCAGCCTGAGCCGCGCCATGGACGGAAACACGGAGGCCGTTCCCTGCAAGGGGAGCGGCCTTTTCCTTGGTAAACTCTTTTCCCTAGCGCGCCTTCACAATGGCCATCGCTACCCGCACCAGCCCGCGCGCTTGCCGCCGCCATAGGCGCGTACCAGGCCGGCTTCGAGCATGGTCACAGCGATTGCCGCGCCTGTCTCGGTGCTGACGTCGGCCAACACGCGGCCGTAATATTTGGCACCGCCTATGTTCGACAGGGACACAGGGCCGTTGGCGACGAGCCGGGCCAAGGCTGCACGTGCTGTATGTGCGGCGTCGCGTTCCGCCCGGCATCGCGCCTTCATTTCAGGCGCATCGATGCCCCGCACGCGTATGTTGACCCGCAACGTCTGGCCGGGCCAGATCTCGGCCTCGGCCAGGAACGTGTCGCCGTCGAGCACCTCGACCACGCGCGCAGTCACTGGCCCCGCGAAGTTGTTGTTACGCCGCTTGGCTTCCACAGCGGATGAAAGGCAGAGGCTGGAAAAGACCAGCGCCAACACCGTCACGACCTTGAAGGAGCTTGATTCCATTCAAGGTATTTATTCCTATTTGAACCAATAGGCAATTGCCGAAAGCCAGCATGGACTACAGCCTCGGTTCGCCGCTGACCGGGTCGATCTTCATCTCCACCCTGGCCTTGTCGAACGTGTAGTAAACCACGTCGTAGTAGCCTTCGCTCTCCCAATCGATCTCGGAGATGTAGCGGAACTGGTCGCGCTTTTCGATCTTGGCGATGATTTCGGAAAGCTTGAGCGATTTCTCCGGCGGTGTCGCCGGCTCTTTGGTCTGGGCCTGCGCCGGCAGGGCTCCCAGCAGAGATGCAAACAACAGTCCTGCAATCACCGATTTCGTCATGGTCGCTCCTTCTGCAAATCCGAGCCAAACGATCAGCTCGGGATTTCGATCCAGCCACCCGCTGCTCGGACAAGCAATCGCAGGATAGGCGCCTCAAAAATCGCTGGTCAGGCCCTTGATTTCCCAGTCGCCATAGCGCCCGGGCTCCTTGCCGCCACGCCCGCCGATCTCCCGGGGGAGCTTGGCCTGCTGAGCCTCATAGGCCTCGCGCCGCGCCTCGGCTTCCGCCAATGCGCGCTTGGCAGCCGGCGAAAGCTCCTTCGGTGCGGGTGTCTCCAGCTCGGTTTGCCGTGTGGCGTCGTTCATGGGATTCCTCGGAAATGATTGAAACGCACCCTCGTCTCTCCCATCATATAGCGAAGCGTGGCACGAGGATCGACCCTGGCGCAAGGAAAAGGACGGACTAAACGATGAACATGATGCGGACGGCGATGCTTCTGGCGACCATGACGGCACTGTTCATGGGCGTCGGCTACCTGATCGGCGGTACCGGCGGCATGACCATCGCTTTCTTCATGGCGGCGGGCATGAACCTGTTCAGCTACTGGAACTCCGACAAGATGGTTCTGCGGATGAACCACGCCGTCGAGGTCGATGAGCGCAACGCACCCGAATATTACGCCATCGTGCGCGGCCTTGCCGCCAATGCCGGCCTGCCGATGCCCAAGGTCTACCTGATCGACAGTCCGCAGCCCAACGCCTTTGCCACCGGCCGCAATCCGCAAAATGCCGCCGTCGCCGCCTCCACCGGCCTGTTGCAGCGCCTCAGCCACGAAGAGGTCGCAGCTGTCATGGCGCACGAACTGGCCCATATCGAAAACCGCGACACGCTGATCATGACGATCACCGCGACCCTTGCCGGCGCGATCTCGATGCTCGGCAACTTCGCCTTCTTCTTCGGCGGCAACCGCGACAACAACAATCCGCTCGGCTTCATCGGCGTGCTCGTGGCGATGATCGTCGCACCTTTCGCCGCCATGCTGGTGCAGATGGCGATCAGTCGGACGCGCGAATATTCGGCCGATCGGCGCGGCGCCGAGATCTGCGGCAATCCGCTCTGGCTCGCTTCCGCCCTTGACAAGATCGCCCGCAACGTCGAACGCATCCACAACCCCGAAGCCGAGCGCAATCCTGCCATGGCTCCCCTCTTCATCATCAATCCTCTTTCCGGCGAGCGCATGGACAATCTTTTTTCGACCCACCCCAACACCGAAAACCGCATCGCCGCCCTGCAGGCGATGGCGAATGAGGGTGTCGGTCGTCCTGCCCCGCGCACGGCACAGCAGCCGACCGCGCAGCGTGCCGCACCTTCGAGCCAGCAAGGTCCATGGGGCGGTCGTCCTGCCGATCAGCAGGAGCCCGAGAAGCCGCGTCCGGCTGGCCCCTGGGGACGCAATCCATCCGGGCCGAAAGGCCCTAGGTCGTGAGTGCCGATCAGCGCGACGAAAAGCGAAACCGCGCACGCAACTCTGGCAACAAGGGCAACCGGTCGCCTGTCGTTCCTGACGTTCCCGGAATCGCCGCGCGCATGGCGGCCGCCCGCCTGCTTGCCGCGACCATCGACGCCAAGACACCGCTCGATGGCCTGACCGATCACGAGCACGGCCATCCGCAATTCCGCGCCCTCGACATGCGCGACCGAGGCCTCGTCCGCGCGATCCTGGCCACCGCCCTTCGCCATCGCGTCACCATCGGCAAGCTGATCTCGCGTCGGCTGGAAAAGCCGCTGCCGGCCAACGCCACGGTGCTCACCCACATCCTGCATGTCGCGGCAGCCCAGATCCTGTTTCTCGACATTCCAGACAGCGCTGCCGTCGACCTTGCAGTCACCCACGCCAAGGCCGACCCTCGCACCGTGCGTTTCTCCGGCCTGGTCAACGGCGTGCTGCGCACTCTTGCGCGCGCCAAGGCTGCCGAACTGCCTGAGATGCTGGCCACGACAAACGACGCACCCGACTGGTTCGTCGACCGCCTGACCGCTGCCTATGGTGCCGAGGAGGCCAAGAAGATCCTCGCTGCGCACCGCACCGAGGCGCCCGTCGACTTCACCGCCAAGTCCGATCCCGCCAGATGGGCAGAGCAACTGGGCGGCACAGTGCTGCCTACCGGCTCCGTGCGCATCGAGCGCCTCGCAGGACCCGTCGCCGAGCTGCCGGGCTTCGCCGAGGGCGCCTGGTGGGTCCAGGACGCCGCCGCCGCCTTGCCAGCAAGATTGTTTGGCGACGTCAGCGGCCAGCGAATAGCCGACCTTTGCGCTGCACCCGGCGGCAAGACCGCCCAGCTCGTGCTCACGGGCGCCAAGGTCACCGCCGTCGAGGCATCCAAGAACCGCCTCGTTCGCCTTGCAGGCAATCTCGAGCGCCTTGGCCTCGACGCCGACAAGGTCAACGCCGACATCCTTGCGTATAAGCCTGAAGAACTGTTCGACGCAGCACTGCTCGACGCGCCCTGCTCGTCGACCGGCACCGTGCGCCGCCACCCCGACGTGTTGTGGACCAAGTCGCCGGCCGACATCACCAAGCTCGCCGGCGTGCAGCGCAGCCTGCTCGACGCGACGTTGAAGCTGGTCAAGCCAGGCGGCAGAATCGTCTTTTCCAACTGCTCGCTCGATCCCGAGGAAGGCGAGGCGCTCGTCGCCGGCTTCCTCGCCGACCACAAGGGCAAGGTCGAGCTTGACCCGATTCGCGTGGGCGAGATTGCTGGCATCGACGATTTCGTCACCGCCACAGGCTTCTTGCGCACCACGCCAGCGGGCCTCGACCTCGGCAATCCGGCCATCTCCGGTCTGGATGGTTTCTTTGCCGCGAGGTTTCGTCGTCTCACCTGAGGTGACGAACCGGTGTTTACGAAAAATTCACCCTCGCGCCCGCCATTGAAACAACCTAATTTGACCACGACGTAGGTTGCGTCAGGAGGGTTCTTGTCAATCGCGGCGGACAACACGACGCGCCTTTGGGCACTCGTCGCCAAGGAGTTTTGGCGCAAGGCGCGCCGACGCCTGCGCGCCGGTCCAGCCTATCGCTGGCGCTACTCCGGGCGCACGCCCGAGCGCGTGCTGATCGCCCCGCCCGACCTGCGCCTGGCCGATCCCCAGATCGCGCTTGAAATCTACTACGGCCGCTTTCCGCTGTCGGGCCATCTTGTCGAGACCGGCGGCCAGTCGCCGTTCCTCGTCGATGTTCCCAATCGCGGCTGGCAGCGTAGCCTGCATGGCTTCCGCTGGCTGCGCCATATGCGCGCCGCCGGCACCGAACTTGCCGCAGCGAATGCCCGCGCGCTGGTTTCCGACTGGATCGCCATGCACGGCAACCGCATCTCCGGCACGGCCTGGGAGCCAGCGACCACCGCCAAACGTGTCATCGCCTGGTTACAGCATTCCTCGGTCGTGCTGCAGGGTGCTGAATTCGCCTTCTACCGCGCGTTCCTCCGCTCGCTGGCAATGCAGATCCGCTATCTCAGGTCGATGGCGCGCGAAATGCCGGCTGGCAAGGACCGTCTCAGGGCGCGCATCGCGCTCGCCTTTGCCGCCCTCTCCTTGCCCGCGCCCGTTTCCGCGCTGCGCTCGGCGACCCGCAATCTCGCCGACGAGCTCGACCGCCAGATCCTGCCCGATGGCGGGCATGTCTCGCGCAACCCGATGGCGGTGCTGGAAATCCTCGCCGACCTCCTGCCGCTGCGCCACACCTATGCCAACCAGGCCGAGCAGCCGCCCTTGGCGCTGATCAACGCCGTCGAGCGCATGTTGCCTGCGCTGCGCTTCTTCCGCCACCAGGACGGCAGCCTTGCCCGCTTCAACGGCATGGGCGCCACCATCCACGACCGCATCGCCGCGATCCTGCGCCATGACGACACTGCCGGCGCACCGCCCTTGCATGCCACCCATTCCGGCTACGAGCGCCTGGCGATGGGCGGAACGACTGTCATTGCCGACACGGGCACAGCCCCGCCCATCGAGGTGTCGAACTATGCCCACGCGGGCTGCCTGGCCTTCGAGATGTCGTCGGGACGCCAGCACTACATCGTCAATGCCGGCGTCGACACCTATGGCCTGGCCGAACTCAAGCCGCTTGCGCGCGCCACAGCCGCCCACTCCACCGTCACCATCAACGACACGTCGTCGGCGAGTTTCGCCCATTCGCATCGCATCTCCGGCCTTCTCGGCAGCCCGCTTTTCGGCGGACCGAAGTCGGTGCCGTCGCAACGGACCGACAAGCCCGGCATCCATGGTTTCACCGCGCGACATGACGGCTACGCCCAGCGTTTCGGCCTCCACCACGAGCGCGAACTGAGTCTTGCGGCAGGAGGCAGCATCCTGTCGGGCTGCGACCGCATCCTTCGCGCAGGCAACACGCCGATCAAGAAAGGCCGCGACCTCGTCACGGTCCGCTTCCATGTCCATCCCGACGTCCAGCTGTTTCGCGACCAGAAGGAACGGCTGGTGCTGACCGGCCCGGATATCGACACCTGGGTCTTCATCTCGCCCGACATTCCAGCCGAGGTCGAGGAATCGATCTATTTCGCCGGTCTCGGCGGACCGCGCCGCTCGCGCCAGATCGTGCTGTCCTTCAAGGCATCGGAAATCTCCGAGGTGCACTGGCAGTTCTCGCGCACACGCATCATCAGCCGCCTCGAAAACTGATTGAAGGGCGCTGTGCGCCTTGATTTTGAGGCCTCATATGGTACGCCGCCCGCAAGCTGCATCTCCCACCTTGCCGTGAAAGGCCCACACCCCATGGCCGTCATTTCCAAGAAGATCCCCGCGCCCGATCTCGTGCCGATCCGCCGCGCCTTGCTGTCGGTCTCCGACAAGACCGGCCTGATCGGTTTCGCCCAAAGCCTTGCCAATGTCGGCGTCGAGCTCGTCTCCACAGGCGGCACGGCCAAGTCCATCGCCGCCGAAGGGATCGCCGTCCGCGATGTATCCGAGCTGACCGGCTTTCCCGAGATCATGGACGGTCGCGTCAAGACGCTGCATCCCTCGGTCCATGGCGCACTTCTCGCCGTCCGCGACGACCCAGAGCACGTGGCCGCCATGTCCGAGCACGGAATCCAGCCGATCGACCTGGTCGTGGTCAACCTCTATCCCTTCGAGGAGGTGCGCAATTCCAGCGCGCATTACGCCTCGATCGTTGAGAACATCGACATTGGCGGTCCGGCCATGGTCCGCGCCTCGGCCAAGAACCATGCCTATGTCGCCATCGTCACCGATCCGGCTGATTACAAGGACGTGCTCGACTCCATCGTCGCCAACAATGGCTGCCTGTCCTACGAGTTCCGCAAGAAGCTCGCGGCAAAGGCGTTCGCCCGAACCGCCGCCTATGACGCGGCGATCTCGGGCTGGTTCGCTGAAGCACTCGAAATCGAAACGCCCGACTGGCGCGCCTTCGGCGGCAAGCTTGCAAGCGTCATGCGCTATGGCGAAAACCCGCACCAGTCGGCCGGCTTCTACCTGACCGGCGACAAGCGTCCCGGGGTTGCCACCGCAACCCAGCTGCAGGGCAAGCAGCTTTCCTACAACAACATCAACGACACCGATGCCGCCTTCGAACTCGTCGGCGAGTTCGATCCGGTACGCACCGCGGCGGTAGCCATCATCAAGCACGCCAATCCGTGCGGCGTCGCCGAAGGCGCTACCCTCGCCGAGGCCTATGCCAAGGCGCTGGCCTGCGATCCGGTTTCCGCCTTCGGCGGCATCGTCGCGCTCAACCGTATCCTCGACGCCGAGGCCGCTGAGGAGATCGTCAAGATCTTCACCGAAGTCATCATCGCGCCGGACGCCACGCCTGAGGCACAGGCGATTATCGCCGCCAAGAAGAACCTGCGCCTGCTTGTCACCGGCGGCCTGCCCGATCCGGATCGCGCTGGCGTGGCCGTCAAGTCGGTGGCCGGCGGCCTGCTCGTCCAGTCGCGTGACAACGCCATTGTCGACGCACTGGAACTCCAGGTGGTGACCAAGCGCCAGCCGACCCAGGGCGAGCTGGAAGACCTGAAGTTTGCCTTCCGCGTCGCCAAGCACGTCAAGTCGAACGCCATCGTCTATGCCCGCGACCTCGCCACGGTAGGGGTCGGCGCTGGCCAGATGAGCCGCGTCGACTCGGCCCGGATCGCCGCCCGCAAGGCGCTCGACGCGGCTGAAGCAGCCGGCCTGGCAGAACCGCTGACCAAGGGCTCGGTCGTTGCTTCCGACGCCTTCTTCCCCTTCGCGGACGGTCTGCTGTCGGCGGTTGAGGCAGGTGCCACCGCCGTCATCCAGCCAGGCGGATCGATGCGCGACGACGACGTCATCGCCGCTGCCGACGAGCACGGCATCGCCATGGTCTTCACCGGCGTCAGGCATTTCCGACACTGAGATTTTACCCTCCCCTTGTGGGAGGGTAAAAAGCTACTTCACCTCGTCAGCCGGATAGGGCGTGCGCAAGAGCATGGCCAGCCCGACGGCGAAGAAGATGATGATCGTCGCCATGCCAAGGCGTGGCGAGCTGCTCAATGCGGTGACTGTGGCGACCGTAAAGGGTGCGACGAAGCTCGTCGCCCTGCCCGAAAGCGCATAGAGCCCGAAATAGCGCCCTGCTTCGTCGGCTGAAACGCTACGTGCCATGTAGGAGCGCGACGACGCCTGCACCGGCCCAAAGGCGATACCGACCAGCAGGCCGAAAGCGATGTAGGCCTTTTCCGCCGGTGTTCCGAACAGTCCGCCCGTATCAGGGCCCGACATCTGCCACAGCCCAAAGAGCGTATAGCCCGGGCCGGTCGAGACGATGCCTATGGTGGCGATCGTCAAGAGCACCAGCGAAACGACCACCACGACCTTGGAGCCAAAGCTCGTATCGAGCCGGCTGGCGACGAGGCAGCCGAAGATGGCGATAACGTTCAAGATGATGCCGTAGATGCCGATCTCGGTGATCGACCAGCCGAACATCGCCGCCGCAAAGGCGCCGCCAAGGCCCAAAAGTGCGTTGACGCCGTCCTGGTAGATCATGCGGGCAACGAGGAAGCGGAAGATGCCGGTGCGCTTTCGCACTTCGCCCAGCGTCGATTTGAGTTCGTTGAGGCCCAGGCGCACGGCCGGGCGGATGGCGATGCCCTTGCCGCTGTCAGGCGTGAAGAAGAACATCGGCAAGATGAAGATGAAATACCAGATTGCCGAAATCGGGCCCGTGGCGCGCGCATCTTCGCCCAATGCCGGGTCGAGGCCGAACACAGGTGCCGCGCCGATGATGGTCTTGCCAGTCTCGGGCGATGCCGCCATGAAGGCCACGACGAAGATCAGCACGATCATGCCGCCGAGATAGCCGAGACCCCAGGCGATGTTGGAGACCTTGCCGATCTCGTCTTTCGCCACCAGGCGCGGCATCATTGAATCGTTGAACACGATCGAGAATTCTGCCGCCACCGAGGCGAGCGAAAACAGCAGCACCACCGGCACGAGCGGCGAGCCCGGAGCAGCGTACCAAAGCAGGCACAGGCTGGAGATCTTGATCGCCGCGAAGAAGGCGATCCATGGCTTGCGCGGGCCGGTCTGGTCGGCGATCGAGCCGAGCACCGGCGACAATATGGCGATGACGAAGCCTGCGGCGGCGATGCCGTAGCCCCAGGCCGCCTGCCCCATGGCCGGATCGGTCGCCATGCGCGAAACGAAATAGGGACCGAAGATGAAGGTGGTCACAACCGTGAAAAAGGGCTGTGCTGCCCAGTCGAAGAACATCCAGCCCCAGACGCCACGCCGTGGCGTACGTTGAACCACCATCGTATCAGCCATCATCCCTCCGCTCACGCCGCATCGGCGTGGCTTGGAGCTATAGCGCAGTTCGGTCGTCCGATCTTCCGGGAAAAATGCCTGCCGTCTCGACGGCGGCAGGCGAGATCGAAAAGCCGTTATCGGCCAGACAGATCACTCATCAGCCCGGCAGCAACCGTCAGCCGCGACACGGAGATGTCGCCGCCTTCGGTCAGCGCCTGCAGCCTTTCGCGGGTGCGGTTGATGCGTTCACCACCCGCTTCGAGCCAGGCCGCGACAGGATCGGCAGCGCTGCCGAAACCGGTGAGGGCTGCAACCGCGATGCCGCGACGTGCCGCACCGATCGTGTCCGATGCCCGCGACAGCGCCAGCCCCTCATAATAATCGGAGCTCGATATCGCATTGGCGGCGTCTTCTATGCGCGGAATCCTAAACGCCTCGCTGACCCCGAAGAACGCCTTGGCGGCGGCAACGATGTCGGCCTTTGCCGTCTTGGCCACCAGCGCGATGTCAGGCACCAGTTCGCCGACTTCGAGCAGCGACAGCCGCCCGGCCAGCTTCTCCGGCGCGCCGGCGGCTGTGAAGCCCGCCTTGCGCTTCTGGATGCGTTCCTGGGTGAAGGCGGGCAGCATGCCTGCGAACTTGTGTTCGAGGGCTGCGCGCGCCTCATGCAGCTCGGCTATGCGGCTCGACAGCGGGGCATCGCCGTGGTCGTTGCGGAGGTACCAGCCGCTGACGGCAAAAAGCAGCCGGCTCACCGCCTGGTAGAGGTCGAGCTGCGTCATGCCGTCGACGATATTGTCGAGCGCATCGATCTCAGCATAGAGCGCGGGCAGCGCAAAACCGTCACGAACGACCGCAAAGACGCGCGCCACATCCGCAGCCGAGCGGCCGCTTGCTTCCTGCAAGCGGTTGACGAAGGAGGGGCCGCCGCGATTGACAAGATCGTTGACAAGAACACGTGTGATGATCTCACGACGCAGCCGGTGACCGTCGATCTCGGCCGCGTACTTCTTCGACATGCGGTCGGGGAAGTAGCCCATCAGGTCGCGGGCGAACTGCGCGTCGTCAGGCAGGTCGCTGGCGACGATGTCGGAGAACAGAACGATCTTGGCATAGGCCAGGAGCACGCCGAGCTCAGGCCGGGTCAGCGGCTCGCCGCGCGTCTGGCGCTCGGCAAGTGCAGCGGCACTTGGCAGGTTTTCGACCGCACGGTCGAGCAGGCCACGCGCCTCGAGCGCGCTCATGAAGCGCCCCTGATGCGCGATATCCTGGATGCCGCGCCTTGCGGCAAGAGACAGCGCCAGCGTCTGCTCGTAGTTGTTGGCAAGCACCAGGCCCGCCACTTCCTCGGTCATCTCGGCGAGCAGCTTGTTGCGCGCCGGGCGCTGAAGCCCGCCGCTACGCATGGCCGACGCCAGCGCGATCTTGATGTTGACCTCGACGTCGGAGGAGTTGACGCCGCCCGAATTGTCGATGGCATCCGAGTTGCAGCGCCCGCCCTTGAGCGCAAACTCGATGCGTGCCCGCTGGGTGGTGCCCAGATTGGCGCCTTCGCCGATCACCTTGGCGCGAACCTCGCTGGCGGTGGCGCGGATCGCGTCATTAGCGCGGTCGCCCACCTCCTGGTTGGTTTCGCCGCTGGCGCGCAGATAGGTACCGATGCCGCCGAACCACAAAAGGTCGACAGGCGCACGCAGGATCGCGCTCATGATCTCGGTCGGCGAAGCGGTGGTCTTGTCGAGACCGATGGCGGCAGCAGCCGCAGCCGGCAACGTCACCGACTTTTGTGCCCGCGAGACGATCACGCCAGCCGCCGAGAGCTTCGACTTGTCGTAGTCCTGCCAGCTCGAACGCGGCAGGTCGAACATGCGCTTGCGCTCGGCAAACGACGCCGCCATGTCGGGATTTGGATCAATGAAGATATCGCGATGATCGAACGCTGCAATCAGACGTGTCTGCTCCGACAGCAACATGCCGTTGCCGAACACGTCGCCCGACATGTCGCCAACGCCGACGACGCTGAAGGGCGTCGTCTGGATGTCGCGGTTCATCTCGCGGAAATGCCGCTTTACCGCCTCCCAGGCACCGCGCGCGGTGATGCCCATCTTCTTGTGGTCGTAGCCGGCCGAGCCGCCCGAGGCAAAGGCGTCGTCGAGCCAGAAGCCATGCGCCTCGCTGATGCCATTGGCGGTGTCCGAGAAGGTCGCTGTGCCCTTGTCGGCGGCGACGACGAAATAGGGGTCGTCGACATCGCGCCGCACCACGCCCTTCGGCGGCACGACCTTGTCGCCGTCGAGATTGTCGGTGATCGACAGCATCGAGGAAATGAAATTGACATAGGCCGCCTTGCCCGCCTCGAAGATGGCGTCACGGCTGCCACCGACAGGCAGGCGCTTGGGGAAGAAGCCGCCCTTGGCGCCAACGGGCACGATCACGGCATTCTTGACCTGCTGCGCCTTGACCAGTCCCAGCACCTCGGTGCGGTAGTCCTGCGCCCGGTCCGACCAGCGCAACCCGCCGCGCGCCACCGGGCCGAAGCGCAGATGCACGCCCTCGACCTCGGAGCCATAGACGAAAATCTCGCGCCACGGCCGCGGCTCGGGCAGGCCTTCGACGCTGCGCGAATCGAACTTGATCGCCAGCGACTGGCCCCGTTCCTTCTTGCCCGCGACAAAGTGATTGGTGCGCAGCGACGCCTCGATCAGGTTGACATAGCGCCTGATGATCGTGTCGTCGTCGATGTTTGGAACCGCGTCCAGCGCATCCTTGATCTTGGCCTTGAGGTGCTTGGCGGTAACCAGCCCCTCTTTCTCCTGCGCCGGATCGAGCCGGGCCAGGAACAGCCCATGCAGGCCGCGCGCGATATCGGGGTAGCGATTGAGTGCGGCTGCGATGAAATCCTGGCTCTGCGGAATGCCCGCCTGCTGGAGATAGCGGCCATAGGCGCGCAGGATCACGATCTGGTCGGAGCCGAGCCCCGCCGTCTGGGCCAGCGCGTTATAGCCGTCATTGTCGGCGTCGCCGTTCCACACCGACAGGAACACTTCCTCAAACAGCAGACCGCCATCAGCCAGGTCGATGGACTGGCCGTAGGCGTTCTCCAGCTCCATGTCGTGGATGAAGATCTGGTCTTCGCCCTTCTCGCCGAGTTCGAAGGTGCGCTCGCTGATGACGCGGAAGCCCATGTTCTCAAGCAGCGGCACGCGCCGCGACAGCGCCACCGGCGCTCCATGGTGGTAGATCTTCAGCGACGCCTGTTGCTGTGACTGACCGGTGTCGCGATAGCAGTCGATGACGATCGGATTGCTCGGGCTGATCGTGGTGATCCGCTCGGCATCGAGCAGCGCCGCCGCCGGCGAGAAGCTGTTTTGATAGTCCTGTGGGAAATGCATGGCGACGCTGACCAGTGCCGCCGGTGAGCCCGCTTCGGCCGAAGCTTCGCGCAGTCCGTCTTCCCAGGTCGTGACGATGTCGCGAATGGCCGCCTCGATCGCCGCCTGCTCGACCTTCGGCGTCTTGCCGCCGGAGCGCCCGATGATGAAGTGAACGCGCGCCAGCCCGCCTTCCGGGAATGCCGGATAATATGCCGACAACCGGCCATCGAAAGCGTTCTTGAGATAAGCGCCGATCTTTTCGCGCACCACCGAATCGTAGCGGTCGCGCGGAACGAAGGTGAGTACAGAGACGAAGCGGTCGAACTGGTCGACGCGCACCAGCGCCCGCACCCGGGGCCGCTCGATCAGGCCGAGGATTGCCTCGGCATGCTTGCGCAGCGTCGGCACGGCGATCTGGAACAGCTCGTCACGCGGATAGGACTCGAGCACGTTGGTCAGCGCCTTGCCCGAATGGTCTGCGGGATCGAAGCCCGACTTCTGGATCACCGTCTCCGCCTTGGAGCGCAGGTAAGGGATCTTCATCACCGAACGCGTGTAGGCGGTCGAAGTGAACAGGCCAACGATGCGCAGCTCGCCCGAAAGCTGGCCCTGGGCGTCGTAGGTCTTGACGCCGATATAGTCGAGATAGGCACGGCGATGGACAGCCGACTTGGCGTTCGCCTTGGTCACGATCAACGGTTCCGGGCCATGCAGGAAGGCGCGGATTTCCGGCGTCGTCGACGTCGCATCGACGGTGTCGCGGCGCAGCACCAGCACGTCGGGGTCGGCGAGAATGCCTAAACCGGGCTTGTCGGCGCGCTCCAGCATGCCGCTCTTTTCGCCGCCCGAATATTGGAATTCGCGCATGCCAAGGAAGGTGAAATTGTCGTCGCGCAGCCATTCGAGGAAAGCGATCGCCTCGGTCACCAGATTCTTGTCGAGCGGGATCGGCGCGTAGCGGAATTCCGAGATCGCCTGATCGAGCCGCGCCAGCATGCGCTTCCAGTCGGTCACCGACGACCGCACCTGGTCGAGCAGCTTGTTCAGCCGTTCGCGCAGTGCCTCGGCTGCTTCCTTGCCCTGCGCTGGAATGTGGACATGGATGACGCTGACCTTGTCGGCGGCATCCTCACCCTTGTGCGAGCTGCCGTCAGTCAGAATCTCGTCGACGCCGGTGCGGCCGTGGCGAACCATGATGACCGGATGGGTGACAAGGACCGGCTCGCCGGCGGCCTCGGTGATCTCGCCGAGCACCGAATCGAACAGGAACGGCATGTTGTCGTTGACGACGGTGACGACAGTTACCGGCCGGCCGTGGCGAAGGATGCCGGCATCGGTGTCGATGTTGATGACAGATGAGCCCTTGCGGTGTTTGAGAACGGCCTGTTCGGCCAACTCCGCCGCACGTTCCAGCATGCCGGGCTCGTAGTCGGCCACATCTTCGGCCGGGGCCCGGGCGAGCAGCAATTCAAGGAGCTGGGGAGGTCTGTCGGAGGATTTGGAGGCGGATGCAGTCTTGGCGGATTTCGCTGTCGACTTCATTGATTCGGACATGACGCTAGTTTCTCCCGTCCCGTCACATGCTTTTGCGACTATCGTAGCAGATGGCCCGCCTTTAGCGACAAAGGTTTGACGGAAGGTTGGCAAAAACGCCTAGGCAATAGGCAGAAAATGCCCACGAATTAAGCTGACGCAGCGTCCCCAAGGGGCGGCAATTCCAAAGCCTGATTAAAAAATTCGCCTTTACCTAGCGGCAATCGCAGCAGCAGAGCCTGCCCCTGTCGTCTTGCTCACCCGATTCGCGATTCCCACCGCCCGCTTGCCCCGCAAACTTGCACTCCTGTGCTGCGGCAAACACCAGGGATGCCCCACCTCCAATCTCGTACGAGACGGCTGCCCCACATCAACTTTCCGCGACAGGCGCCGACACGGGTTGCCCGTGACAGACGATCGGCGAATGAATAGCCCGCGCGCTGGCTCAATGCCGGGTGGCCGGCATGTCGGCACGCCAAGGAGGAGATGTCATGACCAAGTTTCTCTTCGTCTATCACGGCGGCGGCAAACCGGCATCCGAAGCCGAAGGCGCGAAAGTGATGAAGGCCTGGATGGACTGGTTCGCTTCGCTCGGCGCGGCTGTTGTCGATGGTGGGGCTCCCGTCGGCAAGTCGCAGACGGTCGGCGCCAATGGAGCGGTCACCAATGACGGCGGCTCAAATCCGGCCAGCGGCTACACGGTCGTCGACGCGAAAGACCCAGCCGATGCCGCGCGGATTGCCAAAGGTTGCCCAATCCTGGTGGCAGGCGGTTCCGTCGAGGTCGCACCAATCATCGATATGTAAGCAATAGACCTCAGGCCGTAAACAAAAAGGGCGCCTCCATCGGAGACGCCCTTTTTTGTTTCAAGCCGCGCGACTTACGCGGTCTTCGAGGACTTCTCGAAGCGCTTGCGCTCGTTCGGGTCGAGATAGAGCTTGCGCAGGCGGATGGTCTTCGGCGTCACTTCGACCAGTTCGTCGTCCTGGATCCAGGCAAGAGCACGTTCCAGCGTCATGCGGATCGGCGGCGTCAGGCGCACTGCTTCATCCTTGCCGGCGGCGCGGATGTTGGTCAGCTTCTTGCCCTTCAGCACGTTGACCTCAAGGTCGTTGTCGCGGCTGTGGATGCCGATGATCATGCCCTGATAGACCTTGACGCCGGCGTCGATGACCATCGGGCCGCGATCTTCGAGGTTCCACATGGCGAAAGCCACCGACTCGCCCTGATCGTTGGAGATCAAGACGCCGTTGGTGCGGCCGGGCAGCTCGCCCTTGTAGGGCTGGTAGGAATGGAACAGACGGTTCATCACCGCTGTGCCGCGCGTATCGGTCAGAAGCTCGGACTGGTAGCCGATCAGGCCACGCGTCGGCGCATGGAAGACCAGGCGCTGGCGATTGCCGCCCGAAGGACGCAGCTCGACCATCTCAGCCTTGCGCTCCGACATCTTCTGCACGACGATACCGGCATGCTCCTCGTCGACGTCGATGACGACTTCTTCGACGGGCTCCAGCAGTTCGCCGTTCTCGTCTTTCTGCATGACCACGCGCGGACGCGACACGGCGAGCTCGAAGCCCTCGCGGCGCATCGTCTCGATCAAAACAGCAAGCTGAAGCTCGCCACGGCCCGACACGAAGAACGAATCCTTGTCAGGCGATTCCTCGATCTTGAGCGCGACGTTGCCCTCGGCTTCCTTCATCAGACGGTCACGGATGACGCGGCTGGTCACCTTGTCGCCCTCGGTGCCGGCCAGCGGCGAGTCGTTGACGATGAAGGACATGGTGACGGTCGGCGGATCGATCGGCTGGGCGGCCATCGGCGCGTTCACTGACGGATCGCAGAAGGTGTCGGCGACAGTGCCCTTCGAAAGACCGGCAATGGCGACGATGTCGCCTGCATGGGCTTCCTCGATCGGCTGGCGCTCGATACCACGGAAGGCGAGGATCTTGGTGACGCGGCCGTTTTCCAGCAGCGTGCCGTCATGGTGCAGCACCTTGACCGGCTGGTTGGGCTTCAGCGTGCCTGCTTCGATGCGGCCGGTGATGATGCGACCGAGGAACGGGTTGGCTTCCAGGATGGTGCCGATCATGCGGAACGGGCCGGGGTTAACCGTCGGCGCGGGAACATGCTTGAGAACGAGGTCGAACAGCGGCGCGAGCCCCTGGTCCTTGGGGCCTTCCGGATTCTCGGAAACCCAGCCATCGCGGCCCGAACCATAGAGGATCGGGAAGTCGAGCTGTTCGTCGGTGGCGTCGAGCGCCGCGAAAAGGTCGAACACCTCGTTGATGACTTCCTGGTGGCGGGCGTCGGGACGGTCGATCTTGTTGATGACCACGATCGGACGCAGGCCGACCTTGAGCGCCTTGCCGACCACGAATTTGGTCTGCGGCATCGGGCCTTCGGCGGCGTCGACCAGAACGATGGCGCTGTCGACCATCGACAGGATGCGCTCGACCTCACCACCGAAATCGGCGTGGCCAGGGGTGTCGACGATGTTGATGCGGGTATCCTTCCAGTCGACCGAGGTCGCCTTGGCCAGGATGGTAATGCCGCGCTCTTTTTCGATGTCGCCTGAGTCCATCGCGCGTTCGGCGACGCGCTGGTTCTCGCGGAACGAGCCGGATTGTTTGAGAAGCGCATCGACGAGCGTGGTCTTGCCATGGTCGACGTGCGCGATGATCGCGATATTGCGGAGGTTCATATGTCTTCTCGGGAGCGTTGCGGGCACTGCCTGTCGACGCGCCGCGTTTCGTGTGGGCGGCTCTTACAGGTTTTTTCGCAAATGCGAAAGGGGGGCGGCCAAATCGACTGATTTTCTGCCAGCGGGCAAGACTACAAAATGTCGCCCCAGTCGACACGGCGCGCCGTCTTGAACCGCTCGCCATCGCGCTTGGTTAGCATCTTTTCGTCAATCGAGCCATTTTCCTGGCATAGCTTCAGCTGGATCTTTCCCGATCCGCCGCGCGCCGGCGCCAGAACCCGGGCGCCAAATGTTTCGGCACGCGTCCGCGATGCCGCGAGGAAGATGTATTTTTCGTCTTCCCATGGCACGTCGCCACGCTTGGTCAACCGATGCAGGCGCGAGCGCGCCACGCGCCGCGAAAAATGGCACCAGTCCGGTTCGACGATCGGACAAGCCTCACTGTGCGGACAAGGTGCAGCCAGATGCGCGCCCAGTTCGATGAGCCGTGACCGCACCGCCATCATCCGCCGCCAGCCGGCCGGCGTGCCAGGCTCGACCACCATCAGCAGGCCGTTCGTTGCCACCCACAGCCGCTCGACAAGCGCCAGCCCTTCGGCCGGCGACAATTCGTCGAGCACATAGGCAAGTGTCACCAGGTCGGCTTTGGCTGCTTCGAAGCTCTTGGAGGCATCCACCGCGCGCCATTCGACGTGTTCGACGCCCGAATGCGCAGAAAGGTCCACGCCCACCTTGCGGATCGACTGGCTAGCTTCGAGCATCAGCGCCGAATTTACCGTCGGCCAGCAGTCGGCAGCCGCCCAAAGGGCCGTGCCGGGACCGGCGCCGACATCAAGCAGGCTCCTCGGCTCGAAATCCGGCAACAGCTCAGCGGCACTTTCGAGGCTCGCCCGCACCGCCGCGAATGTCGCCGGCAGCCGCGTCGCCAAATAAGCGCACGCAAACATCTCGTCGGACAAATGCAGCCTGCCATCCCGCGTCTCAGCCCGGTAGCGAGAAGACAGCATGTCGGCAGCGCGCTGCAGCTCGGCGAGCGGCACGCCTTCAAGCTGCCGGTCGACCGCCGCCCTCAATGTTGCTGGTAGTTCCATCTATTCAAACCTCAAGCGGCGCCCCCTTGGCACCCCCCTCTGCCCTGTGGGCATCTCCCCCGCAAGGGGGGAGATTAGCAGCTCCGCCGCCGGCGCATTTCTGCAACTTCAGCAATTGGCGAAAGCGGACATGACGGCCAATCTCCCCCCCCTTGCGGGGGAGATGTCCGGCGGGCAGAGGGGAGTGGGAAGGAACTCGCCCCCGAAGTGCCCTTAAACTAATCCGCGCTTCTCCATCATCGCTTCAGGCGAAGGCATCTTGCCACGGAAGGCCTTGTAGAGCTCTTCCGGATCGGCCGAGCCGCCGGCGGCATAGATGTGCTTGCGCAGCTTTTCGGCCATGGCGGGGTTGAACGCATCGCCCGTCTCCTCGAAGGCGGCGAATGCGTCGGCGTCGAGCACTTCTGACCACATGTAGGAGTAATAGCCGGCCGAATAGCCTTCGCCCGAGAACACGTGCAGGAAGTGCGGCGTGCGGTGGCGCATGACGATTGCTTCCGGCATGCCGAGATCGTCGAGCGTCTTGGCTTCGAAAGCCACGGGATCGGCAGGGGCGTCTGGACGGGCATGATAGGCCATGTCGACAAGCGCCGACGAGGTGAACTCGACGGTGGCGAAGCCCGCGCCAAAGGTCTTGGCCGCCAGCATCTTGTCGAGCAGTTCCTTTGGCATCGCCTTGCCGGTCTTGTAGTGCAGCGCGTGCTTTTCCAGCACCGCCGGCACCGTCAGCCAGTGCTCGTAGAGCTGCGAGGGCAGCTCGACGAAATCGCGGCTGACCGAAGTGCCCGCCACCGACGGCCAGGTGACGTCGGTCAGCATGCCGTGCAGCGCGTGGCCGAATTCGTGGAACAACGTCTTGGCCTCGTCGAGCGACAGCAACGCCGGCTCGCCTTCCGCCGGCTTGGCGAAGTTCATAATGTTGTAGATGATGGGCGTCGAACCCTTGCCGAGCTTGTAGCCAGACTGGAGCGCGCTCATCCAGGCGCCCGAGCGCTTCGACTGCCGCGCGAAATAGTCGGCGAGGAAAAGCCCGCGCTTGCTGCCATCGGCGTTGAACACCTCAAATACCCTGGTGTCGGGGTGCCAGGCGGTGATGCCCGTCTTTTCCTTGAAGCTAATGCCGAACAGCCGCGTCGCCACGTCGAAGCACGCGTCGATGATCTTTTCGAGCTGCAGATACGGCTTCAGCTCGGCCTCGTCGAAAGCGTATTTCTCGGCGCGCAGCTTCTCCTGATAAAAGCGCCAGTCCCAGGCGGCGAGCTTGTCGTTGCTGCCGGCGGCGGCCGCCAGCCGCTGCAATTCGGTCTCGTCGGCGGCGGCCTTTTCGCGTGCCTTGTTCCACACCGGCTCAAGCAGTTCCATCACCGCCTTCGGCGTCTTGGCCATGGTGTCGTCGAGCTTGAGGGCGGCATAGCTGCCATATCCGAGCAGCCTGGCCTTTTCGGCACGCAGGCTGAGCGTATCGCGCACCACGCCGGCATTGTCGGTTTCGCCACCGCTCTCGCCGCGACCGGCAAAGGCCTTGAACGCCTTTTCACGCAGGTCGCGCCGCTCGGAGAATGTCGTGAAGGGTTCATAGATCGAGCGCGACAAGGTGACGGCATATTTGCCCTTCTGTCCCCGTGTCTCCGCTGCCTGGGCCATCGCCCCGCGCACGAATTCCGGCAGGCCGGCGAGATCGCCCTCGTCGAGAAACAGCACCCATTCCTTCTCGTCGGCCAACACGTTCTGGCCGAACTTGGCGCCGAGCGAGGCGAGCTGCTCGTTGATATCCGCAAGCCGCTTCTTGCCCTCGGGGTCGAGCCTGGCACCCGAGCGGACAAAGCCCTTCCAGGTCTTTTCGAGCACGCGCAGCGCCTCTGCATCGAGGCCGAGCTCGGCCCGGCGTGCGTAGAGATCATCGATACGGGCAAACAGCTTCTCGTTCATCGAAATCGCCGAGAAATGCCTGGCCATCTTCGGCGAAATTTCGCGCTCCATCGCCTGGATCGCGTCATTGGTGTGGGCACCGGCGCGGCACCAGAAGATCGACGAGACATGGTCGAGCGGCTCGCCTGCAAGCTCCAGCGCTTCGAGTGTGTTGGCAACCGTTGCCGGCTCGACATTGTTGGCGATTGCCTCGACCTCGGCGGCATGCGCGGCAAGGGCGGCATCGAACATTGAGCCGAAATCGCCGTCTTCGATCCTGGTGAAATCCGGCAGGCCAAGCGGCCCGGCCCAATGGGTCAGTGGATGACGCGCGAGATCGATCTGAGCAGACATGAAGAGCTTCCTTGATAACTGCGGACAGCCCCGATGTAGGGCCGGACCGGGGGCCGTGCAACCGGATTGACTCATCGCCCACGGTAAACTAAGTGAACCGTATAATAAGGATTACTTAGCAATATGGCCGCCAGTCTCGACACCGACACGTTCGGCTTCATCGTCAACGATCTCTCGCGCATCATCCGTGCCGAGATGGACCGCCGCACAACCGAAGCCGGCCTTGGGCTGACCACCGGCGAGGGCCGCGTCCTGTTCAACGTCCGGCGCGCAGGCCCGATCCGCCAGACCGCCCTCGCCGAGCGCCTCGGCATCGAAGCGATGACGCTGAGCGGTCTTATCGATCGGCTCGAGGCCAAGGGTTTTGTCGAACGCAATCCCGATCCCGCCGACCGCCGCGCCAAGCTTGTCACGCTGACCGAAGCTGGCTCGAAGGTGGTAGCCCAGATCGAGCCAATCGCCGCATCGATCCGCAGCGAAGCCGCCCACGGCATCGACCCCGACGACTGGCAGCGTCTGCTGGTCTCGCTGAGGACTGCCCGCGCGAACTTGCTCGCCGTCCGCGTCGAAGCGCTTTCGAGCGAGGATGCGGCGGCATGAACATGCGAACTGATATTGCCATGGCCGAACCGCTGGAAGCGACCGCCGCACCAATCATGAGCGAACGTCGGGTCTCGATGATCGGCGGCCTGATGGTCGCCATCGGCCCGATCTCGCTGGCGCTGTTCACCCCAGCCATGCCCGAGATCGTCCAGGCTTTCGGCACCACCGAGGCCGCGGTCAAGATGACGCTGTCGCTCTATTTCGGCGGTTTCGCCTTTGCCCAGCTGGTCTGTGGTCCGCTTTCCGATGGTTTCGGCCGCCGCCCGATCACGCTCGTCTTCATGGCGATCTATCTCGCCGCAAGCGTTTTGGCGCTGGTCGCGCCCAACATCGAAACGCTTATCGCCGCCCGCTTCCTCCAGGGCGTCGGTGCAGCTGTCGGCGTGTCGGTGGCGCGCGCGGTTGTCCGCGACGTCTTCACCCATGAACGCTCGGCCCGCATCATGAACATGATCGGCATCCTTCTGGCACTCGGGCCGGCAGTCGCACCAACGCTTGGTGGCCTGACAATGGAGTTCTTCGGCTGGCACGCCATCTTCATCGTCATGGTGCTGCTCGGCATCGTCGTCATGCTGGTCGCCATTTTCGCCCTGCGCGAGACGGTGACGCGCGACCTCAGCCGCATTCGCCCGAAGGCCCTCATCACGTCTTACGGATCGCTGTTTCGCAGCCCCTATTTCGTGCTGTGCTGCCTCGTCATCGCCGGCACGACGGGCGCTATCTACACCCAGGCCACGGTGCTGGCCTTCATCCTGATGGAACGCGTCGGCCTGAGCCCCACCCAATTCGGCATCGGCATGCTGATGCAGACGGCCAATTTCATGGCCGGAGCGGTCGTCATGCGCATGTTCATGCAGCGTTACGGGGCCGCGCGCATGGTACCGGTCGGCCTGACCTTCGTCGCCATCGGCTCCATCGCCATGGCCGTCCTGCTCAGGACGTACGAGCCCAGCTTCCTGCTCGTCATGGTCCCGGTCGGCATCTACGCCTTCGGCATCGCCATGATCTCGCCGGCGATGATGACGGCGGCAATGGCGCCCTTCCCCAATAATGCTGGTGCCGCCTCCGCCATGATGGGCTTCTTCCAGATGGGTGCAGGTATGGTCGGTGGCGCGGTGGCGGCATGGATGGGCGATCCGGTAACCGCCCTTGCCACCGTCATCCCCACAATGGGCCTCATCGCCATCCTGTCTTGGCTCGGATGGCGCATCTTGCCCGAGCCGACACTGATGACCCGCTTGAAATAGGCTTCAGAAATCCATGCAGCCGTCGCCAACCGTCACTTGCGTGTTGGCGACGATGCGTTCGTTTTTGGTGGTGAAGGTCTCGCGCGCCAAAAGGTCGTTTTCTGGGAAATCGTAGCAGGTCAGCACGGTGGTCGTCTCCGCGGTCTGGCTTTCAACCTTGTGGCGGATGTTGGCGCCCTTCGCGGCTGCCTGCCACTCGTCCATCGAGCCGATGAACTCGGCCTTGGTCTGGGTCACGCCGAGATCGTCCAGCTTGATCGTCGCATCGTCTGTGAGAAGGTCTGAAAGGGCAGCCCGGTCGACCTTGAGCAGTGCTGCATACCAGCGCTCGACAACGCTTTCCTGCGCATGTGTAGGCATTGCCACCAGCAGCACCACCGCTGCCGCCATTGCACGAATGGGCTTCATCGCACGCCTCCGTGTTGGATCCAGGCATTAAACCCAGATTGCAACAGGAATGCCATGATTATCCCGCCCCGGCGGCGAGGGAAAACTTGTAGTTTCGCCGCGATAATGCCGCTCGGCGATCAGCATCATCGCGCAAGCATCGAGAAAATCGTCCGCTGCAGCACCGCGCGGCGGCACCT
The DNA here is from genome assembly GCF_056398585.1 of Aminobacter sp. 01T433. NCBI lineage: Bacteria > Pseudomonadati > Pseudomonadota > Alphaproteobacteria > Hyphomicrobiales > Phyllobacteriaceae > Aminobacter > Aminobacter sp. 01T433. Next base: position 529,162 of record NZ_JBFTPR010000005.1, read on the forward strand.
GATCGAGGAAGGCACGGTCAAATCCGTTCAACTCCAAGACAGTCTTGCGCTCGATTGCTCCCGCAGCCTTCTTCTTTGGCCACACCATTTCGCGATTGGCATTCAATGCTTGGAAGGCCAGTTCCGGGTGGGATTCGATCACTCGCTCGCAAAGCGTCAAATCATCTCGCAGCAAGCCGTCAATCTCGCGAATCTTCGGGAAAATAGAAAAGGCTTGAAACGTAATACCTCGCGGTGGATTTGACGTCGTCAGGGCGTGTGCACTGGCCCTGGCACGTGCAGCCCTTCTCAAATCAAAAGAATCGAATTCTCCAGGCTCCAGATAAACCGCACTGCGAGACGGGATAGGAAACACACTGGACCTTCGACGCTTAAGCGCCTGTCGCGCAGTTCGCTCCGCAGCCCTGCCACCAGCTTCTTGCACCTCTGGGAGGCCAATTGGCATATCAACAACAAAGACCGCGTCCTTGGTGTGCTTTTGGACCAAGGCTTCAAAGGTACCTGCGACTTCGATGTGCGGGGCTTTTCCTGGCAATCTGACGACCGCAATCCAACCTTTGCGGCATCCATCGACGCCAACCACTGGCACATTGCTGTCGAGCACCGTCACGCCTTGCGGCTTCGCGATGGGTGGATCAGAGTCCGCAGCTCGACCATCGCCATCGGATGCGACAGGCTTTGCGCATCGGTTTCGAGCTGCAGCTCGTCGCCGCCGCGCTTGGAGGTGCGGGCGAGGATCTCGTAGACCGAGGCAGTGGTCGTTTGCAGCGCCTTGGCAGCTGTCTCACCGGCAAGCAGCCGCGCCAGAAACACCGCGGCACTGAGGTCGCCAAGACCGTTCGGCGGACGCTCGACGGTGCGATGCTCGGCCAGCAGCGCCTGCGTCTGGGTGACCAGCAGATTGCCGGTGCCGCCCGCCATCATCGCATGCGCCGAGGTTACCAGCATCGTTGCCGGCCCAAGCCCAAGTGCTGCCGCCATCGTTGCGCGCATATCGTCAGCCTTTGCGCCCGCCAGCCACTCCAGCTCGTAGCGGTTGGGCGTTGCGATATCGGCCAAGGGCAGCAGCCTGTCGCGAATGCCGGCAGCCAGCGCCTCGGCGACATAAAGCCCGCCGGAATCGCCGATGACAGGGTCGCAGACATAAAGCGCCTTCGAGTTCTTCGCCTTCACGGTCTCGACCAGCGAGGCCACGGCCTCCACCTGACCGGGTTCGCCGAGATAGCCCGACAGCACCGCCGTGACCTCACCCAGCCACGGTGCCCGTTCGAGATCGGCCATGAAGGCGGCGAACTGCTCCGTCGGCGGCACGATGCGCGTCGCTTTGCCATGGCCCGGATGCCACGGCAAAATCACCGTCGGCACCGCCCAGACCGGATGGCCGAGCGTCTCCAGCGCAAAAACCGCCGCGCGATTGCCCACCGATCCGCGCGCGACATGGCTCGACACGACGATCACCGCGCGTGGCGCGGCTGTCTCGGCTTGAGATGTCATGAAGTTATCCGCCTCGAACGAGATAGTTGATCAGCCACAGAATCAGGCCGACGGTCAGCACGAAACCCAAGATGCGACCGATGCGCGTGCCGATATGCTCGATCGGGTCGGCCTTGTCGACGTCGGCAGCAGCGAGATGATTGCGCATCTCGCTGGTCTTGCGCGCAACGAAAGAGCCACCGCCGGGTTCGCTCTCGCGCGCTATGCGGTCGAGGATACGGCGCGATTCCTTTTCGCTGTCGCTGTCTCTCGGCGACGTCATCGTCAAAGCTCTCCCGGCATCATCGCCCATCGAACGCCGGTTTTTTCCGACCGTGTTTGTGATAATGCTGTGGCATCAGTTGCTTTGTCGAGGACAATCCGATGCGCATGCAAGCTTCGCCGGCACTTCCTGCTTTTCGCCTGCTTCCGGCCCTCGTCTTCCTGACGATCGTCATGCCGTTGCTTTCGGCCTGCGGCTACAACACTATCCCGACCCAGGAAGAGCAGGCAAAAGCTGCCTGGAGCGAAGTGCTGAACCAGTATCAGCGCCGCGCCGACCTCATCCCCAACCTCGTCGAAACGGTGAAGGGCTATGCCACGCACGAGCAGGACACGCTCGAAGGCGTCGTCCAGGCCCGCGCCAAGGCAACGCAAGTCACCGTCACGCCAGAGACGCTAACCGACCCCAATGCCTTCAAGGCCTTCCAGGACAACCAGGCCGGGCTGACCAGCGCGCTGTCGCGCCTGCTCGCCGTCGTCGAAAACTATCCCGACCTCAAGGCCAACCAGAACTTCATGGCGCTGCAAGCCCAGCTCGAAGGCACCGAAAACCGCATTGCGGTCGCCCGCCGCGACTACATCGAGACCGTTCGCGTCTACAACACCTCGCTGAAGACCTTCCCCGCCATGCTGTGGAACTCGCTGTGGTTCCGCAACCAGCCATTCCAGAACTTCACCGTCGCCGAAGACAAGCTCGAGGCACCTAAGGTCAATTTCGGCACCAAGCAGGGCGGGTAACAGTCGCGGTCAGGCGCTAAGGCAGTGCTTTTCTCGCGGATGGATAAGCCATGCCCCTCACCCCTACCCTCTCCCCGTAAACGGGGCGAGGGGGGCGTCAGCGCCCCCGCTTGTCCCTTCTCCCCGTTCACGGGGAGAAGGTGCCGGCAGGCGGATGAGGGGCGGCGCGAAGCTTTCCGCGCATGGACACTTTGTTTGGTCGCTCTGGCGGTTATCGGCTGGTTCCTTGCCCTACCCGCCCTCGCCGCCGAGCTCCCCGCCCTCACCGGCCGCGTCGTCGACGATGCCGGCATCATCGACCCGGCAACCGAAGCCGCACTCGTCCAGAAGCTGGCCGATTTCGAAAAAAAGTCCTCCGACCAGATCGTCGTCGCCACCGTTCCCAGCCTCGACGGCGAGGAGATCGAGCCCTACGCCAATCGCCTGTACCGCGCCTGGAAGCTCGGCCAGGCCGGCGAGGACAACGGCGTGCTTTTGGTCGTCGCGCCCAATGAGCGGCGCATGCGCATCGAGGTCGGTTATGGCCTGGAAGGCGTGCTGACTGACCTGCACACCAAGCTGATCATCGAAAACACCATGGTACCGGCCTTCCGCGCCGGCGATTTTTCCGGCGGCATTTCCAAGGCCGTCGACGACATCGTTATGGTGGTCGAGGGCGACGGCGCCGAGCTCGAGGCCCGCGCCAAGCGCAACGAACAGACCAGCCTGACGGGCATGAGCGAAGACGACATCATTTTCTTCGTCTTCGTCGCGCTGTGGATAGCCCTGTTCTTCGGCGGCATGGCGATGGCGGTCCTGCCGCGCATCTACGGTCGCAAGCTCGGGCCTGGCCGCTACATCTGGCTCGGCATGACCTTCAACTACGCCCAAGGCTCGGGCGGCGGTGGCGGGTGGAGTTCAGGCGGCGGTGGCTGGTCCGGTGGCGGCGGAGGTTGGTCCTCAGGCGGCGGCGGCTTCTCGGGTGGAGGCGGTTCGTCCGGCGGCGGCGGTTCTTCGGGGAGCTGGTAAAACGACATGACCCAAACCATGCTCAACCCCGGCGACCGCGAACGCATCGCCACCGCCATCTGCGCCGCCGAGGCCGAAACGGCTGGCGAGATCTACTGCGTGGTCGCCCACCGCAGCGACGGCTATTTCTTCCCCGCAGCCTTTGCCGTCACTGCAGGCGTCCTGCTCGTCAGCCTGGCGGCCGCTCTTGCGCTTGAATATTGGTGGGTCGAAGTGCGGCTGCCGCATTTTGTCATCGTCCAGCTGCTTGCGGTCGCGGCCGCCTGCGCGCTTTTGTGGTGGGCACCTGGCCTGCGAATCTGGCTTGTGCCCAGCCGCCTGCTCTGGCGCGCCGCCCACGCCAATGCACTCAGGCAGTTCTATGCCCGCAACATTCATCTCACGACGTCGCGCACCGGCGTGCTGATCTTCGTCTCGCTGGCCGAGCGTTATGCTGAGGTCGTTGCCGACGCCGGTATCAACGCCAAGGTTCCGCAACATGCCTGGGACGGAATCGTCCGCGATCTGATCGAACAGGCCCGCGAAAACCGCCTCGCCGATGGCTTTGTTTCAGCCATCGCCACTGTCGGAGCCCTGCTTTCCGAGCATTTCCCGGTGTCGTCGGACGACGTCAACGAACTCGACGATCACCTCGTCGAAATCTAGCTTGCCGCAAAGAGTGAGTCCATTTGGACACACCTTGGCGTGATCCTCGTTCCCAATCGTGTGAAAGGCCTCTCCGCCCGCTGGCGGACTCTTTGCAACGGTCGAAACGCGGTTTATGGTTAAGAAACTATGAACACGCTGACCATCGACATCAGAAAAGCCGAGCCGCGCGATGCCGACGCCATCGCCGAGGTCCATCACGAGGCCTGGCGCGGTGCTTATTCCGGTATCATCCCGCATCGCGCGCTGACCACCATGATCAACCGCCGTGGCGGTGAATGGTGGGCCAATGCGATCCGCCGCGCCGCCACCGTCCTGGTCATCGAGATCGGCGGCAAGATCGCCGGCTACGCCACGCTCGGCCGCAACCGCGCCCGCGAGCTCAAGCAGCAAGGCGAGATCTACGAACTCTACCTCCGCCCCGAATGCCAGGGCATTGGTCTCGGCAGCCGCCTGTTCGCCGCTGCCCGCCAGCGCCTTGCCGACCACGGCCTCAAGGGCATGGTGGTTTGGGCGCTTGAGGAAAACGAGAACGCGCTGTCGTTCTACGCCGGTGCTGGCGGCCGCGACATCGCCGAAGGCGTCGAGGTTTTCGACCAGAAGGCGCTCAAAAAGGTCGCCTTCGTCTGGGAGTGACCCCTGGCTGACCAAAGCGCCACGCCTTTGGTCGAATCAATATTGCATTGCACACGCGGCCCAAGGCGTTTATCGGGAGGCACCTTTAATCTGGAGCTTTCCCAATGCGCATCGACGCCATTTCGATCGGCAAGAATCCGCCCGAAGATGTCAACGTGATCGTCGAGGTGCCCGTTGGCGGGCAGCCGATCAAGTATGAGATGGACAAGGAAGCCGGCACGCTCGTCGTCGACCGCTTCCTCTACACCCCGATGCACTATCCCGGTAACTACGGTTTTGTGCCGCACACGCTGTCCGGCGACGGCGACCCGATCGACGTTCTGGTCTGCAACACCCGTCAGCTCATCCCCGGCTGCGTCATCAATGTGCGCCCGATCGGCGTGCTGGTGATGGAAGACAATGCCGGCCAGGACGAGAAGGTCATCGCCGTGCCCTCGCCCAAGCTGACCCGCCGCTACGAAAACGTCTTCAACCACACCGACCTGCCCGAGATCACGCTCCAGCAGATCGAGCACTTCTTCGCCCACTACAAGGATCTCGAGCCCGGCAAGTGGGTCAAGATCGGCGGCTGGCACGACGCGGCCTACGCCAAGAAGATGATCGTGGAAGCCATCGAGCGCGCCAAGCAGCTCAAGGCCTGAGTCCTTTCGAACTGACAGGTTCAATCGACACGGGGCGCGGTCGGCTCAGCTGGCCGCGCCCTCATTTTGTGTCTCATCGACCTAATTGAACGGCGGCTCGCCGGCAGCGTGCACGCTCAGCCCTTGGCCAGCCCCGCCACCAGCCTGCCCAGCTCGCCGGCATCGCCTGCGATGCGCACGGTCTTGAGCCGCGAGGTGCCGCCGGCAACCACCGAGATCGACTTTTTGGGAATGCCGAGTGCCGCAGCGAGCAGCTTTTCGAGCGCCGCGTTTGCTTCGCCCTTTTCGGGAACGGCGCGCACCCGTGCTGCCAGATGACGGCGCCCGTCGGCCGTCATTTCAACGCCCTCGACGGCATCCCTGGAGGAGCGCGGCGTCAGCCGTACGAACAGATCGACGCCGTCGTCACGCTCCCTGAAGAAGCCGGACATGGCGCGTCAGATGACGAGCGGCGCCACCGTGGTCAAGATGAACTGGCGCACGAAAAACAGCAACAGCAACAGGATGATCGGCGAAATGTCGATGCCGCCGAGATCGGGCATCAAGCGGCGAATCGGCCGCAGCGCCGGCTCGGTCAGCCTGAACAGCATGTTGCCAATGGTGCCGACGACCTGGTTGCGCGGATTGACCACGTTGAAAGCATAGAGCCAGGAGAAGATCGCCGAAGCGATGATGATCCACCAATACAGGTCGAGGGCCAGAACGATCGTCTGAATGAGGGCGAGCATGCCGTTCTCCAATGAATTTCCGACATTTAGCCATTGCACGCCTGAGCGGCAAGCCCCGCCGCCTCCTGCGTACGCGCCGCGACGGGGACACGCCACGGATTTTTTTGCACCGCCTCTCAGATTTGGCGGCCGCACCTGCCTGCAGAGCCGGCATCTCGGTCAGCACCTTCGCCCCAGCGCTATATCGCCCCTACGTCAACTGCTCGCTTGACAGACGCCGCGCACAGCCAATAAATGCGGCCATCCGCTGGACGGGGCTGTAGCTCAGCTGGGAGAGCGCGTCGTTCGCAATGACGAGGTCAGGAGTTCGATCCTCCTCAGCTCCACCAGCGGATCAATTGGCTGATTTTCCCAAAATCAAAAGCATTGCGCGACCGCCCGAGCGCATTCCTGGAAGCTGAATGCGCCCGTCCGCGCTGTTTTTGGCAATCGCGTCGAAAGGATGAAGGAACGCATGGGGTTCGGATGGACACTGATGTCGCTGTCGAGGAAGCGCGCCTAGCGTCCCAATGCCCTCTTCGCGTCATGTTCGACAGGCCACCCACTCTCGACTCGTCGACTTCTCTCGGGTAGCGCTTGGCGAAGGGGCTTGATCGGCTGCCCTGAGCCGCCGTCAAACATGGAAAGCTGGCTGGACGTGAGATTGCGAAGCACCCTGCGGATCGTTTCCGCGATCATTCTCGTATTCGTCATCGTCGTTGCGACAGCCTGGGCCGCTCTCGCCCTGTGGTACCGGCTGCCTCTGCCAGAACTGGTCCGAGGGCTCGCTGCATGCCTGTTTGCCCTGCTCGGCATCGCCACCGCCATTGCCCTGTTCAGCCGCTGGCATCTTCGTGCGCTTGTGCCTTTCGCAGTCGCCTTCGCCGCGATGCTGTTGTGGTGGAGTACCATCCATCCGCCCGAACACGCCGATTTCGCGCCCGATGTCGCGCGCCAGGTAACAGGAACGCGCGACGGCGACATGCTGACGCTGACCAATGTTCGCGACTTCGAATGGCGGACAAAAACCGACTTCACCGAGCTCTGGACGACCAGAACCTACGATTTGACCAAGCTTCAGACGCTCGACCTGTTCATGTCCTATTGGGCCGGGCCGGAAATGGCCCATGTCATCATGAGCTTCGGTTTCGAAGGTGGCGATTATCTTGCCTGGTCGATCGAAGTGCGGCGGCTCAACGGCGGCGCATTCTCGCCGCTCGCCGATCTGTTCAAAAGCAATGCCCTTGTCATCATCGCAGCCGATGAGCGCGACGTCGTCGGCGTCCGGTCGAACGTCCGAGGCGAAGACGTCCAGCTTTATCGCCTCAGGGCTTCGCCGCAAGCCGCCAAGGCATTGCTGCTCGAATATGTCGCTGATGCCAACAAGCTGGCCGAGACACCGCGTTTTTACAATTCCATCACCACCAATTGCACCACCGTCATCGTCAAGATGATCCGCGCGGTCGGCGACATGATCCCGCTCGACTGGCGCCTCATCGTCAACGGCTACCTTCCCGAATACGCCTATGATCAAGGCGCGCTCGATAGCCAGCTATCCATGCAGGAACTGCGGGCGCGCGCCCATATCGCCGAGCGCGCGCTGGCTGCCGGGCTGACCCCTGAATTTTCCCAGCTCATCCGCGTCGGCGTGCCCTCGCCTGTTCGGGCCGAGTAAGCGGCGCGACAGGAGCCGACAGGGTCAGAAACTCGTGGTCAGGCTCACCCACAAGCGCCTGCCTTCCATCACCGCGTTGTGTTCGGCGGTCTCGACCCTCTCGTCCAGCAGGTTGTAGACAGCGGCGTTCATCACGAAGTTTTCGGTGAACGCGTAGGTGGCGCCCAGGTCGACGGTGGCATAGGCATCATATTTGCGCCCAACCACCCCCTTGATCGCCACCGGCTTGCCGATCGTGCCGATGCGCGGGCCAGAATTGATCTCGGCGCCGTGATAGTTCGCTGCCGCCCAGGCCGAAAGCCCATCCATCGGCGTTATCCAGTCGAGGCGCAGATTGGCCGTATGCTCAGGCGTGCGGGAGAGCGGGAAGCCGGCATAGACGCCTGTCTGCTGTTCGGAATGGGTGTAGGTATAGCTGCCACGGATCGAAACCGCATCGGTCGCCTCCCAGCCCGCTGTCAGTTCCAGCCCCTGTATGATGGCGTCGTCGATGTTGTAATTGTACCAGAGCCGGTAGTTGGGGTCTTCGCTCCAGCGCACCGGCTTGCCGGTGCTGTCGAGCACCGGCGCATTGGCGATCTTGTCCTTGAAATCGGTGTAGAAATACGTCGCCCCCAAGGTGATGCCATCATGGCTGTCCCACAGCGCGCCCAATTCAAAGCTGGTGCTGGTCTCCGCCCTGAGGTTCGGGTCGGCAATGATGACGCCGCAGGAGCCGTTCGGGCCATAGGTGCAGCCGCCGCCACCGGTCGTGTAGGCATAGCCGGGCGAAATCGCCCGCACATCGGGCGCGCGGAAGCCCGTCGAGACACCGCCTTTCAGCGTTAGCTGATCAGTGGGATTCCACACACCGTAGAGCCGTGGGCTCAGGTGCGAGCCATATTCCTGGTGATTGTCCAGCCTGAGCCCGCCGGTCAGGGCAAAGCTGTCGGAGAGCCTCCATTCGTCTTCGGCAAACAGCGCCCACTGCAGGATCTGAAACTGCTCGTCACGGCTTGTCCTGCGGCCGGGGTTCTGGTCGGTCAGCAATGCGTCGAACATCTGGCCGCCCGTCACCAGCGTGTGCGAGCCGAGAAGCTCGAACGGCGTGGTGAACTTGCCGTCGAGGACGGAGTTGCGGATTTCGGGCGAGCGCGGATTTTCCACGAAGTCACGGCGCTTCTTGTCCCAGTTGAAGTTGCTGCGCTCGGCCCATTCCTGCTGGAACGAGAATTCTGAGGTCGTCCAGCCCCAGTCGCCGATATGCGTCAGCGACCAGTGATCACGATCGTTGTTGTTGTATGTCGAAATGCCGTTTTCAGCGATTGTCTGGCCGGTGTTTGCCTCGCGCCGTAGCCGCGACGTGCCGCCCTCAAGCCGGAACTCGTGATTTTCGTTCGGCACGAAAGTCAGCCGCCCGCCAAGCGTGCCTTCCTTGGCGCCGGTGATGCCGCCGAGCAGCGAATCCTCACCGCGCTTCAGTCCCTGGCCCCAGACCTGCAGGCCAAGCGTGTCCTTGAGAACAGGCCCGTTGAGATAGAATGTGCCCTGGCCGGTATCGCCAAACTCGCTGTGCTGCTGCACGGTCCCGTCGGTCGTGAACGAGCCGGACCACGTCTCGCCTACCTTGCGGGTGATGATGTTGATGACGCCGCCCATCGCGTCCGAGCCGTAAAGCGACGACATCGGTCCGCGAACGACCTCGATCCGCTCGATCGCCGCAAGAGGCGGCAAGAAGCTCTGCTCGAAACCGGCATTGCCATTGGCGCGCGCCTCACGTGTGCTCTGGCGCTTGCCGTCGACGAGGATCAGCGTGTACTGGCCCGGCAATCCCCGGATGAAAATATCCTTTTCGTTGGCCGGACCGGTCACGGTGACGCCTTGGACGTCGCGCAAGGCATCTGTCAGGTCGCGAAACGTACCCCTCTCCAGTTCCTCGCGCGAGACAACAGTAATGCTCGCCGGGGCATCCTTGACGTTCTGCTCGAAGCCGGACGCGGTCACCACAAGCTGGGGCAGGACCGTGGTTTCGCTGGCCGCAGCCCGCTTTTGCGAGGTCTGCGCGAAGGCGGCGGAAGACACGAGCAATGCCATGCCCGACAGGCAGGTGCAGGCAAGCAGCATGTGGACCCGAGGTGACCTGGCCTGCCTGACACGCTCTCGACCGAAGCCCATGCAGCCTGGCCGGACCGCATCCAGACGGTTGAAATTATTCATGAAAGCGCCCCATCACTTAAACTTGAGTGTAAAAGTCTTCTTATTTATCGAATAGGGACGGTCAACTCCGGTGTTTGCGAGCGATTCCAAATTCAGAAAAACGCAATTTGGACCCGCGCGGGCATCTCGCCTGGGTTCTTCGCGTTCGATGACGAGTGGGCATGGACAGTACCGACCTGCATAAGGACCTGCCGCAAAAGTCGGCGAGACCGACCGCCGACGCGAGCGAGCCGCGTCTTGGTCAGCTCCGCCTGCTGGTGGCGCTGGACGCGCTTTTGGTTGAGGGCAGCGTCGGCAAGGCCGCCGCAAGGCTGGGCCTTGGCGCTCCCGCCATGAGCCGGCTCCTGAAGCAGATTCGCGAGCTCTATGGCGATCCGATCCTGGTCAGGAGCGCACGTGGCATGGTGCCCACGCCCTTCGCCGAAACGCTGCGCCTGCGGCTGCGGGCGGTGGCGGCGGAGACCGAACATCTGCTTGACCCGAAACGGGACGCAGATACTGGCGTGGCGGCTTCAAGCGCGCCCGATTGGGTCCATGCCACGATCATCGATGCGCCGCCGCTCGCCATGCGTCCCAGCCTCTATCTGGAAGGAGAGCCCCTGCCGGCCGACTTTGCCCGCAAGCTGGCATCGATCGGCGAGGACGCCGCCCCTCGGCAAAGGCTTGCCAGACATATCGCAACGATCGGCGCCGGTTCCAGTGGCGCCCGGCCGCTATCCCTTGCGGAGGCAGACGAGGCGTTCTCGCTGCTGCTTGCCGGCGAGGCCGACCCCATCCAGGTGGGGGCACTGCTGGTCGTCTTGCAGTATCGCGGACTGACGGCAGTCGAACTTGCGGGCCTGACAAGGGCAAGTCGGCGCCATCTCGATCCTTCCACGAGTCCACCAAGTTTTGCCGATCTCGACTGGCCCGCCTATGTGTCGCCGAAGTCGAGATCTGCCCCTTGGTTTCTCCAGGCCGCCCGGCTTGTGGCGGATGCTGGCTACCGCGTTCTCCTGCACGGCAACAGCGGCAACGGGGCGGCAAGAGGCACGATCCAGATGGCCGCAGGCGCCATTGGCATTCCTGTCGCGGCAAACATCACCCAAGCGAAAGAAGTCCTGCAGGCACAGCGCATCGCCTATCTGCCGCTCGCAGCGATGTCAGCGCAGCTTCATGGTTTGCTCGGCATATACAGTCTTCTGGAGATGCGCTCACCGCTCAGTGCCGTCGTGCACCTGCTCAACCCGCTCAACGCCCGCGCCAGCCTGCTTGCGGCATTCCGGCCCAACTACCGCGATCTTCACCGGGATGCTGCCGCTTTGCTCGACTGGCCAAGGCTCTGCATTCTGGGCAACAGCCGCGATGTGGCGCAGGCCACGCCCTTTCGGGCGACAACCATGTTTACGCTCGACAATGGCAAAGCCGGCGAATTACTCATTGCCTCGCAACTTCGGCCCAAGGCCGAGCTGCCGACAGGCCTCACCAGCTACGAATACTGGCGCGCGGTATGGCTTGGAAAAGCAAGGGACGAAACGGCGGAACGAATTGTCGTCGATACCGCCGCTGCCGCTCTTGTGACGTTAAGCCCGATGCTGGCCTTCGACGATGCCCGTCGTCAGGCCGCAGAGTGCTGGCGCAGGCGCCTTGAGCCTACACCCGCGCTTCAGCGAAGGTGACCAGGCGCCGGCGGTTCTCGCACCAAAGCGCGAGATTGATGCAGCCAACGCTCTTCCAGAAGGTCAGCTTGACGGTCTTGCTCGCATCGCGAAGCTCGGCGTTGCTGTCGAAGCAGGCCTGCAGGCGATAGAACGGCACGCGGCTGCACAAATGATGGATGTGGTGCAGGCCGATCGACCCGGTCAGCCACTGGGGCACCGCGGGCAAGGCATACCACGAGCTGCCGCCAAATGCCGCGACATGAAGGTCCCAGGCATCGCCGGCATCCCAGCGCGTCTCTTCGAACTGATGCTGGACATAAAACAGCCAGCCGCCGACCCAGGCACCCATCACCACGACCGGCAGTACCGCCAGCATCACAGCCCAGCCGGCCAGAAGCACAAGCCCGCCATAGACGACAACCAGCGCCACATTGAGCCCGCCAGCGCTGCGCCAGGCTTCGACGCGCGGAATGGCTTCGTTGTAGGGCAGCCGGTGCATGATCAGGAAATAGATCGGCACGCCGATCACGATCAGGATGAACGGATTGCGGTAGATGCGATACATCAGCCGCTGGCTTGTGGTCATCGCCTCATATTCGGCCACGGTGCGCGTATCGATGTCGCCGATGCCGCGCTTGTCGAGATTGCCCGACGAGCCGTGATGCACGGCATGCGCCTTCTGCCACAGCGTGTAAGGTGTGAAGGTGAAGACGCTCAGCACCCGGCCGATCATCCGGTTCGCTTCGCGCGAACTGGTGAACGAGCCATGGCCGCAATCGTGCTGGATCGCAAACAGCCTGACCAGGAACGCGGCACAGACCGGCGACACAAGGGCCAGCAAAAGCCAACGCCATCCGCCGAGCACTGGCTCGGCATAAGCGGCGAGCCAGACAAGGGCCGCGCCCATGGCCAGGAACGGCACCAGTGTCACCGCCAATTCGAACGCCGCACGGCGGTCGTCTGGATCGCGAAAGCGATTGCAATGCGATGCAAGCCGGCGAACCAGCGCTTTTTCAGCAGCATGACCTGCAGCCTGTGCAGACCCTGTAGGCAGGTCGTCCGCCGTGGACGACATCAATTTCGTCATTTAGTCCCCGAAATCTCGCTGCCAACTCGGTCAAGCGCGCCAATTGTCCATAAAGCGCGGCAAGCGCCATGGCTAGTGGCACCACCGTGGCATATTTGCTGAATCCAGCGTCCATGCACCGCTGCACGCAAATCATGGCGTTTTCCTGTTGAGTGCTTGAGCCATTACGTCTTAGGTCGCAGGTATCAGTCAGGGTGGACCATCTGCCGCAGAGGAACTTGATCCATGGCTTCTTTGGAAATATCCGCCGGCTCGGCCAAATGGACGACGCTCCAAAGCCATCGCCTGTGGCTGATGCAGCAGGCCGACGCGCTGTTTTCCTTCTTTGAGCGCGAAAGCCTCAATCCGCTCGGCGGCTTCCATGACCTCGACGATCACGGACGCCCGCTGGCGCCGGGGGCAGTTCCAGGCAAATTCGCCGGCCGCCAGATCCATGTCACCACCCGCATGGTCCACTGCTTTTCCATCGCCCATTTGCTTGGCCGCCCCGGCGCCGACACACTTGTCGACCACGGCATGGATTTCCTGTGGAACGGTCATCGCGACGCGGTCGATGGCGGCTATTTCTGGGGCGTCGGTTATGACGGGCCGACCAACGACACCAAGCAGGCCTATGGCCACGCCTTCGTGCTGCTCGCCGCCTCGAGCGCCAAGGTCGCCGGCCATCCCGACGCCGACCGCCTGCTGACCGACATCTCGACAATCCTCTCCGAGAAATTCTGGGAAGAGGCGCATGGCGCGGTGGCGGAAGAATTCACCCGCGACTGGAAACCCTTCGACAGCTATCGCGGCCAGAACTCCAACATGCACCTGACCGAGGCGCTGATGGCCGCGTTCGAAGCAACCGACGACAGCACCTATTTGTCGATGGCCGAGCGCATCGCCGACCTCATCATCCGCCGCCATTCAGCCGCCGCCGGCTGGCGCCTGCCCGAACATTTCAGCGCCGACTGGAAAGTCGACCGCGATTATTCCGGCGACCCGATGTTCCGCCCCTTTGGTACCACGCCCGGCCACTCGCTCGAATGGGCGCGGCTTTTGCTGCAGCTTTGGGAACTCGGCGGCCGCAAGCTCGCCTGGCTGCCCGACGCCGCCAAGAACCTGTTCGGCCAGGCAACATCAGATGGCTGGGACGTTGCAAAGGGCGGCTTTTACTACACGCTCGAATGGGACGGCTCGGCCCGCATCAAGGACCGCTACTGGTGGCCATGCTGCGAGGCGATCGGTGCGGCTTCCGTGCTCAACGCCATTGACGGCGACAAGGCCTACGAGGAGTGGTACCGGCGCATCTGGAGTTTCTGCGCCACCCGCTTCATCGACCGCGCCAATGGCGGCTGGCACGCCCAGCTCGACAATGATCTCAAGCCGAATGCCGGCCCGTTCTACGGCAAGCCCGACATCTACCACGCGCTCCAGGCCTGCCTGATCCCGCTTTTGCCGACCACCGGCAGCATCACACGGGGCCTCGCCACCACCGGCATCCAGCTCTAGCGATTTGACGCTGCAATCAAGGCGTGCGCGCCGAGGCTCACCGCCAATGCGCCGCCACCTGGTTGCCGAAGATCGCGCGCTGCATCGAACCGGCCAGCGTCGCCGCATAGGGCGTGGCGATGTGGTGCCGATCGCGGAAGGTCAGCTTGCCGCCAATCATCGCCGGACAGGTGACGTCATTGCAGAATAGTTCTGTAAGATCGACATATCTGACGCCCGCCAGGCCGGCTGTCGCCGCCTGTTCGGCCTGGGACACCCGTTCGTCGATCGCTTCGTCTCTCGGCGTGTCGCAGACGCTCGAATGCCTGCCCTGCCACAACGAGCGGGCGACGCAGCGGTCGAGATACGACTTGTGTACGGGAACGTCCCTGAGCAGAACGACCTCGGCGTTTGTGTCGCGAAGTGCTTTTAGCGACGCCCGCAGGCCCTCGGCCCAGACATTGCGGCTGACCAGATGGTCCAGACCGCCATTCACGTCATTTTCGACATAGCTGTACGAAAACTGCGCAACGATCACCGTGTCGGGCTTCAGTTCGGCGATTTCCTTCATCGCTGATTTCCGCCACGCGTCGCATTCGGCATAGGCCCGCATCAGGCGCACGTTCCATGTCGGCACCGCCGCGACCGAACAGGAGGATTTGAGGTACGTCACCACGCGCCAGTTGTTCGCCTCGGCGATCTTTGCCAGCGGCGTCGACCAATGGTCTGCATGCGAATCGCCGAAAAGAACGATCGTCTTTCGTGGCTGCGACGCGCCGAGACTGCAGCTGCGCGGCTTGGTTTGCTCCAGGCTGGCGACGCAACTCGCGTCGAACTGGCGCGCCGACGAGGAGCGCGCCGCACTGTCCGCGATGAGCTTCTGGTCTGGATCGATGCTTCGTCCCGCGAGCTGGGAAGCGCCATAAGACAACGTCACGCCAAGAGAGGTAAGCAGTGCCGCAAGCCCCAGCGAGCGCACCGAGCCGGCTGAAAGCCAGCCATTCAGCCTCACCGGGTTCTCGACGAAACGATAGCTGAGATAGGACAAGGCAACCGTCACCAGCAGGCACGTCAGCCGCCCGGCGAGCGAAAGGTCGGGCCAAAGGATCGTTGCATAGACGATAACGGGCCAATGCCAAAGATACAGCGAATAAGACAGCCTTCCGGTCCATTGGAACGGTGGCAGCGACAGGAGTGCCGCCGGCCCGGCGGCACTTTGGCGGGCGCCGGAAAGCAGCAGCATCGCCGTGCCTGAAACGGGAATAAACGCAATGAAACCTGGAAAGGGATCGGTTTCCGACACCGTCAGATAGGTCGCTGCGATCAACCCGATGCCGGCCCAGCCCATAGCAGGCGAGAAACGAAAACCCGAGGCCCATCGTTGGGCGACCGCGAGCGAGACAAGGCCGCCGACGGCGAATTCCCAGGCGCGCAGCGGCGAGAAATAGAAGGCCCAGGGCTGCGAAACCACGGTCATCCAGGCACTGGCCGCAAATGACACGACCGCAGCCACACCAAGGAAAAGCACCATGCCCTTTTCGCCCGGTCGAAACCGCGCGGCCAAAAGCAGCAACGCCGGCCACAACAGGTAGAACTGCTCCTCGACCGACAGCGACCAGAAATGCAGGAACGGGTTGTTTGCGGTATCGGCGGCGAAATAGTCGAACGACCATCTCAGCAGCCACAGATTGATGACATAGCTGGAGGCAAACAGCGCGCCCTTGGCATAAAGTTGCTGTTCCGATGGCGCCAGGATGAAATAGCCGGCCGCAAGCGTTGCCGCGATCACCAAAAGCGATGCCGGCAGCAGGCGGCGCGCCCGGCGTCCATAGAAGCGCCAGAGGTCAACCGTGCCGCTACGGCCGATCTCCTGCATCAGATGCCTGGTGATCAGGTAGCCGGAGATGACAAAGAAGATATCGACGCCGATGAAGCCGCCAGGCAGGTCGGACATGCCGAAATGGAAGGCGACCACGCCGCCCACGGCAATGGCGCGCAGGCCTTCGATATCGGGCCGAAACGTCGAGTTGGATGCGCTGATGCCTTCACCGGAGAGCCTTTTGAACATGCCGGCAAGATCGGTGACGTGAGGCGACCGGACAATTCAAACTATGTTGCAATGCAATATGCCGACCGGCGGGCGATCAGCCCTGATACCTTGCAAACAGGGGCGTTGCGGCCTCTCCATTCCGTAACGCGCAGCCGGAATTTTCTTGCCGGCAGCGCGCCGGCATATCCAGCGGCTGGGTCCTGTCTCTGGCTATGAAAGGCAAAAGCTTTGATCCAGCCACACAAAATCGCCCCCTGCGCTGGAAACTGCGCTATTGCAGCGCCGTCGGCTCGAAGCGATCTGGGCCGGCGTTGCAACAGGTGCTTTTGCCCGCCCCCATGACATCCCAGCCCGCAACAGCAGCCGAACAGCGTTTCGCCGCCTTTCGCCATGGCGCGTTCGCGCGTTTCTGGATCGCGCGCTTCCTGGCCACCTTCTCGACCCAGATCATCTCGGTCGGTGTCGGCTGGCAGGTCTATGACCTCACCCGCAACCCTTTCGACCTCGGCCTTGTCGGCGTCATCCAGTTCGCGCCAGCGCTTCTTTTGGTGCTGGTCACCGGCGTTGTGGCCGACCGTTTCGGCCGCAGGCTCATCATGGGTCTGGCAGCCCTTGTCGAGACAGCCTGTGCTGCTGCCCTGCTCGCGCTGATCTACCACGGCCTTGCCAGTCCGCTGCCGATTTTCGGTGTACTCGCGGTGTTCGGCATTGCGCGCGCCTTCTTCGGCCCGGCCTCGGCCTCGCTGGTTGCCAATCTTGTGCCGACTGAGGATTTCGCCAATGCCGTTGCCTGGAATTCGTCGGCCTGGCAGACCGCCACCATCGTCGGCCCGGTCGCCGGTGGCCTGCTTTACGGCATCTCGCCTTCCGCCGCTTATGGTGCGGCCACCTGCCTGATGCTCGCCTCGGCGGTCCTGATCTTTTCGATCCCCAAGCCCAGGCAGCGCAGCGAGACCAGCAAGCCATCGGTCGAGACGCTGTTTGCCGGCTTCCGCTACATCTGGGGCGAAAAGATCGTGCTCGGCGCTATCTCGCTCGACCTGTTTGCGGTGCTGTTGTCGGGTGCTGTCGCCCTGTTGCCGATCTACGCCCGCGATATCCTCGAGCTTGGGCCATGGGGCCTCGGCCTCTTGCGCGCGGCCCCGGGCGTCGGCGCCCTCATGGTCGCCGTCTGGCTCGCAGGCCATCCGATCCGCGACCACGCCGGCCGGATCATGTTTTTCTTCGTCGCCTTGTTTGGCGTCTTCACCGCGATATTCGGCTTTTCGACAACTCCGTGGCTGTCGATCGTTTGCCTTGCCTTCATCGGCGCCACCGACATGGTCAGCGTCTACATCCGCGAAACGCTGATCCAGCTCTGGACGCCCGACCATGTCCGCGGCCGCGTCAACGCGGTCAACGGCGTCTTTGTCGGCGCGTCCAACGAGCTTGGCGAATTCCGCGCCGGCACCATGGCCGCACTCATCGGCACAGCGCCTGCCGTCGTCTTTGGCGGCATAGGCGCCGTGGCTGTCGCCGGAATCTGGGCCTGGACGTTCCCTGCGCTGCGGAAGGTCAGGCGTCTCGACGGAAGGGTGTGACGAGGGCAGTAGGGGAGTAAGGCAATAGGGCAGTATGCAACCTTCACTGCCCTATTGCCTTGCCCCACTGCCATCCCCCCTGCCAAATATCGTAACGAGAAACTCATCAAGCCATCGCTTGAGATGCATATCCCAGATCAGCCGGCCACCGAGATGGTCGCGGCCGGGTTGGGCACCGGGCAAAACGAAACGCTCGGCCCCGCGCACCACCCAGCGCTGCATCATCACGCGGGTGAGTTCGGCATGGAACTGGATGCCCCAGGCGTTGTCGCCATAGCGGAAGGCCTGGTTTGGATAGGTGTCGGACGATGCCAGCAGGACCGCATCGCTTGGCAGCGAAAAACCCTCTCGGTGGAACTGATAGACCATTTCGGGCCAGTGCATCAGCTTGCGGCCTTCCTCGGTCGCCTTGATCGGATACCAGCCGATCTCGACCAGCCCCTCGCCATGGCCCTCGACCTTGCCGCCGAGATGGTTGACCAGCATCTGCGCACCCAAGCAAATGCCGAGGAACGGCCGGTTTTCCCTAAGCGGCACGGCCAGCCAGTCGGTTTCGCGGCGCACGAACTCGTCGTGATCGTTGGCGCTCATCGGCCCGCCAAACACAACAGCCCCGGCATGTCCGTCGAGCGTTTCAGGAAGGTGGTCGCCGAGCGGCGGCCGGCGGATGTCGAGGTCGAAACCGTTCTCCATCAGCACATGGCCGACACGACCGGCGCTGGAATGCTCCTGATGCAGCACCACCAGGATCTTTGCCCTCGCCCTCCCCGGCATCGAACCCCCTACTCGTCTGTTTCAGATTCGCCGGGAAGCGCCGCCTTTCGCGCCGCCTGGCGCTTGGCCTCGATGCGGTCGCGGCTGTCGACGCCGATCAATTCGGCGATGCGCCAAATGGTGTTGTCTTCCATCTCATGCAATTCGCCATCGGCATAGACGATCTCCCACATCATGCCGATGAAGTCCTTGCGCGCCTCCTCATCGAGGCTGCGCTTGAGCACGCTGGTGAAGGCGTAGAGATCGATTGCCTCGTTGTCGGCCTGCTCACCCGCTTTGATCAGCCGGTCGAGTTCAACGCCCGAAACGCCGTAACTCTGGCTCAGAAGCTGCTTGGCGCGCTCCCACTCGACGTCCTGCCGGTCGCCGTCAGCATTCATGACATGATACATCAGCGCCGCTGCCGCCACGCGCGTATCGTCGTCGGGCGAATGCCTGGAACCTGCGGCGGGCAGGTCTTTCAGAAACGAGATCATGCGTTCGAACATAGCCGAATCCTGTTTGAGCAAGCCTAGATCTAGGTTCGGTGGAACATCAAAACAAACGGAACCGCTTCTGAGCGTTTTCCCGCGCCACCTCAGGATCGACACCCGGATCGTCGGGCAGGCGGATCGGTTCGGCCTTGTCGTCGTCCACGAGCCCTGCGACAGGGTTAGGCGCTGGCACCACAACCTTCTCCGCTTCAGCGCTCTTTTCCGGCTCGATATCGCTTTCCACCGTCACATCAACGATATCGTCGCCGGCGGGCTGCGCCGCCCGGATCGCCGGGATCGCGACGCGTTCGGCAGGTTCATCGTCATGTTGTTCGATCAGATGGCCAAGCCGCTCCTCGGGTGCGCGCCATTCGAAGGCATCGAGCCTGCCGGTAACCGGCGAAAACGGTGCCCAGCGCTCTGACACCACGCCGTCGGCGACCCAGGCCGGGTCGCGCGGCGCCCGCACGGCACGCGACAGCCACTGCCGCACCTTGCCCTGGTCGCCGGTCTGAGCTTCCTCGATGTCGGCGAGCAAGAGATAGGCGCCCTCTCGTGGCTGCATCCTCGCAGCTGCTTCGGCCTCGCTGCGGGCAAGCGCATAGTCCTGCGCCTCCAATGCCGCCCGTGCGACGGCGAGCGAGGATTCGGGATGGTTCTGCTTCAACGACTGCAGCTTCTTTGCCCGCGCCAGCCGGTCAAGCACGGCATCGCCGGAACGGCCATGGACGTAGAGCTCGGCGATATCGGGCTGCGGCTCGGCTTTCCACGCAGCCTCCAGCACCTTAGAACCCTTGCGAACGTCGTTCTGGCGGAACAGCGTCTTGGCGGCAATGATCGCCGCCGGGCCAAATTCCGGCCGCAGGCGGTTGGCTTCGAGTGCCGCGGTGCGCGCGGTGTTGAAGTCGCTGTCGAGCAGCGACATCGCCTTGGCGGTCAAAAGCACCGAACGCTTGTTGTTAGCCACGTCGCGCTCGATCTGGCGCGTCGATTTCTGGGCATCGACAAGAGCCAGCGCCCCGTCCCAGTCGCCGCGCTCGGTCTTTTCCTCAAGCGTCGAATCCGCCGCCCAGCCGAGCTGCGGCGCAAGCCCGGCAGCACGTCCGGCATAGTGGCGCGCCGCTGCCCGGTCGCCCAGCCTCTCGGCCTCAAGATAAAGCCCGCGCAGGCCAAGCAAGCGCATTTCGGGATCGTCGAGCATCGTCTCGAACTTCTGGCGGGCACCATCATGGTCACCTTCCAGCAGCGAGGCCTGGGCGTCGAGCAGATGGATTAGCGGCTCCTGGTCGGAACGGATGAGCTTGGCCGCTTCCTTGTTTTTCTTGCGCGCCAGGGCGGCGTCGCCGGCACCGGCCGCGATCATGCCGGTCGACAGCGCCTGATAGCCCCGATCACGCCTACGGGCGCGGAAATGCCGGGCAATCGTATAGGGGCTGTTCCACACCGACTTGGTCAGCCACCACAATAGCATCGCCGCCACGACGATGGCGGTGACCGTCACCGCCGCCACCATCAGGCTGACCTTGTACTGATAGCCGCTGAAGGTCACGACCATGTCGCCGGGGCGATCAGCCAGCCAGGCAAAGCCGAGCCCGAGCGCAAAGACGACGGCGAGGAAGAACAGGATGCGGATCATCTGGTGCCCCTCATGCCTTCATCGCGCCGGCGACGAGCTTGTCGACCAGCGTTTCGACATCCAGCCGCGCCTTGAGCTTGGCAATGAAGTCCGCGCCTGCGGCTTTCGCCGTCTCCGGCAGCGTGTCGTATTCGGCAAGCGCCTTGGCGAAATCGCCCTGATTGACCGCCACTTCCAAGCGCGCCACCGTTTCCGGTACGCCAGCGCCTTCGACAGCGCCGATCGGGCGCACCTGAACCAGCTGCTCTGCGCTCGAAACCAGCCGTTCGAAGATGCCGGCGTTCTCGTTGACAGGCTTGGCCGCGGCGATCATCGCATTGGCGGCCGCATCGGTCGCAGCCACGATCTCGGCGCGCGTCGGCACGCCCTTTTCGGCTTGCGCCCTGAGTGCCGCCAGTTCCGGCGCGTCGGGCGAAATGGCAGCGAAAGTTTCGAGTTCGGCACCGAATCCGGCTCCCCGCTCGACCGCCGCCTTGAGCGCCGAGGCGGCAATCGCCATCGCGATCTTGGGCTGCGACGCCTGTGCCTCGACCTTGGTCTCAAGCGAAGAAATAGACTGCTCCAGCGTCGCGATCTTGCCATCGTCGGCCGTCGTCGCCTTTATCGCCGCGTCGAGCCCGGCAATGCGCTCATTCAGCGCGGTCATCTCGGAGGACGTCGCCCCAGCCTGGCTCAGCGACGAGATAGCCGTCTCGATCTGCTTGATGCGCTCGTCGAGCCCGGCAAGCGCGTCGCTCGATCCGGCCTGTCCGGTTGACGATTTCAGCGCCTCGACTTCGCTTTTCACCTGGCCGACTTCGGTCTTGAGCCCGTCAAGCTCGCCCTTGAGCTCGCTGCCAACGCTCGAAGCGCCGAGATCGGCAATCTGTGACTTCAGCGAGGCGATTTCGCTTTGCATCTGCTCGCCGCCGCCAGCCGGCCCGGTTGAGCCACCGGGCGCGCCAAGCACGCCGGCATATTGCAGCCCGCCCGCCACCAGAAGGGCGATCAGGCCACCAGCCAGGCCGGGCAACATGCCTGAAGTGGACTGCCGCGGCGCCGGCGCAGGAGATGCTGCGCGTGAGGCGCTTGAACTGCTGGCGCTCGACGACGCAGCATTGGTCGGCGCTTCGGCCTCAGGCTGTCGCGTCGGCTGTGCATTGTCGAAGCTGTAGTCGTAGGACGTGTATCCCGAATCGGCCTTGGCAGCCGTCTCGCTCGACTCTGGCTTTGCCGCTTGGTCCGCCGCCGCCAATGCCTCGTCGCCCGTCGCTTCCGAAACGGGCTCGTGCGCAGCTTCCGTCTTGGCTGCGTCTTCGACGCGCGAAACCGCGCCCGGCTCCAGCTCGATGGTCACCGGGTCGCGATGCGTCTTCGAATGGCGCGTATTCGGCGTCTTGACCATGCTTGGGGCTCCGCGATTTCATTGGCACAGGTCCCGCAAGCGGTGCGGGGTCGAAGATCAAAATCAGTAACACCCACCGTCCCGCGAAAAAAGGCCGCGTGATGGCGCAGTCACTCCAACGTCAATCCGGCTCACCGAGAAGATCAAGCAGCGCATCCTCGTTGGGATCCGGCGCAACCGCGACGCGCAGGCCCTCGACCAGCGCCGAGGCGATGCGCCCGGACAGGCAAAAACAGGTTGCGCCGCGCATCAGCAGATCAGCCTCCGCATGCATTTCCATCAAGGTGCCGAAGGCCGCAGCCGAGCGCGCCGAATAGAGCAGCACCGCGTCAATAGGTTGCCCACCAAGCTGTTGGCGCACGTAAGTCGGATCAGGTGCGAGCGCGATCGTGTCGTAGGTCTCGATCGGCACCACCTTGGTGCCATTCAAACCAAGGCGGCGTTCGAACTCCGGCATCCGCACGCGACCGCAGAGATAGGCAAGCGTTGCCTTGCCAAGTTCGATTGCAATCATGTCGGCAAGGGCGGCGGCATCGCCGGGGCCTTCGTTGACGGAGAAAAAGCCGGCTTTGCGCGCGCTCTCAGCGGTCCGTACGCCCACTGCATGGCATGGCAGTTGCCGCAGCCGCTCGATCAGCCCGCTTGGCGCGTGGCGCAAGGCATTGGCGCTGGTCACAGCCACTGCCGTCGCATCGGTTGGAACGATTCCGCGCACCACCGGCAAGGCACGCGTTTCGGATAACGGCAGAAGCACCGGTTCGAAGCCGAGCGCTTCAAGGCGCCGCGCGGTGCGGGTGGCGCCGGGATCCGGCCTCGTCACCAGCACACGGCGTGCCATCTAGCTCCACCCCTCGAAAAATTTCTCGCCGGCTCGCGCCCTGACGTCTTCGCCAGCCTTGCGGCCGATCGTTGCGGCATCGGCAGCAGCGCCCTCGGCCTTGGCCTCATGCCACAAGGTACCATCAGGCGTCAGGATCAGGCCGGAAAATGACAGCCTGTCGCCATCGATCATAGCGTATCCGGCAATCGGTGTCCGGCACGAGCCGTCGAGCGCTGCGAGAAAGGCCCGCTCGCAGGCCAGCGCCTGGCCGGTCGGCCTGTGGTCGATTGCAGCAAGCTTGGCGGTGACATCCGTGTCGCCGATGCGGCTTTCGATGCAGATCGCGCCCTGCCCCGGTGCTGGTGGGAAGACGTCCAGCGGCATCAGGTCGGTGATGATTTCGGCAAGTCCGAGACGCCGCAGGCCGGCATTGGCAAGGATGGTGCCCTGCGCCACGCCTTCATCGAGCTTGCGCAGCCGCGTCTGCACATTGCCGCGAAACATCACAACGTTAAGGTCGGGCCGCATGCGCCGGATCAGTGCCTGGCGCCTCAGCGACGACGAGCCGACGACTGCGCCCTCGGGAAGGTCCATGATCTTGGGTGCGGCGCGGCCGATGAACGCATCGCGCGGGTCCTCGCGCGGCAAAAACGCCGACAGTTCGAGTCCGTCGGGCAGCTGCGTCGGCATGTCCTTGGACGAATGCACGGCGAAATCGATCTCGCCCGAATACAGCGCTTCTTCCAGTTCCTTGGTGAAAAGGCCCTTGCCGCCGGCCAGCGACAGCGGCCGGTCCTGGATGCGATCGCCGCTGGTCGAAATCGTCACGATCTCGAACGCTTCTTCCGGCAAGGCGTGCGCCGCCATCAGCCGCTCGCGCGTCTCATGGGCTTGCGCGAGCGCCAGCAGGCTGCCGCGTGTTCCGATTCTCAAGGCTCTTGTTTGCATAGCGCTTGGTCCGTGATAACCCCGCGCTGGCGGGGCGGTCCCGTACCTCCTATCTAGGAATTTACCACCGGGCAATCATGCAGGGTAGCGACCAATTGATCCGTGTTCTGGGCATCGAGACGAGCTGCGACGAAACCGCGGCCAGCGTCGTTGCGCTTGAAGCAGGCAAAACGCCGCGCATTTTGTCGAGCACGGTCTTCAGCCAGATCGAGGAACATGCGGCCTTTGGCGGCGTCGTTCCCGAGATCGCGGCGCGCGCCCATGTCGAAGCGCTCGACGGCATTGTCGAGGCAGCCCTTGAGGATTCGGGCCTGTCGCTTGCCGACATCGACGCGATTGCCGCGACCGCCGGCCCGGGCCTCGTCGGCGGGCTGATCGTCGGTCTGATGACGGCCAAGGCGATTGCCGCAGCCGCCGGCAAGCCGCTGATTGCCATCAACCATCTCGAAGGCCATGCGCTGACCGCGCGGCTGACCGACGGGCTCGACTTCCCCTATCTGCTCTTGCTGGTCTCGGGTGGCCACACCCAGATCGTTCTGGTCAAAGGTGTCGGCGACTATCAGCGCTGGGCCACCACCATCGACGACGCGCTTGGCGAGGCATTCGACAAGACCGCCAAGATGCTGGCTCTGCCCTATCCCGGCGGTCCCAATGTCGAAAAGGCTGCCCAGTCGGGCGACGCCACCCGCTTCATCTTCCCACGCCCGATGAAGGGTTCGGCTCAGCCCGATTTCTCGTTTTCCGGCCTCAAGACCGCCGTGCGCCAGGCAGCGACTGCCGTGGCACCTCTGAGCGATCAGGATGTCGCCGACATCTGCGCCTCGTTCCAGGCGGCCGTAGCCGACGCACTCGGCGACCGCGTCAAGCGTGCACTGGCGCGTTTCCGCGACGAATTCCCCGTTAGCAAGGCACCTGCCCTCGTCGTTGCCGGCGGTGTCGCCGCCAACAAGCAGATCCGCACTCTCTTGGAAAAGCTCTGCGCCGATCACGGCTTTGGCTTTGTCGCGCCACCCATGGCCTTATGCACCGACAATGCAGCGATGATCGCCTGGGCCGGCATCGAGCGGCTGCGCGCCGATCTCGTGGAACCGGACGCATTCGATTTTGTGCCGCGATCGCGCTGGCCGCTGGACAGCGTCTCAGCACCGGTCGTCGGCTCCGGCAGGCGAGGAGCCAAGGCATGAACGCATACAAGGCCACTGTTCTCGGCGGTGGCGCCTGGGGCACGGCCCTGGCGCTCGCCATGCTGCACGCGGGCCATGCCGTCACCTTGTGGGCCCGCGACAGCGAAAGCGTCGAAGCCATTCGCAGCGGAACCAACCCGCGCTATCTCCCCGGCATCAGCTTCGAAGCCGGCATCGCCACCACCACGGACCTCGCCGTGGCCCTTGCCGGCACCGACTGCGTGCTGGTCGTCACCCCGGCGCAGGCGCTGCGTGCCGTGCTGACCCAGGTCAAGCCGCATGTCGCAGCCCACGTGCCTCTGGTGCTTTGCGCCAAGGGCATCGAGCGCGATACCGGCAGGCTCCTGTCGGCCATCGCAACCGAGATCCTGCCTGAAAATCCCGTCGCAGCATTGTCCGGTCCAAGCTTCGCCACCGACGTGGCGCGGGGCCTGCCGACGGCCGTTGTGGTTGCTTCGGAAGACGAAGCCCGGGCCTCGGCACTCGCCTTGCGCTTCTCAGCCGCCAATCTGCGCTGCTATTCGACTGACGACCTGATCGGCGTCGAGATCGGCGGCGCGCTGAAGAATGTCTTCGCCATCGCCGCCGGTGCCGTCACGGGTGCTGGCCTCGGCGCCAGCGCCCAGGCAGCGCTTGTCACGCGCGGCTTCGTCGAACTGCGCCGCATAGGTGCGGCCTTCGGCGCCCGTCCAGAAACGCTGATGGGCCTGTCCGGCCTCGGCGACCTGATGCTCACCTGTTCGTCGGTGCAATCGCGCAACTTCGCTTATGGCGTGGCGCTCGGCAAAGGCGAGGAACTTTCCGGCCGGCCGCTCGCCGAAGGTGTTGCCACCGCCTACATCGCCGCGCGCCTCACCCGCGAGCGCGGCATCGACGCGCCGATCGTCGAAGCGGTCGCTGCCCTGCTCGATCGCGCCATCACCATCAACGAGGCCGTCGCCGGCCTGATGACCAGGCCGCTGCGCGCCGAAGCCGACTGAACTCCTGAACCAAAGAGGATATGCAAACATGCTTTTCGCACTGATCTGCAAGGACAAGCCGGGCCATCTTCAGGTTCGCCTCGATGCGCGTCCCGATCACGTCGCCTTCCTCAACGATCTGAACGCCAAGGGCGCCCTCAAATTCGCCGGCCCCTTCCTCGACGCCGATGGTAAGCCGGACGGATCCCTGGTGGTCATCGAGGCCGCCGACGCATCAGCAGCCCAGGCGATCGCCGACGCCGATCCCTACGCCAAGGCCGGCCTGTTTGAGAACGTCCAGATCAAGCCGTGGAACTGGGTCTTCAACAATCCGGCCAGCGCCTGATTCAAGCCGAGCAGATCGAGGGGACGCAACGAATGAGCGACAAGAATTACTGGCTGTTCAAATCCGAGCCGTTCAAATTCTCCTGGGAGATGCTGAAGGCCAAGGGCAAGGAAGGCACAGAGTGGGACGGCGTGCGCAACTATCTCGCGCGCAACAACATGCGCGCCATGCAGATTGGCGATCTCGGCTTCTTCTACCACTCCAATGAGGGGCTGGAGGTCGTCGGCATCGCCGAAGTCTGCGCACTGGCGCATCACGACACCACCACCGACGATCCACGCTGGGAATGCGTCGACATCCGCTACCACAGCGACATTCCCCAACCCGTCACCCTTGTCGACGTCAAGGCCAATCCAGCGCTTGAGAAGATGGCGCTGGTCACCTCGATGCGTCTTTCCGTCCAGCCGGTGACCCCGGACGAATGGCAGGAAGTCTGCCGCATGGCCGGGCTCAACAAGGCGCCGTGACGACAGGTTCCGTGGCAAAACTCACACCCGAGAGCGCGGAAAACTTCATCCGCGCCAACACGGCACTGATGCGGCCGCCGCATGTGCCTGAAGTTGCGCTCTATCTCGCCGACGAGGCGCATGATCTCTGGCATCGCACCGAAGAACAGCTGGCCGAGATCGGCCTGCCGCCGCCCTTCTGGGCCTTTGCCTGGGCCGGCGGACAGGGGCTGGCGCGTTATGTGCTCGACCAGCCTGATACGGTTGCCGGCAAGCGCGTGCTGGATTTCGCCTCGGGCTCCGGCCTTGTCGCCATCGCCGCCATGCAGGCGGGTGCTGCTTCAGTCGTCGGCGCCGACATCGACCCATTCTGCGAGGCCGCGATCAGGCTCAATGCCGATGCCAACGCGGTTGAAGTCCATTTCATGGGCGCAGACCAGGTCGGGCGCAACGATGGCTGGGACGTCGTGCTCGCCGGCGATGTCTTTTACGAAAAGCCCTTCGCCGACCGTCTTGTGCCGTGGTTTTCGGCCCTGCGCCAACGCGGCGCTGACGTGCTCGTCGGCGACCCCGGCCGCTCCTACCTTCCCAAGGAACGTCTGGAAAAGCTCGCCACCTACGAGGTGCCAGTCACCCGCGCGCTCGAGGACGCCGAGGTCAAGCGCACCACCGTCTGGCGCTTCGCCTGACGCGCCTCCGAGATGACGGAGGAGCTGGCAGCTACGTCTGCGTCTGCGCCGCCTCTTCCAATATCCACTCCCGGAACGCGATAATGCGCGGATCTTCGGCGGTGACCTTGGGATAGACAAGGAAATAGGCGAACTCGCGCGACACCTTGATGCCCAGTTCAAACGGCCGCACCAGCCGCCCCTCGGACAGGTCATTGGCGACCATGGCGAAATCGGCAAGCGCCACCGCACTGCCGTCGATCGCCACCTGCACCGCGTCGGACGAATTGGTGAAGACGATCGAGCGGCTATCATCGAAATCGTCGACGCCTGCGGCGGCCATCCACATGCGCCAGTTCGGCCAGGTCACGCCTTGCTGCGACCATTCGATGTGGACGAGCGTGTGGTTGAACAGGTCGCGCGGCACGCGCAGCGGCGGCCCCGACGCCAGAAGCTTGGGGCTGCACACCGGGATGATCATGTTGTCGAACAGCCGCTCGGCGACGAGGCCCGGATACTTGCCCATGCCGAAGCGGATGCCGACATCGACGTCGTCGAGATCGAAGTCGCGCACGTCGTAGCTAATGTCGAAACGCAGATCGATATCGGGATGCAGCTTGCGGAAACCATCGACGCGCCGCATCAGCCACTTGCCGGCGAACTGCGCGTCGAGCGTCACCTTCAGCTGCGCGGTCCCGCGTGTCAGTTTTCTCGCCTTGGAGACAGCCCGGTTGAGCAGCTCGATGGCATCCGAGGAGGCATCGCACAGCGCCGCCCCCGCCTCGGTCAGCCGAATGCTTCTGCTGGTGCGGGTGAACAGCACGACGCCGAGCTGATCTTCGATTTCCTTGATCTGATGGCTGACCGCAGCCGGCGTCAGGCCGAGTTCGTCGGCGGCGCGCGTGAAATTCAGATGCCGACCAGCAGCCTCCAGCGTCCGCAGTGCACGTGTCCCAGGTACGAAGCGCATCGGTGGATCTTCAAGCTGAATTTGATGATTGAGAAAGAACTACTCGTTTCTCTTTTGTCTTTCAACGCCACATCATGGGACCAGTTAGAGCAATGTCAAACCGGATTTGATATCCGGACGAAACGGACCACACCATGTCGACCGATGTCTTGAAAACCCCATACGCCCAGCCGGCCCGGCTGCAGCCGGTCATGGATTGGTTTCGCCACATGAAGGCAGCACTCAACGCGCCCGCCCAGGATTTCGGCTGCCTGACCGAGCACTATCGCCGCGACACGGGCATCGCCTGCAAGGACATCACCAAGGCCGTCGACTCCGATCTTGGTCGGCTTGGGCTTCTTGATATCGGCTGGCAGCAGCCGCGCCGCCACAACCACCGTTGACCCGATCTCCCAAGCTCACTCTGGGAGCACACTCGGCCCGAAGATAGTCTCCCATCTTCGGGCCGCTTTTCTTTAGCGCAGCACTTTCAGCACCGTGCGGTTCGAAAGATGCGGCAACAGCCGCGCCATCACACGCGCCGTCACCGCCACGCAGCCTTGCGTCGGAGTAAAACCCGGCCGCGCCAAGTGAAAGAAGATGGCGCTGCCGCGTCCGCGTCGTCGCGGCCGGATGTTCCAGTCGAGCACGAGGCAGGCATCGTAGAGCCGGTCGTCGCGCTTCATGCGCTCGTGGCTGGCGCGATAAGGGATCTTCACCGGCCTGTTGTAGTTGCGGTCATCAGGCACTTCGCACCAGCCGAGATCAGGCGCGATCGCGTGCATGGCAAGCCTAGTCTGGCCCGTTGCGAAATGATCCCGCCGGAAATAGCCCGACAAAAGACGCATCGTTGCAAGCGGCGTCGCGCCATCGCCTTCGCGCTTGTCGGCGGAAATACCGCCACTCCCCAGCGCACAAGGAAACACCGTTGCGCCCACCTGCAGCAGGCCCTTGGTCCGGTCGCCAGGTTTGGCTCTTACGACGATTGTGGAAATGCCCTTGCGCAAAAATTCATCCGCCCCAATTACGCCTTTGATTTTTCTTGTATGATCGCTTCGCGGAACAAATCACCCGGTCGATGGTTGTCGCAGTCAGCTTCCGCATCCATAGTCTGTGGTCAACAGAATTTTTGATTTTAAAACAACGGATTGATCCATGACCTCACGCACCATCCTCATTGTCGACGACGACGACGATCTGCGCGGCACGCTTGTCGAGCAGCTCGCGCTCTATGAGGAGTTCGAAGTCCTGGAGGAGGCCTCGGCCACCAAGGGCGTCAATGCAGCGCGCGCTGGCCTCATCGACCTGCTCATCATGGATGTCGGCCTGCCCGACATGGATGGCCGCGAGGCGGTGAAGATCCTGCGCAAGGGCGGCTACAAGGCGCCCATCATCATGCTGACCGGCCACGACACCGATTCGGACACGATCCTCGGTCTCGAAGCCGGCGCCAACGACTATGTAACCAAGCCGTTCCGCTTCGCTGTCCTGCTCGCGCGCATCCGCGCCCAGCTGCGCCAACACGAGCAGAGCGAGGATGCCACCTTCGCTGTTGGGCCCTACACCTTCAAGCCGAGCCAGAAGCTTCTTATCGACGCGCGCGGCGGCAAGGTCAGGCTCACCGAAAAGGAGGCCTCGATCATCAAATATCTCTACCGGGCTGACCAGAAGGTGGTCACCCGCGACGTACTTCTCGAAGAGGTTTGGGGCTACAATTCAGGTGTCACGACGCACACGTTGGAAACGCATGTGTACCGTCTTCGCCAGAAGATCGAGCGCGATCCTTCCAATGCGGAAATTCTTGTGACAGAAAGCGGCGGATACAAGCTGGTCCCCTGACTGGTTTACCCGGCGAGTGGGGCCGCCGGCTGACGACAGGGGGGAGCCGGTCTGAGAAGTCGGGGACATAATGGCGCTGGATGACGACATCCGCATCCTGTCCGGCGTGAGGCTATTTGAGGGCTTCACACAAGAACAGCTGCGTTTGCTGGCTTTTGGCGCGGAGAATGTGCATCTCCCCGCCGATCGCAAGCTCTATCGCGAGGATGACGAGGCCGATTCGGCCTATGTCGTGATATCGGGACGAATAGCGCTTTACCGCGAGGTTGATGGACCGCGCGCCGAAGTCGGCTCGGCCGGACCCGGCTCGATGCTCGGCGAACTCGCGCTGATCGCCGACACCAGGCGGTTGACCAGTGCGGCAGCGGCCATCGATTCGGAGGTCATCCGGCTCAACCGGAAAATGTTCCACCGCATCTTGGAGGAATATCCCGAAGCCGCGGCCCGGCTGCACCAGCACATCCTCGAAGACCTCCAGGACATGATCGCGCGGATCGAAAGCATGGCCCCGCGATTCGGCAAGTAGCTGCGGCCGGTCGGGCTTCTGGACACGGCAACAGCTTGTGCGCGCTGGGTTCCCTAGCTTCCGATTTGATCCGCCTTCAGGCGTACCGTTTTTCCCTCTGCTCCTAATTTTGCCAGCGTTGCGGCATGGATTCCCGACACTCTCCGCTCGTTTCACTCGCTCACGAGGTCGGGAATGACGGATTGAGGGGACGCTTCCGCCAATCTCGAATGTTCGCGTTTGACACCAGTGGCGAAGGTTCGCGCTTAGCATTGGCGGCAACGTTGACGGTTCGCGGAAACGGCCAACTAAGCCCGTCATTCCCGACCTCGTGAGCGAGTGAAACGAGCGGAGAGTGTCGGGAATCCATGCCGCGACGCTGAAAAGTCATGAACAAAGGGACAGGCGCGTCCGGCCTGCTCGAAACCGCAAGCTTGTCATGCCGTGACGCCGGCAAGTCAGGAACGAGCGAAACCGGCGCGCGTGGCCTGCCCTAACGGCAGGCCGGCCTCACCTGATCTCAGTCCAGATTGAACCTGGCAATCACCGGCACGTGATCCGACGGTCGTTCCCAGCCGCGCGCGGCGCTCAAAATGTCGATGCCGGCGAGATCAGGCGCGAGGTTCGTCGAGGACCAGACATGGTCGAGCCGGCGCCCGCGATTGGAAATCTCCCAATCCTTCGCCCGGTAGCTCCACCACGTATAGATCTTCTGGTCGTCGGGCACATTGAGCCGCATCAGGTCGACCCAATCGCCGGCCTTGCGCATCGCCTCGAAGTTTTCGGTCTCCACGGGCGTATGGCTGACGACGTTGCGCAGTTGCTTGTGCGACCACACATCGTGTTCGAGGGGTGCGATGTTGAGGTCGCCGACCAGCACCGAGGCCGAACTCTCGCCCTGTTCGGCACGGATCGCGTTCATCTCGGCGACGAAGTCGAGCTTGTGGCGGAATTTCGGATTGATCTCCGGATCGGGCTCGTCGCCGCCAGCGGGAACGTAGAAATTGTGCAGCGTCACCTTCTTGCCGCCGGCGTCGAAACGCACCGACAGATGTCGGCTGTCGTCGATCTCGCAGAAGCGGCGCTTCTCCACGATTTCAAGCGGCCGCCGCGCCACCGTGGCGACGCCGTGATAGCCCTTCTGGCCATGGATGGCGATGTGTTCGTAGCCGATCTTGCGAAACGCGGCGGACGGAAACTGGTCGTCCGGACACTTGGTTTCCTGCAGGCACAAGACGTCGGGTGCGTACTCGTTCAACAGCCGCTCGACCAGCGGCATGCGCAGGCGCACGGAATTGATGTTCCAGGTGGCGATGGAAAAGGGCATGGCAGGTTCCGGCAAGACGTTGCGGCGGAAACTGACAGCACGGTCACGCAATGACAAGGCTAGAAGGTGGGCGTGGCCTCACCGGCGCCGCTGTCCACAACTAAGCCGGGCAACGCAGCCGCAAGAGGTTGTCTGGCAACACGCCTTGCCGCGTGGGCGGGCTTGGCGAACAGGCCCTTAGTCGTTCTTCTTTTGGGTGTTGAGCTCGCGGTTGAGCTTGTAGTCGATCTTGAAGGTATCGGCGGGAAACGAGCCGCCCTGCTTGACGTTGAACACCATGACCGTGGTGTCCTTGCCCTGCGCGTCGGTGATGGTCCACTGGCGCAGCTCGTAGGTCTTGGGATCGAACATCATGGTGATGGTCGAGTTGCCGAACACCTGCTTATCCGAAAGCTTGATGGTGGTCAGGTCGTCTTCTTCGGTGACGCTTTTGACCTTGCTGCCGGTCAGATCGATGCGGTCGTCGAGCAAAAGCTTGAGCGGCGTCTTCGACAGCGGATAGAGGTCGGATGTACGCATCTTGGAGTTCAAGATGACCACCGACTGGCCGTCGGAGATGACCTTGAAGTTGGAAGGCGCCTCATAGTTGAAGCGGATCTTGCCCGGTCGTTCGAGGAAGAATTTGCCGCCGGTCTGCTCGCCGCGCGGACCGAACTGCACGAACTCGCCCGACATCGCGCGCACGCTCGAAAAATGATCGGCGATGCGCTGGGCGGCATCGGTAGCCTGCGCCTGCGCCGGCGAATGGAGCCCGAGCACGGGGGCGACGGTCAGCGCCATCGCTGCTGCCAAGCCAAGCAGGCGGCGCCGCGTCAGGCCAAAGCCACCCTTGGTGGCAAAAAGATTGTCTGTCATGCCGATAACTCTCGTCTCATTCCAGTTCGGCAACTCTATCGTCGCCCAGTGGGGCTGAAGTTTGACGCATATCCGCGTCACGCCATCAACGCGAAAACGTGATCGCTGGTTCCGTCCTCACATCTTGTCATCTTCGGTCGGCACCAGGATTTCGCGTTTTCCCGCATGGTTGGCGGCGCCGACGATGCCTTCCTTCTCCATCCGCTCGATAATCGACGCTGCACGGTTGTAGCCGATGCCCAGCCTGCGCTGGATGTAGCTGGTCGAGGCCTTGCCGTCGCGCAGCACCACGGCCACCGCCTGGTCGTAGGGATCGTCCGATTCCTCGAAGTTGCCGCCGCCGCCATTGCCGCCACCGCCCTTGCCCGACGGCTCGTCATCGTCCTCGCCGTCGTCTTCGGTGATCGCGTCGAGATATTCCGGCACGCCCTGGAGCTTGAGATGGGCGACGACCTTTTCGACCTCATCGTCCGCAACGAACGGACCGTGGACACGCTGGATGCGCCCGCCGCCGGCCATGTAGAGCATGTCGCCCATGCCAAGCAGCTGCTCGGCACCTTGCTCGCCCAGGATGGTGCGGCTGTCGATCTTCGACGTCACCTGGAAGGAGATGCGCGTCGGGAAGTTGGCCTTGATCGTGCCGGTGATGACGTCGACCGAGGGACGCTGGGTCGCCATGATGACGTGGATGCCGGCCGCGCGGGCCATTTGCGCCAGGCGCTGGACCGCACCTTCGATATCCTTGCCCGCGACCATCATCAGGTCGGCCATCTCGTCGATGACCACGACAATGTAGGGCAGCGGCGCCAGGTCGAGGTTTTCAGTCTCGTAGATCGCCTCGCCGGTCTGGCGGTCAAAGCCGGTCTGCACGGTGCGTGAGATCTGCTCGCCCTTCTTTTCAGCCTGGCTGACACGGGCATTGAAGCCGTCGATGTTGCGCACGCCGACTTTGGACATCTTGCGGTAGCGGTCTTCCATCTCCCGCACCGTCCACTTCAGCGCCACGACGGCCTTCTTCGGGTCGGTGACGACAGGCGTCAAAAGGTGCGGAATGCCGTCATAGACCGACAGTTCGAGCATCTTCGGATCGATCATGATCAGCCGGCATTCCTGCGGCGTCATGCGATAGAGCAGCGACAGGATCATGGTGTTGATCGCCACCGACTTGCCCGAGCCAGTGGTACCGGCAACGAGAACGTGCGGCATCTTGGCGATGTCGACGATGACCGCCTCGCCATTGATGGTCTTGCCGAGCGCCAGCGCAAGCTTCGCCTTGGTCGTCTCGAAGTCGCGGCTCGCCAGGATCTCCCTGAGATAGACGGTCTCGCGCCTGGCGTTGGGCAGCTCGATGCCGATGGCATTGCGCCCCGGCACGACAGCGACACGCGCGGCGATCGCGCTCATCGAACGCGCGATGTCGTCGGCCAGGCCAATAACGCGCGACGACTTGATGCCAGGCGCCGGCTCAAGCTCGTAGAGGGTAACGACCGGACCGGGACGGACATGGATGATCTCGCCCTTGACGCCAAAGTCCTCGAGCACGCCTTCAAGCAGGCGCGCATTCTGTTCGAGCGCGTCCTTCGACAAGGAGGCATCGCGGACCACGTTCTTGGGCTCGGCCAGGAAATGCAGCGACGGCATCTCGAAGGTCTCGGCGCCGATCATCGTGGTCTGCGCCTCGCGCTGGACACGGGCGCCTGGAGCCGGACGAGGCGCTGGGGCTGCGACACGCGCGGCGGGCGAACCATTCGCCGGCGAGCGGAAATTCTGCACCTGGGCGTTGGCACCCCGGCGTGGCTCGGGCGAAACATCCATGTCGTCGTCGCCGAAGACGTCCTGGTCTTCCGGATCGATCGAAACGGAGCGCTCGTGCGCCACCATCTGGGCGAAGAATTCGGGCTCGACCCGCGCGCGGCCACTGGGGCTGACACGCTGCTCGGCGCGTTCGGCCGATTCGACACGCTCGGCCGCCTGCCGCCAGGCACTCTCGCGCTTCACCGGCGGCATGTCGTAACCTTCCAGCTCGCGGCGCTTGGCGGCGCGGCGGCGCAGATAGGCCTTGGCCGACAGCCACCAATGCGTGATCGCACCGAGCGCCAGCACCCCTTCATTGTCGTCGTCTTCTTCATCGTCGAAGCTGGCGAAGTCCTGTTCGCGCATGTCGGGCTTGGGCTTGGGATTGACGACCGCAAAGCCGTTCTCGCGGTTGAGCAAGCCAGCGCCAAAGGCAAACAGCCAGATAGCGGGGGCGATCAACAGCACACCTATGACGGTGGCGATCAGCCCGGTGGGATAGCCGCCAATGAACAGGCCCGGCACCTTGAGCACCATGTCGCCGAAGACGCCGCCAAGGCCGGTCGGCAACGGCCAGGTTGGCGGCGCGCCGACGCAGCCTGCGATCGCTGCGGCCAAAAGGGCCGAGCCGAACCAGACAAGGCCGCGCTTGGGCATGCGGTCGACGCCACGCGCGGTGACAAACAGCACGCCCCAGATCACGGCTGGCATCAGGGCCGCGACTGAGGCCAGGCCGAAGAACTGCATGGCAAGGTCGGCGAACACGGCACCGGGATAACCCATGGCGTTGGTCACGGGGCTGTCGGTGGCATGGCTGAAGCTCGGGTCGGCGACATTCCAGGTGCCAAGTGCCGCCAGGCCGAAGGCCACGAAGGCAAACAAACCCAGGCCCGCCGCGCGGCCTGCCTGCCGTCGCGCGAATGCCTGAATGCCGTGCCCTGCGTCGGTCAGCGCGAGCGGTGAGGAAACCCCAGAACGCATGCCTCGTCCCCGTCCATTGATGCCGTGGCCCACATGCGAACGCATCGCGGGCAGATTCGGTTGTCAGACTATCGAGGGGAAGGTTAAGGCCGCATTAAGGTTAAGCCATCGTTCACGTTATCCGTGCATCGGCCGCAGCCCACAACGCTTGATCCGCCGTGTCCATGCTGTCAGCGGCCGAGTCAGGCGCGGTCGAAAATGGCGACGAGATGCTGGAAGTCATCCGTGGAGATCTGGTCGGCGCCCCCGCCGGTACGGGCCAGAAATTTGCGCAGTTGTGGGAAGACCGGGCAACCCGACCACCAGTCTCAACGGCATCATCACGCCGGAGGCGTGATTCAATCCGGCAGTTCTCAGGTCCTTGGCAAGTCCCAAACCCCGCTCCCAGGAGCGGGCTTTTTCCATGAGCGGGCCTATTCGGGCTTGCCCCGGCGCTCGCACCGCCATACCTTCCAATATTAGCAAGAGCTAAGACAGGAGGCGACGATGAAACACCATACCATCGAGCAACTGCAGGCATTCGCTGATATCCAACCCGCAGCTCCCTATCTGCCCATGACGCGGACCCAGCGCCTCGAACGCTGGGCCCAATTGCTGGAACACCAACCCGAACGGCGCCTCGGCACGCTTCCGGGCACTGAATATGCCCCGCGCGCCGAGCGCATGACGATGCGTGTCACGGGTTCGCCGCTCACCGTGGCATTCGAGGATCCGCACTTCCGGT
The DNA here is from genome assembly GCF_056398585.1 of Aminobacter sp. 01T433. Lineage (NCBI taxonomy): Bacteria > Pseudomonadati > Pseudomonadota > Alphaproteobacteria > Hyphomicrobiales > Phyllobacteriaceae > Aminobacter > Aminobacter sp. 01T433. The sequence goes on from NZ_JBFTPR010000005.1 coordinate 565,602, forward strand.
CCTCCGGCCTCAATGACGACAGCTACGGCGAAGCCAAGCGCTTCTTCGACCTGTCCGACCGGCAGCTGCACAACATCGTTTGCTACTGCCACTTCGGCGAAGCCGTCAGAGGCGCCAGCGCCGCCCGGCGCGTTCGCGCAGCAATGGGCTGGTGGCCACGAATCCAGGCGTTCTTCGCCTGATTGCTACGGGTGTTTGCATAAAAGGAGGCCCGGATTGCTCCGGGCCTCAAAGCGTGGCTGCTTTTCGGGCGGCCACGACGGGATAGGGAGGATGCGGCGGCAAAGCTGCAACTCCGCCGCCCCTGGTGATTAAGAGTGGGGTGACTACGAGTGGTAGGCCACCTCGCCATGCGACGTCAGGTCGAGACCTTGGCGTTCGGCTTCGACGCTCGGGCGCAGGCCGATGAGCAGATCGACCAGCTTGTAGAGCACCAGCGAGCCGATACCGCACCACAGCACCGTCACTGATACGGCGAGGAACTGGGTCCACACCTGGCCGCCGATCGAAAGCGTGCCATAGCCGACGCCGCCCAGCGCCTTGGCGTTGAAGACACCGGTGCCGATGGCACCGACGATGCCGCCGACGCCGTGGATGCCGAACACGTCGAGCGAGTCGTCATAGCCAAGCTTGATCTTCACCACCGCCACGAAGAAGTAGCAGACGGCCGAGGCGATCGCGCCGAGCACGATCGCACCGACCGGACCGACAAAGCCGGCCGCCGGCGTCACGGCAACAAGACCCGCAACCATGCCCGAGGCCGCACCCAGCATCGATGCCTTGCCGCGCGTAACCACTTCGATGATCACCCAGGCGAGAATAGCGCCTGCGGTGGCGGTGAAGGTGTTGATCATGGCAAGTGCCGCGCCGCCATTGGCTTCGAGGTTGGAACCGGCGTTGAAGCCGAACCAGCCGACCCACAGGATCGAGGCGCCGACCATGGTCAGCGTCATCGAGTGCGGCGCCATGTTGTCCTTGCCGTAGCCGATGCGCTTGCCGACCAAAAGGGCGCCGACGAGGGCAGCGATACCCGCATTGATGTGCACGACGGTACCACCAGCGAAATCAAGCGCGCCCCAGCCATAGATCAGGCCATCCGAATCCCAGACCATGTGGGCGATCGGGAAGTAGACGAATGTCACCCACAGCGCCACGAATAGCAGCACCGCCGGGAACTTGATGCGCTCGGCGAACGAGCCGACGATCAGTGCCGGCGTGATGCAGGCAAAGGTCATCTGGAAGACGATGAAGACATATTCGGGAATGACCACGCCCTTGGTGAAGGTCGCCGCCATGCTTTCAGGCGTCACCCCCATCAGGAAGGCTTTGCCGAGGCCGCCCCAATAGGGGCTCGGTGCGTCGCCAAAGGCCATCGAATAGCCCCAGAACGTCCAGATCACGATCACCAGCGCCACGATCATCGTGCACTGCATCAGTACCGACAGCATGTTCTTGGCGCGCACCAGCCCGCCGTAAAACAGCGCCAGGCCCGGCAGCGCCATGAACAGCACCAGCAGCGACGAGGTCAGCATCCAGGCGACGTCGCCCTTGTCCATGACGTCGGCAGGCGCAGGCGCTGCGGCCGCAACTTCAGCGGCCGCCGGGGCGGTTTCCTGGGCGAAGGCCGCGACCGTTCCCAGTGCGGTGAGCGCGAGCGTGCCAAGCAAGGCCGAGCGCGCCGCCGTCTTCAATCTTGAAGGAATTTGCATTGAGGTCTCCATGACAATTGGTTGGCCCGCTCAGAGCGCGTCGGTATCGGTTTCGCCGGTTCGGATGCGCACGGCCTGGTCGATGCCGAAGACAAAGATCTTGCCGTCGCCGATCTGGCCGGTCTTGGCGGCAGTGACGATCGCCTCGACGGCCTTGTCGACGAGGTCGGTTGCGACGGCGACTTCGATCTTGATCTTGGGCAGGAAGCTCACGGCATATTCGGCGCCGCGGTAAATCTCGGTATGCCCCTTTTGCCGCCCGTAGCCTTTGACTTCGGTGACGGTCAGGCCCTGGATGCCGACATTGGTGAGCGCTTCACGCACCTCGTCGAGCTTGAAAGGCTTGATGATTGCCATCACGATTTTCATCAGGTTTCACCCCTTGCTGATGCGGGTCCCCCGCGTTTGCAGTCATCGCCAGCGGACCCGAAAGCCACCAGTGAGTGACTCAGGTTATTCAAGCTCCGTGCCAGTTTGCGCTGACGCCGATTAAGCTACTGAAATTGAACAGAAATGCTCTGCAGGCGCGCAGCATCCTTCGCAGGCGTAGCAAAGCGCCTGCTTACAGAATGTGCACAAATGCTAAAATGCCTATTTTGTAGGCTTGGTGCGCAGGCGGATCAGCCCTTCCTGTGCCACCGAGGCAATCAGCGTGCCGTCCTGGGCGTAAAGCGCGCCGCGCGTGAACCCGCGCGAACCTGAGGTCGAGGGGCTGTCTTGAGTGTAGAGCAGCCAGCCGTCGAGCGGATGCTCGCGATGAAACCACATAGCATGGTCAAGGCTTGCCGCCTGGATGTCGGGATCGAAAATGCCGCGGCCATGGGCAAAGGTTGCCGTATCGAGCAGCGTCATGTCGGAGAGATAGGCAAGCACGGCGCAGCGCAAGGCACGGTCGTTCGGCACCGGGCCGGTCAGGCGGATCCAGACTTTCTGCAGCGGCGGCAGCTTGTCTCGGCTCGAATAGTGCTCGGCATAGACCGGACGCAGCTCCAGCGGCCGCTCCTTGGCCCAGAACAGCCTTATCTGCTCGGGCACATGAGTTGCCTCCTGCAACAGCTCGCGCTGCGACTTCAGCTCCTCGGGCGGCGGCACGTCAAGCGGCATCGGCATCTGGTATTCGAGGCCGGTCTCTTCGACCTGGAACGAAGCCTCGAGCGAAAAGATCGCATGGCCATGCTGGATCGCCACCACGCGCCGCGTGGTGAAGCTTGAGCCATCGCGGATGCGGTCGACCTCGTAGATGATCGGCACGGTGATATCGCCCGGCCGCATGAAGTAGCCATGCAGCGAATGCACGTGCCGGTCGGGCTCGACAGTGCGCTGTGCTGCGACCAGCGCCTGGGCGATGGTCTGGCCGCCGAACACCCTTTGCCACTGAACCTGCGGGCTGCGACCACGATACAGGTTGTGTTCCAGCTTCTCGAGATTGAGAATGCTGAGAAGCTCTTGTATTCCGGCCGGCATGCTTTCCCCTTTTCGGGACGAAGTATCCCCGGTTTCCAGCAGGAAGCCCCCGTCGAGTCAAGGCGGGAAGCCTAGTCGTAAAGGACGCCGCCATGGTCACACGCGAATCTGACGACAATAAATCGACGCAGCTCGATGTGCTGGTCGCCGGTGCTGGCTATGTCGGCCTTGCCACTGCCGTGTCGATCAAGCAGGCGCGGCCCAATCTGCACATCGCCATTGTCGACGCAGCCCCCCCCGAGGTCTGGCGCAAGGACGGCCGCGCTTCGGCGATTGCCGCCGCCGCCTGCCGCATGCTCGGCCAGCTCGGCTGCTGGGATGAGATCGCGCCCGAGGCGCAGGCGATCACCAGCATGATCATCACCGATTCCAAGACGTCCGATCCGATCCGCCCGGTCTTCCTGACCTTCGACGGCGAAGTCGGCGCGGGCGAGCCCTTCGCCCACATGATCGAAAACAAGTTCCTCAACGGAGCGCTGCGCCGCCGTGCGGCCGAACTCGGCATTGACATCATCGAAGGTGTCGCCGTCCAGGCCTTCGAAGCCGGCGTCGCCGGCTCCAAGGTCCATCTGGCCGACGGTATCAGCTTCGACGTAAAACTCTTGATCGCCGCCGATGGGGTAAATTCCAAGCTGCGCGACATGGCTGGCATCAAGACCGTGCGATGGGAATACGGCCAGTCCGGCATCGTCTGCACGGTGGCGCATGAGCGCCCGCATGGCGGCCGCGCCGAGGAGCACTTCTTGCCCGCCGGGCCTTTCGCCACGCTGCCGCTCAAGCCGACCAAGGAAGGCGTCAACCGCTCCTCGATCGTCTGGAACGAACGCACCGAAGACGCCGAAAAGCTGGTCAATGGCGACCCCTTCGTCTTCGAGGTCGAACTCGAGCAGCGCTTCGGCCTCCAGCTCGGCGAGATCCGCGTCGAAGACAAGCCGCGCGCCTGGCCGCTCGGCCTGACGCTGGCCCGCGCCTTCGTCGCCAACCGCTTGGCCCTTGTCGGCGATGCCGCCCACGGCATCCACCCGATCTCCGGCCAGGGCCTCAATCTCGGTTTCAAGGATGCGGCAGCCCTTGCCGAGACCATCGTTGAGGCCGACCGGCTTGGACAGGATATAGGCTCGCTTGACGTGCTGGAGCGCTACGAACAGTGGCGCCGCTTCGACACCGTGCGCATGGGCGTCACCACCGACGTGCTCAACCGGTTGTTTTCCAACGACATCGCCCCCATCCGCGCCATCCGCGACATCGGCCTCGGCCTCGTCGACCGCGTGCCGCGTCTCAAGGACTACTTCATCCGCCAGGCCTCGGGCCTGACGGGCGAAACCCCGCGCCTGCTCAAGGGCGACGCGATCTAGGACCCCGGAATGTCGTAGATCGCCCGCACTTCGATCTGCCCCATCGCGGCAAGGGGGATGTTCGAGGCGATCTCCACCGCCTCTGCCTCATCGGTCGCCTCGATCATGACGAAGCCGATGAGCTGCTCCTTGGTCTCGGCGAAGGGGCCGTCGGTGACCAGCTTCTTGCCATTGCGGCGCTTGACGGTTTTGGCCGTCTTCACCGACTGCAGCGCTTGCGCCGCGATCAGCTTGCCGTCTTTTTCCAGCATCCTGTCATATGCGAGCGAATCTGCATCGAGCTTCGCCGCAGCGTCCCGCGACAGCGCGCCGAGCTGCTGTTCCTCATGATAAACCAGGCAAAGATACTTCATCCCACGCTCCCTTGCTGTGTTGGAAAACCTATCACCGGTGCCGCGGACTTGCTGGAAACTACCGCCCTGTCGAAAACCAAACCCACCAAGATGATGATGAGGAATGCCAGAAGCATCCGGCCGACGCCCGAGGACGGCACATGAAATCCATCGGGCGCATTCGTCCCGACAATTCCTTTTCCCAGATCGCCATGCGGTAAAAGCTGCATCTCACCCTCCGGCAGGCCGCAACGACAGGCCGCGACCTCCCAAGGACGGTACGACAGACGATATCCAGACATTTTCGCGAGACTGTTTTTTCCAAGGCCACGGTTTTCTCGCCCGGCGCTCATGCGAAGGTGGCATGCACGCGCGGCAACGCTATAGTCTTTCTTTCGCCGCTCAGTTGAACAGGAGAAACGTTATGAACCACAGCGCCAACGCCGTCTGGAAAGGCAATCTGAAGGAAGGTTCGGGAACGCTCGACACGCAGAGCGGCGCACTCAAGAGCCAGCCCTATTCGTTCAAGGCGCGTTTCGAGGATGAAACCGGCAAGTCGGGCACCAACCCCGAAGAGCTGATCGCCGCAGCACATGCCGGCTGCTTTGCCATGCAGCTGTCGCACTTCCTCGCTGAAAACGGCACGCCGGCCGAAAAGCTCGACGCCAAGGCAGTGGTGACCTTGATCCCCGGCACCGGCATCACCGAAAGCGCGCTCACCCTTGTCGGCACCGTGCCCGGCATCGATGCGGCGAAGTTCCAGGAACTGGCAGCCAAGGCCAAGGAAGGCTGCCCGGTCTCCAAGGCACTCGGCGCGATCAAGGTTTCGCTCGACGCCAAGCTTGCCTGACGGAAACGATCACGTGCGCCGGGCAATGCTCGGCGCGCGCTTGCTCACGCCGCCAGCGTTTCGGCGCGAATATCCGATGGCGTAGCATTGTAGCGCTTGCGAAACGCCCTGTTGAAATAGGACAGGTCGTTGAAACCGGCCTCATAGGCGATATCGGTGATGCTGTGGCGCGCCCAGACCGGGTCGCCCAGCATCCGGTGCGCGCGCTTCAGCCTTTGGCCGAGCGCGAATTCGGTAAACGACAGCCCCTCGCTTTCGAACAGCTTCCTGACATAGCGCGGCGACAGCCTATGCTCGGCGGCGATCTCTTCGGCCGAGATCCCACGCAGGTCAGCACGCGCCGCTATATCCGACTTGATCGCCGCCAGCCGCGCGGCGCGTAGGCCGCGCCCCAGCGCCACCTGCTCCGCGTCACGTGTCGCGCCCAGCGTCAGCGCCGTCAGGTCGAGCAGATGGGTCGCCACCATGCGCGCCATGTTCCCGGGCAATGCCTCGTCCAGCTGCTGCAATGCCGTTGCGTAGCTCAACAGCAGGCGCATCGGCCCCTCATGCACCGGGATCGGCCGCATCATCATCTGGGAGACGTCGCCCAGCAAAGGCTGCAACGCCTTCCGCTCGAGGCGCATATTGACGTAGGTAAAGCCCGGCCGCGTCACATTCGCACCCACCTGGCCGCCGGGCACGAACATCGCGCAGCCAGGCAGCACGCTTTCTTCCTGCCTGCCGATCTGCATGTGGCTGCCGCCGGCAAGTGCTGCGAGCAGGATGATGTCGTCATTGTCGACCATCTGCGATGTGACGCCGACCCGGATCGGCGAGGCGACACCTGTGGCAATGCCTATGCCCGGAAGCAGCCTGACCCGCATGTCCATGTGGATGGGCGAATCGTCCACTGGCTCCAGGTCGGCATTGAGAATCGTACGACCATAGACCTCGCGCAGCACCGGCAGTCTGTCCTGCGCCGGCAGGTCATCGGTCATCAGGCGGAATGAAGCGAACTGTCCGTTAGCACTCGTCATCGGATCAACTCATGTTACGCAACACAACCAACACGTGAAGTCGCGCCTTTTAGTTCGCGTTATTCGATCAGTCAATACGGCGCCCGACAGTCCGCGATGGGCCCATTTTGGGTGGCCGCCTGGGCCGCATCATGGGGCCGCACAGTCCAAGATCGCGCCAACGAGGCCATCTAGTTTGCCGCTCGAAGTCGAAGCGGGTCCAGTCCCGACGGCGGAACGAGGAAACCGGGCATGCACCACCTTCAGTTCCTGAAGACGCTCGCGGCTCTCGCCGCTGCAGGCTTCAACCCGCGTGCTTTTCTGGCTCCGATGGCTTTCGGCGGCAAGCTTCCGAAGCCGGGCGAACCGAAGCGACCGGAGCAGCCGGCAAAGGAACCGCCAACGGAGCCTGACAAGCCGGAACATTGAACCGTCGCCCTGGCGACGCACATGGAATGACAGGTTGGCTGCCATAGGGTGCCAGAGGGTGTGGCATCGATGCGGCAGCACAGCGGGCCGGACGCAGGGGGGCAGACCAGCGTCCGGCCATCTTTTTCATCACCGGCAATCTTTTCGTTTGTTGCGCGGCTGGCCGCGCAGGCGCAATGCGCGGTCGCCGCGCTGGGCCACTTCGAAACCAAAAATCGCCTGATCGGTTTATCCTTCTGAGGACCAGCTCACCGGGAGGAACCCTCATGCTGAACGTCCTTGAACCGCGCAACCCGCAACTGTCGGCCGCGACCACGCTCGAAATCACCGACATCACCGCTGATGTCGCCCATCTCGATGGTTTCGACCATCACGAGCAGGTCTGGCTCGGCCGCGACACCGCGCGCGGGCTGACCGCCATCGTGTCGATCCATACCACAGTGCTCGGGCCTGCTTTAGGCGGCACGCGTATCTGGCCGCACAAGAGCTTTGAAGCCGGTGTTATCGACGCGCTGCGCCTGTCGCGCGGCATGACCTTCAAGTCGGCCATCGCTGGCCTGCCGCTCGGCGGCGGCAAGGCGGTCATCATCGCCGACGCCAAAAAAGACAAGACGCCTGCGATGCTCGATGCCTATGCCGAGATGCTCAGCGCGCTCGAAGGCCAATACATCACCGCCGAAGATGTCGGCATGACCTTGGCCGACGCCGATTTCCTTGCCGAGCGCGCGCCCAATGTCAGCGGCACCACCAAGGGCGGCAGCGGCAACCCCTCGCCCTTCACCGCCCAGGGAACCTTCCTCGGCCTCAAGGCAGCCCTTCGCCACCGCACCGGCAGCGACGATCTCATGGGCGTCCGCGTCGCGGTGCAGGGCCTGGGCTCGGTCGGCTGGTCGCTGTGCGAAAAGCTCCATCGCGAAGGTGCTGTCCTCACCGTCTCCGACCTCGACCCAGCCCGCACCAACAGCGCGGCTGAAGCCTTCGGCGCGACGGTCGTTACCGGCGATGCCATCCTGTCGGCCGATGTCGATGTCTTCGCGCCCTGCGCGCTTGGCGGCATCCTGTCCGCCGACACCATCCCGCTGCTCAAGGCAAAGATCGTCGCCGGTGCCGCCAACAACCAGCTCGCCACCGCCGAAGACGGTACTCGCCTGGTCGAAAAAGGCATCCTCTACGCCCCCGACTACGTCATCAACGCCGGCGGCGTGATCAACGTCGCTGCCGAGATGGCCGATGGCGGCTACAGCGTCGAGGCGGTGATGCCACGCGTCGAAAAGATCGCGACGACGCTCACGAAGATCTTCGCGCGCGCCGAGCGCGAGGGCCGCACCACCGACGCCGTCGCCGAAACCATGGCCCGCGAGATCGTCGAAGACGCACGCAAGTAAGCCGACTTCCCTTCTTCCCATGTGGGAGAAGTGTCGCCACTTAGCAAAAACGGCCCGGCTGCTTCCGCAACCGGGCCGTTTTCAATTGTTCTGCCGTTCGCCTATGCGCCGACAGCGTCGAGCCGCGCCTTGAGTGCGGCCACTTCCTCTTCCAGAAGGCGGACGCGTTCCTCGAGCTCCGAAACAATGGGGGCGGTGGCGCTCGGTGCCCGACTTGTCGTGATAACCGCAGCATCGACATCACCTGATAAAAGATGCGCAAAGCGATCCTCGCGCTGGCCGGGTGCGCGGCCGATCTCCTTGACCAGCGCCGGCCTGCGGCCGATCAGCATGTCGAGTTCGCTGCGCAGGGCGTCGGCATCGGCGAAATTCGCCATGCGCTCGGTGCGGGCGAGCAGTTCGTAGACGGTCTGCGGTCCGCGTAGCAGAAGCATGCCGATCAGCGCGCTCTGGTTGCGCGTCAGCGAGAATTTCTGCGCCATCTGATGTTCGTAACGCTCGACGCGCGAGGCGAATTGCTGCTTTGCCAGTCCCTTCGCCTGCAGCGAACCAAGTGCCCTGGTGACGTCGACCATCTCCAGGGCCATGACTGGCTCGCGCGACGTCTTCTGGTTGGCGGCGGCCACCAGCGCATTCGACGTCATCGGATAGACGTCGGGCGTCAGTTCCTTCTTCTCGATCAGGCAGCCGAGCACACGTGCTTCGACCGGGGTGAGGTTGGGAAGGTCTGTGTCCGTCATATCAGCTGTTACCTCAGACCCGCCGATCGCCGAGCTAGACCCGGCGCTCGACCATCATCTTCTTGATCTCGGCGATCGCCTTGGCCGGGTTCAGACCCTTCGGGCAGGTCTGGGCGCAATTCATGATCGTGTGGCAGCGATAGAGCCGGAACGGGTCCTCGAGATTGTCGAGGCGCTCGCCCTTGGCCTCGTCGCGGCTGTCGATCAGCCAGCGATAGGCCTGCAGCAGCGTTGCAGGGCCAAGATAGCGGTCACCGTTCCACCAGTAGCTCGGGCACGAAGTCGAGCAGCAGGCGCACAGGATGCACTCGTAGAGGCCGTCGAGCTTGGCGCGGTCCTCGTGGCTCTGCAGCCACTCCTTCGCCGGCTCCGGCGAAACCGTCTTCAGCCACGGCTCGATCGAGCGGTGCTGGGCGTAGAAGTTGGTGAGATCGGGCACCAGGTCCTTGACCACCGGCATGTGCGGCAGCGGGTAGATCTTCACCGCGCCTGAAATGTCGTCGCAGCCCTTGGTGCAAGCCAGCGTGTTCGAGCCGTCGATGTTCATCGCGCAGGAACCGCAAATGCCCTCGCGGCACGAGCGGCGCAGCGTCAGCGTCGGGTCGATCTTGTTTTTGATGTAGAGCAGCGCGTCCAGCACCATCGGGCCGCAATCGTCGACATCGACGAAATAGGTGTCGATGCTCGGGTTGTCGCCATCGTCAGGCGACCACCGGTAAATCCGGTATTCGCGCAGATTGGTCGCACCCTCCGGCTTCGGCCAGGTCTTGCCCTGCTTGATCTGCGAGTTCTTGGGGAGTGTTAGTTCGACCACGATCGGTTCCTCACAGCTTGGCGCAGTTCCTTGCGGATGACGAGCTTGAGCCCGCTCCACACGGCGTCCACGGCACAGACCTTTACGTCCACCAACCCTTGCGGCAGTGCGACGTCGCGAATGACATCCTCGGTGATGTCGGTGGCGATCTTCGCTGCCTTCTTGGGCCAGGAGATCCAGACAGCGCCATCGGGCGCGATCATCTTCTTCAATGTCTCGACATTGCCTTCGAGATCGGCGCGGCGCTTGGTGAAGGCATGAACCACGTCATGCCCCTCGCCGGCCTCGGCAAGCGCTGGCCAGCCGGTCAGCGCCTTTGCCGCGAAATCGCGCGACACGGCCAGTTCGCCAAGCTCGTCGGGAAGGCCAACGAACACCACGCTCTGGCCGTCCTTGAGGCCGAGCTTGGCCGCCAGCGGCACAGCCGAATATCCTGCACCGGGGTGCGCGGCGGCCATCATCACGCGGCCTCCAGCGCCAGGTGGCGCATCTGCTGGCGCACGTCGTCGCTGCACCACGGCGCCATGGTGAGCTTGAGCAGCGACAGCGGCGAACCGTGCATCGCGGCGAGCCACAGCTTGAGCCTGAGGGTGCTGCGCATGAGCCCCTGCTGGACAAAATGGAACGGATCGCGGCGCTTGACGTGGCGGTGCGGCGTGCGCAGCTCGCCCATGGTCGTATCCGAGCCGGCCTGGACGATGAGCCAGGGCGACAGATGCATCACATCGCAGCCATGCAGCCCCGGATTGCAAATGAAATCATCCACCGGCAGAAGCTGCTTGCCCGCCTTGGCGATCAGCTGTGCTGCGGCCTTGCGCGTCACCAGATAACCAGCGCCGCCCGAAGACGGCCGGAACGACCGCACAAGCCCCGCCTTGCCAAGGCCAAGCACTGGCAGTGCCATGCGGCCGCCGGCCTGCACCTTGCCTTCCATCTTGACCACGTCGAAGTCGATGCCGCTGGCAAGCAACCGCCGCATGGCGTCTTCAAAGCCGTCAAGCGGCACCGCGTCGTCTTCCAGGATCACCGCGTGTTCATGATCGGTTTCGAGAAACGCCTTCAGCGCCAGCATATGGCTGGCAAAGCACGCCTCTTCGACCAGCGCGAACATGCGGTGGCGCAGCGGGTTCCAGCCAATGCCATTGGGCGGCATGGTCAGTTTCTGGCCCCGCACGGCAAGCACTTCATCCGGGTTACGCGCATCGACCGCTCTGACGCGTGCAAGCGGCCAAGGCATCGCGCCGAACAGCCGCTGGATCTCGGCCCAGCGATGCGGCGAGCGGTCGAGATTGATGGCGAAGAAAGCGAGTTCGCTCATGGCCGGCAACCCCGGCCATGACTGGCGCGCGCGCAAGCGCGGACGGCCGTTACCGGCCCTCCCGCTTGGTCAGCACGGCGCCGCGGTTCCGCCATGTCTAGTACACCCGCGCCTTGGGTGCGATCTTGGCGAGGCTGATGCCGCCGTCTTCTTCCTTGAGCAGCGGCTCGGTGTGCACCGGCCGGTAGGTCAGCGTCACCTTGCCGTCCTCGGCGACGTGGGCCAGCGAATGCTTGCGCCAGTTGGCGTCGTCGCGGGCGGAGAAGTCCTCGCGCGCATGCGCGCCGCGGCTTTCCTTGCGCGCTTCAGCTCCATAGACGGTGGCAATCGCGTTCGACATCAGGTTTTCGAGTTCCAGCGTCTCCACCAGGTCCGAGTTCCAGATCATCGAGCGGTCGAAGACCTTGATGTCCTTCATCTCGCCCCAGATCTGGGAGATGCGCTTGCAGCCCTGCTCGAGCGAATCCTGCGTGCGGAACACGGCGGCGTCGTCCTGCATCGCCTTTTGCATCTTCTCGCGCAGCACTGCCGTCGGCGTGCCGCCATTGGCGTGACGCAGGCGGTCGAAGCGGTCCATGATCTTTTCGACCGAGGCGGCGTTGGGGGCTGGGATCGGCGCGTTGCGGTCGACCACTTCACCGGCGCGGATCGCCGCCGCGCGGCCAAACACGACCAGATCGATCAGCGAGTTGGAGCCCAGGCGATTGGCGCCATGCACCGAAGCGCAACCCGCCTCGCCAACAGCCATCAGGCCGGGCGACACGCGGTCAGGATTGCCCTTGGTCGGGTTCAGCACTTCGCCCCAATAATTGGTCGGGATGCCGCCCATGTTGTAGTGCACCGTCGGCAGCACGGGGATCGGCTCGCGGGTCACGTCGACGCCGGCGAAGATTTTTGCCGACTCGGAGATGCCAGGAAGCCTTTCATGCAAGACCGCCGGATCGAGGTGGTCGAGGTGCAGGAAGATGTGATCCTTGTTCTTGCCGACGCCGCGTCCTTCGCGGATCTCCAGCGTCATGCAGCGCGAAACCACGTCGCGCGAGGCCAGGTCCTTGGCCGACGGCGCATAGCGCTCCATGAAGCGCTCGCCCTCGGAATTGACGAGATAGCCGCCCTCGCCGCGCGCGCCTTCGGTGATCAGGCAGCCCGAACCGTAAATGCCGGTCGGGTGGAACTGCACGAACTCCATGTCCTGCAAGGGCAGGCCGGCGCGCGAGGCCATGCCGCCGCCGTCGCCAGTGCAGGTATGGGCCGATGTCGCGGAGAAATAGGCGCGGCCATAGCCGCCGGTCGCCAGCACAACCATTTTCGCCGAGAAGCGGTGGATGGTGCCGTCATCCAGGTTCCAGGCAACGACACCCGTGCAGGTGCCATCCGGCTCCATGATCAGGTCGAGCGCGAAATATTCGATGAAGAACTGGGCGTTGTGCTTCAGCGACTGGCCATACAGCGTGTGCAGGATGGCGTGGCCGGTACGATCGGCAGCAGCGCAGGTGCGCTGCACGGGCGGACCATCGCCATAGTTCATCATGTGGCCGCCGAAGGGGCGCTGGTAGATCTTGCCTTCTTCGGTGCGCGAGAACGGCACGCCGTAATGCTCGAGCTCGTAGACGGCGGCGGGTGCCTCACGCACCAGATATTCCATCGCATCGACATCGCCGAGCCAGTCCGAGCCCTTGACGGTGTCGAACATGTGCCACTGCCAGGAGTCAGGGCCCATGTTCTGCAGCGAGGCTGCGATACCGCCTTGTGCTGCGACCGTGTGCGAACGGGTCGGAAACACCTTGGTGATGCAGGCGGTCTTCAGCCCTTGCTCGGCCATGCCGAGCGTGGCGCGCAGGCCGGCACCGCCGGCACCCACGACAACGACGTCGAACTTGTGATCGACATAGGTATAGGCGGAAGCTCCGCTGGTCTTGCCGTCCTTGGCCACCTTGTCAGCCTCCAAATGCCAGTTTGAGCAGGGCGAACAGCGAGGCGACGCCGACCGCTATGGTAAAGAAAGTGTTCAGCATGATGAGCGTCAGCTTGAGCAGCTCGCCATGGATGTAGTCCTCGATGACGACCTGCATGCCAAGCCGCATGTGGTAGAGGCCCGAGATCAGCATCAGCGCCATCACCAGCGATACGAACGGGTTGGCGAGCGAGGCGCGGACGGTCGCGAAATCGGCACCGTTGAGCGCGATCAAAAGGCCGACGAAAAACAGCATCAGCGGAATATTGGCGACCGCAGTCAGGCGCTGGCGCCAGAAATGCTCGGTGCCTTCGCGGGCGGAGCCCAAGCCGCGCACTTTGCCGAGCGGCGTGCGCATGTCGTTGTTGTTGCTGCCGCTCATGTCAGGCTCCCCGCACCATGTAGCCGACGATCCAGATCAGCGCCGTCAGCACCACCGATGCGACCAGCGATGTCCAGGCGATCTTGGATGCCGTGTGCTTTTCGAGCCCGGCACCGGCGTCCCAGACAAGATGGCGGATGCCGCCCAGCATATGCAGCATCAGCGCCCAGGTGTAGCCGAGCAGCACCAGCTGCCCGATCCAGGTGCCGAACACCCAGCTGACGAATTCGAAATAATGCTGCGAGGTCGCCGCAGCGATCAGCCACCAGGCGACCAGCAGCGTGCCGAAATAAAGCGCCCCGCCGGTGATGCGGTGCAGGATCGACGTCGTCATGGTGATCGGCGGGCGATAGATCGAAAGATGCGGCGACAAGGGCCGCGCTCGTACTGTCGATTGGGTTGCTTGTGATTTGCTCATGGCTCCCCCGGTCTGCATCCGAGCGTGGCTATGTTTGAATACGGCGCCGCCGCACCGTTTTGCGACGTCGGACTGCGCGCTTTCTAATGCTCTTTTTGCACCGCGTCAAAGTCGGAAAACCGTTCTGGCGCACCTATTTAGTCGCAGCCGATGGGCTGGCCTGCCTTCAATCGATTGAAGCCGCAAGCCGCCACCCGGATGGGTAAGCAAGTACCCGCTCGGCCCAGCAAAACCGGCGGCAAACACCTGCCCGATGGCGCAACCGCCGCCCTACCCGTCCGTTGACACGGTTGGGGTGCTCAATCTCTTCATGTAAAATTAACCATGTTTCTTAATCTTTGCCGCCCAAGCCTTAACAAAGATTAAGAAACGATTAATCTCCGATTCGACAAACCACGGAGATGGCGCCATGCGTCTGACACTGGCCTTGACCGCAACTGCATCGCTGGCCGCAACCATTGCCTTTTCTGTCCCGGCATCGGCCGGCGGCTGGGACCGTGATCGCGCCCATGCCGATTCGTTCGGCAATCTCGTCATCGAGGGTGCTGCCGGCTACAAGCGCATCCTGGTCGGCCAGGGTAGTTCGGCGCGAAAGATGTCGAACTACCTGAATGCGGGCGCACCCAAGGTCGTCTATCTCGACCAGCAGAGTGAACTTACCGCCAGCAATTGCTACCGTCCGCCGATGCTGCTGAAGGGCCGCGGCTATATGTATGGCTTTTCCGAGGGCGTCATTCCCCAGCCCGGCCTGCGCTGCCGCTGACCGATAGATATCACTACCGGACCGGCGGCTTGATGCCGAACGGCACCACGGTCGAATCCGAGAACACGGGAGCGGTTCCCGAAACCCTGACGCAATCGCGCCCGTCCTTCTTGGCTTCGTAGAGCGCCGCATCCGCGCGTATCATCAGATGATCTATCCCTTCGCCTGCGGCGAGTTCGGCGACGCCGAAGCTTGCAGTAAAGCGGCAGTGCGGCGGCAGGCCCTCGATCGGCAGGCCGGAGAAGGCGCTACGCGCGCCTTCGGCAAACAATCGTGCCGACGCCAGATGCGCGCCCGGCAGCATGATGGCGAATTCCTCGCCGCCGATTCGCCCGGCGATATGGTGGCCTGCCTTGGATTCGCTGACGAAGCGCGCGAACGCCTCGATGACGCGGTCGCCTGAGGCGTGGCCGTAATTGTCGTTGATCGACTTGAAATGATCGAGATCGGAGATGATCAGCGTCACCGGCAGCCCCTGCCGCGTCGCCTCGCGCAGCGCTGTTTCGGCCCGCCGCTCGAAACCGCCACGGTTGAGCAGCCCCGACAGCGCGTCAGTCTCCGACTTCTGCGTCACTTCGGCAAGGATGTCGCGCACCAAAATGACCAGCAGCAACAGCGCGATGGACAGGGCGAACACCGTCCCCAATGCCTGCGAAACCATCGCATAGGTGCTCTGCAGATAAAAATGCGGGTCCGCACCGGATCCGCCGACGGCGAGTGCCAGATAGGGCTTCGAGAAGAACTGCAGCGCGCTTGCCAGCAACACGCCCGAAAGCACGTAATCGAACTGGCTGAGCGCCTGGCGCGACCGCAAGACGAGCACCGCGCCGATCACCTGGGCGATGGCATAGGGCGTCTGGAACGTCATCATGCGCAACAGCGAGTCGCGCTCAAGCCCTTGCGTCAAATAAACGGCAATGGTCGCCACGACAAAGAATGCAGCCATAGACCGCAAAGGTGGTGAAGCGTCGTAACGGCGCGCCAGACCGACATTCATGATCAGCAGTGTCGCAAGGAACGCGGCAAAATTTATGGCTGCGATCAGACGCGTGTCTTCAAACAGCGGGATGGCGAATTCAGTACCGATATAGACGATGCCGGTGGCGTAGCAGAGCGCGAACCAGCGCGCGGCAACACGCCTGGCATCATAGATCGCGATGGCCATGAACGCGCCGGCCAGCAGGCCTGCAACGAACACGTTGATCGCGAGGATGAATTCCGCACCACTCATCGTTTGACGCCGCCTCTCCTCTCCAAGACCAAAACATACCAGCGAGAAAAAGACGTTAACGTGACCCTATGGCCGCGGCCCGTTTCAACTCATCCTCAACAAATAGCAAAAGGCGGCGGAACAATTGCTCCGCCGCCTTCGCATGAACATGTCAGCCGGTTTGTCCGGCTGGCCCTTTAGTGCCAGTCGCGAATGTCGACGAAGTGGCCTGCGATTGCCGCCGCAGCCGCCATCGCCGGCGACACCAGATGGGTGCGGCCCTTGAAGCCCTGGCGTCCCTCGAAATTGCGATTCGACGTCGATGCGCAACGCTCATGCGGCTTGAGCCGGTCATCGTTCATCGCCAGGCACATCGAGCAGCCCGGCTCGCGCCAGTCGAAGCCGGCGGCAACGAAGATCTTGTCGAGGCCTTCGGCTTCCGCCTGCTCTTTCACCAGGCCCGAGCCCGGCACGATCATTGCGCTGACCGTAGAAGCCACCTTGCGGCCCTCGACGACCTTGGCGACGGCGCGCAGGTCTTCGATGCGGCCATTGGTGCACGAGCCGATGAAGACACGGTCGACCGAAATGTCGGTGATCTTGGTGCCGGCGGTCAGGCCCATATAGTCGAGCGCGCGCTTCTTGGAGTTGCGCTTGTTCTCGTCCTCGATGACTTCCGCATCCGGCACGACGCCGGTGATGGCGACGACGTCTTCGGGCGACGAGCCCCAGGTGACGATCGGCGGCAGCTTGGCTGCGTCGAGAACGATCACCTTGTCGAAATGCGCGCCTTCGTCGGTGTGCAGCGTCTTCCAGTATTCGAGCGCCATGTCGAAAGCCTTGCCTTTCGGCGCGCGCGGCTTGTCCTTGACGTAGGCGTAGGTCGTCTCGTCAGGCGCGATCAGGCCAGCGCGGGCGCCACCTTCGATCGACATGTTGCAGATGGTCATGCGGCCTTCCATCGACAGCGCGCGGATCGCTTCGCCGGCATATTCGATGACATAGCCGGTGCCGCCGGCGGTGCCGATCTCGCCGATGATGGCCAGCACGATGTCCTTGGCGGTGACGCCTTCCGGCAGTTGGCCATCGACACGCACCAGCATGTTCTTGGCCTTCTTCTGGATCAGCGTCTGGGTGGCGAGCACATGCTCGACCTCCGACGTGCCGATGCCATGTGCCAAGGCGCCAAAGGCACCATGCGTCGAGGTGTGGCTGTCGCCGCAGACAATCGTCATGCCCGGCAGCGTGAAGCCCTGCTCGGGACCGACGATGTGGACGATGCCCTGGCGCTTGTCGTTTTCGGAGTAATATTCCACGCCGAAATCGGCCGAGTTCTTGGCCAGTGCTTCGACCTGGATGCGGCTTTCCTCGTTCTTGATGCCGTTCTTGCGGTCTGGCGAGGTCGGCACGTTGTGGTCGACGACGGCGAGCGTCTTTTCGGGATGACGCACGGCGCGGCCGGTCATGCGCAGGCCTTCGAACGCCTGCGGGCTCGTCACTTCGTGCACGAGGTGGCGGTCGATGTAGAGCAGGCAGGTGCCGTCGTCCTGGCGGTCGACGATATGGTCGTCAAAAATCTTGTCGTAGAGGGTGCGCGGTGCGCTCATGATCTTGGATCCGTCGATATGAACTGGGGAAGGCTGAGGCGCCGAAAGCCCGTCGGCTCGGCGAAAACGACTAGATAAGTCGGCTGGTCAACGCGCCTGAAATCCGGGCAAAGAAACGCGACGGCAGGCGCTTGTGGTCCTGCAGCACGAAACCCTTGTAGGCCGGATCTCCAAAGAGCTCTTCCATGGCCTGCTCATATCAATGTTTTCGACTTCGGGCAATTGCTGACCGAGGCGCCGCTGGTGCTGGGTCACCCCGCCTGGCTGCGCCTCGGCTTTGCCTGCGATTTCCGTGCTGCGGGTTGCTCGTCCTTCTTGTCTGCGCTCAGGTTGAACCTGACTTCAAGCGAGTGCATCAATCCCATCACCACAAGCACCATGAAGGTGCCGAAGCCTGCGATCTGCCAGAAGCCGAGTCCTGCAGCGAGGCCGATTGCGCCGGCCAGCCACATGCCGGCACCGGTGGTCAGTCCCTGGACCTCCCCGCGTGCAAACAAGATGGTGCCGGCGGCAAGGAAGGCAACTCCGGCCGTCACCGCTTCGACGGCGCGGATCGGATCGACCTTGATCGCCTCTTTCATCGCACCCGACGCAAACATCGGCGCATGCACGATCTCGATGGTGAGGATGCCAAACGTCGCCGCAGCCACGCACACCAGCACATGTGTCCTCAGGCCCGCCGGCCGATTGCGCCATTCGCGCTCGAATCCGATCGCAGCACCGCAGATCGTTGCCAGCAAAAGCCTGGCTACGATCACCGGAAACGAGGTGTAGGTGGGATGGCCGAATTCTTCGACGAGTTGTTCCATGAGGCCCCTCAAGCTTGTTCGGCCCCCAACGCGCCGGGTTGCCTCGAGGTTCCACAGCGAGACCCGCCCATCCGCTCATTCTACTCGCGCGGCTCGGAACCTCGCCTCAGGCGCCTTTCCAGCGCGCGCAATGCCAGCGACAGGCTAACCGTCAGGATCAGGTAGACATAGGCGACGATGGAATAGGTCTCGAAAAAGCGAAACGAGCCCGAGGCATATACCTTGCCCATCTGGGTGATGTCGGCGACGCCGAGCACCGAGACCAGCGAGGAATCCTTGACCATGGCGATGAAGTCGTTGCTGTAGGGCGGCAGGATGGTCTTGAACGCCTGCGGCCACACGATGTGGCGAAAGCGCCGGTAGCGCGACAGGCCGAGCGCCTTGGCCGCCTCGATCTGGCCGACGTCGACGGCCTGGATGCCGGCCCGAAAGATTTCGGCGATGAACGACGAGTAAGCGATCATCAAGGCGATGATCGCCCGCCACAACAACGAGAAGTCGCGCACCTGCATCGGATCGACAAGTCCCGCCGCCTGCAGCGGCCCGGTCGCCCAGTTCCAGAACGCCACCCAAGCCGGTGCGCCGACAAACGCCACCCAAAACAGCAGCACCAGGATCGGCACCGAGCGGATGATCTCGACATAAAAGCGCGAAATCTGGCGCAGCCAGATCGAGCCGGACAGCCCCATCAAGGCAACGCCGAGCCCCAGCGCTGAGGCCAGGGCAAAGCCGACGATGGTGACGAAGACGGTGATGCCGAGGCCCTTGGTGACGACGGCAAAAACCTGGCTGTAGAGATCGTTGGCGGCGATGGCGACGCCTGCCGCAATAGCGATCAGCCCGCCAGCCACCAGCCACCAGGGAAAGTCGGGTTTCGTGCCGGAACGGGACGTGGACTGCGCCATCAGATCGGCAATGCCAGCTGATCTCCCCCTGTGAGGGGGGTGAGAAGCGGTCGCTGCAGGCGACGAAAAGCCAATTGCTTGGCTTTTCGAGTGGCGAACGCGCGAAGCGCCGAGCCGGCAGGCCAGAGGAGGACAACGTGGAGCACGAACATCAATCCGTATCGCCAGACGTCGTCGCCTACTGCCCCATCTTGTAGTCGAGGAACCACTTCTTGTTGAGCGCGTCGATCGTGCCGTCGGCCTTCATCGCCGCGATCGCCGCGTTGATGGGGGCAACCAGATCCGAGCCCTTCTTGAAGATGAAACCGAAATCCTCGCCGCCGAGCGGTTCGCCGATGATCTTGAGCTTGCCTTCGGAGGCATCGACATAACCCTGCGCTGCCACGCCGTCCGTCAGCACCAGATCGACATCGCCGGTCTTCAGCGCCTGCACGGTCGCGCCAAACGTCTCAAACAGCTTGATGCGCGGGTTCTGCTCGTTGCCGTCGAGCACGTCATAGACCGACACGAAAAACGGCGTCGTGCCCGGCTGTGCCGCGATCAGGCCGTCCTTCAGAGCTGCGAAGCCCTTGTGGTCGGTGAAGCGGCTTTCGTCGCTACGCACCAGCATGCGCATTTCCGAATGGATATAGGGATCGGAGAAGTCGACCTTCTCCTTGCGGTCTTCCTTGATGGTGATGCCGGTCATGCCGATCTGGTACTGGCCGTCGGCCACCGCCTGGATCATCGCGTCCCACGAGGTGTTCTGGTACTCGACCTTGAAATTCAGCCGCTTGGCCATCTCGTCCATGGCATCATATTCCCAGCCGATCTGCTTGCCGGTCTTGGGATCGACGAACTGCAGCGGCGGATAGGCGTTCTCCGTCACCACAACCACGGTCTTGCCGCCGAGATCCGGCAGGTTCTGGGCCATGGCGACAATGGGCAGAAGCACGACAGCCAGCGCGCCGGCCAGCGACAGTTTGAAATTCTTCATGATTGCGTTCCCCAAAACACAAGACCGGCTTCACCGGTCGACTTGCGCCAGACTTTAGACTCCCCGCACGGGGTTGCAAGCATGCTCGCTCAACCGGGACCCTCGTCTCACAGTTGTTATTTGCGTCTTTGCCGGCCGAAACGAAATACCTCTCGGCTATCGCTTCGATTGACCATGAAACACGCCGGAGACAATCGCCTGGGTCAACGGCGTCCCACCGTTACGATGACGCCTTATCTTGACGGTCGGGTTTGGCCGTCAGCGGTCGGGAAGCAATTGGGAATGCGGGCAACCATGCGAAGCAGATTACTGTCGTCGGCTTTGGCCGCTGTCTTCTGCGGGCCGTTCATCCTCGCTTTATGGGGCCTTCAGTCGGCAATCCGGTCCGAGCCGGTGTTCTGCTCAAGCGCTACAAGCTACACGACCACATCGAGCGCGCCTGCGACTAACCTTGCCGCCTGCCCCTCGGCTGCCATTGACCATCCTCGCGACCGCGGCTTGGGCAGTGAAACGAGCTGGATCGTGGCCGTCTATCGCTGAGGCCGCATCGTTCCCGCCAAAAGCGCCTCCCCAAAATGCAAAAGGGCGGCCGAAGCCGCCCTTTCGAAAACCATTATGCCGATGATTACTCGGCTGCCGGCTCAGCGGCTGCTTCAGCTGCCTTGGCGGCCTCGGCTGCTGCCTTCTTCTCGGCGGCTTCCTGAGCGGCCTTCTCGGCGGCCAGCGCCTGGGCTGCGGCAATCTTTTCGGCTTCGATACGGGCCTTCTCGGCGACCAGCGCTGCGCGCTCGGCGTCGTTCAGCTTGCGGGCGCGCACGCCGGTGTTCTCGACGATACGAGCCGACTTACCGCGACGATCGCGCAGGTAGTACAGCTTGGCGCGACGCACCTTGCCGCGACGGACGATCTCGACGCCCTCGATCATCGGCGAGTAGACCGGGAACACGCGTTCCACGCCTTCGCCATAAGAGATCTTGCGGACGGTGAAGTTTTCCTGGAAGCCCGAGCCGGCGCGGGCGATCACGACGCCTTCATAGGCCTGGACGCGGGTACGCGTGCCTTCGGTGACGCGCACCTGGACGCGCACGGTGTCGCCGGGCTGGAATTCAGGCAGGACGCGCTTGGCTTCGATCTTGGCGGCCTGTTCGGCCTCGAGCTGGCGGATGATATCCATCTCAAAAATCCACTTCTTGTTCTTCCGACAGCCAGAGCGCCCAACGCTCGCCTTGCAGTTCCAATGACCGCTCGGTTATGCCTTCTTCCCTCGCGGGTCTTCTGGCAGGGGCGACTACACCGTCACTATTGACGGGTCCGGTCGATTATTCGTCCGGTTCGGGCGGGCACATACCGCTATTTCAGCCATTTGTCACGCCTTTGCCGCTTCTTTTTTGCGACCATGACGGTGCAGCCAAGGCATTGTGGCTGCTTCATATACCTTGGACCATCCCGCCGCCATCGGCAAGCCATGGCTTGCATCGCTCGCCGCAGCTTCCTACAGACCCAAAAGCGCACCAGCAAAACAGGCAGCCCGTGTCCCTCATCACCGTCGGCATCCTCTTTCTCGCGGGCTTCCTGTCGGGCGTCGTCAACGCCATCGCCGGCGGCGGCACCTTTTTGACTTTCGGCGCCCTCACCATGGCCGGCCTGCCACCGATCTCGGCCAATGCCACCTCGTCTATCGCCCAGTTCCCCGGCTACATCACCTCGACCTACGCCTATCTCAAGGACATCCGCCTGATGTGGCGCGGCGCGCTCGGTCTCGCCGTCATCTCGGCCATCGGCGCACTGATCGGTTCGCTCGTGCTTTTGTCGCTCGACAATGTCGCCTTCGGCGCGCTGGTGCCATGGCTGCTGCTTGCCGCAACCGCGCTGTTTGCCGCCGGTCCCTGGCTACGCCCGAAAAAGCTCACCGACCGGCCTGAGGGCGCACCCACCTCGCTTGCCGGGCGTTTCGTCCAGTTCTTCACCGCGATCTATGGCGGCTTCTTCGGCGCCGGCATGGGTGTGATGATGCTGGCCACCCTCGGCCTCACCGAAGGCGGCGACTACCATCGCCTCAACGCGCTCAAGAACCTGCTCTCTATCGTCATCGCCGCGGTCGCCATCGTCATCTTCGCCTCCGGCGGCGTCGTTGCCTGGACGGCAGCGGCGATCATGGTGCCGGGCGTGGCGCTTGGCGGCTATGCCGGCGTATGGACCGCGCGCCGCGTACCCCAAGGCATCGTCCGCGCCCTAGTCGTCGCCATCGGCCTGTTTTTGGCTTTTTACTATTTCACGAAGGACTGAGGCGTCAGGCGCTTCGGGTGAACGCCAACCAGAAATTTCCCAAATTGGGAACGTTGCCCTTGTTCCCATTTTGGGAAAGCGCTATATGAAAGCGTGCAGATACTGAGCAAGAAGACCCTTCGCGAATTCTGGGCAAAGCACCCTCAAGCGGAACGTCCTCTGACAGCTTGGTATCACGCTGTCAGTAAGGCGGCCTGGGCGGGTCCGGCCGAAGTGAAGACCGACTTCGGCGCAAACGTTGATTTCGTCGCCGACAACCGCATTGTCTTCGACATCGCCGGCAACAAATACAGGCTGGTGGCGCATGTCAGCTACTCATTCAAGCGCGTGCTGATCAAGTTTGTCGGAACCCATGCCGAGTACGACAAGATAGACGTGGAGAAAGTGTGATGGAGAATATTCGCCCCATCCGAAACGATGACGATCTGGCGTGGGCGATATCAGAGGTCGCCACATATTTTGAGAACGAACCCGAGCCCGGCAGCGCAGACGCCGCGCGCTTTGATGTTCTGTCCACGCTGATCGAGGCCTACGAAGACAGGCATTATCCGATCGAAGCACCGGACCCCATCAATGCCATCATTGCCTATATGGAAATGCGCGATCTCAAGCAGCGCGATCTGGCCATTGTCTTGGGCTCGGCATCCCGGGCCTCTGAAATTCTGCACCGCAAGCGCATGCTAAACGTGGACATGATTCAGCGGCTCTACACGCACTGGCGAATTCCCGCTGAGACGCTTATCCAGCCCTATCACCTGGCAGCAGTGTCAGAGTTTGCAACAGCAGAAAAGTCGGCTACCCGGTAGCAGCCTGCCGGAAGCGAAACCTACCGCTTCTTCTCCGCCCGCCCAGCCCAAAGGTCCGGCCGCCGCTCAGCCGTCAGCTTCTCTGCCTCGGCGCGCCGCCATTTGGCGATCTTGCCGTGGTTGCCCGAGGTCAGCACCTCGGGGATGGCCCGGCCCTCGAACTCCTGCGGCCTTGTATAGTGCGGGTGCTCCAGCAGACCGCCTTCAAAACTCTCTTCGTCGCCTGATATCTCGTTGCCCATCACCCCGGGCAACAGCCTGACGACCGCATCGAGCAGCACCAGCGCCGCTGGCTCGCCACCTGACAAAATGAAGTCGCCGACCGAAATCTCTTCCAGCTCGCGCGCGTCGATGACGCGCTGGTCAACACCTTCGAAGCGTCCACACAGGATCACGGCCCCCGGCCCGGCTGCCAACTCACGTACGCGCTCTTGCGTCAGCGGCTTGCCGCGTGGGCTCATCAGGATGCGCGGGCGCCCATCGCCCTCGGGCGAAGCGCTGTCGATCGCCTTCGCCAAAATATCGGCGCGCATCACCATGCCTGCACCGCCACCTGCCGGCGTGTCGTCAACCGTGCGGTGTTTGTCGGTGGCGAAGTCGCGAATCTGCACCGCTTCGAGCGCCCAGTCGCCACGCTCCATCGCCCGCCCTGCCAAGGACACCCCCAGCGCCCCCGGAAACATCTCCGGATAAAGCGTGAGAACGCTGGCTCGGAACATCAGCGATTGCCCCCGGCATCCTTCGGACCACGCGGACGGCCTTTGTGCTCGAACTCGCCGTCGGAAGGCGCGTTCGCGTCGTCTTCATCCTCAACCAGCCCAGCTGCAACCGTGTCGATGCCAACGAAGCCGCCTGATATGTCGACAACCGGCACCGCAGCATTGGTGAACGGGATCAGCACGCCCCTGCGGCCCTGATACTGGATTTCCAAAATGTCGCCGCCGCCGAAATTCTGCACGGCTAGCACCTTGCCGACCGGCTCGCCATTTTCGTCGCGAACCGCAAGCCCGACCAGATCGGTATGATAGAACTCGCCCTCCTCGCCATCGTCGGGAAGTGCCGAACGGTCGACGAAAAGCTCGGTGTTGGTCAGCGCTTCAGCAGCATTGCGGTCGTTGACACCCTTGAAGCGCACCACCACCACCTCATTGGCCGGACGGATGGCTGCGATCTCGAAGGCGCGGCCGTCCTTGGCATAAAGCGGCCCATAGTCGGCCAAGGCCAGCGGGTCACCGGTAAATGTCTTGACGCGCAGCTCGCCCTTGATGCCGTGGGCGGCGCCGATCACGGCCATCTGGATAGGATTTTGGGGTTTGGCCATCGCCTGCTTCACTGCTTGCTAACTTCACTCGTTCAACACTGCCATATTCCAATCGGACACCCGCTGCCAATGCAGGAATTCCTCATCGCCGCAAAACCCGACCTCCAGTCGGCGCGCGAAGGCTGGCTGAAGTCGCTTGCGGGCGAGCGACGGCTGTCGGCGGCGACGGTCGATGCCTATGAACGCGACACGCGCCAGTTCCTGCAATTCCTCACCGGCCATTGCGGCGGAGCCCCCGGCATCGCCGACATCCGCGACCTGCGCCCAGCCGATCTGCGCGGCTTCCTCGCCTCCCGCCGCGCCAATGGTGCCGGCGCCCGCACGCTTGGACGCGGACTGGCCGGGGTGCGTTCGCTGCTGCGCTTTCTCGAGCGCCAGGGCCTGGTCAATGCCGCAGGCTCCGCTGCCTTGCGTGCACCCAAGCAGCCGAAGTCACTGCCCAAGCCGCTGACGGCTGTTGACGCCAAGCGCGTCGTCTCGGCGGGCGAACAGCTTGCCGAAGAACCATGGATCGCCGCGCGCAACGCCGCCGTGCTCACCTTGCTCTACGGTGCTGGCCTGCGTATTTCGGAAGCGCTCAATCTCACCGCCACCGAACTGGCCTCGCCCGACGACACCGTGCTGCGCATATCAGGCAAGGGCGGCAAGACCCGGCTCGTGCCGGTGCTTCCGGTGGCGCTCGCAGCGGTTGCCGAATACCGCAGGCTTTGCCCCTATCATCTCGACCCCAATGGCGCCCTGTTTCGCGGTGCGCGCGGCGGCAAGCTCGACCCGGCGATCATCCAGCGTGACATGCGCAAGATGCGCTCGGCCTTGAACCTGCCCGACACGGCAACGCCGCATGCGCTGCGCCATTCCTTCGCCACCCATCTTCTTGGCCGTGGTGGCGACCTGCGCACCATCCAGGAACTGCTCGGCCACGCCTCCTTGTCGACCACCCAGATCTACACCGGCGTCGATACCGCCCGCCTGCTGGAGATCTACGAAGCCGCCCACCCGCGCGCCTGACATCCAAGCCGAACAATTGTCGCTGCCGAATTAACCGTTTTGCCGCTTTTGGCGGCTACACAAATGACCATGAGACGCACGACCGACTTCACCGACCGCGCCGCGACTTTCTCGCTGAAGCTACTTGCAGCACTCAACGTGGTGTTCTTCATCTTGTTCTTCACGGTGGCGTTCCTGCTCGCCGGTAAGGCGCATGCCGAAGCCCCCGCCTGCACCGGCTCGGATATGCTGACGGAGCTTGCCAAGAACGATCCGACGCTTCTGGCCAAAATCGAGACTGAAGCGAAGGACACGCTCAACGGCCAGGGCCTGTTGTGGAAACTGGAAAAGCCGGGCCAAAAGCCGTCCTGGCTCTATGGCACCATGCATGTCACCGACTCGCGCGTCACCAAGCTCGAGCCCGCCGCCCAAACGGCTTTCGACAGCGCGCACACGCTGGTCATCGAGACCACCGACGTGCTCGACCAGAACGCCATGCTCGCCAGCCTGATGAAGCAGCCCGAGCTGATGATGTTCACCGATGCCACGACGCTGCCCTCGCTGCTGTCGCCGGAAGACGCCAAGATCGTCAATTCCGCACTCGAATCGCGCGGCATCCCGCCCACCAGCGTCACCAAGATGAAGCCGTGGATGCTGTCGGCGATGGTCGCCCTGCCGGCCTGCGAGCTTGCCCGCAAGGCAGGCGGCGCGCCGGTGCTCGACATTCTTCTCGCCCAGCAGGCCAAGGCCGCTGGCAAGGACGTCAAAGGCCTTGAGACCGCCGCCGACCAGCTTTCGGCCATGGCCTCGCTGCCGATGGAGTTCCATATCAAGGGTCTCGTCGAGACCCTCAAGCTCGGCAACCGCATGGACGACGTCATCGAAACGATGGTCGTGCTCTACGAGCGCGGCGACACCGGCATGTTCTGGCCGCTGTTCCGCAACGCCTTGCCCAGCGGCAGCTCTGACGATTCCGGCTACGCCGCCTTCGAAGAAGCTATGGTGACGACGCGCAACAAGACCATGGTCGAGCGCGCCGATCCGCTGGTCAGCCAGGGCGACGCCTTCATGGCTGTCGGCGCGCTGCATCTGCCCGGCCCCGACGGGTTGGTCGAGCTGTTCCGCAAGGCCGGCTACACGGTCACCGTCGCCGACCGCTGACTCCCCGTCGTCAGGCGAACACCCCCTCAGTGGCGGTCACCGCCATCTTAAGTCGAGCGCCCTTCCGCTGCCTTGACGGCGTGGCGAAAACGCCCCTCTGGAACGTTCATTTCGAAAACTTCACGTCATTGTGAAACCGAAATGCGTTTCGCGCGTTGATTGTGATGTTCACGCAACGATTGCGGAGCGCAAGCTGAGGGAGATCTCAATGGTGAACAATCCAGATCCAGTACGTCCCCAGTCGGGCATGGGTAGCACGTGGCTCATAGCAATCATCGTCGTGTTGCTCGCCGCCGTGGCCTATTATATCTTTGGGCCCAAGCGCGCGGCAGCTCCGGTCGTCGAGCCACCGGCCGCAACCGCACCTGCCCCATCAACGACCGCACCAGCCGCGCCAGCGCCAGCACCTTCCGGCACGATGGCCCCTGCCCCCGCCGCGCCTTCTGGCGGCACCACCACGGCCCCCGCAGCGCCATCCGGCGGCACCACCACGGCACCTGCCCCGGCAGCCCCCGCAAACTGAGGTCCATACCCTCAAACGCAAACGGCCCGCTCATCGAGCGGGCCGTTTCGTTTTTGATGATGTTCGCTGGTCCTACATGTGGATCGGCTTGAAGAAGGTGGCGAGCGCTGCCTCCTTCACCGCTTCCGACATCGTCGGATGCGCGTGGCAGGTGCGGCCGAGATCTTCCGACGAACCGCCGAACTCCATCAGCACCGCTGCCTCGTGGATCATCTCGCCGGCACCGAAGCCGACGATATGCACGCCCAGCACCTTGTCGCTGTCCTTGTCGGCCAGCACCTTCACAAAGCCGTCGGTGTGCAGCATGGCGCGGGCACGCCCGTTGGCGGTGAACGGGAATTTTCCCGCCTTGTAGGCGATGCCTGCCTTCTTGAGTTCTTCTTCGGTCTTGCCGACCGAGGCGACTTCCGGGCTGGTGTAGACCACGCCGGGGATGACGTCGTAATTCACATGACCGGCCTGGCCGGCGATGATCTCAGCGACCGCAACACCCTCGTCTTCGGCCTTGTGCGCCAGCATCGGGCCAGCGACCACGTCGCCGATGGCATAGATGCCAGCGACGTTGGTGCGCAGGTGGCCGTCGGTCTTGACCCGGCCGCGCTCGTCCATCTCAACGCCGGCTTCCTTCAGGCCGAGGCCGTCGGTGTAGGGCCTACGGCCGGTGGCGACCAGAACAACGTCGGCCTCGATGGTTTCCGCCGCACCGCCCTTGACCGGTTCGAAGGTCACGACAGCGCCCTTCTTGGCCTTGGCGACACCTGTCACCTTGGAGCCGAGCTTGAACTCGAAACCTTGCTTGGCCAGCATGCGCTGGAACTGCTTGGCAACGTCGCCGTCCATGCCGCCCAGGATGGTGTCGAGATATTCGACCACCGTCACCTTGGCGCCGAGGCGTGCCCACACCGAGCCGAGCTCAAGGCCGATGACACCGCCGCCGACAACCACCAGATGGCCCGGCACCTTTTCCAGCGACAGCGCACCCGTGGACGAGATGATCACCTTCTCGTCGAAGGCGACGTCGACGCCTGGAATGCCGGCAACGTCGGAGCCGGTGGCAATCACGATGTTCTTGGTCTCGATCTCCTCGACCTTGCCGTCCTCGCCAATGACGGCAACCTTGCCGGCGGCAACCACCTTGCCGGTGCCCCTGAAGCTGTCGATCTTGTTCTTCTTGAACAGGAACGACACGCCGCTCACGTTGGAGGCAACCGTCGTATCCTTGTGCGCCATCATCTTCTTGAGGTTCATCTTGGGCGTGCCGACCTCGACGCCGAGCGCGTCGAAGGAATGCTGCGCCTCGGCCAGCATTTCCGAGGCGTGCAGCAGCGCCTTGGAGGGAATGCAGCCGATGTTCAGGCAGGTGCCGCCGAAGGTCACGTTCTTCTCGACCACGGCGACCTTCAATCCGAGCTGTGCAGCCTTGATGGCGCACACATAGCCGCCTGGGCCCGATCCGATAACGACGACGTCATATGCCATTGTTCTGTCCTTCTTGCCTGGGGCGGTCAGCGGCCGCCACTCACGTTCAAAATTGAGCCCGTCGTATATGATGCCTCATCCGACAAAAGCCAGATGACGGCATGTGCGACTTCTTCGGCCTTGCCTTCGCGCTTCATCGGCACGAAACCGCGAATCGCAGCGATGCGGTCCGGCTGTCCGCCTGAGGCGTGGATTTCGGTGTCGATGATGCCTGGGCGCACCGCATTGACGCGCACGCCCTCGGTCGCAACCTCTTTGGCAAGCCCAATGGTGAAGGTGTCGATCGCGCCCTTCGACGCGGCATAGTCGACATATTCGCCGGGCGAACCGAGCGTCGCTGCCGCCGACGAGATGTTGACGATCGCACCACCCGCACCACCATGCAGGCTCGACATGCGCTTAACCGCCTCGCGGGCGCACAGGATCGAGCCAACGACGTTGATGCGCATCATGCGCTCCAGCCGCGCCAGATCCATTTGGTCGACACGGGCCTTCACGTCGACGATGCCGGCATTGTTGACGAAAGCGTCGAGCCGGCCATAGGCGGCGTCGACAGCTTTGAACATGCCAAGCACGTCAGCCTCGTTGCCGACATCGCCCTTGGCGGCAAACGCCTCGCCGCCGGCAGCCTTGATCTCGGCGACCAGCGCATCGGCGGCATTCTTGTTCGACGCATAGTTGACCGCAACGCGGTACCCGGCCTTGGCGGCCAACCGGCAGATGGCGGCACCGATGCCGCGGCTGCCGCCGGTCACCAGCAGAACTTTGCCTAAAGCACTCATTCCTGGCACCCCTTTAACTCGAAAACGTCCCCCGGCACCTTGGAAAACCCTTGCGGGCCATAGGCAGCGGAGGTCCTGAGCGAATGGCCGAGGTCGGAGAAAACAAGTTTTTTCGGTGCTGCCGCCTCGGTGCGTTCACGTGGCAAAAGCCCAACATTGCCTTGCTCGTCAACGCTGTAGATCACGCCCTGCCACACCGTGCAGGCCGCGATCTCCTCGCCGGTCGCGTCGCCTTCCGGGCACTGGTGCATCAGCATGCCGTTCGGCCGTGCCACGTCCTGCGACCACATCACAACGCCGTCGAGCACGACGTCACCGTCCAGCACCATCTTGAAGCTGTTGGTCACGACAGCCGATTCCAGCGTCGGCCTGAAGTCGATCTCGGCGACCTTGTCGCGGTCGCCATAGACAGCAAGCTCGATCGGGCATGCCGCATGGGCCGTCGTCGCCGACGCCATCGCCACAGCCGAAATGAGCGTTGCCAGCCGCATCAGCCAGCCTGTACCGTGGCGAGCTTCAGGCCAAGCCCGATGAAGATCATGCCAGTCGCCTTGTTGAACCAGCGGCCCCAGGCAACGAAGCGCTCGCGCACCGAGGCCATGGTGAAGAACATCGACACGCCGACGAACCATGCGATCAACACCACCGCCATCAGCAGGCCATACACACCCTTCACCGCAGCGGGCGTCTCATGGCTGACCATCGCGGTAAACAACGGCAGGAAAAACAGCACCGCCTTGGGGTTGAGCGCGTTGGTGACGAAGCCCGTCAGGAAGCAGCGCACGGCCGAAATTTCCTTGGCCTGGTCGCCACCATCCTGCACATCGACTGAAGCCAGCTCCATCGGGCCGGCGCGCAACGCCTTGATGCCGAGATAAAGCAGATAGGCAGCACCCGCCCACTTGATCAGGGAAAACAGCAGCAGCGACTTCGACACGATCAGTCCGATGCCCAAAATGGTATAGCTGACATGGAACAGCAGCGATACGCCGATGCCGAAGCTGGTGATGATGGCGGCACGGCGGCCATGCACCACGCTCTGGCGCACCACCATGACGAAGTCCGCGCCCGGCACCACCATCAGCACCGAAAACACCGCCAGCAGGCCGGCAAATTCAAAGGCGTATTGCGTCATGGCCTGTCGTCCTTCGCCGGCGCTCCCAAAAGCGCATTGCCCAAAGCTGCATTGAATGCCCAGACATGGCCGAACGGGTCCTGGATCTTGGCGTAGCGGGCGCCCCAGAACATGTCGTCGGGCTGCATGGTGATCCTGGCGCCGGCAGCCGCCGCGCGCTCGACGGCGGCGTCCACTTCACCCGGCAGCTTCAGATTGATGTTGACGGTCATGCTGGCACCGCCCCGCGTCTGCGGCGACAGCACATCTGCGCCGAATTCGGGAAACTCGTCGTGCAGCATCACTTCGCCGCCGAACATGGCAAGGTTCGCATGCATCACGCGAACCCCGTCATCGGCCATCTGCTCGAAGGTCTCGACCGCGTCGAACGCCTTTTCGTAGAAGGCGATCGCGGCCTTGCCGCCCTTGACGCACAGATGCACCTGGATTGGGGGAATTTCCGGTTCGAAAGCCATGATCCGGTTCTTTCGTCTAGCGGACTAACGGTGTGTCGCGATTCAGGTCAGGCCGAGCTGAAAATGGTGGATTCCGAGAACCGGAACGGAGCGTACATTTAAGTACGTGAGTACCGGAAGCGCAGGAAACCGCCATTTGCAAGCCGGCATCACCTGAATATCACACACCGTAGAGCGGGTTTGTTCAAACCCGCTCTATACGCCTCAGCCTCAGAGGTCGAGAACCAGACGCTCCGGATCTTCCAGGCTGTCCTTGACGCGCACCAGGAAGGTCACGGCTTCCTTGCCGTCGACGATGCGGTGATCGTAGGAAAGCGCCAGATACATCATCGGACGGATGACGATCTGCCCGCCGACCACGACCGGACGGTCCTGGATCTTGTGCATGCCCAAAATGCCCGACTGCGGCGCATTCAGGATCGGCGTCGACATCAGCGAACCGTAGACGCCACCATTGGAGATGGTGAAGGTGCCGCCCTGCATGTCGGCAACCGACAGCTTGCCATCGCGTGCGGCAAGGCCGAGGCGACCGATTTCCTTTTCGATCTCGGCGATCGACATCTGGTCGGCATCGCGCACGACCGGAACCACCAGGCCCTTTTCGGTGCCGACGGCGACGCCGACATGGGCGAAGTTCTTGTAGATGATGTCGGTGCCATCGATCTCGGCGTTGACGGCCGGGATTTCCTTCAGTGCATGCGTCACCGCCTTGGTGAAGAAGCCCATGAAGCCGAGCTTCACCCCATGCTTCTTTTCAAAGACGTCTTTGTACTTGGTGCGCAGCGCCATCACGGCGCTCATGTCGACCTCGTTGAAGGTGGTCAGCATGGCAGCCGCCGACTGCGCTTCCTTGAGGCGGCGCGCGATCGTCTGGCGCAGCTTGGTCATGCGCACGCGCTCTTCGCGCGGTGCATCGACAGCGCTCGAAGGGGCGCGGGCTACCACTGGGGCAGCAACCGGAGCTGCGGCGGGCGCGGAAATGCCCTTGGTGATGGCGTCGAGCACGTCGCCCTTCAGCACCTGGCCGCGCTTGCCCGAACCGGCAACCTGATCGACCGACAGGTTGGTCTCGGCAAGCAGCTTGGCTGCAGCCGGTGCCGGCGGCATCTTGCGCTCTTCGATAGCCGGTGCGCCGGCCACCGAAGCGGTCTGCGCCACGGCTTCCTTGACGGTCGAAGCCGAAGCCTGAGCCACCGCTGCGGGCTTTGCAGCAGCCACAGCGCCGTCACCGGCGGCAATGGTGCCCAAAAGCGCGCCAACGCCAACGGTCTCGCCTTCCTTGACGGTCAGCTCGACCAGCACGCCGGCGGAAGGTGCCGGCACTTCGATGGTGACCTTGTCGGTCTCGAGTTCAACCAAGGGCTCATCGACGGCGATCACGTCGCCGGCCTTCTTGAACCACTTGCCGATCGTTGCCTCGGAGACGGATTCGCCGAGGGTAGGGACACGGATTTCGGTAGCCATTTTTTGCCTGTCCGTTCTTTAAGTTATTCGCCGAGGGCGTCGTCGAGGAATGCCTGGAGCTGCGCCAGGTGCTTGGACATCAGGCCCGTCGCCGGAGAGGCGGCGGCCGGACGGCCGGTGTAGCGAACGCGCTGGTGCTTGGCGTCGATATGGGCGAGCACCCATTCCAGATACGGATCGATGAACGACCACGCGCCCATGTTCTTGGGCTCTTCCTGGCACCATACCATTTCCGCGTTGCGGAAGCGGCTGAGTTCGGTGATCAGCGCCTTGGCCGGGAACGGATAGAGCTGCTCGACGCGCAACAGATAGATGTCGTCGATGCCGCGCTTCTCGCGCTCCTCATAGAGATCGTAATAGACCTTGCCGGTGCAGAGCACGACGCGGCGGATCTTCGAATCCTTGACCAGCTTGATCGGCTCGTTGTCGAGATACTGGGCGTCGTCCCACAGAAGACGGTGGAACGAGCTTTCGCCCGAAATCTCCGACAGCGAAGACACGGCCCGCTTGTGGCGCAGCAGCGACTTCGGCGTCATCAGGATCAGCGGCTTGCGGAAGTCGCGCTTCAGCTGCCGGCGCAGGATGTGGAAGTAGTTGGCCGGCGTCGTGACGTTGGCCACCTGCATGTTGTCTTCAGCGCAAAGCTGCAGGAAGCGTTCAAGACGTGCCGACGAATGCTCCGGACCCTGGCCCTCATAGCCATGCGGCAGAAGGCAGACGAGACCCGACATGCGCAGCCACTTGCGTTCGCCCGACGAGATGAACTGGTCGAACACCACCTGCGCGCCGTTGGCGAAGTCGCCGAACTGCGCTTCCCAAAGCGTCAGCGCCTTGGGCTCGGCAAGCGAATAGCCATATTCGAAGCCGAGCACGGCCTCTTCGGAGAGCATCGAGTTGATGACCTCATAACCGGCCTGTGCCGCCGACAGATTGTTGAGCGGGATGTAGCGCGTCTCGTCCCTCTGGTCGTAGAGCACCGAGTGGCGCTGCGAGAACGTGCCGCGCTCGGAATCCTGGCCGGAAAGGCGGATCGGGTTGCCGTCGAGCAGGATCGAGCCGAACGCCAGCGCTTCCGCCGTCGACCAGTCGATGCCTTCGCCCGATTCGATCATCTTGCGGCGCGTTTCGAGGAAACGGCTGATCGTCTTGTGCGCCTCGAAATCGGCAGGCACCTCGGTCAGCTTCTTGCCGATTTCCTTCAGCGTCTTGACCGGCATCGCGGTCTTGCCGCGACGCTGTTCGTCCTGGTTGTCGGCCGTGCGCAGGCCCGACCAGGCACCGTCCAGCCAGTCGGCCTTGTTGGGCTTGTAGGCCTGGCCGATCTCCCACTCGGTTTCGAGATGAGCACGCCAGTCGGCGCGCATCTTGTCGAGCTCGGCCTGGGCCATCTGGCCATCGGCGATCAGCTTGTCGGCATAGATCTGCACCGTGGTCTTGTGGGTGCGGATGTTGCGGTACATCAGCGGCTGGGTGAACGCAGGCTCGTCGCCTTCGTTGTGGCCGAAGCGGCGGTAGCAGAACATGTCCACGACCACCGGCTTGTGGAACTTCATGCGGAATTCGGTCGCGACCTTGGCCGCGAACACCACCGCTTCCGGATCGTCGCCATTGACGTGGAAGATCGGCGCTTCGATCATCTTGGCAACGTCGGACGGGTAAGGCGACGAGCGCGAGAAGCGCGGGTTCGTCGTGAAGCCGATCTGGTTGTTGATGATGAAATGCAGCGTGCCGGCAACGCGATGGCCGCGCAGGCCAGACAGGCCGAGGATTTCGGCGATCACGCCCTGGCCAGCGAACGCAGCATCGCCGTGCAGCAGAAGCGGCATCACCTTGGCGCGCTCTTCCTGCGGCACGATCTCGCCGCGCGCACGGCCAAACAGCTGGTCCTGCTTGGCGCGCGCCTTGCCCATCACCACCGGATCGACGATCTCGAGATGCGAGGGATTGGCGGTCAGCGAGAGGTGGACCTTGTTGCCGTCGAATTCGCGGTCCGAGGAAGCGCCGAGATGGTACTTCACGTCGCCCGAGCCTTCGACGTCGTCAGGCGCGTAGGAGCCGCCCTTGAACTCGTGGAAAATGGCACGGTGCGGCTTGGCCATCACCTGGCTGAGCACGTTGAGGCGGCCGCGGTGGGCCATGCCGAACACGACCTCCTTGAGACCGAGCGAACCACCGCGCTTGAGGATCTGCTCAAGCGCCGGGATCAGCGCTTCGCCGCCGTCGAGGCCGAAGCGCTTGGTGCCCTTGTACTTGACGTCGATGAACTGCTCGAAGCCCTCGGCCTCGACCAGCTTGTGCAGGATCGCCTTCTTGCCTTCGTCGGTGAAGGCGATCGCCTTGTCCGGACCCTCGATGCGGGCCTGGATCCATGCCTTCTCCTCGGGATCGGAGATGTGCATGAACTCGACGCCGAGCGTCGAGCAATAGGTGCGCTTGAGAATTTCGAGCATGTCGCGGATGGTCGCGTATTCGAGCCCGAGCACATGGTCGATGAAGATCGGCCGGTCATAGTCGGCTTCGGTGAAGCCATAGGCCTCCGGCGACAGCTCGTTATAATCTTCCAGCGGCTTGGCGATGCCGAGCGGATCGAGATTGGCGTGCAGATGGCCGCGCATGCGGTAGGCGCGGATCATCATGATCGCGCGCACGGAATCGCGCGTCGCCTGCAGCACATCGGTCGGCGAAGGGGCAGCGCCGGCGGCGACAGCCTTGTCCTTGACCTTCTTTTCGATGAGCTTTTCGACCATGCCCCAGTTGCCGTCGAGCGCGGAAACCAGTTCGCCATTGGCCTGCAGCGGCCAGCTCGGCGTCGACCACGAAGCGCCCTTGGCGTTCTTGCGGATGTCGACGGCGTCGTCCTTCAGCGCCGAAAAGAAATCGCGCCACTCGGGATCGACCGCTTCGGGGTCATCGAGATAGGCGGCGTGAAGCGCCTCGATATAGTCGGCATTGCCGCCATAGAGGAACGAAGTGAGGGAAAATTGGTCGTTGGCCTGATCTGATCGTGCCATCTTATCGCTCGGAGCCTCTGGCTCCGTCTCCTTTGTCAAAAGGGAGTAGGGGAGTAAGGCAGTAGGGCATTAGGTTCGATTACCTTACTGCCCTATTGCCCCACTCCCCTATTGCCTTAGCCCTTAGCCCTTAATCGCCTCGACCAGTGTGGTGCCGAGACGTGCCGGCGATGGCGACACGCGGATGCCCGCTGCCTCCATAGCCGAAATCTTGTCTTCCGCGCCGCCCTTGCCGCCGGAGATCACAGCACCGGCATGGCCCATGGTGCGGCCTTCTGGTGCTGTGCGCCCGGCGATGAAGCCGGCCATCGGCTTCTTGCGGCCGCGCTTGGCTTCGTCGATGAGGAACTGCGCTGCGTCCTCTTCGGCCGAACCGCCGATTTCGCCGATCATGATGATCGACTTGGTTTCGTCGTCGGCCAGGAACATCTCGAGCATGTCGATGAATTCCGTGCCCTTGACTGGGTCGCCGCCGATGCCGACTGCCGTCGACTGGCCGAGACCGGCATTCGTTGTCTGGAACACCGCCTCATAGGTAAGCGTGCCCGAGCGCGAAACAACGCCCACCGAACCCTTGCGGAAGATGTTGCCCGGCATGATGCCGATCTTGCACTGGTCAGGCGTGACGATGCCCGGGCAGTTCGGGCCGATCAGGCGCGAGGTCGAGCGGTCGAGACGGGCCTTGACCTTGATCATGTCCGAGACAGGGATGCCTTCGGTGATGCACACGATCAGCGGGATCTCGGCGTCGATCGCCTCGATGATCGCAGCAGCGGCACCTGCCGGCGGCACATAGACCACGGACGCGTTGGCGCCGGTCTTTTCCTTGCCTTCGGCAACCGTCGAGAAGATCGGCAGCGGCACGGAACCGTCCCACTTTTCGCCGCCCTTCTTGGGGTGGATGCCGCCGACCATCTTGGTGCCGTGATAGGCCAGCGCCTGCTCGGTGTGGAACGAACCGGTGTTGCCGGTCAGGCCCTGCACCAGGATCTTGGTGTTCTTGTCGATGAGAATGGACATTGGCTCAGTTTCCCTTCACCGCGGCGACGATCTTCTTCGCCGCGTCGTCGAGGTCGTCGGCGGAAACGACGTTCAGCCCGCTCTCGTTGATGATCTTCTTGCCGAGTTCCGCATTGGTGCCTTCGAGGCGAACCACCAGCGGAACCTTGAGCCCGACTTCCTTGACGGCCGCGATCACGCCTTCGGCGATGATGTCGCACTTCATGATGCCGCCGAAGATGTTGATCAGGATGCCCTTCACGGCCGGATCGGCGGTGATGATCTTGAACGCCGCCGTCACCTTCTCCTTGGAAGCGCCGCCACCAACGTCGAGGAAGTTGGCAGGCTCGGCACCATAGAGCTTGATGATGTCCATCGTCGCCATGGCGAGACCAGCACCATTGACCATGCAGCCGATGTTGCCGTCGAGCGCGACATAAGCGAGGTCATATTTCGACGCTTCGATTTCCTTGGCGTCTTCTTCGGTGGTGTCGCGCAGCTCGAGCACGTCGGGGTGACGGAACAGCGCGTTGTTGTCGAACGACACCTTGGCGTCGAGCACGCGCAGGCGGCCGTTCTTCATGACGATCAGCGGGTTGACCTCGAGCAGGCTCATGTCCTTGTCGACAAAGGCCTTGTAGAGGATCGGAAACAGCTTTTCGCCGTCGCTTGCTGCCTCGCCCGAAAGCTTCAATGCCGCGTTCAGCGCCTTGAGGTCGTCTGCGGTGACGCCCTTTTCCGGGTCGATCGCAACGGTGATGATCTTTTCGGGCGTGTCATGCGCGACAGCCTCGATGTCCATGCCGCCTTCGGTCGAAACCACGAAGGCAACGCGGCCGACCGAACGGTCGACCAGGATCGACAGATACAGCTCGCGATCGATGTCGGCGCCGTCTTCGATGTAGAGGCGGTTGACCTGCTTGCCGGCCGGGCCGGTCTGCTTGGTCACCAGCGTGTTGCCGAGCATTTCCTTGGAAAACGCCACGACCTCTTCGATCGACTTGGCCAGACGCACGCCGCCCTTGGCATCAGCCGGCAGCTCCTTGAACTTGCCCTTGCCGCGGCCGCCGGCGTGGATCTGGCTCTTCACCACATAAAGCGGACCCGGCAGCGCCTTGGCCGCCGCTTCCGCCTCTTCGATCTTGAACACCGGCACGCCGTCAGCGACGGGCGCACCGAAACCCTTCAAGAGCTGCTTGCCCTGATATTCGTGGATGTTCATGCGCTTGATCCTTACTTCGTGGCGAGGTTCGGCGCGATAGCGACGCAGGCTTCGCAAAGGCCCTTCACGGCCTCGACCGACTTTTCGAACATCTTCTGCTCGGCCTTGTTGAAGTCGATCTCGATGACGCGCTCGACGCCGCCAGCACCGATCACCACCGGCACGCCTACATACATGTCCTTGATGCCATACTGGCCCGACAGATGCGTTGCGCAAGGCAGCACGCGCTTCTTGTCCTTGAGATAGGCCTCAGCCATGGAAATCGCCGAAGATGCCGGCGCGTAATAGGCCGAACCGGTCTTGAGCAGGCCGACGATCTCGCCGCCACCCTTGCGGGTGCGCTCGACGATGGCGTCGAGCTTTTCCTGGCTGGTCCAGCCCATCTTGATGAGGTCCGGCAGCGGAATGCCGGCAACCGTCGAATAGCGCACCATCGGCACCATGTCGTCGCCGTGTCCGCCGAGCGTCATGGCGCTGACGTCTTCGACCGAAACCTTGAACTCTTCGGCCAGGAAGTGGCGGAAGCGCGCCGAATCGAGCACGCCGGCCATGCCGACGACGTGGCTCTTGGGCAGGCCCGAGAACTTCTGCAGCGCCCAGACCATGGCGTCGAGCGGGTTGGTGATGCAGATGACGAACGCCTTGGGGGCATACTTCTTGATGCCGGCGCCAACCTGTTCCATCACCTTGAGGTTGATGCCAAGCAGGTCGTCGCGGCTCATGCCGGGCTTGCGCGGCACGCCTGCGGTGACGATGCAGACATCGGCACCTTCGATGCCGGCATAATCGTTGACGCCGGTGAAGCGCGAGTCGAAGCCGTCGACCGGCGAGGACTGGGCGATATCGAGGCCCTTGCCCTGCGGGGTGCCTTCGGCAATATCAAACAGAACCACGTCGCCGAGGTCTTTGAGACCGATCATATGGGCGAGCGTGCCGCCGATCATGCCGGAGCCGATGAGGGCTATCTTGTTGCGTGCCATGAAGGAATTCCCTTTGCCTTTAACGACGCCGTGGCGGCGGGGTGGAGTAGGTTTGGGCCAGAGAGGCTGCGAGAATGCAGCCAGAAATAGCGGCTCGCAATAGCTCCGTGGCCAAAAATATTCAACCGATTATTTCGACCTCAACTATTTCAATCGGTTAGAAACAACGGGATTTACGTAAACGTCAAAGTTTTGTGACGGCCTTATGAAGAAAAGGTGAAGAAGCGTGATGACGTCAGTCGAAATCCGCAGACTTTCTCCCGGCGACGCGTACCTGCTCGACAATGTCGCCGCCGGCGTCTTCGACGAAGCGGTCGATCCTGTCAGGCCAGTGCATGATCCCCAAAATCGGTTCCGATTTTGGGAAAGGATCATGCACCACTCATAACTGCCACAGCGTCCTTTGCGCGTCCAATGGGACGCGCGGCGCTGTGCGGCTTGCCTTGCTTCCCCAGGCCATCTTCTTTTCGTGGCCCTCGATGATGGCCAGGTTGTGGCGCAGGCGGCCGGCATGGTCCATCGCCATCCCGACAAGCCGACGGAGCTTGCGAGCATGATCCCGAAAAGTGGGAACCGGTTTTCGGATAAGATCATGCTCCACAAAGAGATGTCGACGAGGTCGGTGTCTCGCCCGCGTGGCAACGCCGCGGCATCGCCAACCTCCTGATGGACGCGCTCTTCGCCGCCGGCCGCGAGGCAGGCTGCGAGGAAGCCTGACTCGGCACCGAACTCGACAACGTGCCTGCCCGCGCCCTTTACGCCGCGCGCAAGGAACCCGCCGGCCCGGCGGAAACCTTCGTCATGTATGTCTATGATCTGAGGGATGGTGGCTGAATAGCGGCCGGCTTTGCACCCCACCCCTTACCCCTCCCCACAAGGGGGAGGGGAATGCCCTCGCCGCCGTTTTCACCAATCGATGAACTTCAGGTGCCGAAAAGTCCCCCTCCCCCTTGTGGGGAGGGGTTAGGGGTGGGGGTATTTGCCATGCGATCTCCCAACCAACAAAAACCCCGGCACGAGGCCGGGGTTTTGGGTCGGCAAAAGCCTGATCAGAACTTGTAGGCGAGACCGACGCGGACGTCGTTGGTCGTCACCCCGACCTCGCCGGCAGCCAGCCCGTCGGACATATCGAAATTGCCGAAATCCGTGTAGCGGTATTCGAACCGACCGATCAATGCGTCGGTAAATGCGTATTCGAGGCCGGCGCCGATCGTCCAGCCGACCATCGTGTCGTCGGCCGAGGCCGCAGTCACACCCGCGGCGGTGAACCTGGTGGCATCGACACTGCCAAAAGCCAGGCCGCCGGCGATATAGGGCAAGAACCGATCCATGGCATAGCCTGCCTTCATACGTAGGGCGCCGGTCCAGTTGAGCTGATAGTCAACGCCGGCATCGAGCGGCCCGGTCACGCCGTTGAGCGCTGCCTCGCCAAAGCCGTCGGCATTGGTCCAGGCGATATCGCCATCCACGCCGAGCACGACATTGTTGGTGAACTGGTAGTTGTAGCCGGCATAGATGCCGCCGAGCCAGCCATCGATACTGCCATCGGCGGAAAGGCCCGGCAGGCCCTGAACGCCGAACGACCCGTCGCCCCAGAGATAGCCTGTCTGCACGCCGAAATAACCGCCGGTCCAGCTGAAAATGGGTGGCGCAACCTCAATAGGCACAGGTGGGGCCTCGACCACCGGCATGTCGGCCGCGGAAGCCACGCCAGCAAGGCCAAGCAAAAATGCGGAAGTAAGGAACACTCGTTTCACGGCAACGCTCCATATCAGCCCCACCTAATACATATCACAACTACCGGCTTTGGACACCCGATCGATCGTTTCAGGGGCGGCTTTCGGCTCTGCCTGTAGCCTTGCGGCAACAGTTCCGGGGTCGGCGCGGGCATCAAGGGCCGCGTATGGAGGTCGGATTAGCACCTGAAAGATGGCCGGATTGCCGCGCTCCGGCTCGTGCGTTGCGTGGAACTTTTTCCACGAATGGAGCTGATTTCTTTCGGCCTAGCAGGCAGCACCCCAATAAAAAACCCCGGCGCGAGGCCGGGGTTTGCAGCCGTGCCCGCTCTCAGAACTTGTAGGCGACGCCGAACCGAACGTCGTGTGTCTTAAGCTCCGCGGTTGCGAGCGGCGTCAGATCGAAATCGCCGAAATCCGTATAGCGATACTCGACGCGGCCGATGAGATTGTCGGTAAAGGCGTACTCGACACCGGCACCAACAGTCCATCCGACCATCGTGTCGCCCATGACCGGGCTGATCGGAAAGCCATCGTCGATGGCATGGACGTTGATGTCAGCGAAGGCAACGCCGCCGGCGACATAGGGCAGCAGCCGGTCCATCGCGTAACCGACCTTCACGCGCGCCGCGCCGGACCAGTTGAGCTCATACACGTCGCCGATCTCGGGTGGCGGAAGAGGGATACCCCAGGGATCATAGGCCTGCCCGAAACCATCGGCATTGCCGACCGTGAGGTCGGCTTCGACACCGATCACCACCTGGTTCGCCAGTTGATGGTTGTAGCCGGCATAAACGCCGCCAAGCCAACCATCGACATCGGGCTCGGAATTCCAGCCGGTTGCAGCCGTCGTCCGCCCATTGCCCCAGAGATGACCGGCCTGCACACCGGCATATCCGCCGGTCCAGACGAAGGCGCCCGCCGGCTGGGCCACGGATGTGGCATCCGCAGCCAGTGCGGCACTGGTGGACACGGCAATCAGCCACGCCGCCCCAAACGTCATCAATTTCATTCGCCTCTGCTCCTTCGCTATTTTCGACTGCAAGGAGAACCCTGCAGCTTGGCGACATGCCCCGCAGCTTCAGTCAGGGAAATACGGCAGATGGCGTATATCGCCAGAGATCGACCCGGGCGGCGCTCGATCTGTCASCATYTGTCAGCAWCAAGCGTGGATAGCCGGCCCTGTTTYTCCACGCCCYCTCCACCTRCCGTATCATTATCTCGCGATCTTCCACGGGACCCCGGTGCGCACCGGGCTCGGGGGGAAGCGCCGGTGCCGGGCTGGTGGGAGGTCGGTTCTCCTGCTGGGTGATGAGCCCCCAAGCCCGGGCCTTGCGGCGGCTGGCGGTGAAAGCCGAGGCGACTGAGC